>CALULQ010000037.1 GCA_944321525.1 uncultured Paraprevotella sp.
GACCTCCGCCGTCCTCGTCCGCGGCGACCGCCTGCTCCGCGACTATTTCGAGGACAAGCTCCAGCTGACCCTCGGCCTGCCCACCGTGCAGTATTGCGCCGACAAGCTTTGCATGTCGCCCAACTATTTTGGCGATGTCATCAAGAAGACGACCGGGGACACGGCAAGCAGCCACATCCGCCAGTTCGTCATCCAGCTTGCCAAGAACGGGCTGCCCGCCGGGGAGACCGTCTCCCAAGTGTCAGACCGCCTCGGCTTCGAATATTCCCAGCATTTCAGTCGGATGTTCAAGAAGCAGGAGGGGGTTACGCCATCAGAATACTGCCGGAAGCTATATGACAAACATTTGTAATCTCCTATCGTGACAGTCAATCCAACCCTTTCTCCCGTAACCATTTGGACGTCAGTTCCGCCACCTCCGCATTGTTCTGGTCCGACATCGGGAAGTGCGTATTGCGGATCAGTAGAAATTCAGTGGGGGAACCAGCTATAACACCCGTATCGGATTGTCACCCAAGCACGGAATTTCCTGCCAGAAAGAAAGGCTTTCCTTTCGCTTCCGTGTTTCAATGACAGGGCAGCCGGCTGCAAGCAGAAGCCGGAGTGTTAAAAAACGGGTGGAGAAACTGTTTGTATGGAGCATTTCTCCGTCTCGGCGGGTGTTTTTTTGCGGTAAAAACAGAATCGCTTTCCGCAAAGAAATGAACCGCCTTCCGCAAAGATGAAACTTTTTTGCCGCAAGGTACTCTCTGCGGGTGCAGGAAGAAGGGAGAAACAGGGCTTCGGAGGGCGTTTCTCCTCTTAGATGGAGTCCGCCCGCGTGCAAATCTCGTTTGTCCTTTTGCAAGCCATTCTCCTCGCGGGGCTGACGCGGGAAGCGGGCTCCGGCCGCACGGCGTTCCGTGGCGGGCGGCAAAATGTCGCGGAAACCGGCTTTCGGCTTTCATCTTGCATTCCCTTGGGCGCGCGAGGTTCGCGCATTCCCATTCTGTTCCCGTCCCGTGCCCGTTTGCACGGTTCTCGCAGGGGCTGCCTTGACGTTTTGACACAATGTCATTTGGGGACTTGTTGCTGTCCGCTGGCCTTTTGGCGCCTTCGCGACAGGAGACGGCCGGCGCCATCGAGACAGGCAAGGGAGTGCCCGAGGGCCGTCTTTCTTCTCTTCCCGGAACCGCTGGGATATACGGCTGTCCCCATTGGATTTCTACTGCTCCAATTGCGTAGGTGCATGGGGATAATCCTTGTCCCGCTTCCCGATTTTCCCTATCTTCGCAAATGAAACAGCCAGTAAAAATATGAGTATCATTAAACCGCAAAATATATTATCCATACAAAGCCGCGACGAATTTCGCCAATGGCTTATGACGCATCATGCCACAGAGAAGGAGTGTTGGGTGAAAGTCAAACGCGGACGTCCTATGGACGATGGGACATTCTGGTATATCGACGCAGTGGAAGAAGCGATGTGTTTCGGCTGGATTGACAGCACTTTGAAACGGCTGGACGGCGAGGCATACCAACGGTTTGCGCCACGCACAAAAGGTAGCCTGTGGTCGGAACTGAACAAGGAACGATGCCGCCGCATGGAACGGTTGGGGCGCATGACAGATGCGGGACGCGCCGTGCTGCCCGACATGTCGCCCGGAGGTTTCACTATCGACAAAGAAATTCTGTCAGCCCTCCGGCAAGCCCCCATCGTGTGGCGGAACTTCCAAAACTTCCCACCCTTATACCGGCGTGTGCGCATCGACACGATACAAATCAAGAAAAAACAACGTCCTCTCTTTGAAAACCGTCTGAAAAAGTTCATCGACAACACCCGTCTCGGCGTGATATATGGTGAATGGAATGATAATGGCAGATTGCTGTAAAGTGATAATGTTTCTTGCCCACGTCAAATAAGCTTTCCGCATTCCTCCACAAAAACATATCCGGCAAGCTCCTCGTCCGAAGCGAGCGTTTGCCGCAGTTTTTGCAGGTCGGCTCTCAGCACGGCAGTGCGGATGCTTGCGCTGTCCATAAAGGCAATGTGCCGCTCCGCATCTCATGCTGGCAACGGGAAGGTCTCTTCCGGTATCGCCCCGTGCGCTTTCAGCACTTCCAAGTATTCGGGAACGAATGTCTGTCATTACCGCCCCGAATGCTGAAAACAATATCTTTTTCAGCGAGAATATTACTCCATAAAGTTATTGATCCGGTTGGCCGGATTGAGCGGCGTCTGGTCTGACAATACCAACGACTTGACCATGTGCAGCGTTCCCTGCTTGTATTTCCGGAAATGTGCGGAAGCGATGTGCTTGTCGTATGCCTCCCGGCTTGCGTATGTTTCAAGAATGGTTATCTTGCAGGGATTTTCCTTTTCGCCGACGGCATACATGGTCAGCACGCCCGGTTCGGTACGCAGGGAGATTTCGCCCACCTCTGTCGCATATTTTATATATTCATCCAGGAACTCCGGATAGACCTCGATTTTCGACAGGCGCACGATGCCATCGGCAGCCATCTTTTCCTTGGCGCACATGCCCGTCTGCTTGGACGTATGCGTTTCTTTCTCCGTCCCGCCGCATGACAGCAGTCCGAACAGGAGTAATGCAGTTAATAGATTCCGTGTCATATCAATTATTGTATTTTCACATGGCAAAGATACAGCGACACAAGGCGATGTAGGATAGACATATCCTCGGCGTTTATACCATTTTTACTGAAAATGAAAGGGCGAAAAAGGAAACAGTGCTTGCCAAGAACTGACAAGCACTGCCTCCAAGGTCTCTTGATAGAGAATCGGTTATTTATACGATTCCCGATATACGTTCACGATATCCTCGTCCGTCATCTGCACGCGGTCGCTGGTGAACATCACGCCCATTACCTCGCGTGTGTTGCGCATCAGCGTTTCGAACTCGTCGGGCGTGATGCCGTAGTCGGACATCTTCAGGTCGGCCACGCCGCAAGCCTCCTGCAAGCGGGTGAGGGCGGTGAGGAAGTCTTCGGGTTTTGTGGCTTCGGGCATTCCCATCGCCTGCGCCATGCGGATGAAACGGTCGTCGCAGGCGTGGTGCTCAATGAAGTATTTGTAATACGCCCGGCTGACCATAATCAAGCCTGCACCGTGAGGCAGTGCCGGATGGTAGGCAGAGAGGGCGTGTTCAAGAGCGTGCTCGCTGGTGATGAGCGTGAGGCACATCACCACGCCCGACAAAGTGTTGCCCCATGCCACGTGGGTGCGGGCTTCCATGTCCTTGCCGTCCTTCACGGCGCGGGGCAGATACTTGGCGAGGTTCTCGATGGCGGTCAGGGCATACATGTCGCTCATCAGGTTCGCGCCACGGGCAATGTAGCCCTCCGTGCTGTGGAACAAAGCATCGAAGCCTTGATAGGCGGTGAATGTCGGCGGCACGCTTGCCATCAGTTCCGGGTCTACGATGGAGAGGACAGGGAACAGGGAGGCATCGCCCACAAATGCCTTCTCGAAGGTGTCTTCTTTGGTGATGACGCCCGAATTGTCCGTTTCCGAGCCTGTGCCTGCCGTGGTGGTAATGGCGATGATGGGCAGCGGCTTGACGGCGATGGGGTTTCCCTTGCCAGAACCGATGGGCACGTAGTCCCACAGCTCGCCTTCGTTGGTAGCCATGACCGCAATGGCTTTCGTGCAGTCCATCACGCTACCGCCTCCCAGTGCCACAAGGAAGTCGCAGCCGTTCTCACGGGCAACTTTCGCTCCGGCATTCACATTGCCTACGGTCGGGTTCGGCATTACGCCGTCGAACAGGAACGTCTCCACGCCCGCCTTGTGCAACTGTTCCTCCGTGCGAGAGAGATAACCGTTGGCACGTGTAGATTTGCCATTGGAGATGACGATGAGGGCGCGGCGTCCCGGCATCGGTTGTTCACTCAGTTTGTTCAGCATCCCTGCCCCGAACATCACGCGGGTAGGAACGTACATGTCGTAAGTAAGATTTGTTTCCATTGTTGTTTTGTCTATTATATTCCTTATTTAGTTTCTATCCTCTTGATGAATTTGGCAGGATTGCCGCCTACGATGGTCATGGGCGGCACATCGTGCGTTACTATGCTGTTGGCACCGACGATGGAACCATAGCCGATGCGCACGCCGGGCAGGACAGTGGCACCGATGCCTATCCACACCTTATCTTCTATCACTATCGGGCGGCCGTAGGTCGCACTGCGGTTGTCGGGATTCGGGTCGTGGTTGATGGTGATGAGGTTCACTTTCGGGGCGATGAACACGCCGTCGCCGATGGTGATGCCTCCACGGTCGAAGAAGGTGATCCCTGCTGAATCCAGCATCCCTTGCCGATGCGGATATTCTTGCCATAATCTACATAGAACGGAGGCAGCAGCGTGGTGCTGGGGTCAATCTCCCGACCCGTGATGCGGCGCAGGTAGTCGTGTACCTCTTCGGGCGAGAGCCATCCTTTGGCGTTCATTTCCGCAGCCGTCTTCATTGTGTCGAAGATGGTGCTGATAAGTTGGTCGTAACCGGGTTCTTCGGGTGACACCATGGCACCCGACAGGTCTTTCTCAAAGATATCCATATTCTTTTTTATTGTATTTGTTTCTGATGCAAAGATATGGCGATGTACAAGGCAAGGATGTAGACATATTCTCTGCGTTTGTAACCATTTTACGGGAAATGGAATCCCCTGCAAACCCGTTATAGCTTGCAGGGGATTTCCTTATACCTATATATGTATCTTATTCTTCAGGCGCATCCTCTTTCTTTGCCCTCTTAAAGCCGGCTTTCAAGAAATAGTTTTCTGACGCTCAATCATCGTGTTCACGTACTTGATGAAAGTCGTGTATCGTATCCGAATTTTGGTTGTACGCTTTTGCCACGCATCGCCACTCGCCGTTCATCTTCATCAGTAGCAGGTAGTCGGTGAAGTCGATGCGTCCGCCCCATTTCTCTTCCAACACACGGACTACGGCAAGCGTTTCTTCTACGTCCACCACGTCAATGCGTGCCTTGAAGTCATTGCCAGCCCCTACGGTGTCCACGTTCCGATAGAACTGTTCGATGCTGCCGTGCTCCAACTGCCCGTCCAGATAGCCGAACAATACGGCTTCATCGATGAACAACTCTTTGGCATACTTGCTGTTGCCTTCCGCCACGCTTTTCACAAACTTCATCGCAGCCTCTTCCACTGCTTTGTACTCTTCAATACTTGCTCTCATAAATCAATCTTTTTATTGGTTTGACATGCCGCAAAGTTACAAGCAACCTGTCGTACAGGCAAGTACCGAAAATTTATTCCTATACTGAAAAATTATTCGGTATATACGGCTTTGGGCAGAATACCCGCTTTTTGTACTTTTACGGACAAAATAGACAACGCTATGTATGAACGAAAGATACCCGTAGATTTGGACTGCCCGTTGCGGCTTACCATCAGCCTGATTGATTCAAAGTGGAAATCCTGCATCCTCGACGAATTGCGCCATCGCCCGATGCGCCCCAGCGAATTGCACAAGACATTTCCCGAGGCCACACCTCGTGTGCTCGACCTGCAACTGAAAGAATTGGTCGAGGACGGTTTGGTCGGCAAGACCATCTATCCCGAACTGCCTCCCCGCTCGGAATATTTCATCACGGAATTGGGGAGCACGTTGATACCTATCATCGATGCGATGATAGAGTGGGGCGAGCGGAACCGGGAGGTATTCTTGCGGAAGTATGGAAGTGAGTAGGCTGGTTGATGTTTCCGAGGAAAATCGTGCGGTTATGTAAATGTCATTTCCCCATCGTCTCCTTCACCCTCGCCAGCAGAGCGGGAATATCCAGATGCTGCGGGCACTTCGCCAGACACTCGCCGCAAGCGACACACGAGGATGCCGGGTCGCCACGCTGCACGGGCGACATTGAGACGGTGTAGTCTGCCATTGCCCGCTCCTTGTCGCGGTGCAGGGTGTAGTTGTTGTACACGTAGGCAAAGATGTAACCGATGGCGACGTTGTGTGAGCAGGGGATGCACTGGTAGCAGCCCGTGCAGTCGATATGTTCCGGCGCGTGGCGGTAGGCGTAGATGGCCGCGCCCAATGCCTCGCGCTCGGCAGGTGTAAGCATATTCGGTTTGGCTTTGGCGGCATATTTCAGATTTTCCTCTACATCTTCCATACTTCCCATGCCGCTCACCGCCACACTCACTTCGGGAATGTCCCACAGGTAGTCCAACGCCCACTCCGTGTCGGGCTTGTGGATGCCCGTGGAGGCAAGCGCGTCGCGCATCGGCTGCGGCAGGTTGGCGAGGAATCCCGTGCGGACGGGCTTCATCACCGCCAGCCCCATACCGTTGGCGGCGGCGTATTTCGGACCGAGCACGCCCGCCTCGTATTCATAATCCAAGTAGTTGTGCTGGATGAGGCAGAAGTCCCATGCTGGAGTATATTCTACTACTTTCTTGAAGAGTTGCAGGCTGTCGTGGAAGGAGAAGCCCATGAAGCGAATCTTGCCCTGCGCCTTTAGCCGCTCCATCTTTTCGATGAGCTTGTAGGGCAGCACGTAGTCCTTCCACGCCCGGTGCATGATCATGTGGATGTGGTAGAAGTCGATGACGTCCGTGCCGATGGTGCGCCGCGACTGGTCGAAGAACTTCTCGAAGTCGTCCGCCGACTGCATTTCCCACCACGGCATCTTGGACGTGACATACACCCGGTCGCGCCAGCCTCCGGCAAGGGCTTTGCCCACAGCCTGCTCGCTTTCGCCGCCGAGATAGACGCGCCCCGTGTCGATGTAGTTCACGCCGCCCTCGATGGCACGGCGCACCATCGGCGTGGTCTGGTCGAAGTCCACGTGCCCGTTCTTCATCGGCAGTCGCAACATGCCGAAGCCCAACGCCGACACGTTGACTCCCGTGCGCCCCATCGGGCGGTATTGCATTTGCGGATGGTAGTTGAGGATGTCTTTCGACAACCGTTCCCGCGTCGCCCGCCTTTCAGCCTCCTGCGCGATGGCTTTCGGACCGCTCACCGCTCCTACGGCTGCGGCAAGAAGTCCGCTTTTGATAAAATCCCGTCTGTCCATACCTTTTATATATAATGAAGAATTAGCTTAAACCAATCAGCCATGCCGGATTACTGCGTACAAGCAGGTGGATGTCGCACACGCCTTGCAATAACTCATCATTGGCAAACTTATTATAGTTCTTTTGCTCCTGCAACAGATTCATCGCCTGCCCCGGTATTGTCGTGGAAGCAGGCAACGCCCCTCCCGTGAGGGCGGAAGTCTTGATAAAGGCTCTTCTGCTTATTTTATTGTCCGTATTCATATACGCTTCTTCTTTTGGTGCAAAAATAGTGGTATATGATGCAAAAGGGCGTAACGATTCTACGGAAGATTGTGACGGTTTTACTGATTATGATTCGAATAGGGACGCCGCAGGCTTACACGATAGCGCAAAGCGATTGACTTTTGTCCATCATTCTTTTGCCTTGCGTTGCCGACAAGGCCATATCCGGAAATGTGGAGGAAGAGGAAGACAACGTGCCACGAGCTGCCGCTTCATCGGATTGTACCTTGCGGCAAGTACTCGAGTACTCTCCGCAAAGTACGCTGGCGCACTCCGCAGGGCATGGCCGGGCATCGGGCATGGGCTGGCGTGCCCGTGCTTCGGGGCGTCGGGGGTATGCCGTCAGTTGGGGCGGGGCGTTGTCGTGAAGGCCTGGGATTTGTTTGGGAAATGCACGAAAAGTTTTTTCCGTCTGGATGTACTCCTTTTCGTGCGTTTCGGGCGAAGTCCGCTATCGTCCGGTTGGCTTTTCGGGGAGGTGCTTTGCCTTTGGCTGCACTCCGTTTTCCGGCACGGCGTTTTGTCGGGATTGGAGCCGCGCGCCTGTCCGGAACGGCTACCGCAGGCTGCCGGGGCGGTTTGGCCGGGCGGGTATTTTTTTGTATCTTCGCATAAATCATGAAGACGGCTGCACCCGTTGTTGCGCCCTCTTCTGTCTTGTTTTTTCTGACGGCGACCATCATTGCTGTTTTAATCAGGACATTCATTGTTTTTTTGTGGATATTCTCCATCCGGCCTTGGCGCGGCTGTCGAGAAGGGCCGGCCGCCGATGCGGCCTTGCGCCGGTTGGGATCCGTAACCTAACCTATTAATATATATTGCTTATGCAGAAGAAACTTAATTTGTATACTACGTTTGCCAAGAGAGTGGCTTATCCGGGGCTTTCGGTGCTGATTTCGTTGTCGTTGCTGGCGGCATTGTTTCCCGAACGTGTCAATGCCGTGCTGGAGAGCGTGCAGGACAAGGTTTATAAGGACCTCAGCTGGGTGTATATCCTTCTGGTGTCGTTTTTCGTGATATTCCTTTTGATACTGGCGTTCAGCCGTATGGGGAATGTCCGTTTGGGGGCCGACAATTCCGAACCACAGTATTCGTTCTTTTCCTGGATCTCGATGCTTTTTGCGGCGGGGATGGGCATTGGACTGATGTATTTCGGCGTGGCGGAACCCATGTCGCACTATGTCTATCCGGCCTTGCCCGGCATAGAGAACCCGGCGAAGGACGCGCAGCTGGCCACGTTCTTCCATTGGGGCATCCATGCGTGGTCGATATTCGCGTTGATGGGACTGGTGCTGGCCTATTTTTCCTTCCGTTACAAGTTGCCTTTGAGCATCCGCAGCGGCCTCTATCCCATCTTGGGCGACCGGATTCACGGTAAGGTGGGCGACGTGGTGGATGTCTTTGCGCTGGTGAGCACGTTTTTCGGCATTTCCACGTCTATGGGTTTCGGCGTGGTGCAGCTCAATGCCGGGCTGGTGCATTTGGGTGTGCTGAGGGAGTCCAACTTCTTGTTCCAATGTATTATAATCGTGCTGGTCAGCGGGTTGGCCATAGCGTCGGCGGTGGCCGGCGTGAACAAGGGGGTGAAGCGGCTGAGCGAGATCAATCTCGGAGCGGCCATCCTGTTGCTGGTCTTTGTGCTGTTCCTGGGCCCGACGACATTCTTGCTGAGCGCCTTGTCCGAAGGCATTGGCAATTACATTGAGAATTTCGCGAGCCTCACCTTCAACACGTTTGCTTTCGAGAAGGTGGGGCGCGGGTGGTTCACCAGTTGGACCGTGATGTATTGGGCCTGGTGGATCAGCTGGGCGCCTTTCGTGGGGCTTTTCATTGCCCGCATCTCAAAGGGGCGCACCATCCGCGAATACATCCTGGCTGTGATGCTGGTGCCGTCGGCTTTCATTTTCCTTTGGATGACCACCTTCGGCAACGGTGCCATTTGGGCGGACGTCAACGTGGCCCACGGCGCATTGTCGGCGCTGGTCGACCAGCCCGACATATTGCTGTTCGCCTTCCTTGAGAGCTATCCGATGGCAAGGGCCGTTTGCGCGACGTCCATCGCGATGATTGCCATATTTTTCGTGACGTCCGCCGACTCGGGCATCCTCGTGATGAACAGCATCTCTTCGGCCAACCACCCGCACACGCCCAAGTGGCAGAACGCTTTCTGGGGCGTGCTGATGGCCGTCATCACCATGATGCTGATCTATGCCGGCGGCTTGAAGTCGCTGCAGACCATGACGCTGATTTCGGCATTGCCTTTCGGGCTCATCATGTTCGTCCTCAGCCTTTGCCTGTTCAAAGCCTTGCGGGCCGACGAGCTGTACAATTCGGCTCACTTGCCCTACGGAAGCCGCAACTGGGGCGGGGAGCGGTGGCAGCAACGCTTGCGCCAGATTGTCACCTTCCACCAGAAGGGCGATATCAAGCGTTTCTTTCAAGAGAAAGTCGTGCCCGCCTTCGAGGAACTTCGCGAGGAGTTTGCCGCTTGTGGCATCCGTGCCGAAATCCTCAGCGGGAAGAACGGCCCCTTGTCGGTTGAGCTGAACATTCCCCACGTGCAGATACGCAATTTCAGGTACGGGGTGACCACGGAGAAGAAGGTGTTGTCGGATTATCTTATCGATGAGGACAACACGCCCGACGTGGACAACGGCACGCAGTATGTTCCGGTGACTTATTATTCCGACGGCCGCACGGGGAACGACATCCAATATCTCAGCAAGGAAGAAATCATTGCCGACGTGCTCCGCGAGTATGACCGCTACATCAATATCGTGGCCGACCAGCGGAACGCCATGATGTTTGTGGATAAAAGTTGAGGCGACGGCTTTGCCGTTGTTGGCAAAAGCGCTATATTTGTGACGGTGTCCCACCCGGAAATACGGCCGCCGGCTTGTCGTGCGGCGTCGGGATAGGGATGCCGTGGCTTATAGCGTGTACGATGATGGACGACGAAGATTATTTTGACGAGGACTGCGATTACGGCTTTGATGAGCAGGAGGAGCAGGAGTGGGACTATGCCTGCGATGACGAAGTGCCCGGCGAGGACACGGAGGACGTGTTGCCTGAAGATGAATGCGACGGGGCGGAAGACGGGGCGGGCGCGTCGCGGGAAGGGCATGCCGCAGTGCGTCCCGACGCCCGCCACGTGGCCGCCGGTGTTGCGGCAGGCGCTGTTGCGGCAGCGACGGGGAAGCGTGTGGTTGCGGCCGGGAGCGCGGGTGCTTCGGCTTCCCGCGAAGGATGCCGTAGGCCGGGGAGCAATCTGTCGGCGGGCTGCCTTGCGGTGGCCTTTGCGGTGTGCCTGTTGTTATTCTTTGGATGTTAGGGGATGTTTCCCGCTTGCCGGTTTGCCCACTTCTCGCGGGCATCTTTCCCCTTCCAGCCGTACCTTCTTGTGGGATAGCCTTCGTTGTTTGTCGGGACAAAAAGGAGCGCGTTGCCGTTTGCGGGAAAGTTTCTTGCCGGGGAATTGCTTTTATGGAAGAGATTGGATATCTTTGCCCCGTAACGAACCATCATTTATAATCAGAATAAGGATATGAGAAAAGAAGTGATAATGGCATGGGGACTGGCGGTAGCCTGCCTGTTCCCCGCGGCGTCTGATGCCTGCACCGGCATCACGTTGAAGTCGGCGGACGGGGCTACCGTGCTGGCCCGCACGATAGAGTGGGGCGGCAGCGACCTGAACAGCCGTTACGTGGTGGTGCCGCGCGGCCATGAACAGCAGGCTTACGTGACAGGCGGGAAAAAGGAAGGGTTGAAGTTCAAGGCCCGCTACGGATATGTGGGCGTGGCCGTGGAGATGGAAGATTTCGTGGCCGAAGGGCTCAACGAGGCCGGGCTGTCGGTGGGGCTGTTCTATTTTCCGCAATATGGCGGTTACGAGACCTACGACCCGGCGAAGAAGGACAGTTCCATTTCCGACTTGCAACTCGTGTCTTGGATGCTGGCTTCGTTCAAGACGGTGGACGAGGCGAAGGAAGGACTTCGCGGGGTGCACGTCGTTTCGTCGGACCCGCGGGCTTCCACGGCGCATTGGCGCATGGCCGACGCCTCGGACAGGCAACTGGTACTGGAAATCGTGGATGGCCGCATGAATTTCTATGAGAATGAGTTGGGCGTGCTGACCAACTCGCCCGGATTTGAATGGCAGATGACCAACCTGAACAACTACGTGAACCTTTATCCCGGCGGCGCCGAGAGGAAGGCGTTGGGAGGCGCCACGCTGACAGCTTTCGGGGCGGGAAGTGGTTTCCTGGGTCTCCCCGGCGATGTCACCCCGCCGTCGCGTTTCGTGCGTGCCGCGTTCTATCAGGCTTCATCTCCCGTGCAGGCCACGGCCCGACGGACGGTGGCGCAGGCATTCCAGATACTGAACAATTTCGACATTCCCGTGGGCATCGAGTTTGCCGACGGGAAGGTGCCGGCGGACATTCCGAGTGCCACGCAGTGGACATCGGCCACGGACATCAAGAACAGGGTGTTCTACTACCGCACGATGTACAACAGTGCCATCCGCAGCATCGACCTGAAGTCGATCGACTTCGGCCGTGTGGCATATCGTTCGGCGCCGGTGGACGAGGTGAAAGAGCAGCCTTTTGTGCCGCTCGTGGTTGAATGAATGATGGAAAAGTTGTATTTTTGCAGGCAAATAGAAGCATAAAGTCATGAAGATTGGGATTATCGCGGCCATGAGCGACGAGCGCGAGCAATTGTCCAAGTTGCTGGACGGGCTTCGCGAAGAGCAAGTCGGCTTGTTCCGCTATGTGATAGGAGAGTTGGGTGGGAACACCTTATATATTATGGAGTGCGGCATCGGCAAGGTGAATGCCGCCGTGGGCGCATGCGAGTTCATCATGCGCGTGCGGCCGGACGTGATTGTCAGCACGGGCGTGGCCGGAGGCATAGACGAAGGCGTGGGCGTGATGGACGTGGTGGCCGCGTCCGAGGTGGTCTACCACGATGTGTGGTGTGGCATGGGCAACGCCTATGGCCAGGTGCAAGGCCTGCCGCCCCGGTTCACGTGCGATGCCCGTTTGGTACGTGCGGCAGCTTCGTTGCCTTCGCCCGTACCGGTGCATGTCGGTCTGATTTGCTCCGGCGACAAGTTCGTGACGGCCCTTTCCGAACTGGAAGACATCAAGGCCGAGTTTCCCGAAGGCTTGGCGGTGGACATGGAGTCCGGCGCCATAGCCCAAGTGTGCCATTTATATAAGGTGCCGTTCATCAGTTTCCGGGTTATCAGCGACACGCCCGGGGCGAAGGAGCATTGGGACCAATATGAGAATTTCTGGGAGGCGCTGGCCGATCATTCCTTCGGGGTGGTGAAAGCCTTTCTGGAGAGTCTGCCCACGGCGTTGTCTGAAGAATAAGGATTAAAGCAAAAATAAGATGAAAAAGATTCCGAGTTTTACGATTGACCACAACCGCCTCCTGCGCGGCATCTATGTATCCCGTAAGGACGAGGTGGGGGGCGACACGGTGACCACGTTCGACATCCGCATGAAGGAGCCTAATCGCGAGCCGGCCCTGGGGCAGGGAGCCTTGCACACCATCGAGCATCTCGCCGCCACGTTTCTCCGCAACCATCTCGTTTGGGCGGACAAGATTGTCTATTGGGGGCCGATGGGTTGCCTCACGGGCAACTATCTGCTGATGAAGGGCGACCTTGAGTCGGCCGACATCGTGGACCTGATGAGGGAGACGTTCCGTTTCGTAGCTGATTTCGAAGGTGAGGTGCCGGGCGCGGCCCCGCAGGACTGCGGCAACTATCTGCTGCACGACCTGCCCATGGCCAAGTGGGAATCTGCCAAGTTCCTGCACGAGGTGCTGGAGCAGATTACGGAGGCTAATCTCCACTATCCGCAGCGGGAAGGTTAACGGCCGGCAATGCCGGATGAGGCGGCCCTTTAAATTCCGCCTTTGCCGTTATTGTTGTGCGCAAGGGCACAAAAAGCATAGGGCAGTGCATTCTTTTGCGCTGCCCTATGCTTTTTTTATGGTTGTGCGGAAGGCGTTTCCGTCCTGTCGTTTCCGAGATGTTTTTTCCCGGCCATGTGTGGTGGGAGCGATGCTTCGCGGCTTGTCTTTATTTTCCGATGGGCTGGATGTATCGCCGCAGTGCCTTGGAGATTTCCAGAAACATGTAGCGCGGGGATTGTCCATGGATTTGCGCGCTGTCGGCGGAGTATTTCCTTGCGGCATATTCTTTGGATTTTTCGAAAGTGAGGCGCGACATCTCACTTTGCGATTTGCCTTGCGAGGTGGAGTCCAGTTTCTCTTCCGGGAAGAAGTCGTCCAAGTCAATGTCGCCTATCATGGTGGTTTCCAAGAACTGCGCATGGGTGTGGTTACGGTCGGTGTAGTAGCCTACGTACATGTGGCCGGGGAGGCGTACGAGAATCGGGTCGATGTTGATGGCGCGGAGCACGGAGGCGAAGAGCACGCTGCCGTCCACGCAGTTGATCTGCGAAGAGGCCAAGGCGTCTTCCAGAGTGCGCACGCGCTGGGCGTAGACCACGTTGCTCGACAAACTGCTGTTCGAGATGGAACTGTATTTGAATTTTCGGCGCTGCAGCACGTTCCATAGCGCGTAGACCTGCTTGTCCACATAGTCGGCCCGTTTGCTTTGGTAACCCAGGAAGCGGTTCACGATGCGCGTGTTCAGGGCCTCGCGCAGGATTTGGTCGATGAGCGGGCTGTCTTCGTTGACGTAAGCGGCGAAGAGCACGCCCGTGTTATGGAAGCGGTTCCGCTTGTCGTAGTAGCCGATGAGGCATTCGTTGATGCTGCGCACGGAGAATGTGCGGGTGCGGCGTGCCGGCCGGCCTTCGTTGAGGCGTGCCTCCACCGATACGTTGACGGGCACGGCCTGGCGGTTGTTGCGCAAGGCGCTGAAGTTCCAGAGTATGTCCGGGTAGACGGTGTAGGTCTTGCCCTCTTCGGGCAGGATGAATTCCGAAACGGAGCGTTTGAAGAACGGCGTTTCGGCCACTTCGATTCTCAGCCGTGAATTGGGTCGCGGGCTGGTCACTTGAATGAATATGTGCGACTTGGGATTGCCCACCACGGGGCGCTGGCTGGGTTGTACGATGAGGGTGTCCGTCGTGGCTACGGAGAGGATGAGCGAGGGGAATATGTTGCCGCCCAGTTCATCGTCCACTTCGTAGCTCACGGAAGGGAATATGCGGTCGCGCAACAAGTATAAGGTGAACGCTCCTCCGGCGAGCAGGAGGAGCGTCAGGGTGATGATGAAGAAGCGTTTCATGTTGGTTTATTCTTCTGTGTCGAGGCTGTCCACTTCCACCACGGTGTCCAGCACTTCGTCCTTTGCTATCTGGTAGCTGCCGTCGGGGGCGACGGTGATGGACAGCGGGATGTAGATGTCGGTGGAGGGGTAGCATACGCTGGCGGCAAACCGCAACTTGCCGTTCTCCACGCGGTCGAACGCCATGCCCTCAAGAATGGCTTTTGCCATGAAGCCCGCGTCGATGTATTCCCTGAAGTTGCGTTTGAGAAACACTTGGTTGAAGATTTGTTGCCCTTCGCGGTTCACCCGCAGGCGGATGTAGTTGTCGGCGTAGCGCCCGCCGTCGTCTCCGGCCACGATGGGAAGCGTGTCGTTCACTTCCCGCACGATGTCGTAGGCATACTTCGTACCTTCCACCGTCACCTCGGCGCTATAGTGATAGTCTTTCATTCTCTGCACGGCGTTGACCGTGTCCGGCTTTTCGTATTCGCTGTATCCGCTGGTGGCTTGCGGCTGGTTGTTGCCGCATGCGGCGCAGAGCGCCATGGCGCACGCCAGGCAAAGAGCTTTAAACTGTGTTTGCATCTTGTTTCTTTAAGGGTTTCACAAAGGAACAAAAAAAAGCCGATTTGGCCAAGCCGCTTTGTCTTTATTTTTAGGCAGGCTTTTGTTGCGCGTTAGGGCATTATTCAGTATCTTTGGCCTATTCAAGGATTTGCGATGAAAGCGATATTGACATTGATTGCGGTTTCCTGCCTCTTCCTGCTGCCGGCTTGCCGCGGCGGGGAGGGGCGCGGCGGGGCGGACTCCGTCGACACGCTGTCCCTCGTCATGCAGGTAAGGGATTGTGCCCGGCTCTACACGGCGGAGTTTGAGGTGGACAAGCTGGTGTTGAAGGACGATCCGCTGCACGTGCGGGGACAAGTGTTCCAAAAGCCTTTCGACGTAAAGGTGCCGATGGGCGAGCGCAAGGCGATGATACCCATACAAGTGACATTGAAGGCTTACATCGACTTCTCCGCGTTCAACGAGAAGAACGTGCTGCGGTCCGACGGGCGTATTGTGATTCTGTTGCCCGACCCTCGCGTGGTGGTGACGGCTTCGCGCATCGACCACGAAGAGGTGAAGCAGTTCGTGTCGCTGACGCGCTCCGATTTCACATCGGCCGAACTGGCCGCCTTCGCGCGCCAAGGGGAAGAAGAGATACTGGCTTCAGTGCCTGAGTTGGGCATCTTGGAGATGGCGCGCGAGAATGCGGCCCACGTGTTGGTGCCGATGTTGGTGAAACTGGGATACGACGAACGGAATATCGTGGTGTCTTTCCGCAAGGAGTTCACGGGGGCCGACGTGCCTTTGCTGTTGGACCGCGAGGGAAGTGCCGGAAAATTGTACAGGAATGAATAAGGGATTGAGCGTGCTGAAGTGGTTGGCCGTGGTGCTGGTTTTGGTGCTGGCCGTCTGGGCCGTGCTGGCGTGGCGCCGCGGTGGCGGAGTCGATGTGCAGGTGGGTTTTGACCCGCGCATTGAACTGACGGCGCAGGAGATTAGCCGCATTGAGCGCATCGGGCAGTGGGAGTTCCTTTCGGTGCAGTCGGAAGTGGTGGCCGACACGTTGCGCAAGGGCTTTTTCTCGGACGACCGTCTGGTGATTGTTTATTCGGGCACGCCGCGCATCGGCATCGACATGCGCCGCGTGGCGGACGGGTGGGCTGTGGCCCACGGCGACACGGTGTCGCTTCGCCTGCCGGAGGTGCACCTGCTGGACGAGAACTTCATGGACGAGGCCCGCATGAAGGTGTTCTACGAGAGCGGGACATGGTCCAATGCGGCGCGCCGCGATTTGTATGAGCGTGCGCGCCGGAAGATGCGGTCCAAGAGCCTTACGCCCTCCAACCTGCGGCGGGCGGAGGCCAATGCCCGCAACCAGTTCTCGGCTCTGTTCCACGCTTTGGGTTTCGCTACGGTGGAAATCACTTTCTCAACCGCGTCAAACGAATAACGGTTCGGTAGAAATCCTGTGGGGACAGCCGTATATTTCAGCGATTCCGGGACGGGAAGAAAGATGGCCCTCGGAAACTTCCTTGCAATGTTTCGGTGGCCTTCCTGTCGTGAAGGTGCCAAAAGGACTGCGGACAGCAGCAAGTCCCCAATGACATTTCGTCAAAACGTCAGGACAGCCCCTGCGTGAACCGCGCAAACGGGTGCGGGACGGGAACAGGACGGAAACGCGCGAACCTCACGCGCCTAAGGGAATGCAGGATGAAAGCCGAGAACTGGTTTCCGCGACATTTTGCCGTCCGTCACGGAACGCCGTGCAGCCGGAACCCGCCCCCGCGTCAGCCCCGCGAAGGGAATGGCTTGCAAAAGGACAAATGGGGTTTGCACGCGGGCGGACTCCATCCAGAGCGGGAAAAGCCCTCCGAAGCTCTGTTTTTCCCCTCTTTCTGCACCCGCAGGAACTGCCTTGCGGCAAAAAAGTTTCGTCTTTGCGGAAGGCAGTTCATTTCTTTGCGGAAAGCGATTCCGTTTTTTCAGGCAAAAAACGACCGCCGGGACGGAGAAATGCTCCATACAAACAGTTCCTCCACCCGTTTTTTAACAGTCCGGCCTCTGTTTGCGGCGGCCCGTCCTGTCATTGAAATACGGAAACGAAAGGAAAACCTTTCTTTCTGCCAGGAAATTCTGTGCTGGGCTGACAATCCGACACTGGCTTTGTTGCAGGCTCCCACTGAACTTCTGCTGAGACGGAATAACCGCTCCCCGCACAAGGGAGCGGTTATTCGTTTTCCGTTCCGGCGTCCTCGTCCAGCCGGTTTTCCCACAAATATTTCTTCGTCTCGGCCGCCACCACTCCGGACAGGCATATCAGCGACACGATGTTCGGCAGGGCCATCAGGGCGTTGGTCAGGTCGGCGAAGTTCCACACGACGGCCAGTTGGGTGATGGCGCCGAAGAAGGCGCACACGATGAACACGCCTCTATAACAAAGCATCCAACGCTTTCCGCTGAGGTATTCCATGGCTTTCTCTCCATAGTAGCACCATCCTAAAATGGTGGAAAACGCGAAGGTCACGATGCCGAAGATGAGCAGCGGGGCACCCACATAGGGAATCTTCTCGAAAGCCACCTTCGTGAGCGCGGCCCCGTCGTCGTAAGTGATGTCGGGGTAGGCCAATATGCTCGACACCAACACCAGTCCGGTGAGGGCGCAGATGATCACCGTGTCCCAAAACGTGCCGGTGGACGACACCAATGCCTGCCGCACGGGGTTGCGTGTCTGGGCGGCCGCCGCCACGATGGGGGCCGACCCCATGCCGCTTTCGTTGCTGAAGAGTCCGCGGGCGATGCCGTAGCGGGCCGTCATGATGATGGAACCGCCCACGAAGCCTCCGCCCGCCGCTTCCGGGTTGAAGGCGGAAACGAGGATGAGTTTCACGGCTTCCCACACATAGGCGCCATTGACCACGAGAATGTAGCAGCACCCCAGGAAATAGAGGATGGCCATGAAGGGGACGAAAGCCGTGCAGACGCGGGCGATGCCCTTCACGCCGAAGATGACCACCAGGGCCACGCAGACGGCGATGACAACGCCTGTGAGCGTTTGCGGAATCTGGTAGGTTTCGTAGCAAAGCATGGAGATGGCGTTGCTCTGCACCAGATTGCCTATGCCGAACGAGGCACAGACGGTGAAGATGCTGAAGAGCACGGCCAGCCATTTCATGTTCAGTCCCCGTTCGAGGGCATACATGGGGCCGCCCGCCATCTTGCCGTGCGGCGTGCGGATGCGGTATTTCACCGCCAGCAGTCCCTCGGCATATTTGGTGGCGATGCCGAACACGCCGGTCAGCCAGCACCAGAAGACGGCGCCCGGCCCGCCCAGGGTGACGGCCGTGGCTACGCCGATGATGTTGCCCGTGCCGATGGTGGCGGCCAAAGCCGTGGCCAGTGCGCCAAACTGGCTCACGTCGCCTTTGGCGGCCGTGTCCGACTTGACGGACAGCCGGATGGCCGTGAGCAGTTTGCGTTGCGGCACGCGCAACCGGATTGTGAGGAACAGGTGGGTGCCCAGCAGGATGATGACCATGGGCCAGCCCCACAGGAAGTCGCTGCACGTCTTGATGAGTGAGTTGAGCGTGTCCATGCCTTATTCCTGTTTCAGGTAGTGCCCGGCTTCTTCCGCCGTGCAGCCGTACACGTTGGTGTAGATTTCGCGGCACACGTGGTCGAAGTCCTGTTCTTCGCTAAGCTGTCCGTGCACCATGAGCCTCAGGGGGATGGAGGGCAACTGCGCGGAGTAGGGTGGTTGCATGTATGTGCGGTGCTCCCACAGCGTGAAGCCGCAGCGTCGGTAGAACCCGATGCGCCTCTGTTTCAGTTCGTCGGTGGGAGGCTCCACTTCCAGCACGATGGGGAGGGACGAGTCGTTGATGAGTTTCTCCATGACGCGTTGTCCCAGCCCTTTTCCGCGAAGCGAGGGCAGCGTGGCCAGGTGTTCGGCATAGATGAATCCTTCCAGTTGCCAGTAGTTCAGCAGTCCGGCGAACTGCCCGTCCTCCACGAGCACGTTGGGCCGGAAGAGCGGGTTGTGGTCGGCATATTCGCGCTGTTCCGTCCGTGGGCGTCGTTCTTCGGGCGGGAAGGCTTGTTCCATGAGGGCTTCGGCTTCGTCATAAAATCTGTCGGAAGTCGTGACGGGAATCATTTCCATGTCTTGTGGTTTTTATTTTACGTGAATCAGTTCGTATGTCCGGTGTCCCAATCCGATTTTTTCGGCGTGTTCCAGGCAGGTCTTATACTCTGTGTTGGGGTTCGTGTTGTCGAAGTGGTCGTGTCGGTCGTGGAAGTGCGGGCTGGCCATCTCGTCGGTCAGTTGGCTGCCGGGCAGCGGCGTCTGTTTCAGGCAAGCGTCCACACAGGCCTGGTCCAGCGCCAAGGGGTCGGACGAGGCGAACATGCCCACGTCCGGGATGATGGGCGTGTCGTTGCCGGCGTGGCAGTCGCACGTGGGCGACACGTCGCAGACCACGGAGATGTGGAAGCACGGCCGTCCGTCGACCACGGCTTTGGTGTATTCTGCCATGCGGCAGTTGAGTTCCTTCACGGCGGCGTCTTGCGCGAAACCGATGGCGTCGAAGTTGCAGGCCCCGATGCAGCGGCCGCATCCTACGCAGTGTTCCTGGTCGACGGTCATCTTCTTGCGCTCCTCGTCGAACACGAGGCCGTTGTTGGCGCATTCGCGCATGCACCTCTTGCAGCCGCGACAGGCTTCCGCGTCGATCACGGGTTTGCCATTGCAGTGCTGGTCTTTCTTTCCGGCCCGTGAGCCACAGCCCATGCCGATGTTCTTGATGGTGCCGCCGAATCCGGTCATTTCATGGCCTTTGAAGTGGGTGAGCGAGATGAAGGCGTCGGCGTCCATGATGGCGCGCCCAATCTTGGCCTCCTTCACATATTCGCCGCCGGCCACGGGCACGGCGATGTCGTCCGTCCCCTTCAGTCCGTCGCCGATGATGACCGGGCAGCCTACGGTGAGCGGCGTGAAGCCGTTCTCCCAGGCGCAATACAAGTGTTCGATGGCATTCTTGCGGCTGCCGGGATACAGCGTGTTGCAGTCTGTCAGGAAGGGTTTCCCGCCGCATTGCTTCACCAAGTCCACGACGGCCCTGGCATAGTTGGGGCGCAGGAAACTCAGGTTGCCCAATTCCCCGAAGTGCATCTTGATGGCCACGAACTTGTCCTTCAGGTCCATCTTGTCCATGCCTGCCGCCCGTATGAGGCGTTTCAGCTTGTCCACCGGGCCTTCGTCCATTTTGCAACGGAAGTCGGTATAGTAAACTTTTGATTTTTCTTGCATGTTGGTTTCGGTCATAATGTAATCCTCCTTGAATTTGCGGCAAAGGTATATAAAAAATGCGACTCTTTGCGTCCTATATGTTAAGAAAGTCAAGGCCGTCGCCCATCTTTGTGATTCGGCCGGGGGATGTCGGAAAGCTGCTTGCGTGGGGAAGAATCATTTCCCTCTTGCGGTTGAGAATAGATTTAGGACCGGCCGGAAGACAGTTTCCGGCCTTATGTCCGGGACTTGCGGGCAAGGCTTTTCCGGGGAAGAAGCAAGAACGGAACTGCCGCATGGCTTGTTTTGTGGGAAGCATAACGTGGAATCCGGCGGAGCTTCTCGTTTTTTTGTGCTAACTTTGTTCGGAAATTCAACAAAGGAGGTTTATTATGACAGAATGGATTGCAGCCGTGGCGGGGGTGCTGGCGGGAGCCGTGGCGGCCTTGTTGTGGGCGAGGGCGCGGATGGCTTCCGAGCAAGCCTTGTGGAAAGCCAGGGGCGAAGAACTGGAGGCGATGCGCGCACGGACGGAAGAGGAAGCTGCGCGGCGCGAGCGGGACTACCGGGAACGGATGGCCGAGGTCGAAGCGCGGTGCCGTGGCGTGCAGGAGCGTGCCGACGGCCTGAACCGTGAGAACCGCGCGCTGGCCGCCGACCTGCAGGCGGCGAGGAAGGAACTGGAGCTGATGCGGGGGCAGGCGTCGCGCGAGGCGGCCGAGCGCGACCGCCGTTTCCAGGAGCAACTTAGGCTGGTGCAGGAGCAACTGCAAAACGCCACCCGCGAGATGCTGGGCCGCCGCTCGCAGGAGTTGTCGCAGAAGAACAACGAACAGATGGCGGCCATCATTGCTCCCCTGAAGGACAACATCCGCGAGATGCGCGTGGCCATGGACCAGAGCCGCGATGCGCATGCCAAGAACACAGCCTCGTTGGAGCGGGCCATCGAGGAGGTGATGAAGCGGGCCGGCGAAATCGGGACGGAGGCCGACAAACTGGCCAGCGCCTTGCGCGGCGAGAACAAGGTGCAGGGCAACTGGGGGGAACTGATTCTGGACGAACTGCTGGAGAGCCAGGGGCTGACGGAAGGCATACACTACGAGAAGCAGGCGACGCTGCGCGACAACCGCGGAAACGCCCTGCTGAACGAGGAGACGGGGCGACGCATGATTCCCGACACCATCCTGCACTATCCCGACGGGAAAGATGCCATCATCGACTCCAAAGTGTCGCTCACGGCTTTCGTGGACTACCAGAACGCGGAGACCGACGAGGCGCGCGCCGAAGCCCTGCAACGCCACCTGAGGAGCGTGAGGCAGCACGTGGCCGAACTGGCGAGGAAGGACTACAGTGCCTACATCAAGCCTCCGCGGCAAGCCTTGAACTACGTCATCATGTTCGTGCCCAACGAGGGCGCACTCCAGCTGGCTTTGGCCGGTGCGCCGGAACTGTGGCGCGAAGCCTTCTCGAAAGGCGTGTTCATCACCGGCGAGCAGAACCTGACAGCGGCCCTGCGCATTATTCAGATTGCCTGGACGCAGGTGCAGCAGGCGCAGAACCAGGAGGCCATCTACGGCACGGCACGCATGCTGCTCGACCGCGTGGCCGACTTCATCGTCCATTTCGAGAACGTGGGACAGAAGTTGCAGGACGCTTCGGAGGTGTATCGGAAAGCGGCCGACAAGCTGAAGGACGGCCGGCTGAGCGTGGTGGGCGCGGCCAACAAGCTCATCAAGCTGGGAGCGAAGGCGAGCCCGAAGAAGACGATTCCGGAAGAGAACGAGCCGCTGCGCGGCGTGGAGTGAAGCCCGGCAGTCCCTATGGATATATAATAAGGAGCAGCTGGGGGAGCCGGTGGGTGCGGAATGCCGCGCGGAACATTGCGATTCTGTGCTTCCGGTTGCCGCGCGATGAATGCAAGCATCCGTTATTTGCGGGAGGATTTCTCCGGGCCGCGAATAACGGATGCTTTGTATTGTGGCTTTTGTGGCCGGTCTTCGCCGGGGCTTCCCGGCGCGTCCCGCTTACGGTTGTGTCCTGTATTGGATGTATTGCCCGTCTTCCGTGATGCCCACGGCCTCGATGCTCAGGGCGGTGCGGTGGCTGTTGTTGTAGAGGCGGACGGTGGGCTTTCCGTCAGGTCCGAACCGCACGTCGGGCATCCAGAGGAGGGTGCGCCGGTGGTCTTCGGTCGCGGGCAGGGGGCGGCGGCTGTAGTCGGGACTGTAGAAGTCCTCGCACACGGCATAGCCGCGCATCAGGTAGCGGCGGTCGCGGCACGAGGGGAAGTATTCTCCGTCGGGGCGGAAGCCGAAGCCCACGATGACCTCGGGCTGGTTGTCCTGTCGGTATTTCCAGCTGCCCATCTCGCGCGGCACGTAGTCGGTGTAGATGGAGAAATCCTCCAGCTGGCTCAGCGAGCGAAGTTTCTCTTCGGTTTGCCACGTTTCCCGGCTCTGCAGGTCGCTGAAGAAGTTTCCCGGCGGGAGCAGCGTTGGGGTGCTCGGTTTGCGCGGCATCCAGGGCTGCAGGTCGTGGCGTGCCTGCACGTAGTAGTGGCGGTACATGTCCATGTCGCCCACGAAGAGGAAGGCCATGATGGTGGACACGGCCTGCGGCTCCAGATAATAGTAGGGGATGTCAACCAGCCCGTAGTCGGCCGCCAGGTTGTAGGCCTCGTTGGCGTCCACCACCAAGGCCGGCTTTGTCGGGTCGTAGCGGCGCAGCCCGTTGCGGGCGGTGTGCACGGTGATGGTGGGCAGCAACCGGTCGGCCAGCATGTTGTGCACTAGGCTGTCTTCGTTCTCGGCAAAGGGCGTGAGGTCCTGCGGCGGCATGTCCTGGTAGTAGCTGTAGGGATGGGCGAAATGGGGGTGGAAGAGGTCGAGCTTCACGTAGTAGTCGGGCCAGGCTTCCTCGTCGGTGAATCCCTTCTGCCGCCTCTTGACGATGTAGTCCACGTCCTTGTCCAGTGCGGCGGCGCTGAGGAAGAGCATGCACTCGCCGTACACCGGCGGCATGCGCATGTAGAAGGTGCCGTCCTTCGTCTCCTGTTTCAGTTCGACAGTCTCGTCGCCCTGCGTGAACATGGCCCACACGTTCACCTCCTTGCGCAGATTGCTGGGCTTCTTGAAGTCCGGGTTGGGCCTCTCCGAACGGTTGACACGCCCGCCAATGGTCTGGAACTTTTCAGGCAGCCAGGGCAGTTCCAACGGTTCCACATCCGCCATCTGGCGCCATTCGTAGCGCCGCCATCCCTGCACCATCATCAGGCGGTCCAAGGCCTGCCGGCGGACGCTGTCGTCGGCTTCGAAGTAGTATCCGGGATTCTCTACGAAACCCTTCAGCTCGCTGGAGAGGAGCATTTCGGTGAGCAGGGTGCCGTTGTCGTAGCTCGGCTCGTCCGTCGTCCGGTCGCGCACGGCCAGCGAGAGGGCGGCCACGGAGTCTGCCGCTCCGTCCAGCTGCAGGTGGAGCGTGATGGAGTCGAAAGGCTCATAAGAGGCCCGGATGCCGGAGACGGAGAGGGGCACGGCGGGATAGTCGTGGTGGTTGACGAAGAAGAGGCGGTCGGCGTAGATGCGCCCTTCGCCGTCGAACACGGTGAGCTGGTTCACCCCCGTGGGCAGGCTGTCGCGCGGGATGTCCACGCGCCATTTGCCACCCGTGCCCTCCAGCGGACGGTAGAAGTGCGACACGCCCCGGCACATGACATGCACGGCCACCGGGCGGTCTACGCCCCGTGCCTGCACCACGGCCGTCACTGTGCTGTCGTTCTGCCCCACGCTGAGGGCGCATCCCGTCGGGGCGACTTCGGGCAGGCGCTCTTCGTAGTCGTAGCCCTCGTGCCCGAAGCGGGCGCGGTAGTCGGCCTTTTCCGACACTGCGGCCAGCCGGAAGGTGGCCCGCCCGCGTTCGTCCGTGCGGCAAGAGGCCACGGTCTGTCCCTGCCGGTCCACGATGTCGAGCGCCATGCCTTCCATGTGCCGCCCCTCCTCGTCGTTCAGTTCGAGGGCCACGCGGCAGTCCGTTCCGGCCACCAGGTTACCCCCTTCGGGATAGAAGCGCAGGTCGAGCTTGGGCTTGTGCTCCTTGCGGGCCTTGTAGTAGCGGCGCATGGGGCGCAAGGTCATGTCCTTGGCATATTCGCCCGGCTGGGCTGGCTTGTCGTAGACGGGGAAGACGCGCGAATAGAGTTTCTCATAGTCGCGGAAAAACTCCTTGGCCATCCGCTTGCTGTAGAACAAATCCTCCGACACGCGCTGGTGGGGATACTCGCACTGCCCGAAGTTGAGCATCCAGCGCGTGTAGGCCCTCAGTTCGTAGTAGCCGGCATAGAGGGTGTCTTTCAGCACGAACATGCCATGAGCCGTGCCGTCGGGCATCTCCAGCTGCTGGCGTTCCACGGGGTAGCCGTCGGGCGTGAGCAGTTCCACGTAGAGGATTTTGCTCAGGTCGGTGAGCGCGCCATTGTCGGAGCGCGTCACGTAGCCTTTGTACCATATCGTGTCGCCCAGGAAATAGCAGGTGTTGTCCAAGTGGAGGTACACCTTTTCCTGTGGCAACCCGATGCCGAAGCCCTGCACCTTGCGGTAGAGCGAGTCGGTGCCGGCGGAGCCGGAAGGGGCTTGCGCGCCGACCTGCAAGCCTGCCCAGCACATCATTGCCAATAATAGAATCCGAGTCTTCATCTCATTGTCCGTTTATTAAGTTTGTATTCTTTGTTTTCCCCGATTTTCCAGAACCGTTGCTTTCCGTCCTTGTATTCGAACAGCCGCTCCGCCTCTCCGCGGCTCAGGTCGCGCAGCAACAGGAGCGCATGGCGGGGCACGCCTTTGAACACTACGGAGTCGGACTGTGCCACTTGCGTGCCATAGGATAGCCATTCGCCTTGACGGCAAACCAGCAGTTCGTACAGATCTCCCTTTCTGACAAAATTGTCCCGGTTGCGAGGGGTATAGACAATTTTCCCGATGCTCCGCTCCGTTCCTAAATCCATTCCGGCCCAGCCGCCGTCGGCGTGGGGATAGTCGAACGACGTGTCGGTGTGGCCATCGAAAACATTAAAATAGGAATGGCCGCCCGTGGCCCCGTCGGCCGGTCCGATGACCTTCCCGCGCAGGGGAACCGTGTCGGTCCATGAGGCATAGAAAGCAGCCTCCGAGATGTTCCCATACCCTCCGGCCGGCCCGTAATATCTCACATACCGATTGGCGCGGGACGAATCGGCACGCACGGCCGTGCACAGCCGGACGGGCGTTTCGCCAATCCGGAACAGGGTGTCCTTCCGTCTGAAGTCCGGCGTGTCGCTTCCTTCGAACACCCCGCCCACCATGCGCCCTAGGTAGAACTCGCCCAGCATGCCGAACTTGCTGAGCAGGACCACGTCCTCCGTGCTCTCTTCCGGTTCATAGAAGGTCATTTCCCCCGTGTCGACATTCACGTTGAACGGCGAGGTGACTGCGTGCAGCACACCTTTCGCCGCATCGTAGGTGGCCAGACAATATACCGTTCCACCATGGCAGTCGGCAAAACTGGCCGAACCGTCGTAGCGCGTCCAACCGACGGGATGCCAGGAAAAGCGGTCCGACATGCACAGGTACACCAATTCCCCGTTCCTCATTTCTCGCACAAAACGGTCGCTTTCAATTTTCAGTGTGAAAGCCTTGTCCGTGGCGTAAAGGTGGGTGACGTCTTCGAACAGCGGGTAGCGGAAATTCGGATGGAGGCTCTCCGGTGGAGCCTGGAGGGAATCCATCATCGCCCGGTTGAGGCTGAATCGGTGGCGGAACACTTTGCCGTAGACATCGCCATAGACTTCGGCCTTCAGCAGGCGGTGCCACCAGTAGAACATGGAGAAGTACCAGGTCTGCCCGTCGGGATCCACGATGAAATTCCAGAAATGGGGCGCGTTGTTGTTGCCCCGCATCGGCAGTTCCTCGATGCCGCAGGGGATGCCCAAGGCACGGTAGATGTAGACCAACATGTCGCACAAGTCCAGGCAACTCCCTCCCCGCCAGTCTACGATTTTCGGCCCGATGCGGATGCCCTGCGACATTTCCCCTGTGAAATAGAAGGGCGTCCGGAGCAGACTGTCGAGCAAGATGTGCGCCGCGAAGGCGGGGTTCTCCATCTTCGGGTCGTCCATGTAGGGTTCAAGGACGGGCATGAACTGATAGTAAAGTTTCTCGCGCCAAGGCATCAGTTCTTCGTTGCCCACGCGGTGGGGCAGGACGTATTCGCAAAATTGCTTGAAAGGCACGTTCTTGCCCCACGGTTGCTCCCGCCACACCTTGAAGGCCCATTCGATGTTGGATACCAGAAAACCCGGGTCGATGTCCAGATCTTCTTTCCACACGATGCTGTTCAGGCTTTTGGGCTTTCCACACACGCGGGCTGCCGAATCCAATGCCTGTTGGTAGGAGTATTTCCCCGTGCTGAAGACTTCGTATGCGGCATACACGGGTTCCATTTCATCTTTGGCCGGTCCTTGGTAGAAAGCCAGGTTGTCGATGAGGAACAAGGCTGCTTGGTATTTCAGGGAGTCGCCTTCGTAGAACTTCAAGACTCTTTTCAGTTCGGGATTCAATCTGAGCACCTTTTCCCTGAGATTTTCGTGTTCCGGACGGGGATGGCAACCGGTGACGACCAAGACGATGGTGAAAGCCACCCATATTCGGAGGAACATGACCTTGAAGGATAAGTGCATCCAGGTGTTGATTCTTGTGTTCATATCTTATGATATCTGATTTTGGTTCCCGAGGTGCAAAGTTAATTTGCCGATGTCGTATTGGTAGGAATGCACGGTCCTATTTTGCCGGGTGTGATACCTTATTTTATCAGAACGTGTCAAATCGGCTATTTGCGGAGCCGCATAATCCATGAACGGGAGGTTCCACGGTTCCGGTAGGCATTGGTCTGATGTGGCGAGGCCGTGCGTGTGTCAACAAACAGGCGATAGTTTGTCCCTGTTCAGCGTTAGGCATTTTTCGGTGGCTGATTCTCCGATTGGCCCAGCGGTTCGTTTTCTTCCACTGAAGAGGATGGCCCGTTTTCCTTGTTTTTTTGTGGTGGACGTGTAGTAGCCTTTTTGTCTTTTTCCGGTTGTTTTTCTTCTGTTTCTTTATTAATTAAAGAAAGTGCCAACTCGTCGCTTGATGGTTTGGTGATGCAGAAGGGAGTATCTTTTAATAGGTCGTTGATTTCAAACTTCAGGTTGCTGACCTTGCGTCTTGCTCCGGGCGAACCGTCGTAGAAGTTCGCTTGATAGATGTCGTTCAGCTGCATGTAATGAATCGTATGGGATTCTATCCGGAGGAGACAATCTAATAAGAGTATTACTTGTCGTCTCGTTTTGTAGTTTGTTCCATTATAAATAATGTTACAATCTAACAGGTTTACATTTAGTTTCTTGTATTGCTGTTCGGATGATTTGGTCAGCGCATCGAGTAGTTCCGGATGGCTTTTTATCTGTTTTATTATGTATCCCATCAGTATGGAGATGAGTGTGATGAGGAGGATTACAGTGACTGCCATCCAATTATAAGCTATAAAGAGTATTCTTTGTACACGGGTGATGACCTGCGGCTTAAGTTCCATAAGATCTGCTAACTGCAACCATTCTTGGCAATGGTATACGCTTTTGACTATGCCATAGACAGCCGTAGCCAATAATAAGAAAGATAGAATTAGTGTAATATAAAAGTTTCTACGCATGGTATTATTAATGTGTTTAATGGTCATTCAGCACAAAGATATTACTTATTTCGATGTATTGCAAGGAATATACTGATTTTTTGTGAGTGATTTCATTGGGACATTTGGGCCTAATAGAAATCCAACGGGAACAGCCGTATATTTCAGCGATTTCGGGAAGGGAAGAAAGACGGCCTCCGGAAACGCCCTTGCATGTTTCGGTGGCGCCCGCCGCTTCCTGTCGCGAAGGCACCAGAAAGCCGGCGGACAGCAATAAGCCCCCCAATGACATTTTGTCAAAACGTCAAGACAGCCCCTGCAGGAACCGTGCAAACGGACGCGGGACGGGAATAGAACGGAAATGCGCGAACCTCACGCGTCCAAGGGAATGCAGGATGAAAGCCGAAAGCCGGTTTCCGCGACATTTTGCCGCCCGCCACGGAACGCCGTGCGGCCGGAACCAGCCCCCTGTGTCAGCCCCGCGAGGGGAGTGGCTTGCAAAAGGACAAACGGATTTTGCACGCGGACGGACTACATCCGGAGTGGGAAAAGCCCTCCGAAGCCCTGTTTTTCCCTTCCTTCTGCACCCGCAGGGAGTGCCTTGCGGCAAAAAAAGTTTCGTCTTTGCGGAAAGCGGTTCGTTTCTTTGCGGAAAGCGATTCTGTTTTTACCGCGAAAAAACGACCGTCGGGGCGGAGAAATGCTCCATACAAACAGTTTTTCCACCCGTTTTTTAACACTCCGGCTCCTGTTTTCGGCGGTCCGTTCTGTCATTGAAACACGGAAGCGAAAGGAAAACCTTTCTTCCTGGCAGGAATTTCCGTGCTTTGGTGACAATCCGACACGGACGTTGTAGTTGGTTCCCTCACTGAATTTCTACTGATCCGACATCTGTCATTCAAGAGGGTATGTTTATTATAAATTTGATGGTCGTGTGTCGTGTGCCATCCTATTAATATTGGTGGTAATTTGCAGATTAGGACTTTTGGGGCCTTTCCTGATTTATTAGTATAACTTATCGGGTAATGAAAAATTGTTTCTTAGTGTGTTTGCTTTTATCTTTGCAAACGCATTAATAATTATAAAATGGTAATAAAATGATGAAAGTGAATTTGACTAAGAGTTTGCTCTTGTTGTGTGTTGGAACTGCTGTCTTAACTTATAGTTGTTCGCAAGATGACATCTATGAGGATATGGAGGAAGAGTATGTTCGTAGTTTGGCAAAAAGACAATTAAATACGCCGGGTGAAGGTTCTACTCCTGTGTCACCAGTAGCTGCAGGTTATTATTATAACGCCGAGAGCTTAAGTCGAAAATTTACTCTTGATTTGTCATGGACGGCTGGTTTCATAAATGATAATAGTCGCGGTCCTTCTTCAGATTTGACAATTAGTGTTACACGTAAAAGTCCGATTAATTGTCAAATTCTATCGGTGAAAGCTAATTGGTATGCCTCAGGAAATCATGGAATATCGGGAACTATACACTATTCTTATGAAACTGCTGTGAAGAAGGTAGATAAGGATGGAAAAGAGTATATAGACTGGGTAAAAAAAGAAGGAGATGATTCTTTTAATATAATTCCGCGGCTAACATATATTACATTGGAGCAACTGAAAGATGCGCGACCAGATTATTATGGATATTAATATAGAGTGGAATCGATTTTTTCTTGGTTGAGGATGCTAACAGATTTGTGCCATTCTTTTGTAAAAAGAATCTTGTTTCAGAAGGATTGACGCGAATCGATCGGTAAGAAAAATTAGTGTATTATGGCATTTGGATGACAGTTCGCCGAATGCCGGGATTTGAAAGGAATGAATCTTTAAAACATGTGATTATGAAGAAGTATAAACAGTTGTTGATGAGTGTGGCGGTTTGTTTGCTGCCCGCAATGTCGCATGGTCGGGGCGATGTGGTGCACACCCGCCTGAAGACTTTGTATTCGAATGCTGGTATTCTTGCCGTGGACAAGGTGGTGCTGGCAGACACCGCCACGGTGGTGCATTTCACGGCAAAGGGAAAACCTAATTCTTCTTTCTTGTTCGCTTCCACGACTTACTTGAGCGATGAGGACGCGGTGCGCTATCCATTGGAGGGCGCTTCCGGACTGACGATAGGCGAGAACTGCGTCATTCCCCGCAGTGGGGAGACGGAGTTTCGGCTCGTCTTTGCCCCCATGCCGAAGGACACGAGGATTTTCGACCTCGTCGAGGGAGCGGGTCAAGAAATGTTCCGTTTGTTGGGGATTCATGGCGGGAAGTCGAAAGTGGAGATTCCCGTGGCTAAGGAAGAGATAGACGCAGGTGACGTGGCCGAGGATATGTTCCGTGGCGGAAAGGCCGTGGTGCGCGGGAAGATAGAGGATTATACGCGCGACTGGAACTCCTCCTTGTGGGTGTTCGACATCGCGCGGATGGGGCAGGGACTGAAGGAGCCTTTCTTCCTGTCGCAGCCGCACGCCGCCATCCGGACGGACGGCACATTTTGTGCCGAATTGGCGCTGGACCATCCCGTATGGGGTTTTGTAGGCGACAGGTCAGGGGACGTAAACATACCTTTCTATGTGCGGCCCGGCGACACGCTGACCCTCACGATAACGGGCCTGGGGACGGACGACATGCGGGTGGAGTATGCCGGCAGCAATCCGAAAGGCTGCCTCGTCCACCTGATGCAGCACCAAGACGTGCCTCTCGTGGCCTATGGTTGGGAAGAACTGCAGCAATACGTGAAGGACGAGAATGCGGATAACTTCCTGGAAAAGGTGGACGAGAGCGTGGAGAAGAGCATGAGGCTTTGCGACTACGTGGCTTGGAAATATAAGTTCACGCCTTGGGAGACACATTTGTTGAAGAACCGACAGCGGATGGAGCTGGTCGACCGCTATCTCTTCTTGGGGAGCCGCTGGTTCGGCGAGCGGGTGGATTATCCGAAAGGCCTTGGCGGGAAGGAGGATTTCACGGGCTATGACTTTTCGGTCTACAAGTCGTTGGCCCTCTTGCCGGCGGACGACCCTTCGCTTTCTTTCCTGCCCTATTCCTGGGGATACCCTTCCACGCTGCCTACGCTTTATCCCTTGTCGTTTGCCTCGTCGTATGTGTTCGAAGAGGAGCGGGCCGGGGGAGAGCGGGCCTCCGGGTCTTGGAACAGGGTGGCGATGGAGAAGAAGGAGGACAGCCTGCACGTGAAAGTGTTGCGCGAACTGTTGGGCACGGAAGGCACGCCCTGGCTGGTGCAGGCTTATCTCACGCAACAAGTGACGGCCAAAGATGTGCTTACTCCGGCAGAGCGCAAGGAGGTGGTGGAGGCTTTGGACGCCTACCTGACGCATCCTTTCTTCAGAAAGAAGGCGAGGGAGCTGGACAAGCTGGTGTCGCATTCGAAGTCGAACATGTATGCGGTTCCGTTCGCGGATGAAAAGGAGCGCAGGAGGCTTGAGTCCATATTGGAAGACTATGAAGGACAGTATGTTCATGTCGTGTGGTTCTCTACGCCGGAGAAGTATGACGAATTCTGTCGCGACGAGTCGGTGAGCAATTTGCTGGAGGATTACGAAGGGAATGGCATGCGCCTGCTGGCGGTAGTCAATGGCGGGGATGGCCCGGGTTGGACGGAAGCTACGATGGATTACGCGGGCGTGGAATTTCCTGAAAGGCGCGTCGTGAAAGGCGATGATTATTTGCCCCTGCAAGAGGCCTTGGGCATCGGTAGCATGGCGCAGATCACTTTCGACCGCAACGGACTGGTCTTTAAGCAGTCGCTTGACATGAGGAACGAGACAAAGTTCCGCCGTCGAGTGCGCGACATCCTGAAGGCGGAAGAGGGTTTGAATAAGAAAATGACGTTTTGAACCGCAGGGAGGAAGATATGCAGGATTGTGGATCGCTTGGGAAAGGACGGGGAGGAATCTTAATGGAGAATGTCTTTTTCGGATTGTTCCTCTGCGGGCTGACAGCCTGCTTTTTTCCTCCGGTGTCGGGCTTTTCGGACGAGTGGTTGCGTCCCAAGTGGGTGCTGGCCGAAGTTGTGGCGCTGTTGCTGCTCATGGCTTGGGGGGGGGCAGGCCTTCCGGGATAGCAGGTCGGGCGACAGGACATCCTTGCGGACAATGTTTATGAAAGGAATTTTCAGCGAGGCGGTCGTGGTCGTGGCTTTCTTGGAAGCCGCCTATGTGCTGTGGAAAGCATGGCATAAAGGAGGCCGTGTGATGGCGGCCGGCACGTTCGACAATCCAGCCGGGGTGGCTTTTTGCCTTTGTGCCGCCCTTCCTTTTTATGCCGTCGTGTGGCGGGAGTGGAAGGGTGTCTGGCGCTTGGCTCTCATGGTGGGGATGACAACGGTCGTTGCGGCCATCTTGTGCTCGCAGTCCCGCACGGGATGGATTTGCCTGGCGATGTATGCTGTTTGGATCTTGCCCGTGCGGTGGTGTGGCAACCGTACGGGCAAGGCCGTTGTGGTGGCTGTGCTTGCCGCAGGCTTGGCGTGGGCTGTTTCGGCGGTCAAGTCCGACTCCACCAGCGGCCGCCGTTTCATCTTGGAACGCTCATGGGAATTGCTCAAAGCTCAGCCTTGGACGGGATACGGTCCGGGTGGGTTCCTGAGGGAATATATGCCGGCGCAAGCCCACTTCTTCAGGGAGTATCCCGATAGCGAATATGCTTGGCTGGCCAGTGAAGTCTACCACCCGTTAAACGAATTCTTGCTGGTGGGGGTGGAATATGGCGTAGGAGGAATGGCACTGGTGTTGGCCGTATTCGTTGGATTGCTGGTGGCCCTGATGCGGAAACGGAGCCTTTTTGCCAAGGCATCGGCCACTTCGTTGTGTGCGTTGGCCATTTTTGCCATGTTTTCCTATCCTTTCAAGTATCCATTGTCGTGGGTGGTGATTGGAGTGTGTGGGTTGGAAGCGTGCGGCAGTTTCATTGGGCGCTTGAAAGCGGACGCCTGGCGGCTCCGATTGGTTGTGCTCGTGTCGCTTGTGGCTTCGTTTGTGGGGCTGGCCGTCGTGGGGCATGCCTATTCTCATGAATATCGGTGGAGCCGTGCGGCATGGCGTGCTTCGCATGGTCATTCGCGTGCCATGATGCCGGAATATGCCTTATTGTATAACTATTATAGCCGAAATGCTTCGTTCCTTTATAATTATACTGCCGAACAATTCTATGCCGGAAGGTTCGAGGCGGCTTTGGCCACGGCTGGAGAGTGTGCACGCTTGTGGCCGTCGTACAACCTTTCCCTGCTGGCGGGTGACATTTGCCGGGCTGCGGGAAAGACAAACGAAGCCGTGGAGTATTATGAACAGGCTCATTGGATGTGTCCGGTGCGTTTCGCCCCGCTCGAAGGGTTGTATTATTCTTACCGTGATGAGGGTGAACATGGCAAGGCTGATTCAGTGGCCGAGGTCATTGCTCGTAAAAGAGTAAAGGTGGACGGGCCTGACGTGCGTCGAATCAAGGAAGAAGTGAGAACTGACGCTGAAGCATTCAGGAAACGGAATACTCCATAACTCCTTTTGGTATTCGTTTGGCATTTAGGTGGATACTGTATATGCTTGTCCGCTGCTGGAAACATTCTGCGCCGCCAGTTTCTTCTTCATGATGCGGTTTTCGGACACATTACGTTAGACCGTGACGGCAATGTCTTTAAATATCCTTTGTACACGTTTGATGAGAACATGTTCAGGAAGTCTTTGCGTCGCTTGCTTGAAAAAGAACAAGAGGCACGAGGACAATAACCTTGTGTGTCTCGTCTTGTCTGAGGACGAATGATTCGGGAGAATATGTTATTATTGCTTCCTTATTCAATTCTCCAATCCTTAAGCGTGCGCTTATCGCTGTCGAAGTTGACAGCCACCTTGATCACGGGCAGGCCGCAGAAAGCGAAGCGCGCGGGATAATCCTTCAGGTCGATCTGGCGCATGGCGGCATCGGCCGACTGGTCCAGCTTGAGCTCCAT
>CALULQ010000038.1 GCA_944321525.1 uncultured Paraprevotella sp.
CACGGCGTTCCGTGGCGGGCGGCAAAATGTCACGGAAACCGGCTTTCGGCTTTCATCCTGCATTCCCTTGGGCGCGCGAGGTTTGCGCATTTTCCTCCTGTTCCCGTCCCGTGCCCGTTTGCGCGGTTTTCGCAGGGGGTGTCTTGACGTTTTGACAAAGTGTCATTTGGAGACTTGTTGCCGTCCGCCGGCCTTTGGGCGCCTTTGCGACAGGAGGCAGCTAGCGCCACCGAAACATGCAAGGGCGTTCGCGAGGGCAATCTTTCTTTCCTTCCCGGAATCGCTGAAGTATACGGCTGCCTCCACTGGATTTCTATTGAGCCTTCATTCCACCAACCATCGCTCGATGTTGCGCGTCTCGCGGCTGAAGTTCACGCCGATGCGGAACACGCGGCGGGTGTCCGAGTCGAATGGGCGGGCATAGCCTTTCTCCTCAATTTGGCGCAGGGCTTCCTCTGCTGTTCCTTCCAGTTTGAATTCCATCACGTACACATGTCCGGTGTCTGGAGCAGGAGGTCCACCCGCCCTTGCGAGGTGTGGTATTCCGCCTGCACGTACAGTCCCACCAGTTTGAAGACGATGAACAGCACGTTCTGGTAGTGCAGTTCCTGCTCGCGTGCCAGCTCGTATGGCGTGTCGGCCAGGAAACTTTGCAGGCGGCGGAAGAAACCATCCACGTCGCCGGCTTCCACCTCTTTCACGAATTGTTCCACTTGGAACGGGGACTCCACCTTGTTGATTGGAGTGTAATACGGAATGAGGAATTTCAGCAGTCCTTCCTCCACTTCCTTGTTCGGGAAGTCCAACGTGTAAACGTCAAAGCGCGGATTGTAATCCTTGATGGTCAGGTATCCGCTTTGGTACAGCAATGGTACGGGATGGTCGGATGCCGTGTCGATGCTGTCGAGCACTTCTCCGCTTGTGCGCTCTTGTGTCAGTCTTCTCAGGTCGTAATGGCTACGTTTGAGCAGTTCCACCAGATAGGTCGGAGTGCCGGTCTCGAACCAGTAGTTGCCGAACTTCTGCTTGGCCAAGGCATTGAGCAAGCTGAACGGATTGTAAAGCCCTTCCGAGTCTTCTGTGAAATGGTATCCGTCGTAATGCTCCTTCAGCCGGATGTAGGCCTTCTCCTCGGGTATGCGGTATTTATCAGCCAGCTTGCATACGTATTCCTTGAAATTGTCACGCAGTTCTTCTTCCGTGATGCCGCATAAGTCCGCATAGCGGTTATCCATCGAAATGTCTTCCAGGTTGTTCAGGTCGCTGAACACGCTCACCTTGCTGAACTTCGTCACGCCGGTGAGCAGTCCCAGCCGGATATATCGGTCCATGCTTTTCAGTGCCCCGTAAAACGCCTTCAGCGTGCTGCGGTAGTCTTCCTGCAGCTCCTCGTTCCCGATGGCCTGCAGCATGGGCTTGTCGTATTCGTCCACCAGAATCACCACGCCTTGCCCCGTCTGCTCGCAGGCACGACGGATCACGCCGCCGAAACGACGGGAAAAGTCCACTTCGGAGGGTTCACGGCCATAAATCCGCTCCCAACTTTCCAAATATTCATTTAGTACGCGGTCCAGTTTCTCCGGCGCGTCATACTTTTGGGTATTCAGGTCCAGGTGGAATACCGGATGCACTGCCCAATCCTTTTCCAACCCTTCGATGGCCAGATCCTTGAAGAGCTCCTTCCGCCCTTGGAAGTAGGCTTCCAGCGTGGACACCAGCAGGCTTTTCCCGAAACGGCGCGGCCGCGACAGGAAGTAATAGCTTCCCGTTTTCACCAACCGGTACAACAAAGCCGTTTTGTCTACATACATGTAGCCTTCCGTGCGGACTTTATTAAAATCTTGCACGCCTATCGGCAATGGCTGAAGCATAGGTTTGTCCTCCATTTTAGATTCTGGCGAACAAACATACTAAAAAAACAGGCTTCGCTTTGCGTTGAATCATTTCGCTAAATACTATTTTGCGCATTTTTGTCATCTTTAAGAGTTCGGGCTGCATCCCGGCCATGAATAAGCGTCGGTTTCATTTGCTTTTATTTTGCATTCCTCTCGACTTGCACTACCTTTGCAAAAACAAAACACGATATGATTCATGGACATGGGGACGACCTCCCCTTCGACGACCATAGTGTCAGTCTCAATTTCAGTAGCAACGTCTACCGCCAGCCCCGTTTGGACGAGTTGTTCAGCCATTTGGGAAAATGTTGGAACCGTGTGCGTTCTTATCCCGAACCCGCACCGGAGACGGCTGAACGTATTGTGGCCGAATCCTTGCGGCTCGCACCGGAGAACGTGTGTCTGACCAACGGCGCTACGGAAGCCATTTACCTTGTGGCACAAGCCTTCTCCGGCAGACGTTCCTGCATCCTTGCACCCACTTTCTCTGAATATGCCGATGCTTGCCGCCTGCACTGCCACAAGGTGAGGTTCATTTACTCTCTCGATCGTTTGCCGGCAGATGCCGACATCGTCTGGCTCTGCAACCCGAACAATCCCACCGGCGCGGTCATCCCGCATGCCGATATGGAACAAACGGTCAGGCAACATCCGCATACGCTTTTTGTTATCGACCAAAGTTACGAGGATTTCACATTGGAACGGCTTTTCGGTGCGGCGGAAGCCGCCGCGTTGCCCAATGTCATACTCCTGCATTCCATGACCAAGACTTATGGAATCCCCGGACTGCGCGTGGGCTACCTGACGGCATGTCCGGAGATGGCCGACCGCATCCGTCGCGTCAGGATGCCTTGGTCTGTCAATGCTTTGGCCATGGAAGCCGCCATTTACCTGGTCCGTCACGAGGCTGATTTCCGTCCGGACACCGGCTTCTTGTTGGAAGAGCGGGAGAGGGTGGCCGCCCGGCTGGAAGCGCTCCGCCTGGCCGAGGTCTGGCCGGGACAGACTCACTTCCTGTTGGCGCGCCTTCGTATGGGGGTGGCTTCCGCCCTGAAGGGTTACTTGCTCCGCGAGCATGGCATCCTCATCCGCGATGCGGGGAACTTCGAAGGCTTGGACGGCCGGTATTTCCGCATAGCCGTGCAGGGACGCGAAGCGGACGACCGTTTGCTTGCGGCTGTTCAAGAATGGATTTTTTCGGAATGGGCATGATGGGGAATGTGTTACCTTTGCTCATGGGATGGGGGCTGGACAAATGTCTGGGCGACCCTTCCTGCCTGCCGCATCCCGTCGTGGCTTTCGGGCGCTGGATCGCTTTTGTGGAGCGCCATGCCAACAAAGGGCGCTGCCGACGCGCCAAGGGGACGCTCTTGGTCGGGTTTTCCGTTGCCGGTGTTTTTCTGCTCACGTGGCTTTTTCTTTTCTTCCTTTCCCGGCTTTGTGCGGCATGGCCGGCGGGCGGTTCCTATGTCTTTCTTTCCGCGGAAGGCATCTTGGTGTTCTATTGCCTTTGTGGCACGACGCTCGTGCGCGAAGTGCGCCTTGTGTTCCGGGCTGCCGATCGTTCGCTCGACGAAGGGCGCCGGCAGGTGGCCCGCATCGTGGGGCGCGACACGGCGCACCTGAGCGACAAGGAGGTGCGCACGGCCGCGCTGGAAACCTTGGCTGAAAACCTGAGCGACGGTGTCGTCGCACCCCTTTTCTGGTTCTATCTGCTCGGTCTTCCGGGCATGATGGCTTATAAGATGGTGAACACCATGGATTCCATGATAGGTTACCGCACGGACCGCTATCGGGAATTCGGATGGGCCGCCGCGCGGTTGGACGACGTGGCCAACTACGTGCCGGCCCGGCTCACGGCCTTCCTCATGGCCCTTTCCGCCCACTTGCCCCACCGGGGGCGCAAGGCCGCGCGCGGGCTGAAGGACGAACTGCGTTTCATCCTGCGCCATGGGCCACGCCATGCCAGCCCCAATTCCGGTTATCCCGAAGCCGCCTTGGCCGGTATCCTCGACTGTCGTTTCGGCGGACCGCACGACTATTTTGGGCAAAGTTTCCCCAAACCCTACATCGGAAACCGCGACCGCGCGTTGCGGACGGAAGATTTGCAGACGGCCGTCGGCGTCAACCTTTGGGCCGAGTGCCTCATGGTGTTGTGCGGCGTGGCCCTATCTTTTCTCTGACGAGAGGATGCGGTAGAACGCTTCCATGTCCAGATGGCGGCGCACGTGGGCGGCCAGCAGGTCGTATTGCCGTTCCTTGAATGCCGCGTAGTCTTCTGCCGTTCCGTTTCCAGTGCTTTGGACGTATGGTTCCAGCAGGTAGTCCACCACGGCGTTGTTGTCAAGGATGCCGTGCAGGTAGGTGCCCCAGCACTTCCGGTCGAGCCGGCATCCTTCCGGCGTGCCGTCGGCCAGGCAGGCCAGATGCCGTGCCGTTGTCCCGTCGTCAGGGCAGGTGCGTCCCATGTGAATTTCATACCCCCGTCCGCAAGCGCCCGATTCGGCGAAGCGGAACTCCACCTGCCGTGTGGTTTTCTTTCCGGTGAGCACCGTCCGCACGGGCAGCAGTCCCAGTCCCGCCCGTCGGCGCGGCGGCCCTTCCACGCCTTCCGGGTCGGCCACCTCGCGTCCCATCATCTGGTAGCCCCCGCAAATGCCTACCACGGTGCGCCCTTCCCGCCTTGCTTCTGCGATGGCCGTTGCCATTCCCGAGCGTTCCAGCCATTCCAGGTCGTCTATTGTGTTTTTGCTGCCGGGCAGAATGATGATTTCCGCCTGTCGGATCGCTTCCGCGCTGTCGGCGTAGAAGAGGTGCACCCTGCCGTCGCGCTCCAGCCGGTCGAAGTCTGTGAAGTTGGACAGGTGCCGCAGGCGGACCACCGCCACGTTGACCCGCCCTTCTTCCGCGCGGGAGGCTTTCCCGGCCAGGTCCACCGAGTCTTCTTCCTCTATGTGTATGTCTTGGAAATAGGGCACGACTCCCAGGACAGGCACTCCGCACACTTCTTCCATCATTTTCACCCCGTCGGCGAAGAGCCGGAGGTCGCCCCTGAACTTATTGACGATGATGCCCTTGATGCGCTTCCGGTCGTCGGGGCTTTGCAACATGATGGAGCCGTAGGCTGAGGCGAACACGCCGCCGCGGTCGATGTCCGCCACCAGGAACACGTCGGCATCCGCATGCCTTGCCATGGGCATGTTCACGATGTCCGTTGCCCGGAGGTTGATTTCGGCCACGCTGCCTGCCCCTTCCATCACGATGGGGTTGTAGCGGGCCGCCAGGCGGTCGAAAGCCTCGCACACGGCGCGGCGCAGTTCTTCCCGTCCCTCGACGCGGAAATAGTCGTAGGCGGAGCGGTTGCCTGCCGGACGCCCGTTGAGCACCACCTGCGACGTGTGGTCGGAATTGGGCTTCAGCAACACGGGGTTCATGTCCGTGTGGCAGGGGATGCCGGCGGCTTCGGCCTGTACGGCCTGTGCCCGCCCGATTTCCAGTCCTTCGGGCGTGGCGTAGGAGTTGAGCGACATGTTCTGTGCCTTGAAGGGGGCAGGGTGGTAGCCGTCTTGTCGCAGGATGCGGCAAAGGGCTGCTGCCAGCACGCTCTTGCCCACGTCGCTTCCCGTCCCGGCCAGCATGAAAGGATGAAGTTTTCTCATGGAATGCCTGTTTTTGCCTGCAAAGTTACGCGATTCCCGCGTGGGGGCGCGCAAAAAAGGCGAAAAGGAAAATGGGGGATGCCTTGCGGGCTGCCGGATTGTACTCTGCGGAGAATACTCGAGTACTTGCCGCAGAGTACTCGAGTACTTGCCGCAAAGTACGCTGGCGGACTCCGCAAGGCGTGGCGCGGCGTCGGGCAAGGCCGTGGGCGGACAGGTGGCCGTCGGGCACAAAAAATCCCCGTGGCGGGAGAACCGCCGCGGGGAGAATCCCTTTATTCAAACTCTCTCACATTGCTGCGGGATTATTTGATTTCAATCATTCGGTTGACTTTTGCTTTTTCTTCGGGTGTGCGCTTCGGCAGGTCGATGGTCAGCACGCCGTCGTTCACGCTGGCTGCAATCTTTTCCTTGTCCACGTCGTCGGGCAAGACGAGCGTCTGCTCGAACTGCGTGTAAGAGAATTCCTGGCGCAGGTAGCGCTTGTTCTTCTTGTCCTCGTCCTTCTTTTCGTCTTTCTTCTCCATGGCGATGGTCAGTTCGTTGTCCTCGCCTACGTGGATGGTGAAGTCTTCCTTCTTCATGCCCGGTGCGGCGACTTCCACTTTGTAGTCGGTGTCACTTTCGATGACGTTGATGGCCGGAGCGGTGGCGTTGGCCTTTACCATCCAATCGTTGTCGAAGAAATCGTTGAACAAACTCGGCAACCAGTTCTGTGCGTTGTACCTTCTAATAGCTGACATAATCAAATCTCCTATTCTTTAAGTTATACATTCAGTTTGTTGTTCTCGGGCGGTGCTTCCTTTCGGTTGCGCCGTTCGCTTGTATAAAGTACAAAGTCCGTACCTGTGGCGCGGGAAAGGCCGGCTGGCGGCCTGCTGTTAACTTTTTGCAATCTTTTTAAGTCTGCCGGCCGCCGTTTTAAACCTGCGAAAACTTTTTTCACCTTCGGCGGATGCCATTGTCTGCCATATTGTCGGCTTTGCGGGCAAGATGGCAGTGGCGCCGGACGGACGTGGGCTGCGGCCATGGAGGAAGAAAAATGCCGCAGGACGGGGCATAATCGGATTATTTTCCGTAAGTTTGCATCGGGCCTTGTGCCCTTACTCATATTAAAAAGCAATAAGCGTTTATACTACAACCTAAAAGACAACTTATGGAAATGAAAAAATGTAATGCGATCTTCATGTTGGCCGCATGGCTTTCAGCCTCGGTCTCGCTCTGCGCCGCGCCTCGCACGGAAGGGCAAGCCAGACTCGTGGCCGCAACATTCCTCAACGGGCGGATGGCGACGGCCAAGCGCGCCGCAGCACCGGCACTCACCCTGGCCGCCACGTCGGCCGACCTGGAAACGACGGCCAAGCGCGCCGCCGGCAGTGGCGAGCCCGCCTGGTATGCCTACAACCAAGGGACGGAAGCCTTTGTCATCGTGTCCGGCGACGACCGGATGAAGGACATCCTCGGCTATTCGGCCGAAGGCCCCTTCGAAGTCCAGGGCATGCCCTCCAACCTGCATGCCTGGCTCGATGCCTACGCGGCACAGGCGGCCGGACTCGACCTGGAAGATGCCGCTGTTCCGGCCACGGCGGGGCACATCCGTGCGGAAGGGCTTCCCGAGGCAGTGGCACCGCTCTTGGGCGACATCGCCTACAACCAATATGCCCCTTATAACCAATTGTGCCCCACCATTGGCGGGCGGCGCACGCTCACGGGCTGCCTGGCCACCTCGCTGGCTTCCATCCTGAGCTATTGGAAGTATCCGGCGCAGGGCACCGGCTCTTACTCCTACGTCACCCTCTCCTACGGTCTGGCCTGCAGTTTCGATTTCGGTGCCGAGGTGTTCGACTGGGACAACATCCTGCCCCGCTACACGCCCGGGGGATACACCGACGGGCAGGCCGATGCCATTGCCCGGCTGATGCTGGCCTGCGGCGTAGCCTCCGAGATGGACTATACCACTTATAGCTCCAATGCCTACACCGACGTGACCATGACCGGCGCGGCGCGCTACCTGGGCATGAATCCCTATGCCCTCTACCGGTTCCGCTACTTCTACCGCACGCAGGAGTGGATGGACATGCTGCTCGGGGAACTGGCCGCCGGACGGCCTGTGCTCTACGGCGGAAACTCGGCCACGGGCAGCGGGCACGCCTTCGTGGTGGACGGTTACGACCAGGACGGCATGGTGCATGTCAACTGGGGATGGGGCGGCTCGAGCAACGGATATTACGAGGTGGCCTCGCTCGACCCCTACGGCAACGGCAACCAGGGATTTGCCTTCATGCAGGACATGGTGACCGGACTGGCGCCGAAGACCATACTTTCCACCCCGACTTCGCTCTTCCTGGCCATACTGCCGGAGTACGAAGGCGACAGGTGCAGGGTCAGCTCGCTCCTGAACTATGGTAACGACTTCGAGGGGCGGTTGGCCATCGTGGCCGAGCGCGACGGCGTGCAAGTCCCCGTCAGCAGTTTCCTCTACGGGAAGATGAAGAGCATGACGGGGGCCGACAATGCCGTCTTCGACATGAAGGAAGGCATCGGGCAGCTTGAGGCCGGCGCTTACGATGTCTACGTGGCCTCGCAGGCCGACGGGCAGGCCGACTGGACGCCGGCCTGCGGCACGGAGGTGGAGAATCCGCCTTGCCGGCTCGAGGTGCGCGAGGACGGGACATTCGCCTGGACCACCGTCGGACGCGAGCTCCCGAAGGCCGGAATACGGCTCGACGGCGCGCTCTACGCGGGCAAGGGCTTCACGGCCCGCATCGACCTGCACAATCCTGCCGGCGAGGCTTTCGACGGGGAAATCTATCTGGACATCATCAATCCGCGCACGGGGTATGCCTTCAGCCATATCTATTGCGGCATGGCCGCACTGGAGGCCGGCAGCGACACCACGATGACCGTGGCGGACGAGATGCCCGACGTGGAAGGTGCCTACCTGTTGAGGGTTTCCTGGGGTTACTCCGTCTACCAGTTCGAGCCGTTGAGCGAGAACATGGAGGTGGACATTCTCGACCCTGCGGGCGTGGGGACGGTGGAGGCCGGAGCGCGCGGCGCGGACAGGCCCGTCTATTGCTCCGCGCAGGGAGAGAGCGACATCCGCTTCCGTTATGCCGGGGAGGTGGAGTCGGTGAGCCTGCACAATCTGGCGGGACAGGCGCTGGCAACGGCACGTGTCCGCCGTGCTGCCGACGGCACCTACGTCGTGCCGGGCACGGGGCTGGGACGCGGGTGCTACATCCTGCGCATCCGCAAGCCCGGCGGAGAGACGCTATCGCTCAAATTTAACCGATAAAACAATATGCGTATGGAAAAGAAGAAAAGAAACAGACGCGGCATTTGGCTGTCATGTTGCACGTTGGCCGTATGCCTGGCCGGACTGACCGCCTGCCGCACCAGTCGCAGCGCGGCGCCGGAGCCCGACCCGTTGCCGCCCGGCGCGCACAGCGCGTCGAGCCTGCGCCCGAAGAGTGGCGCGGCGCGCCCCGTGGGAGTATCCTCGCCCGTGGTCTACATCTACAAGACGAAGCAGGACTATTCGCGCCTCGTGCCCGTGCTCATGGACGAGACCCGCACGCGCATCGTTTCCTATCCCGCGCCCACGGACCTGAAGACCAACGGACGGCTGGCCTATCCCACGCCGCTGGAGGGCGGCTACTGGCTGGACAACCGCGGCATCTCGCCCCGTGCGGCCTTCCTTTCCTACACCTTCGAGGAATACAGCCAGCTGAAGGAGCCGCCTGCCATGGAGGAAATGATGGAGCGCATCGTGGACAAGGACCCCTTCACCTTCATACGTGCCTGTGGGCGCCGCGCGGACTACAAGGACATCGTGGGCGAACTGAATGAATATATCCGCAAGAACCTTTTAAAATAAATACATCATGGAAATCAAAGCGTTATTTCAAACCGGCATGGCTGCCGCCTGCCTGACTTTCTGCCTGACGGCCTGCGAGGAGGACCAGACCCTGCACGGGGTGGCGCCGTCGGCCATCGGGAACATTCAAATGGAAACGCAAGACATCAGGCCCGGCCAGCAACTGACGGCCCGCATCGCCGTGCCCGTGGGCGGGGAGAACATCACCCAGATGAGTTACCTGTGGGGAGAAAGTGGCGTGCCGGCGGACAGCGTCGTGAACGGCGTGGCCTACCACTCTTTCGCTGCCGGGGAGGAAGCCGGCACTTACAGGCTCAAGTTCACTGCGCGATACTTGTTTGCCGGTCCTAACGCGCAGGGCAACATGTCGGAGGACTTGGTGGCGCAATTGGATTACACCGTGGTGCCCGGCGACATTTTCAGTTCCAAGTGGGGCGACACGCAGGCCAAGACCTTGGCGGTCTACTCCGGGCTGGCAGAGGACACCAGCCGACCCGGCACCTATTTCGGGGTGTTCAAAGAGCCGTTGAACAATGTGGGGACGACGACCATCAACCGTTTCTTTCTCTTCGGGAACGGCGGTCTGGCGAAAATCACGGAGTTTGAAACCTATTCCAGCGACGAGACGCGGGCTTACTTGAGCAAGTTGGGGATAATCCGGGATTCTGCCATCAAGAAGTTGGGCATGAACGGCGTGCGCAGTTATTACGTGGCTGAAGACGACCCGGCGGGAACACCGATTGAGTTCGACGCCGACCTGCCTTTTGCCGAATGGGACAACGCCATTGGCGAGAAGTTGCAGAACGGTGAAATCCGCGTCTATTCTGAGTTGCAGGACGGAACTACCAGCATGCTCATCAGCATCTTCCCCACCGGGAACGGCGACGGTGAAGTCTATTTCACGAGGGATTACACTCCGTTGCAGTAAATCCTGCGGCCCGGCCGAGCCGGACGCCCGGACACAAAGAATCCCCGCCTTTGCGACGCTTGGCACTCGAGGCCGCGCCTGCAAGGGCGGGGATTCTTTGTGGGCATCCGAAATGGGCCGCTTGGCCTGATTGGAATCCCCCTGCCTGAAGCTTCTTCCGGCGGCTTGCCCGCCTCGTTCTGCCCCCGCTTTTGGGGAAGCCTCCTTCCGGTTCTCGCGCACGACAAGGGAAGGGGATACAAAAAAGGTTGCCCTCGCCATGGCGGCGTTGCAGGGCAACCTTTAGTTTGTGGAGTTTGCTCCTAAGTCCTGTCTGATGTCTTAGAAGTTGTAGCCCAAGCGGACAGAGAAGGCGCTGTTCTTAACTTTCTCTGCAATTTCATTGAAGTCAAGACCGTAGCTGATGCCCACATTAAACTTGTTGATGTCGAGAGTGGTACCAATCTGCCAGCCGAATTGTACGCGGTTCCAAGTGTAATCCTTGCCCACATCATCTTTATCGAAGTTGTTGTAGTCTTCATCATATTCGTACTGGCTGGGGTCAACGTAGCTACTTAATTCTGATGGAATATTAAGTTCCAGTTTATCATTACCTTTCGACATGAGGTTAACGCGTAAGTAAAAGCCTGTGAAAGGTTTGATTGCTAGTTTGTCGTTGATTTGAACCCCATATACAATATTTAAAGGAATGGTTAATCCCAAAGTCGTGGTTGAAACAGTCTCTTCATAACCGACCGTGTAGCCATAGATTTCCTCACTTTCGCCTTCGCTTTCACTGTTACGTGCAAAGTTAAGCCCCAAACCCGTTTCGAAGAAGATGGGGAACTGCTTGGCTATTTTCCAAGCTTGTACGTAGCCAATGGAGAAGCCATCGTACCCAAGGTCATCAGCTTCGTCAACGTCGATTTTGCTAAACGTATGGTCATACGAGAACCGCAGGCCTTTCCATGCTTCCACGTCGGAAGATACGCCGCCACCGCCGCCGTTGGTGAACTGTGCGAAAGATGCCGTTGAGCATGCCAACAGCACCGCTGCCAATAAACACTTAAACTTTTTCATAATGTAGTAATTTGAAGTTAGTAAATTATGTTAGTTAAACACTAATAGTTGAATGTCATGCGCCAGATGTTGGCTTTGGCTTCCTTGCTGCCCCGCTGCGAGACGAAGTAGATGTATCGTCCGTCTTTGCTCCAAACCGGACTGAGGTCGTCGGCCGCGTGGTACGTGAGCTGGGCGAAGTCGGTGCCGTCGAGCCGCGAAACGCAGATGTCCGTATTATAATAGGTGAAGGAGCCGGTCTCTATCTTGCTGCTTCCCACGAAGAGCAACCATTGTCCGTCGGGAGAGATGGACGGCGTGGAGAAATCGCGGCCGGGCTGTGAGACGATGCACTCTTCCACTCCCGTCTCGTAGTTGATTTTCCAGATTTCGCTGTTGCCCGCCGCGTTGGGACGGATGCAGATGAAGGCCGTTTCGCCCTTCACCGGGTAGGGGTTGTAGCCCTGCGAATAGTTGGCCAGGAAGTTGTTCTTCACGTCGTAGCTCCAGATGCTGGTGCTCTTGTTCTCCTGCCGCGCGAAGAACACCACGCTCATGTCGGGCGAATAGACGGGGGAGTAGTCCATGTTGCCGGTGGTGATTTGTCGGCAGACGAATCCCTTGTCGGCCGATGTCTGGAAGATCTGGTTGGTCTTCCCGCGGGCTTCCGAGAATACGATTTGCTTGCCGTCGGGCGAGTAAGTGAAGTCGAGCACGGCCGTGCGGTTGGTCTTTTGTATGGACGACCCTTGCTTGGCCAGCTCCTTGAGGAAAATGTTGGTGGTGTTGTTGCGGAACGACAGGTAGGCAATCTGGCTGCCGTCGACAGAGATGTCGAGGATGCGGTTGGTGTACCATCCGATGCCTTTCCCGCTTCGTTTCACTTCGGGCATACATACGTAGTCTGTGGGTTGGGAGATTTGGGTGAAGTCTGTGCCGGATTCTTCCGGTACGGACACTACCGAGTAATCTACTTTCTGGGCGGCGGCTTCCCCGGCGGCCAGGGCGAGCATCAGCGAGATGCCGTAAGATAACAACCGATGTTGTTTCATAAGTTTCTCTTTCTGTTTAAACGGTTTTCCGCCTTGCCTGCTCCCCCCGTCGGGGGTATGCGGTGAGGGCGTTGCGGCGCGCTTCTCGGCTGTCTGTGCGCTGCCGCTTTTTGCAAAAGTACGTAAAAGATTGTAAAAGTCAAAAATAAAACAAGGGAAAAATTCCGGGCGGCATAAAAAAAGCCAGACGTACCGCAGCCGCGTTTCGGGGCACTGCCATGCGGCGGACGATGTCGCTTTTTGCAGTATTTGTGATTCTTTTTGCCGCGAAGCGCCATGGCGTATGCCTTAATTTGCTAACTTTGTCTTGTGCGCCGCGAAGGGCGCTGAATGTTTAACTAAAAACTTGTAATTATGAAAAAAATCTTTTTGATGTGCGTGGCCGCGTTCCTGCTGGGCACCGCCACGGCAAGCGCCCAAAAGTGGGGCGGACAGTTCATCGTGCGCGGAGGTTTTGCCGCCAACAATTTCAAGGGAGACCACACGCGGGGCATCGACATGCTGCCCGGGTATAATATCGGCGTGGATTTCAACAAGACCTTCCACAAAGGGGCTTATTGGAACACGGGCCTGATGCTCGGCACAAGAGGGTTCGACGTGGACAATGCCGGCGCCAAGTTCAGGGCCCACAACCTGAACATCCCCTTCACGCTGGGGTACAAGTACAATCTGACGGACAACCTGGCGGTGGACGGGCGCTTCGGTGCCTTCTTCAGCGTCGATATGGCCGGAAAGTATGATTGGGGCGACGAGGACATCAAGATTGGCGACATCGACGACTACAAGCGCTGCGACGGGGGCATCGCGCTCGGAATGGGCATCTGGTACAAGCGCATCAACTTCGACTACATGTTCAAGCGCGGTTTCGGCGAGGCTTGGGACGACGGACCGGCCGGCTCGGTGAACCATGTCATCCGCGTGGGATATGCTTTCTGATGGCCGGACGAATGGAAATGAAGAGTATGGGAAAGGTGGACACGGTGGTATTCGACCTCGACGGCACGTTGCTCAACACGCTGGACGACCTGGCCGACAGCACGAATTATGCTCTGGAACAATACGGATTCCCGAGCCGAACGATTGAGGAAGTGCGCCGCTTCGTGGGGAACGGCGTGGGCAAGCTGATGGAGCGCGCCGTGCCGGGCGGGGCGGACAACCCCCGCTTCGGCGAGGTGCTCGACTGCTTCAAGCGACACTACGTGGACCACTGCATGGTGAAGACCGGCCTGTATCCGGGCATCGCCGACCTGCTGGCGCGGCTGAAGGCGGCGGGCTACAAGGTGGCCATCGTGTCGAACAAGTTGCAGGGAGGCGTGGACGAGCTTTACGCCCACTACTTCCGCGACACCGTGCAGGCGGCTGTGGGCGAGCGCGAGGGCGTGCGCCGCAAGCCGGCTCCGGACATGGTGGAGATGGCCTTGTCGGAACTGGGCGCGTCGAAAGACACGGCGGTCTACGTGGGCGACTCCGACGTGGACGTGGCCACGGCCGCCGCGGTGGGGCTGCCCTGCATCTCCGTGTTGTGGGGATTCCGCGACCGCGACTTCCTGTTGCGTCACGGGGCCGTTTGCCTGGCCGAGACGCCGGCCGACGTGTTCCGCATCCTGCAGGAGGGCTGACGCGGAGCCGCCCGTCTTGCGACATAAAAAGCCAATGGCCCGTTCCCGTTTGGGGATGGGCCATTGGCTTTTTATGTGTCGGGGATTGCCCCGTCAGTCTTCGAGCGAGTAGTCGATGGTGGTCACCACGCGCACCTGCTTGATGTAGGGCGTGTTCGGGTCGCGGTCGCTGATGGTGAACTGCCCTTGCGAAGCGCGCTGGATGCCGCCCAGCTTGCTGCCGGAATCCTTGGCGAACTTGTCGGCCGCGGTGCGGGCGTTCTTCGTGGCTTCCTCGATCATTTGCGGCTTGATGTCGTTCAGGCTGGTATAGTCGTACGACACGTTGTAGCGGTAGTCGCCCGAGGTGATGGCCACGCCCTGCTTGAGCAGTTCGCTCTGCTCGTTGATGAGTTTGCGCACCAGGTCCACCTGCTTTGAGGTGACGGTGACGACGGTGGTCACGTTGTAGCGGTAGGGCTGCGGCGCGTTGTTGTAGCGGTCGGCCTTGGTGTCGATGATTTCGGGCGCGTTCACGCTGATTTCGTCGTCCTTGATGCCCTTGCTTTTCAGGAAGGCGGTGATTTTCCCGTTGGTTTCCTTGATTTCGTTGTAGAGCGACACCATGTCGTTGCCCAGCACGTTGTAGGTCAGCGGCCACGTCACCTTGTCGGCCTTTACTTCCATTTCGGCCAGCCCTTTGACGGTGACCACGCGGCTCCGTGCGGCAAATTCGCTGAGCCCTACTTTCACAAACAGTCCCGCCACGGCGATGCCGACGGCCAGGACGATGGATTCGAACAACCAATTTTTCATAGGTTAAAGTTTTTAGTGATACATTGAGTTTTTAGTGATGCTTGCGCTCCTTGGGGCGCGTTGGGCAAATATAGCGTTTATTCTGCGGAGCGCCCGTTTTTTTATATCATTTTCTTGTTTCTTTCCCTTTGTTTGCACCTTGGCCTTCCTGCGTCCCGGCCGGGAGGGGCGGGACGAAGAAGGGCCACCCCCGTTGGGGCGGCCCTTTCTGCAGGTTCATGTCTTATGTGATGTTTTTTAGTTCAAGTCTTCTCCCAATCCACCGGCACCGCAGATGTCGATGGGCACGATTTCGATGTAGTCGAGCGTGAAGTTACCGCTGGTGCTGCTCGTCAGCACGGAGCGCAGGCGCACGGTGTGGTATTGGTTGGGCTGTACCTCGATGTTGCAGATTTTGCGGCGCATGATGTCGTTCTGGTTGTAGAGCACGGTGCAGGTGCTTGCGCTGTAGCGCGGCATGTCCGTACCGTCGTTGCCGTAGAAGGCGCCCTTCGGGCCGCTATAGTAACCATTGTTCTTCATGATGCGCGCGTTCTCTTCCAGTTCCTCGGGCGTGTACAGTCCGCTGGAGTTCTCGGCCTTGTTTCTCCACTCCTTGAAGCTGCCGTAGAGGCCGCCCACACGTGCGTCGGAGGGGCCGTAGCGCATGTCCATGGGGATGCCTTGCGGGATGCCGTCCACGTATACCTGTCCGATTCCGCGGTCGGGCAATGCCACGTATCCGAAGCGGAGCTCATACGTGCCGGGAGGAACGCTCGGCAGGCGGAAGGTGAAGTCGTAACTGCTGCCCAAGATGCCCGCCACGTCGCCGTGCAAGCTGGACCAGTAGCAGATGGGGCGCTCGAGGAAGAAGATGGTGTTCTCGCTGAACTCCACGTTCTTCAGGTAGCCGGGCGGGAGGTAGTAGCTGCGTCCGCCGGCCGACATGCCTTCCTCGCTGTTGTCGCCCGGGCCGTAGCCTTCGGCCGGGTTGCCGCAGAGGCGGATGTTGTTGGTCGTCAGCTCAGGCCACAGGGTCATGAAGTCGATGCGCATGCGGGTGTTCATCACCTGGTTGCGCATGGTCTCGTCGTAGGCCAGCACGTCGTCCACGTAGTAGTAGGCCACGTTGAGCGAGAAGTTGTCGGCATCGGGCACGGTCAGGCGTGCGCCCGGCACGCGGGTGTGGTTGTTATAGATGTTGGCCTCGCTGTGGTTGAGGTAGTACTCGCCCGAGGTGGGAACTTCCGGGTCGATGGTGGTGTAGACGCGCTCCAACTTGATGGTGGAGTATTCCAGCATCGTGTTGATCCATTCCGTCGGGTCGAGCAGTTCCGTGCGTATGCCCCAGCAGTTGACCAACTTGGCCGTACTGGCGTGCAGGCGGTCCAGGATGTGGTAGGAGAGGAACATGTTGAGCGGGTTGTAGCGGCTGGTCAGGTTGTCCATGTTCCAGTAGCGCTGCTTGTAGGTTTGCCCGGTTTCGGGGTCCGTCTTGTCCAGTCCGAAGATGCTGGCAGCCGTGGCGTCGTCGTATTTCGACACGGCCAGCTTGTAGAGGCCTTCTATCTTCTGGTCCATGGTCATGTCCTCGGTGATGAGGTCGCCGTATTTCTCATAGAGCACTTCGTCCGGCACGATGAAGAGCGTGAAGCCGGAGTAGCGGTGTTCCGGACGCATGCCCATGTAGTTCTCGTTGCCGATGCGCATGCTTTCGGTGAACTCTGCATAGTTGTTCTTCCACACTTCGTAGTCGTCGTCGCGGTAGCGCGAGAGCGAGTCGAGCAGGTCGGTGCGGCGCAAGGCCTCATAAAAGATGGTGAAGTCGTCGTGGTTCTCGTCGAAGAGGCTGGAACCCAAGCTGGTGCTGGGCACGAGCACGTGGTCCACGGGGTGCACTACGCCGTTCTCCACCGAGTCGTTTTTCATTTCATTGATGATGGCCGCGCGGCGGTTGATGACGCTCAGCACCATGCCGCTGGCGTCCAGCGTGTCGCCGTCGGTGACGATGATGAGCGGCAGGTCGAGCTGATTGCTTTCCTGCTGCGTCTCGGCAAGGTTATAGGTGTATAATGTGCGCTCCAGGAGGGCCGTCTTCACCAACGTGTCGCAATACTCGACGGGGATGTCCTCCACGGACGCATATCCGTTTTCCTTCAGGAAGGCCTCCACGCCCTCGTTGGTGGCGGGGAAGAGGGTGCGTGCGCCGCGCGTGGCCAGGAAGTCCATTTCGCCAGCGCGCTCCACGATTTGCCGGAAGAGGCTGAAATCTTCCCTGTTTTTCAGGAAGTCACTCATCATTTCGCCCGTAAAGGTGTAGTAGTTCTCGGCGGCCATGTCGTCGTTACAACTTGTGAACATGTTGGCCAGCCCCAGGCATAGAAGGATGGCACATGCACACTTTGGAATCTTTGATAGATACTTCATGTTCTTTATGATTTTTTATTAGGTTAATTCAAAGCAACGCTTCGTCGGCTCAAAGTTATTAAAAATCCGTAACCATCGCAATAAAATTAGGTTAAAAAAGCAACGGAATGGAAAAAAAGTCCTATAGATGTTATTTGGCATGTGTTTTTGTGCTATTCTTGCGGCTTTCCCGTTTGCCGGCCTTTGCGCGCGAGGGATTATGCGCGGTGAGGAAGCGTTCCACGCGTAGTAAGGAATCATGTTTTGCAGGCCTTGCCGGCGGGGTGGTGCCCGCCTTCCGGCAGGGTGGCGGCGGGCGCATTGTCGTGCCCTGCCGTGCGGAGTCCGTCAGCGTACTTTGCGGCAAGTACTCGAGTACTCTCCGCAGAGTACAATCCGGGACTCCGCGGAGCGCTGCCCCGTCTGCCTGCCGTGCGGATGGCGTTTCTCTCTTCTTTTTCCTGCCGCCGGTTGGCCGACTCGTGGTGCGCGGGGGCATAAGGAAACCGCCTGCACCTGCCCTTCACGGGCAAATGCAGGCGGGAGCCATATTAAATTAAAGGATGCTTAGTGTTTACAGTTTGATGGTCTGTGCCTTGCCGTTGTAGCGTACGGTGCGGCTGAAGCTTTCCGGTTCTTCGTCTCCGGCGGGCGACTGGCGGTCGACAACCAGGATGCGGAACGAACGCTTCTTGAGCATTCCCTTGTATTCGCCCTTGCGGTCGTCGATGGTCAGCGTGCGGGTTGCGTCGTCCCAGTGGAAGCCGATTTGCGTGAAGGCGCCCTTTTCGTAGTTGTAGCTGTCGCCTTCGTCCTCATACAGCGTGAAGTCGCCGTCGGCACCCGGGTAGATGCGGATTTCCAGGTTGTCCCACTTCTTCTCGCCCGTGTACTGCACGGCGGGGCCGAAGGGCAGGATGGAACCGGCTTTCACGTAAACCGGCATGATGTCGATGGGGCAGGGCATGTTCACCGTCTGTCCGCCGGCCACCTGTTCGTTGGTCCAGAAGTTGTACCACTTGGCGCCTTGCGGCAAGTAGACCTGCACGTTCTTCACGGCCTTCGTGATGTCGGGCACGGAGTAGGCGCCCTTTTTGGTCTGCGGGTCAAGATAGGTGTAGAGCGAGTCGGTCACCGGCATGACGAGCAGGTTGCGGCCGAACATGTATTCGTTGTCCACGCGGATGGCCTTCTTGTCCTTCGGGAAGTCCATCACGAACGGGCGCATGATGGTGCCGCTCGATTGCGTGGCTTCGCCGCAGAGGCTGTAGATGTAGGGCAAGAGGCGGTAGCGCAGTTCGATGAAGTCTTTCTGCACGTCGAATGCCCAATAGCCCGGGTCGCCGAACTTGTAGATTTCCGATTCCATGGGCGAAGAGCAGTGGTTGCGCATGATGGGCATGAAGCATCCCCATTGCATCCAGCGCACCTGGAGCTCCTGCATGGCCACGTTCTTCCAGTCGTTGTTGTAAGCCCAGCCGAAGAAACCGCCGATGTCGGTGTTCCAGTAGGGAATGCCGCAGAGTGAGTAGTTCAGGCCGCCGGCGATTTGTGCGCGCATCACGTGCCACTCCGATGAGATGTCGCCGCTCCAGCAGAAGGAGCCGTAGCGCTGCTGTCCGAGGTAGGAGGAACGGGTCATGAGGTAGAGGCGCTTGCTGTCCGACACGGCGCGCTGGTGCTCATACACGCCCTGGTTGCTCAGGAGCGGGTAGGCGTTGTGCACGCTGCGGAAGGTGCCGTCGGCCGTGGGCAGGCTGAATTCCCTTTCGCCCATGTCGAAGCGGTCGGGCTCCGTGGAGTCGGTCCACCAAGCGTCGATGCCCAGGTCGTAGAGGTGCTTCAGGTAGCGCCAGTAGAGGTCGCGGGCCTTGGGGTTGAACGGGTCGTAGGGATGTACCCCGCGATGGCGCGGCCAAGTCTCGAACTTCAGCAGGGCGTTCATCGAATCCAGTTCCTTGTATTGGTCGGTCCACGGTCCGAAGCTGGCCCACACGGAAATCATGATGTGCGCATTGTTCTTGTGCACGTAGTTGATCATTTCCTCCGGAGTCTTGATGCGCGGTTCGGGATAGCGTTTGTTCGGATCCTCGTCATACGGAAGGTATTTCATCCATTCGGGGTCGCCCATCTTGTTGATGTAGCGCGGGTTCATGAACTTCATGGCATTCCAGTTGGAGTCGCAGCCCCAATACTGCCAGTCCTGCACGATGCCGTCCAAGGGCACTCCGAGTTCGCGGTGCTTGTCGAGCACGTCGCACAACTCGTCCGGGCTCTTGTAGCGCTCGCGGCATTGCCAGTAGCCCATGGTCCAGAGCGGAAGCATGGTAGCCTGTCCCGTGAGTTCGCGCACGCCGGCGATAACGCCATCCTGCGTGCCGTCCTTATATATAAGGTAGTAGTCGCTCATCAGTCCGGCCTCGCTGTTGAAGCTGGTCTCCTGCTGTGTGTCGGAGAAAGTGGTGGGCGAGGGGTTGTCCCAATAGAGTCCGTAGCCTTTTTCAGACGTGATGTAAGGGATGCAGACGCGCGTGTTCTCATTGCGCAGCATCAGTTGCTGGTTGCGCTGGTTGAGTTTTCCGGTCTGCTGTTGTCCGAGTCCGTACACCGTTTCGTCGGGTTCCAGCATGAAGCGCTGGCTGACGCGGTAGCTGTCGTGCGGGCCGTCTTTGCAGGGGATGAAGTTCGTGCCGAATTCTTTTTCCTGCACCAGCAAGCCGCCGTTCAGGTCCTTGAAGGTGATTTTGCCCGAGGCTTTGTCCATGACGACTTCCATGCTTTCCGACTTCATGGAGAGCTTGTCGCCTTGGTCGGTGTAGGTGATGTCGACCTGCTCCGGAGTCATGATCACGGGGTAACTTTTCTTGTCAGGCATCTGTCGCGCGGGGTATTTGATGACGCGCACGATGTCATCTGAATAGAAGCGCACTTCCTCCGTCACGTTCTGCGTGCGGATGAAATTCTTCGCTCCGTCTGTGGTGCGTTCCACCTCTTGGGCAGACAGGCCGGCCACGAAAGCCAAGCCGTAGAATGTCAATAAGGTTTTTTTCATCTGCTTGTTGTTTTTTAGGTTTTTGTTTTGTTAGATGCTGCAAAGTTACGCTCTGGCAGGCGTTTTTGCGTGACAACTATGTTGATTTTAATGGTAACTATGTTGATTCTTGCGTTTTTTTGGCATATTCCGACGGTTTGCAGCCGAATTCTTCCTGGAAACACTTGCCCATGTAGCTGGCCGAGCTGAATCCCACCCGTTCGGCCACTTCGCCCATGCTCAGGCCTCCCTGGCTGATGAGGTCGGCGGCGCGCTTCAGCCGGATGCTGCGAATGAAGAGGCTGGGCGACTTGTCCACAAGGGTGTTCAGCTTCTTGTAGAGTCCGCTGCGCTCGATGCATAAATCCTTACTCAGCTGCTCCACGGAGTAGCCCGCCGTTCCGATGTGTTCTTCCACCAGCGCCACGGCTTTGTTGAGGAATTCGTAATCGTCGGCGCTGATGGGAGGCTCCCCGGCTTCTGGTGTTTCGGACGTTGGCGCCGGGGCGGTGGCAGATTGCCGTTCGTAGGAGTTGCACCGTTCTATGAGGTTTTGTATGCGCAGCAGCAGGATGTCTTCTTTGTGACGGCGCAGGATGCGCCGCTTGGTCTGCCTGATGTAGAGGTAGACGGCCAGTCCGGCCAGGCACGCTGCGAAAAGGGTGTAGGCCGCGTAGGCCCATCCCGTGCGCCACCACGGGGCGTGGATGACGAAGGAGATTTCCGTCGCGGGGCCGTCCCACACCTTGTCTTGCGTGGAGGCCATGACCTGCAGGCGGTAGTGTCCCGGCGGCAGGAGGGGGAACGAAAGGTGCAGGTTGCCTTTCTCGTCCACCAGGTTGCCGCCCTGCTGCGGACGGAGCGTATGCCAGGTGGAGTCGGCGGCCTGCACGAGCCGGTAGCGGTAGCAGGTGTGGGTGGGCCAGGCGTAGTTCAGGGCCGAGAAGTCGAAGCCGATGTGGTTTTGCCGGTAGTTGAACTCCAGATGCTTCACGTAGGGCGGGGCCTGGGTGAGCAAGGGGGTGTCGGAGGAGGAGTCGGCCGGCGACACGCGCAGGTTTTCCCCATGGAGCGACACGCCGATGAGTAGGGGCTTGAAGTGTTTTACGGGAATCTCCACGCTGTCGGGATGGAACAGCGTCCAGCCGTCCACGCCTCCCATCAGGATGCGTCCGTCTTTCAGGGTGCGGGTTTGCCCGTTGCTGTATTCCCCTTCCAGCGTGCCGTCTTCGTAGCCGAAGTTGGCGAAGCTGACAGTGTCTGCATGGGCCGACACCGTCAGCCGCGCGATGCCGTTGCTGGTGGCAATCCAGATTCGTCCGCGTGCGTCTTCGGTAATGCCGTGTATGAAGTTGTTGGGCAGTCCGTCTTCGGTATAGAAAATGCGCGGTTGCTTCTTTCCGGGCAGGAACAGGTAGAGTCCGTTGGGCGTTCCGGCCCATTTCCGTCCTTTGCGGTCGGTGTAGGTTTCATTGCAGGTCAGTCCTTCGATGGCGGATGTGTTCCTGTCGGTGGCATACGGTGCTTCTTCCACGGGCAGCGTGATGCCCAGGTCTTCGGGCGTGGCGGCGGAGGCGAACTTGAAGCGGCCGGGATGGGCGTAGAGCACTCCGCGGTTGCCCGTGCCCAGCCAGATGCCTTGCTGCCGGTCCTGATAGATAGTGTTCAGGTCGGCTTTCCACAGTCCTCGGTCCATGGTCCGCAACGAGGATTGGAAGGAGACGTTCCCGCCGGCCAGGTCGATGAGCCAGATGCCGTTCAGGCTGCTGATGTAGGCCGTGCGCGAAGAGGGCACGATGAGCGTGTGCAGCGGCAGGCCGGTGGTCAGCAGCGTCCTCCACGTGCGCGTTTGGGGGGTGAACTCAAACAGTCCTTGGGTGGATTGTCCCGTGCGAATCTGGTAGAACTTGCCGTTGGGGGCTTTCACCACCAGCGAAGTATGGTTGTAGAGCCATTGTTCCTGCTCCGGGTAGGCCGCCTTGCGGTACAGGATTTTTCCGTCGCGGCGGGCGTGGCAGAGCACTTCTCCGCGGTCGTTGAACAGATAGACATGGCCGGCGTCCACGTCCAAGTCCTGCAAGTGGCCGGCGTCGGGCACACGGGGCAGGTAGGTCTTCCGCTGCGTGTCCCACACGCCTCTGCGCGTGACCAGCCACAGTTCCTTTTCGGAGTCCACGAAAAGGTCGGTCACGGTGTCGCGCAGTCCCAGTTGCCGGAACACGTCTTCGGGATGCTTCAGGTAGCGCTCCTGCCGCAGGTCGAGGCACCACACCCGTCCCCAGGCCTTTATCCATAGCTGTTCGTCTTTGCCTACGTAGACGTGGTAGTGCCCGTAATAGTCTGCCAGCCGGTAGACATCGGAGTCGTTGCGGTGGATGTAGTGGAAGCGCAGCCCGTCGTAGAGGTTGAGGTTGCCCCGCGTGGTGAACACCATGCGGCCGTCAGGCAGTTGCAGGATTTGCTGCACCTGGTTGTCGTTCAGCCCGTCCGAGGCGTCGAGCCGGCTGAACGTATAGGGCATGGCCATGGCGGACAGGAAGGCGCAGCCGCACACGATGGCGGCGAGGATTCGGGATAAGGGTTTCATGGCCGTCAGAGTGTGATTCGGATTACGCCCCCGTAGGGGGTCAGATGCTTGAAGCCGTCCTTCAGGGGGACGATTCCGGCGTAGACCTGCGCGCAGATGAGCACCCCGCCATGGGCGAAGACGGCCACGCGGCGGAAGTCCTTGCGCCTCAGTTCGTCGAGGAAAGCGGCCACGCGGGCATACAGGTCGCGGAACGACTCGCCGCCCGTGGTGGGCTGGTTCAGGAAGTCGTCGTACCACAGTTGCAGGCGCTCGTCCGTGATGTCGTCGAAGCGCTGCATTTCCCAGTCGCCCATGTTCATTTCCTTCAGCCGTCCGTCGCGTTCGGCGTCGGGGAATCCGCAGTAGGTGGCCAGTTTGGCCGCTCGGCTGAGCGGACTGGTGAAGGCGTGGTCGAACGTCAGGCCGCGCAACAGCAGTCGCGTGGCGGTGGCTTCGCGGCGGAAAGTGGCCCGTACAGGCACGTCCGTGAAGCCGTAGCAGGTGCCGCGCGGGACGGCCACCGAAGTATGTCTTGCCAGATAGATTTCCATGGTTATATCGTATAAAGTATGTTGGCGGACAGGTAGAAACTCAGTTCGCAGAGCAGGAACAAGGCCCCGCAGCAGTCGCCCGTGTAGCCTTGGAGCCGCCGCCCCATCCACCGGGCCAGCAGCAGCTCCACCACCGGTGGCACGGCGAAGGCCCAGAACGGGAAGAACAGCGGATGGGCCCCCAGCCACCAGAGGCAGGGCAAGAGGGCCACGGCGCAGCGCACGGCGTGGAGCGCCGTGCCGCGGACGTCCCATGTGCTGTAGACCACCCCCGATTTGGCTTCTGAAGCCGTGCGGGCGTAGGGCAGCTGGCGGATGATGAAGCTGGCGCACGACTTGCCGTAGACGTCGGCTGCCAGGATGGCGGCCGGGGCGACGGGTGCGGGCAGTGTGGCCATGAGCGTCACGAGCAGTCCCGTGTGGAGCACCAGCCCCAGCACGCCATAGGTGCCGATGTGGGAGTCCTTCATGATGGCGAGGGTGCGGGCGCGGTCGGTGCCGCCGCCGAATCCGTCGCAAAAGTCGGCCAGCCCGTCCTCGTGGAGGGCGCCGGTGAGGCACAGCCGTGCCCCCACGGCCAGCAAGGCGGCCGCCAAGGGAGGAACATGGCCCGTGATGAGCCAGAAGACCAAGGCCGCCGTGCCGCCCGTGAGCCATCCCACGAACGGCCAATAGTCCACCACATGGCGGAAGCACGCGGCGTCCACCTGCCTGACGCGCCAGAAGGGCAGCCGGGTGAAGAACATCAGGGCGGCCCACACGCAGTCGGCCGCAGCGGCAGGCCGGGAGTCAGAAGTATTTGGTGATGTGTGCATTATCAAAGTTGTTCATTTCGTTCATCATGCGCACGGCGGACTCCAAGAGGGGATAGGCACAAAGGGCGCCCGTGCCCTCACCCAGCCGGAGCCCCAGCCGGAGCAGTCCGCGCGCGTGCAGCGATTCCAGCATCAGCCGATGGCCCGCCTCGTCGCCTTCGTGGCAGAAAATGGCATAGTGGAGCACGTCGGGGTACAGGCGGGCGGCCATGAGCATGCAGGCCGTCATGATGAAGCCGTCCACCAGGATGGCCATCCGCAGCTCGGCGGCACGGAGCATGGCGCCCACGGCCGCCACCATCTCGAAGCCCCCGAAATGGCTGAGGGCCAGGGCGGCGGCCTCTGTGCCGAACGCTCCCGCACGTGGCAGCCCGGGGTGGTCGGCGCGGAAGCGGTCCACGGACTGTGCCAGCACGTCGAGCTTGTGCCGCACGCCCGCGTTGTCCAGTCCGGCCCCGGCGCCCACGCAGCGTTCCAACGGGATGCCGGCCAGCAGGTGCATCCACACGGACGAAGGCGACGTGTTGCCGATGCCCATTTCTCCTACGCAGAGCACGTTGCAGCCCTCGCGGTGGCAGTCGTCGGCCATCTGTGCGCCCGTCTCGAGGCAACGGTCGGCTTCGTCGGGCGTCATGGCGGCCTCGTGGAGGAAGTCGCGCGTGCCGCGCGCCACCTTCCGGTCGATGATGCCGGGCACGTCGCTCAGGTCGTAGTCCACGCCCATGTCCACAAGCAGCAGCTTGAAACCGTGCTGGCGGCAGAACATGTTCACGCCTCCGCCTCCGCGGCTGAAGTTGATCATCTGTTGCCACGTGATTTCGCGCGGCGAGACGCTCACGCCCTCGCGCTCGATGCCATGGTCGGCCCCGAAGAGCAGGTGGCACGGGTGGCGGAGCGCGGGTGCGGTGGTCTGCTGCATCAGCGCCAGCTGCAGGGCCAGCTCTTCCAGCCTGCCCAGCGAGCCTTTCGGCTTGTTCAGGTTGTCTATCTTGTCTTGTATGGCGGGGCGCAGGGCCTCGTCGGGTGCGGTGATGTGGAATGTTTTCATGCTCTATTTGATTTTGAGGGGGATGCCGCTCACCATGAGGTAGACCTCGTCGGCCTGTGCGGCCACGAACTGGTTGGTCCAGCCCAGCAGGTCGGTGAACCGGCGCTGCACTTCGTTGGGCGACACGCCGCCCATCCCTATTTCATTGGTCACGAAGATGAACGTGGCGTCTTGCGCCGTGAAGCGCAGGAATTCCTGCCGGATGGCCTGCAACGTGTCTTCCACCTGGCGTATGCCCATGCGGGCCTGGCGGCTTTCCACGGTGTCGGCGGCCGTTGCCGTTTCCGGTTCGGCCTGCGGCTGGTAGTCGAAGAAGAAGTTGGTGGCCCAAAGCGTCACGCAGTCCACCAGCACGGTGCGCCCCTCCAGCCGGTGGCGGCTGAGCCATTTCTCCTCCTCGATGTTGGTCCATTGCGGTCCGCGCCGCTCGCGGTGGATGGCCACGCGCTGGCGGAACTCTTCGTCCCAGATGCGCGCGGTGGCCAGATAGACCGGCCGGTCGGACAAGCCGAGGGCCAGATTTTCGGCATAGACGCTCTTGCCCGAGCGTTCGCCTCCTGTAATCAGGATGATTTTCTTCATTCTGCAAACTTACGAAAAACTCTTGAATTTCGGGCGGGGAGAGAGGGGAAAAACATGGACGGGCGGGCGGAAAAGAATTTGTGGGCGCTTACTGCCGTGGCGGTTGTTGGCTTGAATGCCTTTTGCAGCGCGTGGGAATCGCGGCCGGCATCCGGAAGCGGTGGCAGGGCCCGGGCAGTGCAGAGCGGTGCGCGCGTGGCAAGGAGCTTATTCCGTCGTGTGCGGGCGTGTAAAGAAGTATTCAACCCGTAAAAGGTATGCGCGCCCTGCTTGTGCTGCGTGCCGATGCCCTTGTGACGGCGTTCGGGCCGGAGGCGTCCGGCATACGTGCGTCGGCGGTTCGTCCGTGCCCGATGGCCCGCGGCGTCGTGCGGGGGCCGCCGGCGTACTTTGCGGAGAGTACTTGAGTACTCTGCGGCAAGTACTCGAGTACTTTCCGCAAAGTACAATCCGGGAGTCCGCAAGGCGTTTGCCCGCCTGCTGCGCCGTGAGGGCCGGATACGAGGCCGTCGCGCCATCGCGGAAGGCTGCCTTTGGCCGCCATTCTTGTCGGGCCGCCGGTCCCATCGGGACTGGAGGAAAAATTCTTGCCGAATGTCCGTTCTTTTTATCATTGGAAGTCCGGCCTTCCAATGGCCGGGAGAAACCGTCGTCGAGGTCTTGTGTCCGAAGCGTGGGGTGTCGCGAAGTTTCGGGGCGTGTTCCTGCGGGCATGAAAAAGGGGGAATGCGACCATGGTGCGCATTCCCCCTTGGGGCGGCGGTGTGCGTCCCGCCTATTTGATGTTCTCCCTGATGCGGGTCAGGTAGCGGTTCAGGGCCTCTTCGTCGCGTTCGTCGATGATGGCGATGAGGTCTTTCAGTTCTTGGCGGATGCGCTCCACGTGGTTTTTGGTGCGCGGGTTGAACAGGATTTCGCGCAAGAGGCAGTCGTCTTCGCTCAGCACGCCCTGGGCTATCTTCAGGTGGCGCTTGAAGGTGGTGCCGGGGGCGTCCTGGTGCTTCATCACGGCGGCGAACACGAAGGTGGAGACGAAGGGGATGCTCAGCGAGTAGGCCATGGTCTCGTCGTGTTCCTCGAAGGAATACTCACACACGTGGAGCCCCAGGCGGCTGTAGAGGTCGCGGAAGAAGATGCGCCCCATGTAGTCGCCTTCGTTGATGACGATGGCGTTCTCGTGGTTCAGGCTTCCCAGGTTGGCGAAGGTGGGGCCGAACATGGGGTGCGTGCTCACGTAGCGCATGCCCGTTGATTCGTAGAACTCCTTGAAGCCCGTCTTCACCGAGGATATGTCGCTCAGGATGCAGCCCTGCGGCAGGCGGGGAATCACCTGGCGGAACACGTCGAGCGTGTATTTCAGCGTGACGGCGTTGATGACCAGCTCGGGCTGGAAGGCGTCGATCTCGTCCATCGAGGTGAAGCGCTGCGTGTTGTACATGAAGCGCAGGCGCTTGGCGTCGATGTCGTACACCGCGGTTTCGTGATCGAAACTGAGCAGGTCGACGAAGAAGGCGCCCATTTTCCCGGCTCCCAATATCAGAATTTTCATGTCGGTGCGGCTTTACTTGTTGATCAGTTCCATTTGTTGCCTCACGCTTTCCTCGTGGATGGCCTCGAACACTTTCTTCACGAACTCCGCGTCCATGCCGCACAGGGCGCCTTGAGCCCCGCGTTTGTCGAGGATTTCCGAATAGCGCCCAGTCTGCACCACGGCCATGTCGTGCTCCTTCTTGTACATGGCGATTTCGCGGCTGATGCGCATGCGGCGGGTCAGCAGTTCCATCAGGTCGTTGTCCAGCGTGTCAATCTGCTTGCGCAGGGCCGAGAGGCTCTCGGTGAGTTCCACGTTCTCGCGGATGACAATTCGGTCGAGGATGAAGTCGAGCACTTCGGGCAGCACTTGTTGTTTGGCGTCACTCCATGCGCGGTCGGGGTCGCAGTGGCTTTCCACGATGAGGCCGCGGAAGCCCATGTCCATGGCCTGCTGGCAGAGCGGGGCGATGAGGTCGCGGCGGCCGCCGATGTGGCTCGGGTCGCAGATGATGGGCAGGTTGGGGTAGCGGCGCTGCAGCTCTATGGGGATGTGCCACATCGGGGCGTTGCGGTAGATTTTCTGGTCGATGCTCGAGAAGCCGCGGTGGATGGCTCCCAGGCGGGTGACGCCGGCGCCGTTGATGCGTTCCAGCGCTCCGACCCACAGCTCGATGTCGGGGTTCACGGGGTTCTTGACCAGCACGGGGATGTCCACTCCCTTCAGCGCGTCGGCCAGTTCCTGCATGGCGAAGGGGTTGGCCGAGGTGCGGGCGCCCACCCAGAGGATGTCGATGCCCGCTTTCAGGCTGGCTTCAACATGTTTGGGCATGGCCACTTCGGTGGAGACGAGCATGCCGGTCTCCTCCTTCACGCGCTGCAGCCAAGGCAGTGCCGCCTCGCCCATGCCTTCGAAGCCGCCCGGTTTGGTGCGGGGCTTCCACACGCCGGCGCGGAAGAGCTTGCAGCCGCGGTTGGCCAGCTGGCGGGCGGTGTTCATCACTTGTTCCTCGGTTTCGGCGCTGCAAGGGCCGGCGATGACGAGGGGTCGCTTGTTTTCGTCCACACCCGGGATGTTCAGGGGGGTCAGTCGTAAGTCGTCCATATCGTTTGTCTTTTTCTTGAATGATATATTGCATTGGTCGTAATGGCTCGCGTCTTTCCTCTACTGGAATACGGCGCGGATGCGCTCCAGCGCTTCGGCCAGTTTCTCTTTCTTTGCGCAGAGCGAGATGCGGATGTAGCGCTTCCCGTTGCTGCCGAAGATGAAGCCCGGGGTGATGAAGACGCGGGCTTCGTGCAGCACCCGTTCCGTCAGCGTCTCCACGTCGGCATAGCTGTCGGGGATGCGGCCCCAGAGGAACATGCCCACCTGCGAAGGGTCGAAGGTGCAGCCCAGCGTGCGCATGATTTCCTCGGCCAGGGCGCGCCGCTCGGCGTAGACATGCACGTTGGCTTCCTCGTGCCATTGCGCGTCGTTCCGGTAAGCGGCCGCGGCGGCCAGTTGCATGGGGCGGAAGGTGCCGGAGTCGATGTTGCTCTTCACCTTCAGAATCCATTTCACGAACTCCGCGTTGGTGGCCAGCATGCCCACGCGCCATCCCGGCATGTTGTGGCTCTTGCTCATGGAGTTGAACTCGATGCAGCAGCTTTTGGCGCCGGGCACCTGCAGCAGGCTCAGCCGGTCGTGGTTCAGGATGAAGCTGTAGGGGTTGTCGTTCACGACCACGATGTTGTGGCGCTGGGCGAAGTCCACGAGCTTTTCATACGTCTCGCGCCGGGCGTTGGCGCCGGTGGGCATGTTGGGATAGTTGGTCCACATGATTTTCACGCCCGTCAGGTCCGTCTTTTCCAAGGCTTCGAAGTCCGGCTGCCACCCGTTTTCAGGAAGCAGGTCGTAGTAGGTGATTTCTTGCCCGAGTAGTTTGCTGAGCGAAGTGTAGGTCGGATAGCCCGGATTGGGCACCAACACGCGGTCGCCCGGATTGGCCAGCGCCAGGGTGACATGCAGGATGCCTTCTTTGGAACCGATGAGGGGCTGGATTTCGCTTTCGGAATTCAGGTCCACGCCGTACCAGCGTTTGTAGAAGTCGGCCATGGCGCGCCGCAGTTCCGGGATGCCCACTGTGGGCTGGTAACCGTGCGCGTCGGCTTTCCGTGCTTCTTGGCAGAGCGTTTCTATGGTCTGGGGCGATGGCGGCATGTCCGGGCTGCCGATGGCCAGACTGATGACATTTTTTCCTTCGGCGTTCATCCGTGCCACTTCTTTCAGTTTCACCGAGAAATAGTATTCTTGTACGGAGGCCAGCCGCTCGGCGGGCCGTATGTTCGGATTAAATAGTTTGTCTTCCATCTTGGTACTCTCCTAATATTTTAAGTTCTTTGGTCAGCGGGGTGATGGCGTCGATGCTCTGCGAATAGCGGGTATAGTCGTCGAAAGCCAAGTCTACGTAGAACATGTACTGCCACTCTTTGCCCACGAACGGCAGGCTCTGGATTTTGGTCAGGTTCAGCTTGTAGAACGAAAGGATGGATAACACCTGCGAGAGGGCGCCTTGCTCGTGAGGGAGCGTGAACACCAGACTGGCTTTGTTGGCTTTGCGGATGTCGCGCAGCAGGTTGGCGCGTTGGGGCTGGCAGAACACCAGGAAGCGGGTGAAGTTGTGTTTGTTGGTTTCGATGCCTTCTTCCAACACTTTCATGCCGTAGAGCGGAGCGGCGAATTTGGAACAGATGGCGGCGTGGCCGTGGAGCTGTTCGCGGCTGATGGCTTCGGCGGCTCCGGCCGTGTCGTCGGCCTCCACCACTTTCAGCCGGGGGTGGTGGACCAGGAATTCGCGGCACTGCATGAGGGCCACGGGGTGGGAATTCACTTCCTTGAGGTCGTCCCAGTCGTCTTCCGGCAGGCAGAGCAGGCTGTGCGAGATGCGCAATTTGTGTTCCCCGATGATGCTCAGCCCGCTGTTGCGCAGCAGCTCGTAGTTGTGCAGCAGGCTGCCGGCGATGGTGTTCTCGATGGCCGCCATGCCGATGACGGTGCTGTCGTCCTTGACGGTGGCGAACACTTCCTCGAACGTGGAGCAGCAGATGAGTTCGATGTCCTCGTTTTCGAAGAAGTAGTGGGCCGCCATGTCGTGGTAAGACCCCTTGATACCTTGGATTGCGATACGTTTCATTCTTTTTGTTTTGTCGTTAGTGCAAAAAAAAGTCCCGCTCCTGTTGTGAAGCGGGACTCCTATGCTGATTGAGTTAGTATAAATTCCTTATTGGTACACACACGACTTCCCGCTTCACTTTATGGCTAAAGTAAAAGTAAAAGAAGAAGTAAAAGTATGTATTGAACAATTCTCTCATTTTTTTGTTTCTTTTGAACACGTTGCAAATTTAGGTATTTTTTCATTTCCGGCCAACATTTCGCCGCCTTTTTTTGCCGCCGGATGAGAAATTGAGTGGAAATACCTGTTTTTGATTACGATTGGAAAGTGCGCGGGTGCTGCTCCGCGTCGTTCCGAAGCCTTCTCTATTGCATCTGGTCGGGAGTCGGCAGGTTCGTGAAGTGCCCTTCCACTTCTTTCGCGGCCTCGGGCGAGAGCGCCAAGGCGCGTTTCAGGTCTTCCATTGCTCCGGCTTGGTCGTGGAGGAGGAATTTGATGCGCCCCCGTTCCTTGTATCCTTCGGCAAAGTCCGGCAGCCGTTCCAACGCCTCGTCCATGGCAGCCAGCGCCAAGTCGAGCCGATGCGAGGCGGCATAGGTCCTGCTGAGGCCCAGACAGGCTTCCGCGTTCTGTGGGTTCTTCTCTTTTACCTTATTATAATAGGTGATGGCTGCGTCCGTGTCGTCTTGTCCGAGCCGCAGGGCGGCCTTGAGCAGGCATGCGTCTTCGTCTTCCCTGTCGGAAAGGCATTGGTCGGTGTCCTCTTCCGCCTCTTTCGCGCATCCCATGGCGGCGAACACGCGTGCGCGCAATAGCAGCGTCTCCCGCCGTCCGTCTCCTTGGGCGATGGCTTGTGTCAGCAGGGCGATGGCGCCCAGCCCGTTGCCCGCTTCAAGCATTTTCCGCGCTTCTTCTGTGATGTCATGTCCCATTTCTTCGGTGTCTTTGCATTCTTTATCGCACAAAGATAGTCGTTTTTTCAGGCTGTGATAATATAAAAATATTTAAAACGGTAAATCTTTGTACTATCAGAGGCGCATCGGCCGTTTAAAAAATATTAAGTTTGCGGCTATAAAATGAATAGAATATGTGTGGTATCGTAGGGTATATTGGTAAAAGGGAAGCTTATCCCATTTTGATTAAAGGACTTAAACGGTTGGAATACCGCGGGTACGACAGTGCCGGCGTGGCGCTTGTCAGCGACACCGGCAGCTTGAATGTGTATAAGGCTAAAGGAAAGGTGAGCGACTTGGAGCGCTCGGTGGAGGACAAGGATGTCAGCGGGCACGTGGGTATTGCTCACACCCGATGGGCCACCCACGGCGAGCCTTGTGCCGAAAACGCGCACCCCCATTACTCGGCTTCGGGCAACCTGGCCTTGATTCACAACGGCATCATCGAGAACTATGCCACGCTGAAGGAGAGGCTGATACAGCGCGGGGTGGAATTCCGCAGCCAGACCGATTCGGAAGTGCTCGTGCAGCTCATCGAATACATACAGGTGAGCAACGACCTGGATTTGCTGGGAGCCGTGCAAGTGGCTCTGCACGAGGTCATCGGGGCGTATGCCATTGCCATTCTCGACAAGCGCCATCCCGAACAGATCATCGCGGCGCGCAAGAGCAGTCCGCTTGTGGTGGGCATCGGGCACGACAACGACTTCTATCTGGCTTCGGACGCCACGCCTATCGTGGAGTATACCGACAAGGTCGTTTATCTGGAAGACGGGGACATTGCCGTCATACGGCCGGGGCATGAACTGAAAGTGGTGGACATGGACAACACGCGCATGCACCCCACGGTGAAGACGGTGGACATCAACCTCGGACAGTTGGAGAAGGGCGGTTACCCCTTCTTCATGCTCAAGGAGATTTTCGAACAGCCAGATTGCCTTTGCGACTGCATGCGCGGGCGCATCAACGTGGATGCCGACAACGTGACGCTTTCGGCCGTCATCGACCATAAGGACAAGCTGTTGAGCGCGAGCCGCTTCATCATCGTGGCCTGCGGCACGTCGTGGCACGCCGGGCTCATCGGGCAGCAGCTCATCGAAAGTTTCTGCCGCATTCCCGTCTACGTGGAGTACGCGTCGGAGTTCCGTTACCGCAATCCCGTCATCCTGCCCACAGACGTGGTCATCGCCATATCGCAGTCGGGAGAGACGGCCGACACGCTGGCCGCCATCGAACTGGCGCGCAAGCAAGGCGCCTTCGTGTTCGGCATTTGCAATTCTGTCGGGGCATCCATACCCAGGGCCACTCACACGGGGGCTTACATCCACGTGGGGCCTGAGATCGGAGTCGCGTCCACCAAGGCGTTCACGGGACAAGTCACCGTGCTGGCCATGCTGACCTTGGCCTTGGCCAAAGCGCGAGGCACCATCTCGCAGGACGAATACGTCAAGATGGTGCGCGAACTGGTCTCCATCCCCGACAAGATGCGCGAGGCCCTGAAGACCAACGACCAGATTGCACAACTGGCCAAAATCTTCACCTACGCTCATAATTGCCTCTATCTGGGCCGAGGCTATTGCTACCCCGTGGCCCTCGAAGGAGCGCTGAAGCTGAAGGAAATTTCCTATATCCATGCCGAAGGCTACCCCGCCGCGGAAATGAAGCACGGTCCCATCGCGCTCATCGACTCCGAAATGCCGGTGTTCGTCATAGCCACCCGCAATGGGATGTACGACAAGCTTATCAGCAACATACAGGAGGTGAAGGCCCGCCATGGCCGGGTTATTGCCTTCGTGACGAAGGGCGATTCGAAAATCCGCACTTTGGTCGACGAGGTGGTGGAGCTTCCCGAGACAATGGAATGCTTCGACCCCTTGGTAGTTTCCGTGCCCTTGCAGTTGCTGGCTTATCACATTGCCGTATGCAAGGGTAAGAACGTGGACCAGCCACGTAATTTGGCCAAGTCGGTCACTGTGGAGTGAGAAAACTTTTCTTTTTCATAACTCGCGGCGCGGCAACGCGCCGCATGGTACCGGGATTTGCGCGCTTGTTCGCGCAGTCCCGGTATTTTTGTATCCTATGGCCACCGTCATCTGCATTTTCGCTGCAGTTTCAGGATGGTCGGCGCTGGATGCAGGAGCTGCTTGCCGCTCCCTTCCATGCTCTTCGCGCTCCGTTGCCTTGCGGAGCGCGGCAGCGTACTTTGCGGGAAGTACTCGAGTACTCTGCGGCAAGTACTCGCGCGCTCTCCGCAAGGCACGGCGGCGGACTGCGCCTTCCGTTCGCGCGTCCCGCGCTCCGTTTCCCGCGTTTTTCGCCCTTCGCGCGTGCGCGCATGATATAATAAGGTGCTGTCGTCCCGGAGGCGGAAAAAATGCTTTTTAGCATAAAAAAAGTGGGCGGAAGTTTGGTGGGAACGGCAAAAGTGCCTACCTTTGCAC
>CALULQ010000039.1 GCA_944321525.1 uncultured Paraprevotella sp.
GACCGATATATCCGGCTGGGACTGCTCACCGGCGTGACGAAGTTCAGCAAGGTGAGCGTGTTCAGCGACCTGAACAATCTGGAAGACATTTCAATGTCGCGGGACTATTATGCCTTGTGCGGCATCACGGAAGAGGAATTGCATGCCGACTTCGGCGAATATGCACGTGTGCTGTCGGCAGAGCAGGGAATCGGGGAGGAAGAGGCATGCGCCTTATTGAAAGAATATTATGACGGCTATCATTTTGCCGCCAATGTGCCCGGAGTGTACAACCCTTTCAGCCTGTTGAACGCGTTCAAGAGCCGGGAATTCGGCAATTATTGGTTCGAGACCGGCACTCCGACCTATCTGGTGGAATTGCTCAAGCGCAACCATTACGACTTGCGTAACCTGGTGCATGAGCACTCGGATGCGGCATCTCTGGATAGTATCGACACAGCTCAAACCGATCCCATCCCCGTGTTATACCAGAGCGGCTACCTGACCATTCATGACTACGATTCCGAATTTGGCGTCTATACGCTGGGCTTTCCCAACAAGGAAGTTGAAGCCGCTTTCATAAAGTTCCTTGTACCTTATTATACGCCGGTAAGTTTGCGCGAGAGTTCTTTTGAAATCAGCCACTTCGTGACAGAAATCCGTAAGGGCGACGTGGACGGTTTCTTCCGCCGCCTGCAAAGTTTCCTGGCCGACACGCCATACGAGCTGGCGCGCGAACAGGAACTGCACTACCAGAACGTGCTGTTCATCGTCTTCAAGCTGGTGGGACTGTACGTGCAGGCGGAATACCACACTTCGCAAGGGCGGGTGGACCTCCTGCTCCAGACGCCGGACTATGTGTATGTGATGGAGTTCAAACTGGAAGGGACGGCTGAGGAAGCCCTGCGCCAAATCGAGGAGAAAGGCTATGCCCACCCATTCGCCTCGGACACCCGCCGCGTGTTCCGCATCGGCGTGAACTTCAGCCGCGAAACGCGCAACATCGAGCGATGGTTGGTGGAATAGAATCTTAATCAGTCGGCTCCGGATTTCCCGTTTGCGGGAAGTTTGGGCAAGTGGAGCGTAATGCGACAATTTCTCTTGTGGAAACAAGTGGTCGCATTGCGCTCCACTTTTTGTTTTCTTGTGCGTGCGGCTTTGGGGAGGAAGGAAAAAAGACGACGGGTTAATTTAAAACTGTCCAAACACTCTTCTTTCTGGTAAAAATTTCATAACTTTGCGCCATTGGACCAACTATTAACAGCAAGATTAATTATGAGAAAAGTAGCATTGATTACCGGTATTACGGGGCAAGACGGTTCTTATCTGGCCGAGTTTTTGATAGAAAAGGGATATGAAGTGCATGGCATCATGCGTCGGTCTTCTTCGTTCAACACCGGGCGCATAGAGCATCTGTATCTGGATGAATGGGTGCGCGACATGAAGAAAAGCCGTCTGGTCAACCTTCATTGGGGTGATATGACGGACAGTAGTTCGTTGATCCGCATCATCAGCGACATCCATCCCACGGAAATTTATAACCTTGCGGCGCAGAGCCACGTGAAAGTGTCGTTCGATGTTCCGGAATATACTGCCGAGGCCGACGCCGTGGGCACGCTCCGCCTGCTGGAAGCCGTGCGCATCTGCGGTTTGGAAAAGACCTGCCGCATCTATCAGGCATCCACGTCAGAACTGTTCGGCAAGGTGCAGGAAGTGCCTCAGCGTGAGACGACGCCTTTCTATCCCCGTTCGCCCTACGGCGTGGCCAAGCAATATGGCTTCTGGATCACGAAGAATTACCGTGAGAGCTACGGCATGTTTGCCGTGAACGGCATCCTCTTCAATCACGAGAGCGAGCGCCGCGGCGAGACGTTCGTGACGCGCAAAATCACCTTGGCTGCCGCGCGCATCGTGCAGGGCTACCAAGACAAACTCTATTTGGGCAACTTGGATGCTCGTCGCGACTGGGGCTATGCCAAGGACTACGTGGAGTGCATGTGGCTCATCCTGCAGCATGAGACGCCGGAGGACTTCGTGATTGCCACGGGCGAGATGCACACCGTGCGCGAGTTCTGCACGCTGGCATTCCAATACCTCGGTGTGGAGCTTCGCTGGGAAGGCAGCGGCGTGGACGAGAAAGGTGTCGATGTGGCCACCGGCCGCGTGTTGGTGGAGGTCGACCCGAAGTATTTTCGTCCATGCGAGGTGGAACAGTTGTTGGGCGACCCGACGAAGGCTAGGACTCTGCTGGGCTGGAATCCCACGAAGACACCGTTTGCCGAACTGGTGAAAATCATGGTGGAGCACGACATGAAGTTTGTCAAGAAGTTGCATCTGAAAGCTCAATTAGATAAGGAATAAGAAGCGTATGTTGGACAAGACAGCGAAAATATATGTGGCGGGACATCACGGACTGGTGGGTTCCGCCATTTGGAATAACCTGATGCAGCGCGGCTACACCAATTTGGTGGGCCGTTCGCACAAAGAGTTGGATCTGTTGGACGGTGCGGCCGTGAAAGCCTTTTTCGACGCCGAGCAGCCCGAGGCCGTGGTGTTGGCCGCCGCCCATGTGGGAGGCATCATGGCCAACCTGCAATATCGTGCGGACTTCATCTACCAGAACTTGCAGATACAGCAGAACGTCATCGGTGAAAGTTTCCGCCACGGGGTGAAGAAACTGCTCTTCTTGGGCAGTACGTGTATCTATCCACGCGAGGCGCCCCAGCCGATGACGGAAGATTGCCTGCTCACCTCACCGTTGGAATACACCAACGAGCCGTATGCCATCGCTAAAATAGCCGGACTGAAGATGTGCGAAAGTTTCAACCTGCAGTACGGCACGAACTACATTGCCGTAATGCCCACGAACCTTTACGGGCCGAACGACAATTTCCACTTGGAGAACAGCCACGTGCTGCCTGCGATGATTCGCAAGATCCATTTGGCCAAGTGCTTGAACGAAGGCGATTGGGAGGCTGTGCGCAAGGACATCGGCCTGCGCCCCGTGAGCTTGAACCAAGAAGGGGTGAAGACGGTGGTGGACGCCGGTTCGGACGAGGCCGACATCTTGAAGGTGCTGGCCCATTACGGCATTGCTCCCGAGGCTGTCACCCTTTGGGGAACAGGGCGTCCCATGCGCGAGTTCCTCTGGAGCGAGGAAATGGCCGATGCCAGCGTGCACGTGCTCTTGAACGTGGACTTCAAGGACACCTATGCCCCGGGCGAGCGCGACATCCGGAATTGTCACATCAACGTGGGGACGGGCGAGGAACTGTCCATTCGCGAGGTAGCCGGGAAAATCAAGGACGAAATCGGCTTCCGCGGCGAATTGCGGTGGGATGCTTCGAAGCCCGATGGCACGATGCGCAAGCTGACCGACGTGTCGAAGCTGCACCGTTTGGGGTGGCATCACAAGGTGGGCGTTGACGAGGGCATCCACCGTTTGTATGAATGGTATTTGAAGGGCATTTGCATCAATCATAAATCTTAGGGGAGAGGCAGGATGAAGAAGTTGTTGTCGCTTCCGCCAAATCTGGTGGAGTGTTTCCACGACGTGGAGAAGGCCGACAAGGCAGAGTGGTTTTGCACCTCGGACCCCGTGGGCCACAAGTTGGGCTCGGGCGGGGGGACGGCCTGGCTGCTCCAAGCTTGTAAGGAGGCCGAGCAGGCCGGCGGGGAACCGCTCTCCGCATGGCTGGCGCGCGAAAAGCGCATCCTGCTGCATGCCGGGGGGCAGAGCCGTCGTTTGCCGGCCTACGCGCCTTCCGGCAAAATCCTGACGCCCGTGCCGGTGTTCAGGTGGAGGCGTGGACAAAGGCTGGATCAGAACCTATTGTCGCTCCAACTTCCGTTGTACGAACAAATCATGGAGCGCGCGCCACAAGGCCTGCACACGCTGGTGGCGAGCGGCGACGTGTATATCCGCACCGACCGCCCGTTGCAGGACATACCCGATGCCGACGTGGTGTGCTACGGCTTGTGGGTGGACCCCAGCTTGGCGCAGAACCACGGCGTCTTCGTGTCGGACCGGCGCACGCCCGACCGCTTGGCCTTCATGCTTCAGAAGCCCAGTGTGGAGAAGTTGGGCGAACTGATGCGGCAACACTTGTTCCTGATGGACATCGGCATCTGGCTGTTGAGCGACCGGGCCGTGGAACTGATGGTAGAGCGGTCACATCGCGACGGGAAGTTGGCCTTTTACGACATGTATTCCGAATTCGGCTTGGCATTGGGCGACCATCCTGTGCTGGCCGACGAGGAACTCAACCGGCTGACGGTGGCCATCCTTCCTTTGGAAGGCGGCAGTTTCTACCACTATGGCACGAGCCGCGAGATGATTTCCTCCACTCTGGCCGTGCAGAACATCGTGACGGACCAGCGTGAAATCATGCACCGTAAGGCCAAACCGCACCCCGCCATGTTCGTGCAGAACGCCAAGGTGGAGGTGCCGCTCGCGGCGCGGAATGCCGAATTGTGGATAGAAAACAGTCACGTGGGGCCGGAATGGACGCTGGCCTGCCGCAACATTGTTACCGGCGTGCCCGAAAACCATTGGCCGTTGCGCCTGACGGACGGTATGTGCATCGACGTGGTGCCGGTGGGCGAGGCGGACTATGTTGCCCGCCCGTATGGCTTCTACGACGCTTTCAAAGGCAGCTTGTCCGATGCCACCGTGGTCTATCAAGGTGTGCCGGTCGGGGAATGGCTGGCTCGCCGGGGCTTGCGCCCGGACGACATAGAGGGGAGCGGCGACCTGCAGTCGGCTCGCCTGTTCCCCTTGTGCGGAAGCGTAGACGAGCTGGGGCTTGTCCTGCGCTGGATGACCACCGAGCCGGATTTGGAAGAAGGGAGGCGCGTGTGGCTCTCGGCCCGCAAACTGTCGGCCGACGAACTGTCGGCCGATGCCAATCTTCGTCGCCTGACGCACCAGCGCGAGGTCTTCCGCCGCAGAAGCCTTCCGCAGCTGGCCGCGCATTATGAGCGCAGCGTGTTCTATCAGCTGAATCTGGCCGACGTGGCTTGCGAATATGCGGCTTGCGGTTTGCCGCTGCCTGCCGTGCTGCCGGAAACGGCCGACGGGATGGCGCGCATCAGCGACGCGATGTTCAGGGCGCGCGTGGCCGACCTGCAAGGGCAGAACGGGCGACCCGACGAAGAGCGCGCCTTCGGACTGATGCGCGAAATGCTGACCGGCGCGGCCTGTGCCGTGCGCCAGTCGCCCCGCCTGTCGGTCTATGCCGACCAGATTGTGTGGGGGCGTAGTCCGGTGCGCATCGACTTGGCCGGAGGATGGACCGACACGCCGCCCTATAGCCTGATGGAAGGCGGAAACGTGGTGAACCTGGCCATAGAACTGAACGGGCAGCCGCCCTTGCAGGTGTATGTCAAGCCTTGCCGCGAGCGCCGCATCGTGATGCGTTCCATCGACTTGGGCGCAATGGAGGTGGTGGACACCTACGAAGGGCTGGCAGATTTCCGGAAAGTTGGCTCGCCGTTCTCCATTCCGAAAGCGGCGCTTGTGCTGGCCGGCTTCCATCCGCGTTTCTGTGCAGAAGCCTATTCTTCGCTGCAGGCCCAGTTGGAGGCGTTCGGGGCAGGCATGGAAATCACGTTGCTGTCCGCCATTCCCGCGGGGTCGGGCTTGGGCACCAGTTCCATCCTGGCGTCCACCGTGCTGGGTGCGGTGAACGACTTCTGTGGCTTGGGATGGGACCGTTACGAGGTGGGAAACCGCACCCTCGTGCTGGAGCAGTTGCTCACCACGGGTGGTGGTTGGCAAGACCAGTATGGAGGCATACTGCAAGGCGTGAAACTGCTTCAGACGCAGCCGGGAGCCTGCCAGCAGCCGCTGGTGCGCTGGTTGCCCGACTATGTGTTCACGGCTCCGGAGTACCGGAACTGCCATTTGCTCTACTACACCGGCATCACCCGCATGGCCAAGAGCATCCTGTCGGAAATCGTGAAAGGCATGTTCCTGAACGAGACTGGACGCTTGGAACTGTTGGGCCGGATGAAGACCCACGCGTTGGACCTCTACGACGCCATACAGCAGAACCGCTTCGAGGACGTCGGGTGGCTGGTGCGCCGCTCGTGGGCGCAGAATTGTCGCTTGGACGAGGGGACGAACCCGCCCGCCGTGCGCCGGATTACGGAGCAGGTGGACGATTTGTGCCTGGGTTACAAGTTGCCGGGCGCCGGGGGCGGCGGCTATCTCTACATGGTGGCCAAGGATGAAGAAGCGGCAGCCCGCATCCGCAAGCTGCTGACGCAGGATGCGCCCAACGACCGTGCCCGCTTCGTAGAGATGGGCTTGTCGTTGAAGGGCCTTGAGGTGAGCCGGAGTTGAGAAACTTTGTGGCGCTCCGCTACGGAGCTTTGATTGAAAATATTTACTGATAGAAGCTGTATGTCGTAGCTTTTCGTCATCTTTGCAAGGCTTTAATTTGTACGATTGTCCTCCCGACAGGGCGGAAGTGTTAGAGGCTATACACGAAAGGCGCGGCTGCATGCTTCTTTCTGATGGCATGAGGCCCTTGTAACCTTGTGGGTTGAAGGTGTCCTTATGCTGTTGAACGGGCGGCGGTGAAGGCTTCCCGTTTTTTTGTGTAGGGCGGAATGAACCGAAGTAATTCAGACCGGTTGGAAGTCGCTGGTGTATATGAACATGATATGAGAAGAAAGTACACATTCTTGTTGCGCAAGGTCTTGTCGACCGCGTTCTTGTCTGCGTCTGTCTTCGTGTGGACGGCGGGCCATCTGTCTGCCGCTCCGCGCTCCGAGCATGAGGCCCGCTTATTGGCCGATGCCTTCCTGAAGTCGCAAGCTTCGCTGCTCAAGCGCTCTTCTGCGTCGGCGGATGGGTTGACGCTGGTGGCCACGTCGGACGGTTTGGTCCAAGGGGCGAAACGCAGTGCGGACGCTGGTGTGCCCGCTTGGTATGTTTACAACCAAGGCGCTGAAGCCTTTGTCCTCGTTTCCGGTGACGACCGCATGCCGGACATCCTCGGTTATTCCACCGACGGAGCTTTCGTCGTCGAGGGCATGCCCTCCAACCTCCGCGCCTGGCTGGAGAACTACACTGCCTGGGCGGACGCGCTTCAGGCCGGCCGCGTTGTGGAAACTGCGCCCGTGCAGGCCGTTCCGGCGAACAGTCCGGAGAGCGTCGCCCCGCTGTTGGGCGGCATCAGCTACGACCAGACGCCTCCCTACAACAACCTTTGTCCCGAGTTGGACGGGGAGCACTGTGCCACCGGTTGTATGGCCACGGCCATGGCCACCATCTTGAGCTATTGGAAATATCCTGAACGCGGGACGGGCAGTCATTCTTACACCTCGGAAACATACGGATTTCCTTGCAGTTTCGATTTCGCAAATACAACTTTTGATTGGGAAACCATCCTTCCCGCTTATGTCGAAGGGGAATACACCGCCGAGCAGGCCGAAGCCATCGCCACGCTCATGTATGCTTGCGGAGTGGCCGTAGATATGGATTACGGGCCGGAGTCTGGTGCGTATGAATACAAACTAGTTACGGGGATGATCGAATATTTCGATTTTAATCCTTATGTTTTGCTGCACAACCGCGTGGAATACAGTACGCAAGAGTGGATGGAGCTGGTCTGCTCGGAGCTTTCGGCCCGCCGTCCCATTTATTATAGCGGCGCGGATAAAGACAACACTGGGCACGCTTTCATTTTAGACGGCTACGACCGCAACGGCATGGTGCATGTCAATTGGGGCTGGAGCGGACTGAGCGACGGCTATTTCAACATCGTCATGCTTAACCCCAACGACCAAGGTGTCGGTGGTGGCAGTGGCAGCGGATTCGCTTTTAGACAAAAGATGGCCACCGGGCTGGTTCCTTCCGCCATCGGTTCCGTTCCGAAGTCCTTGTTGGGTGGACTGGAAGGCTTTTGTATAGAGGCAGACAGTGCTTCCGTTTCCAAGGCGAGAATTATGGGGGCACTTTTAGTGGAAACATTGCAGTCATAGCCGAGCGCGACGGCGTGCAGGCGCCCATGTCCGAGTTCTTGCAGATGGAGGATTGGGGAACTTATTACAGCGTATCATTCACAGGGATGTCGTTGTCCTATCCGGAGGAAGCCGGGACTTACCGTGTTTACCTTGGTAGCCGTGCGGACGGCGAAGACTCGTGGACAAAAGTTCGGAACGACGGGTTCAGTCCCAATGAATATGTCCTCACCGTGCGTGAGAATGGCTCGCATGAACTGGTTGAGGTGACGTGCCAGTTGGTTTTGCCTGAAGTTGGCCAGTTGTCGTGCGATAGCGTTTTGTATGCCGGATGCTGGGCCGACATCAGTTTGCCCATTTCCAATCCGTTGACTACGGATTATCTGGTAGGATATGTGGATTTCTACATCCGCGAAGGTGATGGTGCCGACCGCTTGTTTGAGACTCAGGGACTGGTCCTTTTGCCCGGTGAGGAACGCACGACGACTCTTACCGTTTCGTTGCCCGACGTGGAGGGGACTTGTACATTCTCCGCTTATTGGAGAACTTCGAATAGCTCTTTTTCCGAACCCGTGGGGCAGGAGTTTACGGCCGAAGTCCGGAAGGGTGTCGTGACGGCCGAAGTCTATTTGCGGAGTGTCCGGATGGATCGTGATGCCTATGTGCAAGGCGACACGGCCACCTGCACTTGGCTGATGGACATCGACGGGCTGGATGCCGACATTTTCTCCAAAGAGCTGCTGATGGGCGCATATATGAAGGGCGCAGGATATTATAATTGGTACACGTACTTGATTGTCAATGTGGAGCGGGGAGAGCCATGCGAATTCTCCCATCGGTTCGTTATCAATGAAGAACCGGGAACGTATTATCTGATACTCGTGTACGACGATTCCACGTTGTTTGACGTGCCTTTCTGCGTGACGGAACCCAGCGCCGTGGTGGCAGTGGACCGTACGGCGGACAATCGTCCCGAATGGTGTCCTTCGGGCGGCGGGGCGGAGCTTCGTTTCCGTTATGCGAAGGACGTGGAGCGTGTGGCCGTCTACGACGTGGCGGGCCGGCTTGTGCGCACGGCCGAGGTTGTCCGTGACGGCAATGGCGTTTATGCCGTGGACGCAAGCGGTCTGCCCCACGGGCAATACGTGCTGCGCATCCCGGCAACGGACGGTACGGTGGCCGTATTGAAATTCCTGAAATAAAGAAAAGTAAAATAATAAAGAAATGAAGAAGTTACTTTTATGTTTAGTTTGTGCGTGGGCTGTCAGTCAGATTTGGGCTGCCCCGCGTTCCGAGCGCGAAGCGCGCCGGATAGCAGAAACATTCCTGAAGACGCAGTCTTCGTCCGTCAAGCGTTCCTCGTCGGGCGGGGTGAGCCTGGTGGCCACGTCGGACGATTTGGAACGGGGAACAAAGCGCAGTGCGGGTGCTGGCGTGCCCGCCTGGTATGTTTACAACCAGGGCGTTGAAGCCTTTGTCCTCGTTTCCGGTGACGACCGCATGCCGGACATCCTTGGTTATTCCACCGACGGGGCTTTCGTCGTCGAGGGTATGCCTTCCAACCTCCGTGCCTGGTTGGAAAACTACACCGCTTGGGCGGATGCGCTCCAAGTCGGCCGCGTTGCGGAGGCTGCGCCCGTGTCGGTTGTTCCGGAGGGTTATCCGGAGAGCGTCGCCCCGTTGTTGGGCGACATCAGTTACGACCAGCTGGCTCCCTACAACAGTCTTTGTCCCGAGTTGGACGGGGAGCATTGTGCCACCGGTTGCATGGCCACGGCCATGGCTACCATCTTGAGTTACTGGAAATATCCGGAGCGCGGGACGGGCAGCCATTCTTACACGTCGGCGACATACGGATTCCCTTGCAGTTTTGATTTCGGAAGCACGGTCTTCGATTGGGACAACATCCTTCCCACTTACGTCGAAGGGGAATACACCGACGAGCAGGCCGAAGCCATCGCCACGCTCATGTACGCTTGCGGAGTGGCCGTGGACATGGATTACGGGCCGGAGTCTGGCGCATTCGAGGTTAATTTGCTTGCGGGATTAGTTGGGTACTTTGGAATCAATCCTTACGCGCAACTGCCCTCGCGCTCGATGTACAGTACGCAAGAGTGGATGGAAATGGTCTGCTCGGAGCTTTCAGCCCGTCGTCCCATTTATTATATCGGTGCGGATAAGGAATATGCCGGTCATGCTTTCGTTTTGGATGGCTACGACCGCAACGGCATGGTGCATGTCGATTGGGGCTGGGGCGGCACGAGCAACGGCTATTTCGACATTGCGACGCTCCAACCGTATGAACTGGGTGTCGGGAGCGGCAGCGGCACAGGGTATGCCTTCGCTCAATTAATGTCTGTGGGATTGGTTCCTGCCACTGTCGACTCCGAACCAAAGTCCCTGCTCGGCGGGGTGGAGGAGTTCATTGTCGAGGGCGACAGTGCCTTTATTGGTTTTGTTATGAATCAAGGCGGGACTTTTAATGGTAACATGGCTATCATAGCGGAGCGCGACGGCGTGCAGACGGTCATGTCCGAGTTGCAACCGATGGAGGAGCTGTATCCTTTTGATATACTCCGTGGCATTCGTCTGGAATTGTCCTATCCTTCTGCTGCGGGAACTTACCGTGTATACTTCGGTAGCCGTGCGGACGGGGAATCTTCGTGGACAAGAGCCAGAAGCAACGGATTCAGGACCGAAGAATATGTCCTTACCGTGCACGAAGACGGCACGCACGAGATTGTGGCCGCAGAAAACCGTTACCCCTTGCCGGAGGTCGGGCAGCTGTCATGCGACGGGAACGTCTATGCCAATTGCTATGCGCATATCAATGTGCCCATTTCCAATCCGTTGGCAACGGATAACCTTGTCGGGACTTTATATTTTCATCTCCATGCAGAAGACGGCCAAGGATATACTTTGGCAGCTTCTGGGGTCTTTCTTGAACCCGGACAGGAAGGCGTCCAAACCGTAGACGTGCTGATGCCTGATATGGAAGGCGCTTGCGAAATCTCCGTTTATTGGATTACGAGTGATTTGGAGGATACGCCTATTCCTGTGGGGCAGGGCTTCACGGCCGAACTCCGGAAGGGCGTCGTGACGGACGAAGTCAACTTGCGCAGTGCCAGTCTGGACCGCGATGTCTACATGCAAGGGGACACGGTCACCTGCACTTGACAGATGGACCTCGAAGGGCTGGATGCCGACGTCTTTTCCCAAAGTCTGGTTGTGGGCGTGTGGCCGAAAGAGTTTGGGGCGTCTTTGTTTGTCGAGAGTGTCGTTGCCACCGTGGAGCAAGGTGTTCCGGTGGAGTTCTCCCGCCAGACGGTTGCCGACTTGGAACCGGGGGAATATCGTTATATGATCATTAGTGGCAACTCTGCGTTGTGGACGGGCTATTTCACCGTGGCGGAGGCCGCCGGCATCGTTTCGGCCCGTCCGGATGCTGAAGAAGCGCCCGAATGGTGTCCGTCGGACGGCGGGACGGAGCTTCGTTTCCGTTATGCGAAGGAGGTGGAGCGCGTGGCCGTCTACGACGTGGCGGGCCGCCTTGTGCGCACGGCCGGGGCTGTTCGCGGCGGCAATGGTGTTTATGCCGTGGACGGAAGCGGCCTGCCTCGCGGGCAATACGTGATGCGCATTCCGGCAACGGACGGCACGGTGGCTGTTTTGAAATTCCTGAGATGACACAAAATAAAATAAAGACAAGAAGATGAAGAATTTACTTTTATGTTTGGCTTGTGCGTGGGCGGCCTGCCAGCTTGGGGCCGCCCCGCGCCCGGAACAGGAGGCACGGCAGCTGGCCGAAAACTTTCTGAAGGCGCAAGCCGTCCCAGGCAAACGGGCGTTGTCGGGCGGATTGGTTTTGGTGGCCACGTCGGACGACCTTGCTGCGGGGAAACGTGCCGAAGGAGGCAGCGTGCCCGCTTGGTATGTTTACAACCAAGGTGCGGAAGCCTACGTCATAGTTTCCGGCGACGACCGCATGGCGGACATCCTTGGCTATTCCACCGACGGGGCTTTCGTCGCCGAGGGCATGCCGTCCAACCTCCGTGCCTGGATGGAGAACTATACGGTTTTGGCCGAAGCTTTCCAAGCCGGGCGCGTTGCGGATTTTGCAACCATGCAGTCTGTTCCGGCAGGCTATCCGGAGAGTGTCGCCCCGCTGCTCGGCGACATCAGCTACAGCCAAGATGCACCCTACAACAACCTTTGTCCCGAAGTGGACGGGGAGCGGAGCGTCACCGGTTGCGTAGCCACGGCCATGGCTTCCATCCTGAGCTATTGGAAATATCCTGAGCACGGGACGGGCAGCTACTCTTATACCACGATGACGCATGAAATACCTTGCAGCTTTGATTTCGGAAGAACGGTTTTCGATTGGGAAAACATCCTTCCCATTTATGCTGAAGGGGAATACACCGACGAGCAGGCCGAAGCCATCGCCACGCTCATGTACGCTTGCGGGGTGGCTGCCGATATGGACTACTCCGCTTCAGTGTCCGGGGCATTCGATATGGATATGCTCACGGGGATGATTGAACATTTCGGTTTCAATCCTTACGCTTTGTTGCACGACCGCGTGGAATACAGTTCACAAGAGTGGATGGAGCTGGTCTACGGCGAACTTTCGGCCGGGCATCCTCTTTATTATGGCGGTTATGATATGTATGGCGGTGGCCATGCCTTCGTTGTCGACGGCTATGACCGCAACGGCATGGTGCATGTCAATTGGGGCTGGGGCGGCTCGAGCAACGGCTATTTCAACATTGCCACACTCGATCCTTACACCCAAGGCATAGGCGGAGGCAGTGGCGAAGGGTTTGCTTTTGGGCAAATCATGGCCGCCGGGCTGGTTCCCGCCACCGTCAGTTCCGTTCCGAGGTCCTCGTTCGGAGGGCTGGGCGACTTCTACTTCGAGGACGACCATGCTTTCATTTCCGACCTCGTGAACCATGGTGGAACTTTCAACGGAAACCTGGCCATCGTTGCAGAGCGAGACGACATGCAGACTGTCATTTCCGAGTTGATGCGGATTGATAGCCTGCCTACTTATTGGGGGTGGAACGACATAAAATTGTCGTTGTCGTATCCGGGGGAAGCCGGGACGTTCCGTGTTTACGTCGGTAGCCGTGCAGACGGTGAAGCCTCGTGGACCAAAGTCCGTGGCGACGGGTTCAGGCCCAGTGAATATGTCCTTACCGTGCGCGAGGACGGCACGCATGAGCTGGTGGAGGTGGCGCGTCGGTTGGTTTTGCCTGAGGTCGGCCAGCTGTCGTGCGATAGCGTTTTGTATGTCGGAGGCTTGGCCGATATCAGTTTGCCTGTTGCCAATCCGCTGGCTACGGACTATCTGGTAGGATATGTGGATTTCTACATCCGCGAGGGTGATGGTGCCGACCAACAGTTTGAGACTCTGGGGCTGGTTCTTTCGCCCGGTGAGAAACGCACGGCGACTCTGACCGTGTCGTTGCCCGACGTGGAGGGGATTTGTACCATCTCCACCAGATGGAGACTGTCGTATGCCCCTTCTTCCGAACCCGTGGGGCAGGGCTTCACGGCCGAAGTCCGGAAGGGTGTCATGACGGACGACGTCCATTTGCGGAGTGTCCGGATGGATCGTGATGCCTATGTGCAAGGCGACACGGCCACCTGCACTTGGCTGATGGACATCGAGGGGCTGGATGCCGACATTTTCTCCCAGCGGTTGTTATTGGGCGCATATGTGAAGGGCTCTGGAGCTTATAATTGGTTCAAGTATTTGGTCCTCAATGTGGAGCAGGGAGAGCCGCGCGAATTTGCCCATCGGTTCGTTGTCGATGAAGAACCGGGAACGTATTATCTGCAGCTCATGTACGGCGATTCCACGTTGTTTGACGTGCCTTTCAGCGTGACGGAGCCCAGCGCCGTGGTGGCGGTGGACCGCACGGCGGACAATCGTCCCGAATGGTGTCCTTCGGACGGCGGGACGGAGCTTCGTTTCCGTTATGCGAAGGAGGTGGAGCGCGTGGCCGTCTACGACGTGGCGGGCCGGCTTGTGCGCACGGCCAAGGCTGTCCGTGACGGACATGGCGTTTATGCCGTGGACGGAAGCGGTCTGTCCCGCGGGCAATACGTGATGCGCATTCCGGCTGCGGACGGAAGCACGGCGACGCTCAAGTTTGTGCGATGAGGCAGTAGGCCCGGCGCGGCCGGGCCTGCACCTATTCTATATATAAGCCTCCGCCCCGCAAACTCCCAAAACAGGAGCTTGCGGGGCGGAGGCTTTTTTCGGTGGCAAGGTCGCGGTTAGCGGTCCTTGTACATGCTGTCGTAATAGTTCTGGTAGTCGCCGCTGGTCACGTTGTCCATCCATTCCTGATGGTCGAGATACCAGCGCACGGTCTTCTCGATGCCTTCCTCGAACTGCAGGCTCGGTTCCCATCCCAGTTCGCGTTGCAGCTTGCGCGAGTCGATGGCGTAGCGCATGTCGTGCCCCTTGCGGTCGGTCACGTAGGTGATGAGGTCCATGTCCTCGTCCTCCTTGCGGCCCAGCAGTCGGTCCACCGTCTTGATCACCACCTTGATGATGTCGATGTTCTTCCATTCGTTGAAGCCGCCGATGTTGTACGTGTCGGCCACTTTGCCCTCGTGGAAGATGAGGTCGATGGCCCGGGCGTGGTCCTCCACGTAGAGCCAGTCGCGCACGTTTTCGCCCTTGCCGTAGACGGGCAGGGGCTTGCGGTGGCGGATATTGTTGATGAACAGCGGGATCAGCTTCTCCGGGAACTGGTAGGGCCCGTAGTTGTTCGAGCAGTTGGTCACGATGGTCGGCATGCCGTAGGTATCGTGGAAGGCGCGGACGAAGTGGTCCGAGCTGGCCTTCGAGGCCGAGTACGGCGAATGCGGGTTATATTTGGTCTCTTCGGTGAAGAAGTCCGTTCCGTAGGCGTGGTGGTGCTCCGACGAGGCCTTCGTGGTGAAGGGCGACTCGATTCCTTCGGGGTTTGTCAGCTCCAGCGCGCCGTAGACTTCGTCGGTAGAGATGTGGTAGAAACGCTTGCCCTCATAGCCTTCGGGCAGCGATTCCCAGTAGAGCTTGGCGGCCTGCAGCAGGCTGAGCGTGCCCATCACGTTGGTGCGGGCGAAGGTGAAGGGGTCCTTGATGGAGCGGTCCACATGGCTTTCGGCGGCCAGGTGGATGATGCCGTCCACGTGGTGTTCCTGCATGAGTTGCATGATGCGGTCGAAGTCGCAGATGTCCGCCTTGACGAAGGTGTAGTTCGGGCGGTCCTCGATGTCCTTCAGGTTGGCCAGGTTGCCGGCGTAGGTCAGTTTGTCGAGGTTGATGATGTGATAGTCCGGATATTTGTTCACGAACAGGCGCACCACGTGGCTGCCGATGAACCCGGCGCCGCCGGTGACGATGATGTTACGCTTGAATTCCATGTTTTGTTGTCTTTTTGTGGGGTTAGTACAAGTTTTCCGTATAGTCGAACAGCCATTCGGCGTCTTTCAGCCGTGCATGGTGCTTGTCTTTTTCCGAGAGGATGACGCGGTCGGCCGGTATGCGCCAGTCGATGCCCAGGTCGGGGTCGTCCCACGCCAGCGCCCCTTCGCTCTGGGGGGCATAGAAGTTGTCGCATTTGTATTGGAAAATCACTTCCGGCGTGAGCACGCTGAATCCGTGGGCGAATCCGCGGGGGATGAAGAACTGGCGGTGGTTGTCTTCCGTCAGCTCCACGGCCACGTGCCGGCCGAAGGTGGGCGACCCCTTGCGGATGTCTACGGCCACGTCGAGCACGGCGCCCTTGATGACGCGCACCAGTTTGCTTTGGGCAAACGGAGGCTTTTGGAAATGAAGGCCGCGGAGCACTCCATAACTGCTTTTGCTCTCGTTGTCTTGCACGAAACTCACTTGGCGGACTTGCTTGTCAAAATCCCGTTGGGAGAATGATTCAAAAAAATATCCCCTGTCGTCGTTGAACAGCCGTGGCTCAATGATGACTACGCCTTCGATGGCGGTTTGAATGACTTCCATGATGTATTATGTATCTTTTACTGCTGCAAAGATAGTTCTTTTTATCAATACATGCGGGCTTTTCCCGGAAAAGGTTGGATGAAAGGCTGCTTAGGCGGGCGAAAACCTTGTTCCCGGCGGTCGGCGCCTTGGGGGACGGCCTTCTTCCGGGGCCGGGCACGGGGCCTCCGCGGAGCGCGGGGAGCGCTGCTCCCGTGCGGTGGACGGGGCAGGACGGGCCGTAGGGCCTGAGCGTACTTTGCGGAGAACACTCAAGTACTCTGCGGCAAGTACTCGAGTACTCTCCGCAAAGTACGATTCGGGATTCCGCATCGCGTTCCGGGGCTTTCCCGTGGGCTGGGCAAAAAAAAGCGTCCGGAGGCTGTGTCCTTGCCTCCGGGCGCGATGGTCCTTTCCGGTGCGTGTCCCCGCGTGGTGGTGCGGGCAGCCGGGCTGCGGCGGGCTCAGTCCAACTTGATTAGTTCGTAGTCCTGGCTTCCCAGTCCGATTTGTTCGGCATACTCCAACGTGTGCATTCCCTTGCGCGAGTCAATCCGCTCGATGAGGTGCACTTTGCCGTGGTCGTCCGAGGCGCGCACCAGGTCGGTGCAGGCCTTGTCGAGCGCCACGGGGTCGAGCGAGGCCAGGATGCCGATGTCGCCCATTTGCGGGTCGGCGGGCGAGGCGTCGCAATCGCAGTCCACTGACAGGTTGTTGGCCACGCTGATATACAGGATGCGGTCTCCGCAATGGTCGGCCACGGCCTTGGCTGCCTCGGCCATGGTCTCCAGGAAGTGCTCCTGCTTGGGGTGTCCCCAGCTGGATTCGCTCTCTCCGGCGGAGTGTATCCAGCGCTTGCCGTTGGCCGACGCGATGCCGATGGAGATGTTTTTCAGGGCGCCCCCGAAACCGGCCATGGCGTGCCCCTTGAAGTGGGAGAGGACGACGGTGAAGTCGTAGTTGGTGTAGTGCGACCCCACGATGTCATAGGCGATGTGCTTGCCGCCCTCGACCGGCAGCCTCACTTCGCCCTCGGCATCCATGATGTCCACCGTCGCGATGTCGGTGAAGCCGTGGTCTTTGGCCGCCTGCAGGTGGCTTTCGGTGCTGGAGCGCCCGCCCCCGTAGGCCGTGTTGCACTCCACGATGGTGCCGTCCACCTTCTTCACCAGGTCGGCAATCAGTGCGGGTTGCAGGAAGTTGTGCCCGCCCGGTTCTCCGGTGGAGAGCTTCACGGCCACCTTGCCGTTGGCCTCGCGCCCCAGCGCTTCATAGATTTTCACCAGGTTTTGGGAAGAAATTTCCTTGTACATGTACACCTTGGGGCGCGTGTTCTCCCCCGTTTGCGGCGCGGAGCCGCCTCCTGCCGTTTGCGCTTCCGCGCAGGCCGCCCCTGCGAGCAACAGCAGGGAGCATGCCAGTTTTCCTATCAGATTTTTCATGTCGTAGAACATAAGTTTTTATTCAAGTGTAGATTACTGCAAATATAAGCGTCCTGCACGAAACGGCATGTAGACGAATCGCGGTATTTTGTACCCATATTACGGAAAAAAAGTGCGCCGTGGTGCGGCATGGCGCTCCCGCCGGAAACTTTTCAGCCGCGGCCGCAAAAAACCGTGCGGACTGTATGCTTTTTACAATATTAATCCGTATATTTGCTTCGTAACTTAAGAGGAAAATATGATGAACGAAATCATCCGTTTGGATTCGGTGGACAAATATAACAGGTTTTTCGGTTTGGAAACGCTCCATCCGCTGGTGGGCGTGGTCGACTTGTCGGGCGCGACGTTGTTTCCCAACCATTTCACAATCAATTACGGCCTGTATGCTTTGTTCCTGAAGGATGTCAAGTGTGGCGACATACGCTACGGGCGGCAGCGCTATGACTACCAGGAGGGGACGGTGGTGAGCTTCGCGCCGGGACAGGTGGCGGAGATCGAGATGCCGGCAGGCACGCGGCCTATGGCGCGCGGCTTGTTGTTCCATCCCGACCTCATAAAGGGGACTTCGCTGGGAGCGGAAATCAAGGGCTACAACTTCTTCTCGTATAGCTCGAACGAGGCCTTGCACCTTTCGGACGAAGAGAAGTGCATCTTCTTGGACTGCCTGGAGAAGATAAAGATGGAGCTGGCGCATCCGATTGACAGGCTCAGCAAACGGCTCATATCGCGCAACATCCAGTTGCTGCTCGACTATTGCATGCGGTTCTACGAGCGGCAGTTCGTCACCCGAGCCACGGCCAACCGCGACGTGCTGAGCCGCTTCGAGGACCTGCTCAACGCGTATTTCCAAGGAGGAAAGCCGCAGAGCGAAGGGTTGCCCACCGTGAAGTATTTTGCCGACAAGGTGTGCCTCTCGCCCAATTATTTCGGCGACCTGATAAAGAAAGAGACCGGGAAAACGCCGCAGGAGTACATCAAGGACAGGCTCATCGACGTGGCCAAGGGCTTGATTGCCGGGACGGACAAGACCATCAGCGAGATTGCATACGAGCTCGGGTTCCAATACTCGCAGCATTTCAACCGCGTGTTCAAGAAAAATGTCGGCTACACGCCCGTGGAATACAGGCGGCAACTGCTGGCCGGATAGTCCGGGCGCGGGCCGACGCGCTCTTTATGGATTTTGGAAAAACTTAATACCGTACGACTATGGATACATGGACTTTAGTTCTGATTTGTTGGTTGGCTTTCGACTTCCTGATATTTCTGTGGATAGGGTGCGACGACTTCTACTATTCACACAACCTGGGACGCAAGTTCAAGCGCTTGAAAGACACGTTGACCGAAGAATAAGAAGGGCATGGTCTGCAAGTGGATGCTTCGTGTCGTGGTTTGGGCGTGTGCCCTGTGCCTGGCCGGAGGATGGGTCGCGGCCTGCCAGAAGGTGGAACTGCCTTCGGAGGAAGAAAGCACAGAGCAGGTGCCAACCGGCCCGGAAGAGGAAACTCCGGGCGGGGAAGACTATGTGCCCGGAGCGGGGGACGATGAACCGTCGGAGGACGACGGAGAATGGGTGTCGGCTCATACGGTGGCTCAGATGCAAGAGATGTATGCCAGTCTAAGCAGCGACGACTTGTTGTTGTGCGAGGTTGTGGGGTACATCGTGGGTTACACTTCGGGAAACACGATTAAGAATGCGGTCTTTGGCGCAGGTGAAGGCGCGGCTGCCACGAACATTTTGATAGCCGATGATAAGGGGGAAACGGATGTGGAGCGTTGCCTTCCGGTACAGCTGGAAGACAATTATATCCGCGAAGAGTTGAATTTGAGGGATAATCCGGACAATTTGGGATGGAGAATCTATCTGGTCGGATATGCTTCGAAATACTTCTCTGTGGTAGGGTTGAGAAATGTAGAGGGATATGAATGGGTGGAAGGCGAGGAAGAACAGCCGGACGACACTCCGGATGTCCCGGAAAGCCCGGACAACCCGGAGCCGGAAATGCCGGAAGAGGTGAGAGACACCATAGGGATGGACGACACGCCGGAACTGATACCGGGCGGACGGTCTGTTTGAAAGAAAGGAGGCGGTTGCATGGGAAGCATACGGATAATGTGGAGCAGCCTTTTGCTCTGGATGGCCGCAGGGGTGGCAGTTTGCGCACAATCTTTCCGGCGGGTGACGAATGTGGACGACCTGGAACCGGGTGTCCGTTATGTCTTGGCCGGATATTGCAGCGACACGCCCGACTCGGTGTTCGTGATGAACCGGCCGGACGGGACGGGGACGGATAGCCGGGCCGGAAAGGCGCATAAGACGAAACCGGACGGGGACGGGCGCATACAGCTGGCGGACGACGGCAGGGTGGCTGTCTTTGAACTGGCGAAGGACGGTGCTTCCTATGGTTTGAGGGAGACAACGCTTGATGCTTGGCTGTCTTATTCCACGTTGGCGGAATCGTCGACTTCTGCCTCGTTGTATCTGCTGACAGACAACGAGCTGGCAAACGCACCTATCACTGGGACGAAACAGTGGCATAAGACTTTTAAACTGCAAGATTCCGGGAAGTCGTTCTTGCTCACGAGCAAGGAAATAAAGTTCGGGGACAGGTCGGGGCAGTGCTTCTTGTTCGTAAACAATGGAATGGGCTACCAGTCGCAGTTTAAATTATATCGGGCCGACAGTTACGGCGACTCTTTGTTTATATATAAGGAATTGCAACCTCCCACTGTGGTTCAGGCGGAGAATGGCGACTGGACGTTTCGTGGCGATTGGCCGGCCGCCTCGTTGTATGGCTTGGATTATGCGCAGGTCAAGCGAGTGGATTTTACGGAAATATCCCTGCCGCAGGGGCGGGGCGTGATGGTTGCGGGCGGCACTTTTCCGGCGGAATGCGTCTGGACATACGTGCGGAAGGGAGAGGCCGGACGTTTGCCAGAGGGATGGCCGAATGTGGTGGAGATTGAACGGAAAGGCGCGGAGGTGCAGGGCATGGCGGTGACGCGGATTTGGGGAGGAGATGATTGCACTTTGGGTCCCAAATATACGTTTGAAGTGCCGGCGGGGAAGGGCATAGCCTGGTGTCGCGACATGCAGGCCGACGGGGGCTGGAGCACCGTGGGCTTGCCTTTTGCCGTGGAGCGTGTGGCATGGGACGCTCCCGAAGGCGAGGCGGTGGACGTGGAGCGGCTTGCGTTCCATGGTTTCGCGCCCGAAGGAGCCGTGTTCCGCGCGGTGGAGGCGGGCGAAGCCTGGGATGCCGGGGCGGCTTATCTTTGGCGCCCTTTGTCGCCGCGGGCATCCCGTGTGTGTTTCTATGCCGACGAGACCGTGGTGCGTGCCGATGCGCAGGGGCTTAGCCGGACGGAAGGTTTCCATGCCGCGTCCGGGCGCTTGGAGGTCGCTGGCGGTCAGGACGGCGTCTATTTGTTGTCGGCCGAAGGCGACCGTTTCGTGCGCGCGGCGTCCGGGAGTTGGGTCGCTCCCGGCCGTGGATATTTGGTCTTTTCAGGAGCGCTTTCCCCATCATTGCGTTGGAAGGAAGCCGATGGCCCCAGTGGGGTGTCTGTCACTCGGGAGCGGCCGGCCGCGCATCCCTTTCCCGTGTACGGTCTGGACGGGCGGTACAAGGGGTGGACCGATGAAGAGGGAGGCATTCCGGAAGAATGGCCCGACGGGATTTACCTCACGCCTTATGGGAAAGTCCTGAAAAGGTAGGCCGCGCAGTCGGGGAGGCTACTTGCTGAACAGTTCGAAGGTGAACTTGTAGCCGAATCCGACTTTGTTGAATTTCTCCAGCGACACGAACAGTCCCATGTCGAAGACGAACGTGCCGATGCCGTAGCCCACTTCGAAATACGGCCCCAGATTGTCCATTGTCAGCATGTTCAGGTACAGCCGTTCGTTTTGTATGTGGTTGGTGTATTTGATGAGGTGGCGCATGATGAGGAAAGGCGCTTCGTAGGAAACGTGCGCGCGGACATAGTAAGGTGAAGCGTTGTACCACTGTCCGTCGAGCGCTTGGAACACGCCGCCGATTTCGTCGTTCCACCCTTCCGGCAGATTGTTTCTTCGGAAATTCACGAAGTCCACGAAGTAAGTCTCTTCCTGGTTGGTGAAAAGTCCCACGCCGAAGCGGTAATACAAGTTGGCGAGCAGCCCCGTGCGGATGTGGTGTTGCATGTCGAACTCGATGCGCTCGTAGACGCCCGTGCTTTTGAACACATTCCTGAGCCCGCGCTCGTAGTCGAGGATGAAGGTCGGGAAGCGGGATTTCAGGTTCACTTTCTGCTTCCCGTTCATGTAATAGTACTGTCCCGGTGTCCACTCTAACCGTATGCGCGGGGCGAAGCTGTTGTATTCCGGCCGGATGTTGGCCTGCAGGCCTTCCGCCACATTGTCGGGGAGTTCCACCTCGCGGAAGCTGTCGTCGGGGTGCTCTGCCGGCGTGCGTCGGTGGAACATGAAGCCCACGCCCAGCGACAGTCCGTTGACGATTTCGAAATGGTTGGCGATTTCGAAGTTCAGGTCCTTGAACAGGTCCAGGTTTAGCCGGTCGAAGTTGATGGTGCTGTCCGACGGGATTTTCTTCAGTTCCTCAATGATGCGGTTATTGCCGATGCGGTTGCCGTTCCCGACGTTGATTCTCAATTTCCCGAGATGCTCGGGCCAGTATTGGAATTCCGCGTTCACGTTCCAGTAGAATTCGTTGTAGGTGAAGTTGTATCCCAGCCGGGTGCCGAGGTGCAGCGACTGTCCGCGGCGCAGCGTGGTGTTGAAGTTCAGGTCCTGTCGGTAGGCGATGCCGGTGGTCTTGCTGTAACTGAACATCAGCGGGTTGATGAAGGGCGAGTTCTGGAGCGAGGAGTTCGGGTTCAGTTTCCATTTGCTGTCGGTCAGGAAGAAGTCCCCCACGGTGCCCCACCGGTTTCTTTTCAGCATCCTGGTCGAGTCCATGGGCTCGAGCTTCAGGTTTTGGTTTCGTGCCCTATACCTTTTATATATATACATCTCCGCAGAGTCCAGGGGTTGCGGGCGCAAGGTGTCGAAGCGGGCGAAGTCTTTGGTGTAGGCTTGACGGTCGCATTGCAGTGAGAAAGAGGCCGTCAGGTTGTAGTCCGGTTTGGACAAACTGTCCTCGGGCGTGTTCCGGGCGTGGCGTATGTCCCGGTAGTCCAGGTTGGCCTCGTAGTATCCCTCCATGACGTTGTAGGCGAAGGCGAACGAGGCGTCTATGCCGATGGCCACGGGCAAATACTCCGTTTCAGTCCCGATGTTGCCCATGCGGACGTGGCAGTTGAAGTGCAGCAGGTCGGCTTGTCCTTTGAATGAGATTTCGCGCACGCTCCATGCGCCTTCCGTCACCACCATGCGGCCGTCCACCAGTTGGAAACTCTTGTTGCGCGGGACGAAGCGGATATGGTATTCCAGGCGTTGCATGCTGTCGCACGAAACGGAGTCGATGTCGTAGCGGTAGTATTTGTGGCTGTTGGGCGCCAAGGGGGAGAGCAGGCGCTGGCCTATCAGGTAAGGGGCGTAGATGTTGATGTTGAAATATTCCGTGATGCCCGGAATCTCGCGGGCCTCGCCCAGTGTGCCGGTGTAGGCCTTGATGCGCTGGTCGTAGATGTTGGGGGCGGTGTAGTGCAGGTCGCTGTAGGTTTCCACGATGAACCGGTTGGCGTCCTTGGGTGTCCTGAACAGGCCGGGAATGAAACGGAAGCCGCGGTTCTTCTTGATGATGTCCAGCTGCGCCTTCACGTAGAGTCCGGCATGGTATTCGTAGATGAAATCCATGTAGACGCCCGCAGCGCGGTGCATCCGGCTGATGATGGAGTCGGCGGCTTCCAGGCGGGCCTGCATGGCCAGCGGGTAAGCCAGCAAGCATACGAGCAGTATGTATCTCACGAATCTCATTGCCGTGTCTTCTTTGTGGGCAGGACAAAGATAATGAAGATAGTGATAAAAAAGGATATTGGCGGCGCAGTTTTTTTTAATTTTCCTCTAAGAAAAGGTCTGGTCTCCTCGGTCTTTTGGGCCATAAGGCTATTGTTCAAAATCAGTTTCCCTTTGCCGGAAAGTCCGGATAACGGGGCGGCAAACTTCATTTTGCCCTGTTCTATTCTATAATTAACGTCGTTGTTTATATAGTTAACGACGTTGATTATATAGATGACGACGTTGATTATATAAACAACGACGTTGAATAGACTTTCCATCCGCAAATGGGAAACTATTCATCCCCGCATGTGCAACTTTCCGACATAGCCCGGGCGTGTCACAAAGATGAGGGGCGGCCTTGACTTTCTTCTATACCGGACGTTAAAAAACGCATTTTTTTATATACCTTTGTGCCCGAATTCACATATTTGATATTTATGGGTGGTTTTTTTGGCGTCGTTTCACAGGCGCAATGCACGGCCGATTTGTTTTACGGCACTGATTACAATTCTCATTTAGGTACGCGGAGAGGGGGGCTTGCTACGTACAGTAAGGACCGTGGTTTCATCCGCTCGATTCACAATCTGGAGAGCACTTATTTCCGCACGAAGTTCGAAGAGGAACTGGCACGCTTCGAGGGCCATGCCGGCATCGGCATCATCAGCGACACGGATGCGCAGCCCTTGTTGATGAATTCGCATCTGGGGCGCTTTGCCATCGTGACGGTCGCGAAAATCAATAACGCGGAAGAGCTGGCGGCCAAACTGTTGGCGCGCGGCATGCACTTCTCCGAGTTCAGTTCGGGACGCATCAATCCCACGGAGCTGGTAGCCTTGCTCATCAACCAGGGCCAGACATTCGTGGAGGGCATCGAGAATGTGTATAAAGAAATAAAAGGTTCCTGTTCGCTGCTCTTGCTCACGGAAGACGGCATCGTGGCCGCCCGCGACAGTTGGGGACGCACACCGGTGGTGGTGGGCCGCAAGGAAGGAGCATACGCCGTGACGGGTGAAACCACCGCGTTTCCGAATCTGGGCTACGAGACGTCCTATTACCTCGGCCCGGGCGAAATCGTGAGGCTGCGCAGCAATGGGATGGAAAGTTTGCGCAAGCCTAACAAAAGAATGCAAATCTGCTCTTTCCTGTGGGTGTATTACGGCTTCCCGACGTCCTGCTACGAGGGACGCAATGTGGAGGAAGTGCGTTATGCCTGCGGCAAGAAGATGGGAGAGGACGACGCTACGGAGGTGGACATCGCTTGCGGCATACCCGACTCCGGAGTGGGCATGGCCTTGGGCTATGCCGTGGGCAAGGGAGTGCCCTACCAGCGGGCCATTTCGAAATATACTCCCACCTGGCCGCGCAGTTTCACGCCCAGCAACCAAGAGATGCGTTCGCTGGTGGCCAAGATGAAGCTGATTGCCAACCGCGACATGCTGAACGGCAAGCGCGTGCTGTTTTGCGACGATTCCATCGTGCGGGGAACGCAGTTGCGGGACAACACGAAGGTGCTTTTCGACTACGGGGCCAAGGAAGTGCACATGCGCATTGCCTGTCCGCCGCTGATTTATGGCTGTCCCTTTATCAACTTTACGGCTTCGAAGAGCGACATGGAACTGATTACCCGCCAGTTTATCAAGGAGTTCGAGGGAGACGAGAACCGGAATCTGGAGAAATATGCCGAAACAGGTTCGCCGGAATACTGCCGGATGGTGGACGCCATTGCGGAGCGGTTGAACCTTTCGTCGCTGAAGTTTAACACGTTGGAAGACTTGGTGGCGGCCATCGGACTGCCCAAGTGCCAGGTGTGTACGCATTGTTTCGACGGGAGCAGCCGCTTCTCGTTGGACGAGGAGAACACGAACGACTGAGTGCCTGCGCCGCGAGGCGGAGAGTGAAGAGGAAGGAACGCATGGTGGCATTCTACGTCTTGTGTGCCGCAGCCGTCTATTTCGCGCTGTTGTATGCCGTGGCCCGCAAAACCGGCGGGCGTGGCGACAACAGCGCGTTTTTTCGTGGCGACAGGCGTTCCCCGTGGTGGGCCGTGGCGTTCGGGATGTTGGGCTCTTCGGTTTCGGGCGTCAGCCTGGTTTCCGTGCCGGGCATGGTGCGTGCGGCCGATATGACCTACATGCAGATGTGCGTCGGTTTCTTTTTCGGCTATCTGGTGGTGGCTTTTTTCCTCTTGCCGCTCTACTACAAACTCGACTTGGCTTCCATTTACGGTTATCTGGACATCCGCATGGGGAAGTGGGCGGGGCGCACGGGCACGTCTTTCTTTTTGTTGTCCAAACTGTTGGGCTCGGCAGTCAAGCTCTATCTTGTTTGTCTTATCTTGCAGGAATATGTGCTCCGTGGCACGGGCATACCGTTTTGGGCCACGGCGGCGGTCATGGTGTTCCTCATCTGGCTTTACACCGCACGGGGTGGCATAAGGGCATTGGTGTGGACGGACGTGCTGCAGACGTTTTGTCTGGTGGGCGCCTTGTTGCTGATACTCTTCCAAGTGGTGCGCCTGTGCGGCCTGACGTGGACAGAAGCGGCGGACTGCGTGGCGTCGCACCCCCATGGCCGTTGGCTGGAGTGGGCCGACTGGACTTCCCGCCAGCATTTCGTCAAGCAGTTTCTTAGCGGGATCTTCATTGTCATCGTGATGACGGGCCTGGACCAGGACATGATGCAGAAGAACCTGACGTGCAAGACGCTGCGCGACGCCCAAAAAGACATGTGCGCCTACGGCTTCATGTTCATTCCCTTTAATGCCTTGCTCCTGTCCTTGGGCGTGTTGTTGCTGGTTTTGTCCGGCCGCATGGGGATTTCCCTTCCGGTCCGGGGCGACGACATCCTTCCCATGTTTTGCGCCGAAGGCTATCTGGGCACATGGGCTTTGCTGCTGTTCGCCCTCGGCATTGTGGCTGCGGCGTTCAACAGTGCCGATTCGGCCCTGACGGCTCTCACCACGAGCTTCTGCGTGGACATTCTCGACGTGGAGCGGCGCTTCTCACGCCCGGCCTCGGTGCGCCGCTGGGTGCATGGCGGCATGGCGTTGCTGTTCGTGTGTTGCATCCTGTTTTTCGAGGCGGTCGACAGTTCCAGCGTGATCGACGCCGTCTATGTGGTGGCGTCGTACACCTACGGTCCGCTTCTGGGCCTATTCGCCTTCGGGTTGTTCACGCGGCGGATGCCCCGCGGTCGTGCTGTGCCTTGGGTATGCGCGGCGGCTCCCGTGTGCTGCTATTTGCTGGATGCCTGCATCACGTCGGCGTTCGGCTACCGTTTCGGTTATGAACTGCTGATGCTCAACGGGCTGCTCACGTTCTTGGGGTTGCTGGCCGTTTCGCGGCGGGAGAGGCCGGAGCGGCAGGTCGCCAAGGGGTAAGAAGGGAAGGGAAACGCAGCCTGCCGCCGCTTCCCTTCCGCGGTTGGGTCATTTCAGTTGCTTTCCGTCCGAGAAAGCTTGTCCCACCTTTTCGCCGATTTTCAAGTAGGCGTTGTTGAAGGGGTCGAACGTGATGGGGGCCACTTTCTCCACGTCCACGTTGCCTTCCGCGTCGAGGGCGCGCTCGTCCACGCTCACGTTGACGATTTCCCCGCGCAGGATGCATGTTTCCGGATTATAGTCTTTCAGCTTGCATTCCACGGCCACGGACAGTTCGTCGATGAGCGGGGCGTCCACGAAGGCCGATTTCGTGGCATGGAAGCCGGCGCGGGCGAACTTGTCGGACACGCGGTTGCCGGAGACGAGGCCCACGTAGTCGCAGGCCACGACCTGTCCGGCCTCGGCCATGCTCACCGTGAAAGCCTTGCGGGCCAGAATGTTCTTCACCGTCTTGTGCCCGGCGCTGAGGCACAGGCTGATTTCGTTCATTTCGCTGATGCCGCCCCATGCCGCATTCATGGCGTCGGGCGTGCCGTCTTCGCCGTAGGTGGCGATGATGAACACGGGTTGGGGATAAGTGAGGGGCTTGGCCCCGAAATTCTTTCTCATAGTCGTCTGTTTTCTTTAGAAGTTTGTTTATCGCCAATAAAGTTACGGAAAAAACGGGAATATTGTTGGCCGAAGACCCATTAATCGGGCAGTTTTTATAATTAATCCGGCCGGGAACGCCTATCTTTGCAACTGGAATGGAAAAAGAATAGTAACAGGAAAAGGAGGAAGAACTATGTTAGCTTATACTTATGTGGAGCGTGGGCGGTTCGAATTGTTGCAAAAGCCGCGCCCCGTGTTGGAGGACCCACGCGATGCCATCGTGCGTGTCACGTTGGGCAGCATTTGTACCAGCGACCTGCACATCAAACATGGCAGCGTGCCGCGCGCCGTGCCCGGCGTGACGGTGGGCCACGAGATGGTGGGCGTGGTGGAAGAGGTGGGGAGCGGCGTGTCGGCCGTCAGGCCCGGCGACCGCGTGGCCGTGAACGTGGAGACGTTCTGTGGTTCGTGCTTCTTCTGCCGGCATGGTTATGTCAACAATTGCACCGATCCGAATGGCGGTTGGGCTTTGGGTTGCCGCATCGACGGCGGACAGGCTGAATATGTCCGCGTTCCCTATGCCGACCAAGGGCTGACCCCCATCCCCGACGGGGTGAGCGACGAGCAGGCCCTGTTCGTGGGCGACGTGCTGGCCACGGGATTCTGGGCCACGCGCATCTCGGACATCGGTGAGGAGGACACGGTGTTGGTGCTCGGGGCCGGGCCCACGGGCATCTGCACCTTGCTTTGCACCATGCTGAAGCGTCCGCGCCGCATCATCGTGTGCGAACGGTCGGAGGAGCGGGCCCGCTTCGTGCGCGAGCATTATCCCGAGGTGCTGGTCACCACGCCGGAAGAGTGCCGCGATTTTGTGGAACGGAACAGCGACCACGGCGGGGCCGACGTGGTGCTCGAGGTGGCCGGTTCGGCGGATTCGTTCCGCCTGGCATGGGAGTGCGCCCGGCCGAATGCCGTGGTCACGGTGGTGGCGCTCTACGACGAGCCCCAGGTGCTTCCCCTGCCGGAAATGTATGGGAAGAACCTGACGTTCAAGACCGGAGGGGTGGACGGGTGCGACTGTGCCGAAATCCTTCGCCTGATTGCGGAGGGACGGATCGACACCACGCCCTTGATTACCCACCGTTTCCCCTTGGCGGACGTTGAGGCCGCCTACCGCCTGTTCGAAAGCCGGGCCGACGGGGTGATGAAGGTGGCTTTGGTGGGGCCGGAGGCGCGTTAGAGGGCGCAAGAACCCTTCCCGGCATAGTCCGGCCCGATTTCGCCACCGTATTCGGGATGGCGCTTGAGCCAGGCCACGGCGTAGGCACAAGTCGCCACGGGCTTCAGGCCGTGGCCCAGGGCGTAGTCGTAGGCCGCTTTCACGAGGGCCGAGGCGACGCCCCGCCCGCCGATGGCTTCCGGCACCAGCGTGTGCCGTATGTCGAGCCGTCCGTTGCCGAGCGTGTAAGTGGCATGGGCTTCGTGCCCGTCCACCACGGCCAGGAAGCGTTTCCCGGTTTCGTCATGCTGTATTTCCATATTGTTTCTGCGTTTTAGTCTGTTGCTTGATGAGCCATTGCCTTTGCGGGGCGGGCAAAACGGGGATGCCTTGTGCAGCCGTGAGGGGCCGGACTTGGAATGCGCCCGTGTGCGGCGTCGGATGGAAAGGGGAAAGCAGAGGTCGTCCGGACGCAAGAGCGCGGGCCGGTGGCCGCTGTTTCGGACAGTACTCTGCGGAGAGTACTCGAGTACTTGCCGCAAAGTACGATTTTTCCAACTGCTTTCCCCTTTTCGCTGTTCCGTAAATTCCCGTGTCGTTGCGGGGCCGTTGTGCCGCGCGTGCCCTCATGGGCATATCACTCCCGTTTGCCGAGTTCCCAGAAGGCCACGGCCGACGCCGCGGCCACGTTCAGCGAGTCCACTCCGTGGGCCATGGGGATGCGCACCACGTAGTCGGCTCCGTCAATGGCCTCGCGCGGCAACCCGTCGCCTTCCGTGCCCATCACGAGGGCCAGCCGGGGCTCGCGTTTCAGTGCTGGGGTGTCGAGCGCGACGGAGTCGTCCGTCAGGGCCAGTGCGGCGGTGCGGAACCCCAGTCGGCGCAGGTCGGAGAGCGACGTGTCCGGCAGCCACGTCCAAGGGACGAGGAAGACGGAGCCCATGGACACGCGCACGGCCCGCCGGTTGAGCGGGTCGCACGAGTCCGGGGTGAGCAGCACGGCGTCGATGCCCAGCGCGGCGGCCGAGCGGAAGATGGCACCGATGTTGGTGGTGTCCACCACGCCGTGGATGACCACGACGCGCCGCGCGTCCCGGCACACTTCGTCGACGCCCTTCAGCGGCGGGCGGCGCATGGCGCAGAGCACGCCGCGCGTCAGCACGTAGCCGGTGAGCCGCGCCAGCAGTTCACGCTCGCCCGTATAGACCGGCAGCCCGGCGCAACGGCGGACGATGTCGGCCGCGTCGCCCGCAAGATGTTTCCGCTCGCAGAGCAAGGCCAGCGGTTCGTAGCCGGCCGCGAGGGCCACGCGGATGACTTTCGGGCTTTCGGCGATGAACACGCCTTTCGCAGGTTCCAGCCGGTTGCGCAGCTGGGCTTCGGTCAGGGTGCTGAACACTTCCACTCCGGGATGTTCCAGCGAAGAGATTTCGATGACGGGCATGGTGCTAAGGTGTTTCTTCGGTTTTACCTTGAAGTCGCAGGTGAGGCGCACGTCGGCAGGGCCTCATTGTCCGCCCAGCAGCACGCCGTCGATCATCTTCCTCAGTTCCGGTTTGGGCATGGCGCCCTGCGTGAGGGTCGGCTGCCCCTTGGCGGGAATCCACAGCAGGGTGGGGATGCTGCGGATGCCGAACACGGCTGCCAGCTCCTCCTCCTGGTCAACGTCGATTTTGTAAACGCGGATTTTCCCGTCGTATTCCTTGGCCAGTTCCTCCATCACGGGAGCAAGGGCCTTGCAGGGGCCGCACCACGTGGCATAGAAGTCCACGACGCACGGCAGCTCTCCCTCGTATTTCCATTCGTTGGGGTTGGCTTCGTAGTTGAACACTTTCTTTAAAAACTCTTGTTTGTTCAGATGCACGATTTCCATATTCTTCCTTTCTTGTTTTTGTTCCTTATCATTAGTGTTTTGGGCGCAGGCATTCAGTCCCAATGCCATGCACAAGGCCGTGAGGCCCGTTTTTGTCCATTTCATCATATATTCTGTTTTAGGGGTTATGGTATTGCCCTACAAATATGCGTTATTTTCGGGAAACGGGCTGCAACAATCGGTTGGCAGAGGTCGTTTTTTGCTGTTTTTTAAGTTTTACTCAGAAATAGTTTTGAGTTTATGGTGCGTGGCGATTCAAACAGTTAATACGGATACGGTGAAACCTCCGTATGGGATTTGTGGCACGTTGTATTTTGAATGGATGTCCTGTTTTTATAGACTCCAACCGGAAATGCTTTCTTGAATGTTCCACAGATGGGCATATAGCCCTTCCTTTCGGATGAGTTCATCGTGTGTGCCTTCTTCCTTTATCCGCCCGTTGTCCAAGACGATTATCCGGTCGGCATCCTTGATGGTTTTGAGGCGGTGGGCAATGGCGATGACGGTGCGTCCCTTAATCAAAG
>CALULQ010000040.1 GCA_944321525.1 uncultured Paraprevotella sp.
TATATTTTTTGCAGATTACAGAATGAGCTAAAAGACTAACGAGAGATTGCCATATCCAGATGAATTCTTATCTCTAAGATATGCGATAAAAACAGGTTTCCGACTTCAGTCAAAATATGGTCTTCTATGCTGGTCATTACATTGTATTTGTCGCAAAATTATAAATTATTTGCGACAACATTATGCTTTATGCAAAACAAAAGAGGGTACTTAACATTACCCTTCCAACGAGCTTAATAGCCATTTACCTCCCTAATTCTGCGTAAACAATGCGCAAACAAACGGTTTAGTTGGTCATAAAGAACTGACACAATTGGCAACTATTCGAGTCTACCCAGCTTATTCAACCTACTCCTTATCGCACCTTTCGTTCGTTCAAAAATTTCAGATAACACATCAATACTTTCTCCGTCATCATACATACGACAAAGTAACTTATCTGCAGCATCGTCCCAAGGCAAGTAAGCGTTACCGTGTTCTTTCCTCTTTTCATCTAAAGTGTATACTTTATGCTTCTTAACACTCGGTGAAAGTTTTAGTTTATCTTCTATTGCTGAATATTTCTGCTTTTTTGGAATAACTCCACGCACTCCACCTTTCGGATTTTCCACATCACCCTTATAACGAGGTATCAAATGCACATGCACATGAGAGACGGATTGCCCTGCGGCTTCATTCACATTAATGCCTATATTATAACCATCTGGATGATAGCGCTCGTCCACCCTCCGCCTTACATATTGCAACATCATGTTCATAGCTTCGCATTCATGGTTGGTCAAATCAAAATAAGATGCGACATGGCGCTTAGGTATAATCAGCGCATGACCTGGAGATACGGGGTATCCGTCATAAAAAGCCATGCACGTTTCCGTCTCACAAATAACCTCCACTTTACGGGACAAACAACAAAACGGACAAGTTTCATCCACATTCCGAGGCAATTTGTTGAAATGATTATATTGATAAAGCTCGTAACTCGCATTACATTCCAAACTCGGAAAAGGCAAACGGACATTGCATTGATAGATGTATTGCCGATGAATGGAGTGTAAGCGGAAACCGTCTTCGTCCAAATCACGCTGCACGGCAAAAAAGGCCGTGCCATGTGGACAAAGCAAGTTTGTGACATTCATCATCACCTCGGCTTGTGCATATGGTTCAAGAACATTAAGCACATAAATGCATAAGATTGTATCAAATTTCCCCTCAGGATATTCTGCCCGATAATAATAATCATAGCCTATAATGTCATAGCCTTGGCGTTTTAATTCGTCTACATCAAATCCGAATCCGCAACCGAAATCAAGGATACGCCCTTTCAACATGCCATGCTGGAGCAAATAACTAGCAGGAGCAGAAAGAGCCGTCCGCCGAATAGCCGTCAAGTAAGGATGGTTTATTTTCTCTAATTCCATAGACATATTAGAACCTGTTTTGAACTAATTCATGAAAAACATTATATCACCAAAGGTCGCAAACAACAAAGTTATGACACAGGATTCAACCGAGCTTGCTAAAAAGCAGTGGCAAGTTATAAAAAAAATTAGAACCGCAAGCAAAGAAGCGGAAACATTTGTATAAATTCTATCTTTATGCCAACAAGACGGAGCTGCCAGCGGAGTATGCTCCCTCAGACCTCGCTCCTTGGCAGATCATCTATTACTATGTTTTCACCATCAAATTTCCACCAACAACGAATAACCCTCATCTATCTCAGCAGCAAATCCCGGTACGACTTCAAGCCCAGACTCGGATTCGCCTCCGCTTTTTCCCGCCACCGGGCTGCCTCCTGCCCATCAGCCTCCACACCATAGCCGTGCGCATACATATAGGCCAAGTTCATCTGAGCGGCAGCATTGCCCTGCAAGGCGGACAAGTAGAACCATTCACGTGCCAACCGATAATTTTGCGAAACGGCTTCACCCTTATAATAAAGGAATCCCACCACCAGCTGAGCGAAACGGTCTCCTTCCTCCGCCCAGTCATACCATTGGTCAAACGTATAGGCGCATTCTTCCTCCCCATTGCCTTCTCCATCAACTTCCTCATCCTGTTCCTCCTCCTCATCATCCATCTCCGGTGGAGCGAAGAAAGCATCTATGGACTCTTTCAGCGATTGTGGTGTCACATTATTCTGACAACAAGCATCCGTCACGGTTTGAAGCAAAGCCTGGTTCAATTCATCCGTCGGGACATTCTCCTTGGCAAGCAGGGACTGCACGTATTCCCAGACTAAAGGATCTTCATCCTCACGCACCAACCGAAAATGTTCTTTGGCAAGAGCTTCTTCCATACGATGCAGACAACATTCGCCCCACAAGGCATGGACGAGACTAGGCGTAAAACAAGCTTCTTCCTCTATACGGGGCAATTCCAAATATGCCTTCCATACGGCTTCTGCCAACTTGAAACGACGTGTCCGTTTCAGATAAATACCCTTCAGGAAATAGAAGAAAGAACGGTTCAAGATAGTATTCCCTTCATCATGGGCAAAATGTTCCACAGCCTTGTCCAAGACAATTTCCACCAATTCATACTGCTCACGTTTCCACCCAAGATAAAACGCATCCTCGCCGAAACAGCCCTGTTCCACGATGTATCGCAGGACATACAAACAAAAGTCAAACAGTTTGTCGTCCTCCATGGTTTCCATCATGCTTGCCGCATCCCGTGGCGTCATGCCATCGGCATACAGCCGGCAGAGTTCCGCTTGCTTCCGATACCATTCAGCCTTCGGGTCTCCAGATGCTTCATACAAATGCGCGATGCGCGTGTAAGCAAATGCCAGCGAACGGTCCCTGACTTCATCCGGCAATTTGCGCAAGTATTTGAGCGCCCTTGCCGCAGCCGGTTTCCAGTCCTCGGAATTAATTGCCAAGCAATCGGCATAAACCATAAACAACAAGAACATGGCATACTCACGGAATGCAGACATCGGACAATCTTCCCGATACACATAAACCTCTATCTCACGATGCCCATGCGTGAATGTAATCTCACACTTCTCCCTGCGGTCAGGATGCCAGATCAAATCCAACTGCGTCTCTTCTATCAAGTGCAGGAAGCACGTCTCCTGCTCCTGTATGGTTTGACTTTTACCAATCAATTCCATTCTCATATTTTCGTTTAAGAATCCTCAATAAACTCATTCAGCCATTCATCCGTTCCCGCTTCCACATCCGCAAACAAGCATTCTCCGGGCACTTGGACAATGCGGAATCCCCATACCGTCCGCATGCTGCCAACGTGTACAACCTTCCCCAAATAGCATTCTTGCGGTTTCGTCATCTGCGAAGGATGGAAAGCGAACCATTTCATGTAGCCATTAAGATTGCTAAAACAGGAATCTCCCTCCCTGCTCCCGGATTCGGATTTAATGGTTGCACAATCTTTTGTCTCTAAAGTTATGGTAGACTTGAATTCCAATATAATATCTCCTCGGCAATTCCGGTAACGATGAAATGGTTGGGGAAGTATATTCCCCAAACCACCTTCCCTGCCCTATTTTCCCAAGATCCTAAAATATTTCTTCCAATTAGGTTTCAGCCGTTCCAATGCCGCTTCCGCATCGTGATTGCCGGACTTGGCTGCTGCCTCATACCACCTGATGGCTTGCTGCATGTTTTGCTTGGCAACTTCTCCTTTCTCGTACATACATCCAAGTGCATATTGTGCTTCGGGGACATTATAATTCTTAGCTGCAAACATATAACATTCGAATGCCTTTCCTAAATTACGTTCCACACCTTTTCCCTGATAATACAAGTTTCCCAAAGAGTAGTACGCCTTTTTATAACCAGCGTCCAATGCCTTCTTGAACCACTCATAAGCCTTCTTGAAGTCTTGTTCCACGAACATTCCCGCTTCATACAACTGCCCTATGTGGACCATCGCTTCCACGCCACCCAACTCTGCAGCCTGCTGGTAGAGGTGCCACACTTTAGAAGCATCAGCCTTTCGTCCTCTTCTATCATAGACTTTGGCCATCCTATAAACAGCCTCTTTCTGCCCCCTTTGAGTTGCTTTCAGATACCACCAAAGCGAGCGGAATACATTTACATCCGTCCCTGTTCCTTCCTCGTATCTCACCGCGACTCTGTACTGAGCTTCCAGGAAGCCATGTTTCGCTGCTTTGCAATACCAGTCAAAAGCTTTTTTCTCGTCATAACGTGCCCCCAAAGCTACGGCATACATATATCCTACCATATATTCAGCCTTCGGCAATCCTTGCTTGGCCGCTTTCCTCATCCACTCAAAAGCTTCTTCGCGTTTGGCCGATACCATCTCGTTCATTCTGCAAGGAAAAGGTTTAAAAACCGGTGATTCCGTGGTTGATTCCATAGTCAAGAGCCCCGAGTTGACTTTTACGAATCTGTCGTTCAACAATAGCATCCCGACTTCATATTGCGCTTCAGCATCCCCCTGTTTGGCGGACTTTAATAACCAATAATAAGCCACGTCTTGATTCTGGTCCACACCTTCCCCCTTCAGATACATCATGCCTATACGGTATTGCGTACGTGCATCAGCATGTTCGGCCGCTTTGATCATTTCTTCTATCTGTTCCATTGTATTCTATTATATAAATTCACTCATACGTTTTTTCCTTGTCATAATCATAAGTCATCATATCCGCCTGCGTCTTCAAGTCTTCACGTTTGCAAGATGCCTAAAGCTCCCTTCATCAAAATTACGGTAAAATCCTTTTCCTATTTCTGTCCATACCAGAGTTTTTTCCCGAAACTTATAAATGGTATCAAAATGCCGCCCGATTGAGACTTGGGCGGTAATTGCTAAAACTATTCCTTGTCTTTCTCCATCGCAGCCCAAATTCGCTTATACACAGAGATATATAACAATTGCGACACAGGCAACGTCCGGATACTTCCGCAACGCCTACACGGCATTGGAACGGAAAAGATCATTGCGCCATATTCCGCGTCCGGTGCCAAAAAGATCTTCTTGCACTTCGTGCAAATGAATAGTGTTGTTCCACGTACCATATCACTACTGAATTTAGTTGATTAATATCTGTTCCGCCGGCTATGGTAAGCATACGAAACCTTCCAGCGGTTCAGTTCCAATGTCCGCACACATAATTGAGGGTGCGCTGAAAGATGCACTGATACTCTTGTTACATCTTGCCTCAAAGCGAAGAACGTTCCAATGCCTCATACGCCCCCTTATTCCCCAGATAGTCCAATTGGCTGGAGGCTTCTTTCATCCTTTAATTGAAACCGACAAGCAGCTTCTTGTTCTATAGCTAATCCCCCGCAACGGCCAGCAGACAATTTGCTCATTACATTTCAATATCGCTTTATTCTCAAAACACATCCAATATACCCGCAAAGCGCACTGAGTTTGCTGCTAACGCATAATCAACAGCATCACACAGGCTTCAAGGCTTTAACAGACTCTATTGTCTAATCTAAACTCAATAGTTTGAGCCTGAGACAAATCCAAATCAATATTTGCTGCATAGCCAAAACGATTCGTTTTCTCATCTATCTTAAGCCAAACGACTTTTTCATTATTCATCTTAACATTCAAAACACAACAAAAAATCAAATCCTCTTAAAATCAAAAAAGCCTCCACTCAATATGCTTTCATGCCCCTTAATGTCGAAACCTTCCAACTCCAAGATTCTCGTAACACGACTTTTGCTATCAATCGAATCAAAAGGAATCTTCCCAAAAGGCAAATTCACTTCAAATGTCTGTCCTTTTTCTATCTTCATCCCACCACTTAACGGAATGTTTACTTTAGCCGTCAATAAAAATGTCGACATAGTTCCTTCGTTATTAGGTTCCATTATTTTATTCCACGTTTAAGACTTGCAACAGCCGCATCCGGCTCTTTCATTATCCAATCCATAGTCAGCAAGGCCGCCGGATAAGTCATATTACGTTCTTCCATCAATTGCTTGATAGAATGGCCATGGGCATCATAATCCGAGATATCGGATTCATTCCGCATCCATTTCTCAAGATAAACATCCAATGGCTTATTCAAAGTCATCAGTTCCGTTGCTACCAACTGAGCATACTTTTCATTATACCCTCTTTCAAGCAATACATTATATATATAATCTTTTTCCATCATGCTAAATGTTTCTGGTCAAACCTGTCTAATACATCCGCTGCAAAGTTGCGAGCATCTATCTCAATGGATTGTTGTTCGTACAACCGTTGTCCCAAAAGTGTACTTGTATCTCCGTGATAACCCCATTTGCCACCGGCCATTGTCTCCGCCCAACTATTCACTTCACTATGACGCGGATGAACCTCACAGACATTCACATTATAATCCTGATAAGCGTGTCTACCTTCATGAACCAAGGTATCCAAGATTTCCCTGAACAAGCCTGCATCTTGCGCAGATGCCTCTACATAAGAACGATTTATGTCAATTATCTTGGAGTTGGGGTTAAACCCACCCCACATATTGCCCGGCATATTCGTCAATCTCACCGGACAAGGCGGACGATGCTCTATCTCGGCTATCTTGACTTCCAATGCATTCAACACACTTTCTTTCTCGGAGAGCTCCAAAGACCGCCAGCGTTCGAAGTTCAATTCTTCACAATTGGCCAAGACATCCGAGACTTGTTCTATCTGAATAAAATCTTGCGGTGCTTCCAGTTGCTTGTAAGATTCCACTATCTCAGGCGAGAACAATTTGCCCATCGCTTCTTCCTTATTGAAATTTTGTGGCAAATCTATTTCATTGAAACGCCCTATAATAAACTCCAATTGCTGGGCTTGACTTTCTGGGGACATTCCTTTCCAAACGTCCGAAGGTATATTCAGTTCCTTCAGATATTCTTCTTGCACTAGATTCAACCCGAAAGGTGATTTCATTCCTTCCGCATCAAAGCCCCGTGGATTTTCGCTACATTCCTCAATCATAAGATCTTAGCTATTTTACCTTATTTACTTTTACCCAATGTTTATCCGGAGACAAAGACGTGGAAACCACACATTGCCCCACTAACAGTGTAGGAATTATCTTCCGCTGCTCCTCACTGATTCCCATCGATTCCCCGATAGCCTTGCAATCATCTTCGGCTACCAACCGATGCGTAATCTTGATGTTCGTATTCTTGATGGCGTCCGGAATCAGACGGGTCGGCACTTGGTCTACCAAGAACAATCCTTCTCCGTATGCACGTATTTCTGATAGCATATTACTGAACATCATGGCAGACTTATATTGGGGCAAGTCGGGATTATCGCATTTCATCATTACCCGATGCGCTTCCTCTATGACCGTAAGATGCTTACAGCCATTATCATTGAAATCCACCAGACCTAGTTCTGCCTTGGCCGTAGCATACTCATACAGGAATTGCAAAATCAGAGCCATAAAGAAGGACTTGTCTGTGTCATCTCCTACATACGACAAATTGATTACACAAGGTTTCTCGAACAATTCATCCCATGAAGTAGAATGCATTGTATTCAACATTTCACCTTTCCAACCCCGTTTCAAACTGTCTATGCGTGTATTCAGGCAGGCTTTCATATTACGCTCTACCCGCTCTTCGTATTGTCTATTTCCTATCACAGCGTCAACGGCAAGGCTCATGCTGTTCAGCGTAGGTGGCAGGGTCTGGTTATAAACAGGTTCTTTATTCAACCAATCCGTTGACTTATTTTGATAGATAGTATAAATCAAGTCCTCCATCAATACAGGTAAAATATCATACATCGGGAAAGCTGCCGCAAAGGTTGACTTCAGGCGGTCGATGTGTGTCAGCACATTAGGCTCTTGTTCCCTGTTCAGCCATACTATCTCGAACGGATTCAACTTCAAAGGCTTCAAATCTATGTTCTCCCGTGTAGCCTTATCTTTATAGACCTTACATCCGGGGATATAAACAGAGATAGGATTGTCTTGATGCGATTTATTATATTCTATCGCCCAATCCACATATTCTGTCTTTGCCGGTTCTATGATCAAGAACGGGATGTCTCCTGAAAGTTTATTCAGAATGGCTTGTACCGTATTAGTCTTACCCGTCCCGTTAATGCCGCACAACAAAGTGTGCTTAGACAACAAATCCACTGGAAGTTTATAAGGCATCTCCGTCTCTGAACCACCATAAAGCAACTTTCCAAAATCAATCGTTTTTTCCTCCAAATTAACCTCCGGCTGGTTCAAACTGAATTCCGGCGAACTGTCAATCACACTTATCCCCGGCACAGAACGCAACGGGAAATTAATCAGGTAAGAAAGCTCCTTGGTGGTCAACACGGTTTTCAGTTCTTTATAATGATCACCCAATGGATGATCGAAACGCTTACCGTTACGTGTGTTAATCATCAAAGTAGGGGCATTCAATTGCGCCAAAGTCTGCTCGCGCAACGTCTTGCCCCTTCGGTCCTCCTCATCCAAGATGTTTGTAATGTCATGAATACGAATAGGTTCGAAGATGGATTCTTGTCCGCTCAAAATGGAACGCAACTGCAAAGCCGCCCCTTGAATGTCCGATTTCTTTTCGGCCATCAGATAAACACCGACTTTCCATAAACCTATCGCCTTACCCGTTTCCAATCGTTTGGATTGATAAAACAAATGTTCCGATACCGCTTCAATATGTTTGTTCACAATGTTCCTGCTCAGGCTTTGCGACTGACTTTCATTAGTTCCTTGAGTAGTACTCGTTGAATCACTTGTATTGGTAGAAGTCGAAGTCGTCTTTGTCGGACTCAAAGAATTGATGAGATTGCCAACCGCAGAAAAACCTAACATTCCGGCAGCACCTGCCAACAAAGCTCCGCTGGCATCGGCCACACCATCAAGCACTGATTGGGCAGCCGGGAAAAAAGAAGCCGCCATCCCCAATCCGGTTGCCTGCAAAGCGAGCTTACCCATCTTGGAAAAGTCTTTCTTCTGAAAAGATTCGGAAGTGGAGCTTCCTTCTGTATGGGAAGAAGTGAATGATGAAGAAGTCCCTCTCGAAAGACCTTCCGTCACGTTCATCGACTTCAACGATTCCGCCTGCCCATTCATTTCCCTGCATTGGTAAAGCATAAATTCCGCATCATTGGTTTCTACCGGATCAGCCACAACCAAATAGGCATAATGTTTGCTCTTACTCATGCCCGCCATCAACTTGTCCATGGTTGCAGGATACAAATTCTTGTATTGTCCTTCCATGGACGGAATTCCCGTCAAGGCATTGATATTCTCAAATACACCATCTGCCATTTCTTTCTTGAATGCAGACAATTTCTCATCCGTATCTTGCACAATGCGTGTCTGCAATCCGGGCCATGCTCCTTTGATGAACTCATTCAGATACTTGACAATGATTCTCGAACGGATGTTCTCTCCCGTGGCACGAAGCCCCAAATACAATCTGTTCTCCACCCCATTCCCAGTGATAAGGAAAAGCAACTGCGTTTCTTTAGGCAGGAAACAAGAATACAATATTTTCTGAATAGCCGTAAAACAGCTTTCCGCCGAATTATCCAACGGTTTCCCTATCTGTTTTATCTCTATCCACGTTGCTTCTTCTTTCAACGTGCTTGGTATGGCTTCTATTCGGAATATATCGTTTGAACTTTTATCGCTTATCTTTTCCAAATATTTCCGTTCCGTACAGAATGACAAAGACTGTGACAAAGCTGTGGCAGCTAATACTTTCGCTGTCGGTTCTATGGCTTGTAACTGTGTATCCATAACTTAATCGATTAAAATTCGGGCTTTCTTCAGGCTTTCTTTGTAACCTTGCAACAACTGAAAAACCGCAAAATTAATAGACTGTTTTATCTCACTATTACGGGAAACTGCTTTGTAAACAGATTCATCAATATCCTTTTGAATCTTCTCCCATTGGTCCTTAATGGAATCAAAGACTTTGGCGCGGTCTCCTTTATCCAAATCTTTCATCATCGCATCCAATTTCTTTTCTTCATCAGACTTACCGAAGAACAATTGTCCCAAGAAAGCTGCGCCACCAATAATCCATGCTAATGGACCGCCCAATAACAATGCTATAGCTCCCCCGATAGCACCTCCGACAATAGCTCCCGTCCAATTTTCACTTTCGGATGCTATTTTTTCTGATACAGAATCGATTACATCATTCAGATTTACATCGCCCGTATCAATCTCATCTATTTCCAGGGTAGGTTTAGGGATATTCATGCCCTGGCTGGAATAATGCGATATAATACTTTCCACCTTGTTTTGTATATCCTGCGTGTTTTCTGCTATCGCGTCTTGAATACAAACGGGTAAATTCGGAACTACTTCATTAATACCTTCTTGAACATTGTTCGTTATCGCTTTCTGTAAATCACTTAACGAATAATCTTCTTCAGCATCTCTAAATGCCGTTACAGTCCCCCCTACTTCGTCTGTAATACGGTCCCACAAAGCGTAACAAAATTTTTCTATAAACGTATTGTATATAGTATCACTATTCTGCAATTGGTTAATAGCATCTTCTAGTCCTTCATCCATACCTTCTGTTCGCAAATCCATACGGGCAACTTCTGCCACTCCTTGTGAGATGGTCAAAGAAGGATCTTGATCACGATAAATCTGCGACTCAGGTATATTCCAACACCTGCTTACCAATGATTTAATGAAATCCATCCGTGAAGCTCCGCCTGTAAGAAATACACCATAAATTGAAGCATTATGAATATGATTATTAACAAAATCACGGGCGGCATCTTCTATTTCTTTAATATAACCTACCTGTTCCAATAAAGCATTCAATTCTTTCGGTTGAAAAACCATTTTAAAACGATCATCTTCAAAATCTTCATCATCAATAAAGTCTTCAAAGTTAATTGTTTTCTTTACTTTCAAGGTGGGATCAAAATAAACTTGTTCTTTCACCTTTCTTGCTTCGAATAAAAGATAAGGAGTCAGTCGATCATACTTCTCCTCAAAGCGATGGATAGCTGGAGAATTTTCTTCACAATTCTTGAATATTGTCTTTTCTATGAATGAAGCTCCGCAATCATATCCGTGATCTATCAACTTACTATTGGAAGTCATATAGGTAAAGTCCAATGTACTGGAACCCATATCAAACACAACCGCTCCTTTTTCTATATACTTCCCCAAACCTGAAGTCACATCGTGTTGCGCACGGACAAAGGCAGCTCTTGATTCTTTGGTTATTCCACCCATAGGCAATCCTGCTTGTTTAGCCATTTGCAAATACAAATCTTGAGTTGGCTTATCCCATCCCGAAGGAGTGGCTATATATACCAAATGATTGCCATCCGTCAACATGGCAGAATTGTTCTCCCGAATGCGGCGATACACTTCCTGCATAAAACGCATCATCAGCTTCTCCGATTCTCCATTGATGTCTTTGGGTGCTTTCTTAAAGCAAACATGCACATCAGCTTGTTTCAAAATTTCCGGGTTAAATGCAGAATCACCAATATAAGCATTCCCATTGTCCAATATCGTAATGGCGGAAGGTATGACCTTCTTATTTCCTCCCATTTCCAGGTCTTTAACTGGTTCCAATTTTTCAACAGGTGTATCCCATTGCAACGGACAGATAGCAGCAGAAGTTTCGCCATGTCCTAAATCAATGCCGATAACATATTCATATTTTCTCTTTTCCATATTAATAGTACTTGTTGACATCGAAACACTTGAAGTGGTTTCTTTATTAGCCCCCCCAACTGTTTCCGAATAAGAATGACTTTTTTCTTGAGAATTAATACTTCTGTTTTGGGCTCTTGTCGGGATATTTCTTACAATAATATCTATTACGTCCCGAACAGCCATTGCAGATGTTAGTCTTATTCCCCTATCTAATCCACAATATGAATGATAAGTGGCGTATAGAATATCTTTTAACTTACTTGGATTCAATTCTGCATAACCTAATGAACATCCTTCATTCAAATGATGATTAGAAGAGCACTGCGAAATCATTTGTAATATCTCTTCCCGTAAACGATAATCAGCTACACTCATAATAAATATCTCCTACATTCATTTTGTTTCTGGTATAAATATACGCCCTTTCAACACCACATTACCATTCTTCACGATAGCTGGTAATACCTGAGTAACCGATTGTACATTTTGATTTTCAATCGCATCAAACCAGTTCCTATGCTCATCGGTATAATCTTCTACCACAAGATTGTAGTTATCCAAAGATTCCGCCATATCTTCGATACGCTCCTGAATCTTACGCACAAACTTCTCTTCTTCGTTATGCGCACGTTTATAACCAATGAGTGATTGTACGCTTTCCAGCAAAAAACGGTATTCTTTCTCCAAGGTCGGTTTCTCTTGGCTTTCGTACTTATTGACCACACGGTTAATCTGCGCTCGGAAGGTATCAATCAGCGAATCCACACTGCCACAAATATTCTTCACTATAGCCAAAAAGACATCCACGTTCAGTTTGGGTTGCTGCAACAGCGGTTTCTCTTCCAAATCTTTATACTGAGGAGCCCGAGCAAATTGGTTAGAGGCGTAATATAATACGATAGCCGTTCCTGCAATGGCACCAAAGACCGCTCCCCAAGTCCCCAACAACAATCCTCCAACGCCACTGCCTATGGTAGTTCCACCTAAAGCATACGGATATTTCTCCTTCTTCAAACCAGAAAAAGGTTGTGGCGAAACCGATTCCAGTTTCAGCTGTGAAGGCGCGGCAACAGGTGTCATTTCTTTGGTCATCGCCTGCTGGGCATTCAACAAGGAAAGTGCCGCTTGCAAAATATAATCTTCCGCTTGCGTGAGATTTTGCCTGAATTCTCCTTCGTTATTGAACATTTCATTCAGGTAATCATTGATGATTTTTTGAATCTTTGGCGCATCAGAAGGCAAACTCAGTCCTTCCAATCTTTCTTTCAAAATGGATTTGTTACTCTCAAAAACCGATGTCAAAGTCTTCTGTTCCATCATAGCAATAACCTCCTATATGTTTTATGCCTATAAGCCCTCCGAATTCGGCATTAGATTTAATGTTATGGAAAAGGCGTGAGGACTTTGTTTGCTGTTCATCAAGAAACAGGCATCGCCAAACGCCTCACCAGAAATGAACGGAAACAATACTCCCACGCCGTCTTGATATGCTGGTGCGGCGCGGGCCGCAACATGACATATACAAAACAGATGAGCGTCATGTCCTTTCATCCTTCCAGTTCTTTTTTTGGCGATTTTGTTCCTTAGGACGAAAGCAATAAACGCTTTCCTTGTCTGCCGGCGATTTCTCCCGCCGGACATCGCAAAGATAACGATTTCGCCTGAACATGACGCTCTTTTGGGCAGGAATATTTGCCTTGTTCCTGTTTTTTTGCAAAAATAAGAATAATCTGCCTACAAGTTCCAAAAGAAAAGCATACATTTGGATGACTGTTGGACGATAGTATCAAAAACAGCATAAACTGATACGGCTATGGACGAGAAACTTGAAATACTGCAATGCCTCATAAGGAACAGGGCATTCGCTCCCTCGCACTCCGCCTTGGCCAAAGAACTTGGTTACAAGGGGAAGATGGGCATCTACAGGCTGATGGAAGGAAAGGTCAGGCAGGACACAGTGGACAGGATATGGGACCTGATATTGGAGCACTACCACCTTACGGACGACCTTTTGTATAATTTGGCCCGTTCGTTCGCCGGCGTGAGCCATTTTTACGACACGCTTGTCGGGCAAATGAACCGCAAGCATCCGGAATGGGTGGAGCATCTCGTCTTGTCGCTGACCGCCGACTTCTACGACTACTTCTCGGACCGGTTCAAGGCCGAAACCCTCCCCATTCTCAAAGACCTGAAGACCGACGAGCCGGAAGTCTATTGGGGCATGGTGACATTGGTCTACATCCGGGGAAAGGGCATCGACATCTACAAGCACCAAGAAGACGCCCGGAGCGCAGCGGCGCAGGTCCTCGATGCGCTGGACAACCTGCTGTTTGAAATCTACCCGGAGAAGATTGACGCGCACGAAGCTGCCGGCAACCTGAAAAGCCTCAACAGGAGCTCCTGCCTATGGAACATCGTATGGAACTGCATCACCATGTTCAGGCACTATGCCGAAAGTGACTTCAAGAACGAGGCGACCAAAGCCCTCAGGCTTTTCGATTTCGGAGAGAGGAGCTATTGGCGGCTGGCCGGAAGCAGTTACGGGCGCCTGGCAGAAGTGTGGCTGCTGATAGAGCAAAGCTACGGACGGCAAACCAACGGGTTCTATCTGGCCATGCGGCTTAGGGCCGGCAACGACGTTTGCTCTTTCAACCTGGCGGACACGTCCGTGCTGCAATTCTGGTCGACCGACGACGGGGAGGAGCCAATACTCCAGGCCAGCCGGGGCTATGGGCCGGAGCGGCAATGGAGCTTTTACTATTATGGATATGATGGTGAAAAGCAGGAACTGCATTTCAGGCCCCACCCGGACAGCGAAATCTTGCCGGACTTGCCCGAGATGCTGCAAAGGATTCATCTGGAAAGCCCTGCCGGAAAAGACGAAAAAGTATGGGCAAGAATCCTGAGGAACTGGGACGAGCGGCAAGGCGAAACAATGTTCAAGCAGGCGAAAGAAATGATCTCCGGCATGATTGACATGAGCGACTCTTTCCGCATCGTCAACATAACCATGGACAAAACCACGCTTTCTCTTTTCATAGAACGCAAGGGAGAAGACGGCGCACATGAATACCGCCTGCCCATAGAAGAATATGGTTTCCTTTCCGAAATCAACCCGTCACAGCATGTCATCATTGTCAGGCGCCGCCAAGACGGAGAACTGTATGCCGCCTGGACGGGACTTGGATACGGCATCAAGCTGTCCGAGTTTTCCGTTGACTGAAAGGCTCAAAGGCACGAAGCGAATTGCGGAGAAACGAATCGTACCTTGCGGAGAGTACGCGAGTACTTGCCGCAAAGTACGCTCACGGCCTCCGCAAGACAAGGCGAAACACTCGGGCACGCGGCCTGCCGTGATCCGTCCGTCTGTCCGCCGCCGCATCCGGGGGCAAAGGCCCGGCCACAGGAGTGCTGAAATAAAGGAAGGGATGATGCAAAAAACTCCTCCGCAAGGGAAACGGCCGGCGTCATTGGCCGTTTCCCTTGCGGAGGAGCAAATCTTAGAATTTCACCGAAACTTTCTTGCCCTTATAGGCCACGGACTTCTCCGTGCCGTCGGGCAGGACTACGCGGAAGGTGCGCTCGGAGAGCATGCCGTCGTACTGCCCCTTGCGGGCGGCGAGGGTCAGGCGGCGGGCCGAGTCGTCCCACGTCATCGCGATTTCCGTGTAGGCGCCCTTCTCGTAGTTGTAGTTGTCAAACTCGTCCTCGTAGAGGGTGAAGCTGCCGTCCGCACCGGGATAGACGCGGAGCGTCAGATTGTCCCACGGTTTCTCCGTGGCATACTGCACGTCCGGACCGAAAGGAACGATGCTGCCCTCGCGTATATATAAAGGTATAAGGTCCAGCGTGGTCTCGCGAGTGATTTCCTGTCCGCCATCCAGCTTCTCGCCCGTCCAGTAGTCGTACCATCCGGTGCCGGAAGGGAGATAGAGCGTGGTGGACTTCTTCGCCGTGAAGTCGAAAGACGAACCCGCGCCGCCGGCCTTGCCGGCATTGTCGCGGTTCCAACCGCTCGCCTCGTCCACCTTCACGGCCTTCTCGGGCGTGTACTGCGCTTCGAGCACGGGGGCCACGAGGATGGCCTTGCCAAACATGTATTCGTCGTTCATGTCCCACACCTTTTTGTCCTCGGGGAAGTCCATCACCAGGGCGCGCATGAAGGTAGACCGCCGATGCGTCACGTCCCACGACGTGGAATAGATGTAGGGCAGCAAGGAATAGCGCAGGCGGATGCCCTTCTCTATGGCGTCGTACACCGGTTCGCCCTTCTGCCCGAAGAGGTAAATCTCGCGGGGCGTGTCGGCACCGTGGGAACGCATCATGGGCGTGAAGGCGCCGAACTGCAGCCAGCGCACGTAGAGTTCCTGATAGAGCGGGTTCTTCGTGGCCGAACCGTCATTCCAGCCCCGGTTGTATTGCCCGGCGAAGAAGCCGCCGATGTCGCAGTTCCAATGCGGCATGCCGCAAAGCGAGAAGTTCAGGCCCGCGGGCACTTGGCGCCGCAAGTTGTCCCACGACGAACCCACGTCGCCCGTCCACACGTTGGCACCGTAGCGCTGCTGTCCGATGTAGCCCGAACGGGTGAGGATGAACACGCGCTTGTCCGACGTCACGGCACGCTGATGGTCGTACACTCCGCCCACGGCCACCAACGGGTAGGCGTTGCGCACCTTGCGGAACGTGCCGAGGTGCGTGCGCTGGTCCAGGTCGCTGGGCTTGTAGTCCAAGTGGTCCGGCTCCGTGGAGTCCATCCACCAGGCATCCATGCCATATTTGAAGATACCCTCGTTCAGGTACTTCCAATAAATGTCGCGGGCTTCGGGCGAGAACGCGTCGTAAGGCTTCACGCCCGAGGGATATTCACGCACGGGCGGCCATTTGTCCAGTCCCGACTGCGGCCACGTGGAGAAGTCGTAGAGCAGTCCCTTGGGCGCCAGTTCGCGGTAGGGCTTCGTGGCCGGACCGAAGGACGACCAGATGGAAATGGCCATGTGGGCGTTCATCGCATGCACGTCGTCGACCATCTTCTGAGGGTCGGGATATTCCGGGTTGGTGAAGTCCATCGCGTTCCACAAGTAGTTGTTGCCCCAGTACTGCCAGTCCTGGATGATGCCGTCGAGGGGCACTTCCAGTTCGCGGTACTTGCGCACGACGCCGACCACTTCCCGCTGGCTCTTGTAGCGCTCCTTGCTCTGCCAATAACCGTACGTCCAGAGGGGGAACATCGGCACTTCGCCCGTGAGTTGCCGCACCAGGGCCACCACACCGTCGGCATCGCCGCCATACATGAAATAATAGTCCACGCAGTCGCCCACGTCCGAGCGGAAGGAAGTCTCCCTTTCGTTGTCCTCGAAAAGCGTCGGGGAGTAGTTGTCCCAGTACAGGCCGTAGCCCTTGGTCGACTGGAAGAAGGGGCTCACGTCCTCCACGTTGCCCTGCATGAGCATCTTGCGCTGGTTGCGCTGCGACATCTTCCCATTCTGCAACTGCCCGAGGCCGTAGAGCGCCTCGTCCTTGTCCAAGCGGAAAGCCTGGCGCACACTGTAAGTCTGCGTACCCGCGTCGTCGAAGGGAGTGAACATGTCCGAAGTCTCCTTCTCCGCCAGCAGCTTGCCGCCCTTCGCCGTCTCATACGAGATAAGGCCCGAGGCCGCATCGAGGCTCACCCGGAGCGCCTTGCTGTCGAGCACGATGTCGCCGTCCTTCGCCGACGCCTTGAAGCTGACTTCCTCCGGCTCCGCCACCACGGCGAGGCTCTGTTTCTCCACCGCCTTGCCCGCAGGCACCTTGTACACCCTTACCACGGAGGGGGTAAAAAACTGAACTTCCACGTCGACACCGTCCACCGTCGTTCGGATGCCGTGCGACGTGCGCTGAAAATCCTGGGCGGAAAGGAGCGCCACACAAAGCAGTCCGCCCGCCATCAATACCGTCCTTTTCATACCATTATCTATTTAAGTTTCACAAAAAATGCCGCCGTTGTCATTCAAAGCGCCACCAGTCCCACTGCATCAGGTCCTTTCCCGCGCCGCGGAACACGAACACAAGGTCGTGCGTCTTCTTGGCGCCCGACACCTCGCACGCCATTTCCCGGTAGCTGTCCTGCCCGCCCGTGGGCTCCACCTGCAGCGTGCCCACCAGCGGCCCGCCGGCATGGTCCAGGTGAATCTCTATGCTGCAACCGCCCTTGGCCGAAGCCACGCAGGCCGTGAAGCGCTTCGCCCCGCGGCGCCCGAAGTCCACGCCACGCAGCCGCAGCGAATCGCCGTCGTCGATGGAATGCACGTAAACGCCCTTGCCATCGGAAAACTTCGAGGTCTTCAGCCCGTAGCCCCAGGCCATCGTCTCGGCCTCCACGCGGCGGTAGGGGTCAAAAGCCTCCACCTGTTCCAGCCGCGTGTCCTTGAAATAGGGCACTTCCTGAATCGTGCCGTCGGCATTGTAGTGCATCTCGGCCACCGACACCGAACGGCGCTCATGGTGTTCCTCCATCTCAATCCTCAACAAATCATAATTCTGACCGAACACGTACGACTTGCCCTTGTAGTCGATGATGCCCGGATGGTTGCCGCGCGTGCGGTCGGTGGGCCGCATGATGTAGCCCTTCACCTCCCACGGACCAGTGGGATACTTGGCCATGGCATAGCCGATGCCCTCGGGGCAGCAGGTGGAAGCGTAGGCCAGGTAATACTTACCCTTGCGCTTGTAGAACCACGGTCCTTCTTGGTAGTGCTCCAGCTTGCCCACTCGCACAATGGGGCCGCGATAGGAAATCATGTCGTCGTTGAGCGTCACGTAGTACAGGTTCGGGTTGCCCCAGTACATGTAGGCCTGCCCGTCGTCGTCGATGAACACTGTCGGGTCAATGTCGTCCCAATGCTCCTTCTGCCACACCAGCGGCTTGCCTATCGGGTCCTTGAAAGGACCGTAGGGCGAATCGGAGACGAGCACGCCGATGCCGTTGCCATGCAGGGGGCAATACATGTAGAACTTGCCGCCACGCTCCACCACCTGCGCCGCCCACGCGCCGTTGTCGCGCTGGCGCCAGGCGAAATCCTTCGTGCTGGCCACCGGACCGTGGTCGGTCCAGTTCACCATGTCGGTCGACGTGTAGAGTTGCCAGTCGAGCATCTTGAAGCCATAGCCCTGGGCGTCGTCCTCATCGTGTCCGGTGTAGAGGAACACCGTGTCGTTATGCACTATCGGCGCCGGGTCGGCCGTATACTTGGTTTGAATGATGGGGTCCTGCGCCCGGACGATGCCGGCACAGAACAAGGCGGCGCAAAAGAACGCGGCCCCCAGAAGTTTCGTTTTGTTTTCCATAACTGTCGTTTTCTACTTATTTCATATTCATTGGGCTTCACTCCTCGTTGGGAAAGAACAGCGGAAGCGTCTCAGTCAGATAAGTCCGCGCGTTCATCCACGTGTGTCCTCCGCCCGTGCGGAAGATTTCATAATCCACCTTCTTGCGGTCGAAATAGCGCAGGTGTTCCTCCACGCCCGGACGCAGGAAGTCATCGTCGCCCACGCCGAACCACTTCAGCCGCAAGAGAGAATCCGCCCGTCCGGCATCGCTGAAAAGCGCCGCGAAGCGCGCGTCCATCACTTCCGGCGTCAGGTAGGCCGCATAGGCCGCCACGGCGGAGAACAGGTCGGGACGGGAATAGGCCGTGAAGAGCGCCTGCCCGCCACCACGCGAGAATCCGGCCACGGCACGGCTTCCGCGCTCTTTCCGCACCCGGAAGCCCCGCTCCACGAATGGCATGATCTCGTCCGTCAGTTCGGCCGCGAAGTCGGCATACATGTCGGCCGCTCCTCCCGAAGAGGGATCCGGCGTGCCGTGGGCCGGCATGTAACCATAGGGCATCACCACGAGCATCTTCGCCGCCCGGCCGCGGGCGATGAGATGGTCCAGGATGTGGTTGGCCCGCCCCACCTTGAACCATGTTTCCTCCGTGTCCGTCGTGCCGCTCACCAGATAGAGCGCGGGATAGTCCGCCGTTCCGGCATCATAGCCCGGCGGAGTGTAGACCAACAGCGGGCGGAACATGCCCATCCGGCGGGAATAGTAAGTGCAATAGCGCACTTGCCCGGCAGGCACGTCGGCCGCCGGCAAGTAGAGCGCCCCTTCGTAGGGCATCACCAGCAGGCTGGCCTTGAAGCGCTCGTTGGGGAAAGTGAGCGGGTTAGAAGGGTCGGAAATCTCCACGCCGTCCACGACGAAAGAATAGGGATAGATGTCGGCCTGCGGGATGTCCACCTCCACGCGCCACGCGCCCAACGAGTCGCGCTCCATCGGCCGGCGGCCGGCCATGAACTGCCCGCCGAGCTCCACCCGCTGCGCCCCGGGCGCCACGAGGGCAAAAGCCACCCGCCCGCCTTCGGCCACCACGGGCGACTCCACGGGATTGTCCCACCCGCTGCGCTGGCGGACGGCTTTCTTTTCCCCGTCATTCCCGTCTCCTGCAGTGCCGGCCACCGACACAAGCGCCGGCGCGCACCACAACAAGGCGACGGCGGCGGCGCGGCACCATGCCGGCGCGCGCCACCCTTCGTCCTTACGTCTCAACCTTACTGCTTTCATTTCCTGATTTTCATTTTCCCCCAAAATACATCCATCAGTTTATCAGTCGCCCACGAGCACCACGCCGCCATTCTTCGGGATGGAAAGCTTCAGCTGCCCGTTCTTGTCCAACTTGCGTTCCACGAGCGAACCCTTCAGCTGCTTGTCGTCCTCGTAGCTGTCCACCGTCTGTCCGGCCGCGAACATGGGCAATGCCACCTTCACTTCCACGGTCTCGTCCTGTGCGTTCACTCCGGCCACATACCATTTGTCGCCGTGGCGGCGGGCCATAATGACGTACTTGCCGGGATAGCCGTCGATGAAGCGCACGTCGTCCCACGTGGACGGCACGTTCTTCATAAAGTCCATCGCCCACTTCGGCGCCGTGCGCAGGTTGGAAGGCGTCAGGGCAAAGTGTTGCACAGGGCTTTGGAACAAGACGGCCGTGGCGAGGGCGAACACGTCCGAGGTCACGCGGCGGCTGCCGTGGTCGGGCGCGTCTTCTGCGTTATAGCGCTTGTTCAGCGTGCTGCCGCCGAAGTCCATGGCGCCCACCGTGTTGCGGATGAAGGGATGCAGGGTGGCGTTGAACGCCTCCGCGTCGCAAGCGCCCTGCGAGAAGTTCAGGTTCTCGCTGGCCAGCACGGCCTCGGCCGAAGCAAAGTTGGGATACATGCGTTCCCATCCTCTCGGCAGGGTGCAGCCGTGGAAAATCACCAATATGCCATAGTCGTTCGCGTCGCAAAGGATGTCCTCGTAGAGGCGCATCGTCTCCTGCTTGTCGCTCCCGATGAAGTCCACCTTGATGCCGCGGATGCCGGCCTGTCGCATCCAGGCCATCTCGCGGCGGCGCGCCGGCGTGCGGTCCATCAGCCCGCGCGGCCCTTGGGGCGCGTCGTTCCAATACCCGTTGGAATTGTACCACAAATAGAGGCCCACGCCCTTCGAGGCGGCATAGCGGGCCAGTTCAGCCATCTTCTCGTGCCCCACGCGGGAATCCCACCAGGCATCCACGAGCACCGACTCATAGCCCAGTTCGGCGGCAAAGTCCACATAGCGCTTCTGCTCGTCGTAGTTCATGCTGCCGTCGCCGCCCGTAATCCAGCTCCACGTGCCGCGGCCATACTCGTATGGGCGCGAGGGCTCGTAGATGGGCTCCACCACGTCGAAGGCCACCGTCGTCTCCACGATGGGCGCCAAGGTCGTGCCCAAGGTCACCGTCCGCCAGGGTGTCTCGCCCGGCAGCACGATGCCCGGCGCCACCGTCCCGTTGCCGTTGAACTCACCTTCCTGCGGGAACCCGATGGTGTAGAGCCCGCCGTCGTGCCCCAAGAGGCGGCTGGCACAATAGCGGCTGTCCACTCCCGTCTCGGAAACCAGCACCCAGCCCTTGTCGCCCGTGCGGAACAGGCAGGGGAAGGAGTAGCCCTCGCCCCATCCGTTCTTGCCCATCTCGTCGTCCACGGTGTAGGACGTCTCGTAGCTGGGCGACGTGCGCGCGAAGCCGCCCATGGGCTTCGACTGCGGGCAGAGGAAGGTGGTGGTTCCCGACGGGAAGCGGAAGCCCGTGGCTTCCTCCGTCACCACCGCGCACAGGCGGTCGCGCTGGGGATATACCTTATATTTGAAGGCCACGTCATTGTCCGACACATGGAACACCACGTCCATCACGCGCTTGCCGTCTTTCGTGAACGGGCATACGGCCTGCGTGGCCTGCCGCTCCACGTGGCTCCGCTTGATGCTGCGCATGTCGTAGCTCACCGTGGCCGCTTCGCTCTTGAAGTCGGCCTCCGCCAAGGCCAGCCCTTGGGCGAAATCGCCCACGTTCGTCCGCAGGCCCAAAGGCGACTGCTCCAGGAACACCACTCCGTCGTAAGAAACCGTATAGGAAGGACGGCCGCCATCGTCGGAAACGGCCACCACCAGCTTCTTGTCCGGGCTCGAAATTTCCACAGTGGCTGCTTCAACCCAGCCATAGGCACACACTGCGCATGCCAATAAGAAACATTTCTTCATAAATCCGATATATTATAGAAATTAGTAATTCGTTTTCCTGCCGTAAAGATACAAATAAAAAAACAGACTTCAAGCCCCTTCGTGTAACATATCTTTGGGTTGATGTTTCATTCAAGAGCGCAATGGCCCCCAGCCCGTAGCGGAAAGAAGGGAAAGACCGGCCGGAGAAGCCCGCCCGGCACTCCGGAGCTCCGCACAGTACCCTGCGGAGAGTACGCGAGTACTTGCCGCAAAGTACGCTTCCGTTCTCCGCACAACATAAAACGGCACGCCGCCATGCAGGGGCCTGCGCAGCGCCACGCCTTCCGCCACGACGCCGCAAACGGGCGCGCAGGCGCACGGCAGCTCCCATCCCCCTCCCCACGAGGAGAATGCCGAAAACCACAAAAAGCAAAAAGAAGAAACGTAAAGAAACAAAAAAGCCTTCGCCTGTCAACTCGGCGAAGACCCGTCCAATGAATGGAAGCAATGCCATATCCCGTTGTCCGGCAACGGGGCTTCCACGTCTATTTCCTGCTTGGACACCGGATGCACGAAGCGTATGCGCCGGGCATGAAGGCAAATCCCCCCGTCGGGGTTGCTGCGCGGCGAGCCATACTTCAGGTCGCCCTTGATGGGACAGCCTATTTTGGCCAACTGGCAACGGATTTGATGGTGGCGCCCCGTCTTCAGGTCCACTTCCAGCAGGAAGTAGCGCTCCGACGCGCCGATGAGACGGTAGGCAAGCACCGCCTTCTTCGCCCCGGGCTTCTCCCGGTCGTAGGCATACGACTTGTTCTGCTTCTCGTTGCGCACCAGCCAATGCTCCAGCTCGGCTTCCGTGCCGGGCGGGCGCTGGCCCACGATGGCCCAATAGGTCTTGTGCACCTCGCCCGTGCGGAACATCTCGTTCAGTCGGGCCAGAGCCTTCCCCGTGCGGGCGAACACCACCAGCCCGCTCACGGGGCGGTCCAAGCGGTGTACCACGCCGAGGAACACGTTCCCCGGCTTCTGGTACTTCTGCTTGATGTATTCTTTCACCATGTCGGCAAGCGTTTTGTCGCCCGTCTTGTCGCCTTGCACGATTTCGGAGCAACTCTTGTTGACGATGATGAGATGGTTGTCCTCGTAAACGACGTCCATGGAATCACATGTTCATGCCACCGTCTATCTGGATCACCTGCCCCGACACGTAGGAAGAGAGGTCGGATGCCAGGAAGAGCGCCACGTTGGCCACGTCCTCCGGCGTTCCGCCGCGACGCAAAGGAATCTTCTTGCACCACTCCGCACGCACGTCGTCCGGCAGGGCCGCCGTCATGGCCGTCTCGATGAAGCCCGGCGCGATGGCGTTGGCACGGATGCCCTTGCTGCCCATCTCCTGCGCGATGGACTTGGCCAAGGCTATCATGCCGGCCTTCGATGCCGAATAGTTGCACTGCCCGGCGTTGCCGTGCACGCCCACCACGGAAGCCATGTTGATGATGGAACCGCCCTTCTGGCGCATCATCACCGGCGTGCAGGCGTGGATGAAGTTGAACGCCGACTTCAAGTTCACTGCAATCACGGCGTCCCACTGCGCTTCCGTCATGCGGAGCATCAGCCCGTCCTTCGTGATTCCCGCGTTGTTCACCAGAATGTCGATCGAACCGAAATCCTCCTTCACTTGCTTCACGACTTCTTCCGTCTGCGCAAAGTCGGCCGCATTAGACGCATAGCCCTTGGCCTTTACGCCGAAAGCCGCGATTTCCGCCTCGGTGGCCTGTCCGTTCTCGTCGATGACCAAATCCGTGAATGCCACGTTCGCCCCTTCGGAAGCGAACTTCAAAGCGATGGCCTTACCAATGCCGCGGGCCGCGCCCGTGACCAAAGCCGTTTTCCCTGTCAATAATCCCATAATCTCAATCTATTTAATGGTTAAAACTTAAAACTGTCAGCGTTCTCCCCTCAGCGCGCGGTGTATCAGCGTCTTCACCATCCGCCGCGTCTCCGCCCGGTTCAGCCCCTCGCCAAGGCGGCCGTAGATGTAGGGCACCTCAAGCCCCTTCACGCAATAGTGCATCACGTCGGCCACCAAGGGCACGTTCTCCACGGTGAACACGCCAGCGGCCACACCTTCGCGGAGCACGCCGATGAAGAAATCCACTTCCTTCTGGTCGAAATGCTTCCGCACTTTTTCCACCATCCAAATGTTCCGAAAAAACTCCGCCCGAAGGTTGCCGTTGCGCAGCACCACTTCCTTGATGGAGCGCAAATGCACGTAGATGATTTCCACCAACTTCTCTTCCAAGTCGATACGCCGCGCCGCCACTTCCGAGAGCTTGGCGGAAAGCATCTCCAGTTCGGTCTCGATCACGGCAAAATAAATCTCTTCCTTGTTCCGGAAATAAGTATAAAGCGTGCGTCGCCCCTTGCCGGAAGCCAAGGCGATGTCGTTCATCGTGGTATTCTCCAGGCCCTGCTTGGCAAACAAGCTGCGGGCCACGTCCACTAACCGCGTCTTTGTCTTAGATACAGTCATAATCGTTACAAATGTAAGCGAATTCTTCCACACCACCAAGATTTTATTTTTGAAACTTCATCCTTTTTTTCTTCCCCCTTCCGCCAAGGAGTCCACGGACCCGCCCAAAGGAAGAAAAAAACGCGTGCTCCGCCTTTTTATCGCCGTTTTATTTGGATATTCCAAAGAAATGCCGTACCTTTGCACTCGAAATCAGAAAGACATCGCGGAGTGGAGCAGTTGGTAGCTCGCCAGGCTCATAACCTGGAGGTCGTTCGTTCGAGTCGAGCCTCCGCAACACAAGCAAACGCAATTGACTTACTAAAAGTTGGTTGCGTTTTTGCGTTTAAACAGACCTTGAACACTCTTATTTAATACAAACCGGAATACCATTATGAAAAAGACCATCCAACTATCCTTCAAACCATTGGCCGTCGCCTTCATGGCGCTGCTTTGCCTGCCCGCACACGGGGAGGACGAAAGTGCACGCACGCTCATCACCGCCGAAGAGGCACGCCTGATGTACTCCAACATCAACATGCAGCGCACCAGCGTGCACGACCCGTCCATCGTCTACGACGAAGGAAGCGGGCTTTACTACGTATTCGGCTCACACGTGGCCTGCGCCAAGTCACGCGACTTGCAGAGCTGGACTTGGGTGTCCGTCCCGTGGGGCACGGTGGACGACGACGGCACCACGTTATCCAACGTGGCGGCTGCCGATGCCTTCCACACCAACCAGACCAAAGAAATCACCATCGGGGGAAAGAAAGTGGCCTTCGGCAACTTCGACGCCGCTGGATGGAACTGCGCCCTGCCCGGCACGGGAAACAACGGCGAGGAAACGGCATGGACCGTGGACGGCAACATGTGGGCGCCCGACGTCATCTACAATCCCGTCATGGAAAAGTGGTGCCAATACCTCAGCCTGAACGGCCCCACGTGGAACTCCTGCATCATACTGCTCACAGCCGACCGCATAGAAGGGCCCTACGTCTACCAAGGGCCGGTGGTCTACACCGGGTTCCGCAACGATACCGACGAAAGGATTTCGTTCCACAAGACAGACCTGGAACTGGTCATCGGCCCACAGGCCAGCCTTCCCGAACGCTACCGCCAGGACAATTGGGGCGACTTCTGGCCACACGCCATCGACCCCTGCGTGTTCTACGACGAAGAGGGACAGCTGTGGATGTCCTACGGATCATGGTCGGGCGGCATCTACATGCTGCAACTGGACGAGAGCACCGGACTGCGCGACTATGACGTCGCTTATCCCGGAGACTATGACACACGGAAACAAAACGTCACTTCCGACCCTTACTTCGGAAAGAAAATCGCCGGAGGATGGTACGTCTCGGGAGAAGGAAGCTACATCGAACACATCGGCAACTATTACTACCTCTTCATGAGCTATGGCGGACTGAATCCCAACGCGGGATATGAAATGCGCGTATTCCGTTCGGCCCGTCCCGACGGGCCTTATACCGACACGCAGGGCACCAGCGCCATCTTCACAAACTGGCGACTGAACTATGGGCCCAACTCCGACACCCGGGGCGAAAAGCTGCTCGGCTCATACAACTACTGGGGCATGATGAGCGTGGGGGAATGCGCACAGGGACATAACTCCGTGCTCGCGGCGGCCGATGGAAACACCTATCTCGTCTATCACACCAAGTTCAACGACGGCACTTTCGGACACCAAGTGCGCGTCCACCAACTCTACCAGAACGCCGACGAATGGCTCGTGGCAGCACCTTTTGAATACAACGGGGAGAGCGTGGGCGACGGGCAAATCGCCACGACGCGCACATTCACCGACGAAGAAATGGCCGGCACTTACCGCTTCCTCACACACCGCTACCAGCTGGACCATAACAATTATGAGGAAATGACGCCCGTGGACATCACGCTCGAAAGCAACGGGAACATCAGCGGGGCTTACAACGGGAAATGGCAAACCTGCGACGGCAATTCATATATCACATTGCAAGTGGACGGAACAACGTACAAGGGCGTCGTCGTGGAACAGCAAATGGAACCCACGACCATCAAGGCCGTCTGCTTCACGGCCTGCGCGCCCAACGGCACGAATGTATGGGGATACAAAATGGAAGCCCCATACGCTCTGGCTTATGCCATAAACAATACATCCGCACTGCCGGTCAAAGACGGACAAGTCATCACCCGTAACGTCGACCTCTATGGCTTTGAAAGGGATGCCAATATCGGTGTAAAATGGAACTCCGACACTCCGGACGTAATCTCGCACACTGGAAGATACAACCCTGCAGGGCTGGATGAGAACCTGCCCGTGCGGCTGTCCCTCGAACTCTCCTGCGGCAATTATTATTGGACGAACAGCTACGACGTGTCGGCGCGCAAGGAAACCATGCCAAGCGGGGACTGGAACAGCCAAATCGAAGCCTATTACGGCTTCGACATGCAACCATTCACCAATGCTTACGACAAGCAGCAAGAGGCCATCTTCCTGTCCGAAGGCGGCAACAGCAAACCTTCATTGGAGCAAGACAGCCTGCGCACCGGCAATGTGGTCCACCAATATTTCGGCGCAAGCGGAAACTGCAGCTACGTCCGACTGCCCAACCCGCTCAAGGGGAAGGACCTCGAGGGCATGACCGTGTCGCTCTGGATCAAACGGACTGACGACATTCCATGGGATGCAATATGGTCGTTCTACAATCCCGCGGCCAACAGCCGGCTCTACTTCACCGGCAACTCCTACATCGGTTTCAACAATGGCTCAGACTGGTTCGACATCAACCATCCCGGCACCGTCATCTCGGACAATATCCCCGTCGGACAATGGTGTCATGTCACGCTGACGGTTTCGCGCGACAACGGCTGCACCTTATATATTAACGGGGCTCAGATACGCGACTTCGCCTACACCGGAGCCTGCAACGGCCGCTCCATCACGGAACCTCAAGAATTCGACCACGACCTGGTGCTCGACTTCATCGAAGCATGCCCCAACTTCTACTTGGGCTACGGCTCGTTCTGGGGCTCCGTGGACGTAAGAATGGACGACCTTATCATCTACAGCCGCGAACTGGAGCGCACAGATGTCAGGGCTTTGAACACGATGTGCAACCGCGTGACTGACTTCGGCCCGAAAAATGGAGGCTCCGCCGTTCCCGCCATACGCCAAGATGCGACAGCGCCCCGGCAAATCTACGACCTCTCCGGACGGCCTGTCAACCAAATGAGAAAAGGCATCTACATCATCAACGGGCGCAAGACTTTGCATCCATAGTCTCCAACCGTGAAAACCCAAAAGTGAAGCGGCGTATTTCTGATAGACAAAGAAATACGCCGCTTCACTTTCACCGCACCAACACACAAACTCAATCTCATCGCCTGCTTGCGCGAAGCGCGCATAAAAAAATTCCCGCCCGCGAGGTTTTCACTTCGCGGGCGGGAAACCCTATTATCAAAAAGGGCGGCGACCTA
>CALULQ010000041.1 GCA_944321525.1 uncultured Paraprevotella sp.
GATAGTTGACATTGAATACACAGGAGAACCGATTGAAGTATCGTTCAATCCTGCCTTTCTGGCTGAGCCGCTGCGGGGAACCGCGATTTTGAATATTCGCAAGCCGACGTCAAAGGCAGCAACAAGGACTGGAAAGCCGATTATGCCTGGACGCTGGAAGGCGACGGGGGAAGCTGGGAAGTGCAGACCGCTAATCCCATTCACGAGAACAATCCCCATTATGCCGTGGTGGACGTGAAAGAAGGCGGGGACGTGGCGCTGGTGAATGGCGGATTCGATGGCATCGTGTTGCGGAAAGGAGAGAAATACGACCTCTCGTTGTTTGCCAAACAACTGGAAGGCAAAGGTGGAAAGATACGCGTGAGCCTCGTGCAGGACGGGCAAGTGGTGGCGCAAACCACGCTGAAGGCACCCAAGAAGGAATGGAAGAAGATGACCGCCGTGCTCAAGGCCGGGGCGGATGCCGACAAGGCTTCCATCAAGGTGGAGCCGTTGGGTGAAGGAAAAGTGGGGCTCGACTTGATCTCGCTCTTCCCGCAGAACACATTCAAGGGTCGCAAGAACGGCATGAGGGCGGACTTGGCACAAACCTTGGCCGACATGAAGCCCAAGTTCATGCGCTTCCCCGGCGGGTGTGCCGCCCATGGCGACGGATTGCACAATATCTATAACTGGAAAGAGACCATCGGCCCGCTCGAAGCCCGCAAGCCGCAACGCAACGTCTGGAATTATCATCAGACGAGGGGACTGGGCTATTATGAATACTTCCAACTCTGTGAAGACTTGGGCTGCGAGCCTCTGCCCGTATTGGCTGCCGGCGTGTGCTGCCAGAACTCGAGCGACAGAGGAAACGGCCAGCAGGGAGGCATCCCGATGGAGAAAATGCCCGAGTATGTGCAGGACGTGCTCGACCTCATTGAATGGGCCAATGGCGATGCCAAGACTACGGAATGGGGTAAGAAGCGCGCCGAGCAGGGGCATCCGGCACCGTTTAACCTGAAGTACATCGGTATCGGAAACGAAGACTTGATCTCCAAGACCTTCGAAGAGCGCTATCTGATGATCATCAAGGCCGTGAAGGAGAAGTATCCGGACATCGTGGTCTGCGGAACGGCCGGACCGTGGTCGGAGGGAAGCGATTATGAGCGCGGCTGGCAACTGGCCAACGAGCATAAGATAGACATGATTGATGAGCACTACTACCGTACGCCGGGATGGTTCATCTATCATCAGGACTACTACGACCAATATGACCGCAACGGTGCCAAGGTGTACTTGGGCGAATATGCTGCCCATTCTCCCGGCCGTCCCAACGACATCGAGACGGCGCTCTGCGAAGCCCTGCATATCTGTGGTATGGAGCGCAATGGTGACATCGTGGAAATGAGCTCCTACGCTCCCTTGTTGGCCAAGGAGGGACATACGCAATGGAATCCCGACATGATTTACTTCAACAACACGGAAGTGAAGCCCACCGTAGGGTATTATGTGCAGAAGCTGTGCGGCAACTCTTCCGGAGACGAGTACATCGAGAGCACGCTCACGGTGAACGAAGGGCGCAAGGGTGTGCGCGAGCGTTTGGCTGTCAGCACCGTGCGTGATTCCAAGACAGGGAAGGTGTACATCAAGCTGGTGAATGTCCTGAACCATCCGGTGAAAGGAAAGTTGGACTTGGGCAGCCTGAAAGACAAGTTTGCCCAGTCGCAGAGCGTGGATGCCCGTCTGCATCTGTTGACCGGAAACTGGGACGACCGCAATGCCAAGCCGACGGAGCGCACTATTCAGGTGTCGCCGGAGTTTGAATACGAACTTCCGGCTTATTCTTTCAGCCTGATAGAGATTTAAGGTTTCCAGCTTGAGGCGACAAAGAAACCTTGCAGAAGGCGATTTTGCTTTTTGCAAGGTTTTTTTGCGTTTCTTGGATAGGTCGTAAGCCGTTCCGTTTCGTATATATATAAAAGAGGTATGACGAAAGTTGAATGAAATAGAAAACCGCAATGATGAAACCGTATTCGCCGAAAGGCATATTGCGCACCGTGGTGTGTGCCGGACTGCTTGGCTTGGCGCTTCCGCTCGGAGCGCAAACCGCTGAGTATGTCTCCCAAGTTTGGTCGCCTGATTTGGGCGACGGGAGATTCAAGAACCCGATAATCCATGCCGACTATTCCGACCCCGATGTTTGCGCCGTGGGCAATGATTTCTATATGACGGCCTCCAGTTTTGCTTGCGTGCCCGGTTTGCCCATCCTTCATTCCAAGGATTTGGTGAACTGGAAAATCGTGAACCATGCGCTGAAGGAGCTGGTGCCGCAGGATTTCTATGCCACGGTCCGTCACGGCAAAGGCGTGTGGGCACCCAGCATCCGCTATCATGGCGGAGAGTTCTACATTTATTGGGGCGACCCCGACTTCGGGGTTTATATGGTGAAGGCGTCCGACCCTACGGGAGAATGGTCGGAGCCCGTGTTGGTGAAGGCCGCCAAGGGCATCATCGACCCGTGTCCGCTTTGGGACGATGACGGACGCTGCTATCTGGCCTACGCCTGGGCAGCCAGCCGGGCGCAGATCAATTCCGTGATATGCGTGGCCGAGATGAATGCGGAGGGCACGAAAGTCATCGGTCCTTCCCGCATCGTGTACGACGGCAACGATGATGTGAACCACACGGCCGAAGGGCCTAAGTTTTACAAGCACGACGGCTATTACTACCTGATGTTTCCGGCCGGCGGGGTGGAGATGGGCTGGCAGATGGCCGCCCGCAGCAAGAACGTCTACGGTCCCTATGAGGCCCGCCGCGTGATGGACCAGGGCGACACGCCGGTCAATGGCCCCCACCAAGGCGGATGGGTGCGCACCGCTTCCGGCGAGGACTGGTTCATTCATTTCCAGGACAAGGGATGCTATGGCCGTGTGACGTGGCTCGAACCCATGAAATGGGTGGACGGTTGGCCTGTCATTGGCGAGGATCCTGACGGCGACGGTTGCGGCCAGCCGGTACTGACATACCGCAAGCCCGTGGTGCCAGCTTCGGTGGTGTCCAATCCGGCAGAGAGTGATGAATTCGACACCCCGGACTTGGGGTTGCAGTGGCAATGGCATTCCAACTATCAGGATTTGTACGGCTTCACGACGCCTTATGGTTTCCTCCGGCTGTACTCTTGGCCATTGTCCGCAAAGTTCACCAACTTGTGGGAAGTGTCCAACCTCTTGCTCCAAAAGTTCCCCGCCGACGCCTTTACTGCCACGACGAAGGTCACCGTGGTGAGCAAGGAAGACGGGCAGGAAGGCGGCTTGATGGTGATGGGATGGGATTATTCCGCACTGACGGTGCGCCGCGAGGGCGACCGCTTTGTCTTGCTCCAGCGGACGTGCAAGGACGCCGAGCAAGGCGGAAAGGAGAAGGTGGCCGAACTGGAGAGCTTCGAGCCTTCGGCCCGCGAGACCATCATTTATTCGCCAACGGTGAGCCGCGAGATATACCTCCGCGTCCAAGTGGAAGCCGGCGGGATGTGCCGTTTCGCCTACAGTCTGGACGGCCAGGCCTTCACGGCCTGCGGCGAACCGTTCCAGGCGCGTCAGGGCAAGTGGATAGGCGCCAAGGTGGGCTTCCTTTGTGTGGAGCCGCATGCCGAGCCTGCGGTCAACCGGGGCTGGATGGACGTGGATTGGTTCCGCGTGACGCCTTGAGACGACAAACAAAGATGATAGAAACAAACAAATAAAAAAAGACGTATGGAAAAACAAACTTCAATGTGGGCCATCCTGCCTGTCCTGTTCGGCTTCTTTGTGATGGGATTCTGCGACATCGTGGGCATCTCTTCCGATTATGCGCGCGAGGCGTTCGGCTGGAGCCACACGATGGCGGGCTTCGTGCCCTCGATGGTATTCATTTGGTTCTTGTTCTTCAGCATCCCTGTGGGCATCAAGATGAACCGCTGGGGACGGAAGAACACGGTGATGCTCAGCATGCTCATCACGCTGGTGGGCATGGTGATTCCTTTGTTGCAGACGCCGTGGGCCTGCCTGGTGGGATATGCCCTGCTCGGCATCGGCAACACCATCCTGCAAGTGTCGCTCAACCCGTTGCTCAACAACGTGGTGACCGACCAGAAACTGCTCACCAGCAGTCTGACGGCTGGTCAGGTGGTGAAGGCCGTGTCCTCTTTCTGCGGCCCGTTCATCATGCTTTTCGCCGTGAACGTGCTGGGCGGGGGCGACAAGGACAACTGGTATCTGGCTTTCCCCGTGCTGGGCGCCATCACGCTGGTGTCTGCCCTGTGGCTCTACTTCACGCCCATACCCCATGAAAAGCAGGAGACAACGGACGTGACGATGGGCAAGGTGTGGGGCTTGTTGTCCGACCGCACCATCTTCTTGCTCTTCCTGGGCATCTTCTTTGTGGTGGGCATCGACGTGGCCACCAACTTCATCAGTTCCAAGGTCATGATTCTGCGTTTCGGTTGGGATACGGAGCATGCCGGCATCGCCCCGCAGGTGTATTTCATCTGCCGAACGGTGGGCGCCTTCCTGGGCGTGTTCTTCATGACGAAGATTTCTGAAATGAAATATTTTCGCGTCAACATCCTGCTGGCCATTGCGGCCGTACTGGTCTTGGCATTCTACGAGGACCCCTTGACGAATCTGGTTTGCGTGGGCGGCATCGGCTTCTTCTGTTCCTGCATTTTCGCCATCATCTATTCCATGGCCGTGCAGCGCATGCCCGATAAGGCCAATCTGATTTCGGGGCTGATGATAACGGCCGTGGCCGGTGGCGGTGCCGTGACGCCTCTGATTGGCGCGGCCACCGATGCGGCCGGCATCACGGCCGGCGTCTGCGTGCTGCTGGTTTGTGCGTTCTATCTTACGTTCTGTGCTTTTGGCGTGAAGGGGGCGCGTTGATGTCTTATGCAGAAGGAAAATGTGATGAAGAGAGTGGGGCACGGGCTTTGGCGTTTGTGCCTCTGCGGGATGTTGTGCTTCCCGGCGGCGGTTTCCGCGCAAGTGGATGTGGAGGGCGACCTGGCCTATTGCCACCGGCAGGTGGCGCGTGCGCTGGAGGGACTGAAGCATGAAGGCGGATGGGACTACACGCAGATGCCGCGCAACATCCTGGCCGAAGACTTGGAGCAAGGCCGCACGCAATGGAACTGCCGGCCGGCCACGCCCGAGGAGTGGTGCGGCGGTTTCTGGCCCGGCATCCTTTGGTATGATTATGAATACAGCGGCGAGGCCTACGTCGGACGGCAGGCCCGCAACTATACGGCCTCGCTGGCTTATCTGGCCGACCGCGACCCCTACGACCACGACCTGGGCTTTCTGGTCTATTGCAGCTTCGGCAACGGCATGCGCATTGAGCCGGACGCGGCTTACCGCGATGTCATTCTGGGCACGTCGCGCCAACTGGCCCGGCTGTTCAACCCCCGTGTGGGGACCATCCTGAGCTGGCCGCGCGAGGTGGACAAGCAGGGCTGGCCGCACAACACCATCATGGACAACATGATGAACCTGGAGATGCTCTTCTGGGCATCGCGCAACGGGGGCGGGCAGGATTTGTACGACATCGCCGTGCGCCATGCCGAAACCACCATGGAGCATCATTTCCGCAAGGACGGTTCGTGCTACCACGTGGCGGTCTACGACACGGTGTCGGGCGACTTCGTCAAGGGCGTCACGCACCAAGGCTATTCCGACCGCTCGATGTGGGCGCGCGGACAGGCTTGGGCCATCTACGGCTACACGATGGTATACCGCGAGACGCGCGACCCGCGCTTCCTTGACTTTGCCCAAAAGGTGACGGACATCTACCTGAAGCGCCTGCCCGAACGGTCGGACGACTGGGTACCCCGGTGGGACTTCGACGACCCGTCGCCCGCGGCGCCCAAGGATGCCTCGGCGGCCAGCGTGGTGGCGTCGGCCTTGTTGGAACTGTGCGGATACGTGGTCCCCGACAAGGGTGCCGCCTATCGCGAGGCGGCGGAACGGATGCTGGAGTCGCTGGGCCGGTCGTACCAGAGCGGCGATCGCTGCGTGTCGTTCCTCCTGCACAGCACGGGCCATCATCCCGCCGGCAGCGAGATAGACGCGTCCATCGTCTATGCCGACTATTACTACTACGAGGCCTTGTTGCGCCTGCGCCGCCTCCGCCAGGGGCGCCCGGTGCTGGGCCTGGGCTGACGCGGGGCGGGCCGCTTTCGCCCTTCCGGTAGAAGCGGCGTGCGGTGGCGCAAAATATTTTTTTGCTTTTCGTTGCAGTCTTGCTTGGGAATATTTAAATTTGTAAGCGAAGACACGTAAAAGAGTATTGAATGGAATTTTCCCGGTGGGGGCAGATGCGGATTACGGAGTCGCATGGCTTCCACCTTTTTTGTTCTTTGGCAGCAAGAGTTCATGGCCTGAGCCGGTCATTTCCCAGATGTTTATACGAGGATTTCTTTTAACCTTTAAATTCAGAGACTATGCCTAAGAAGTTGTACGAAGACGTGCCGGACGGTTATCCGGTTTGCTTGCACGGCGATTGCCCGCTCGCCGAAGACTGCCTCCATCGTTTGGCTTATCATGTCCTGATAGGGCAAAGCGACATCCTGCGGGTGGTCAACCCCAACCATTGCGTGAAGGACCATGGTTGTCCTTATTTCAGAAGTGCGACCCCGGTGAGGTGTGCCTGTGGATTCACCGCCATGCAGCAGAACATGTTGCCCGGGCAATACCGGACTTTCATGGCGATATTGGTCGAGAGGTTCGGCCGTAACTCTTATTATGAACGGCGCAGGGGGGACATCCTTCTTTCGCCGCAGGAGCAAGACGTCGTGCGGGGTGCCTTGCGCGAGGCCGGAGTGCAGGAAACGCTGGATTTCGACCGGTACGAGGAGAAGGTGTGTTGGTACGAATAGAATCGTACTTTGCGGAGAACACTTGAGTACTCTGCGGCAAGTACTCGAGTACTTCCCGCAAAGTACAAATTCGTAAGGCGGAGCAGTTTTTTTGCTGGAGCGGAGGACGTGGCGCGAAGTTGCCCGCAGCGGCCATGCGCGTTTCTTGGCCTCTTGCCCGGATGAAAAGTGGATTATAAAACGTAGGATTATGAAAAACGTAGGATTGGTATTTGCATTCTGTACGGGAATGCTGTGCGGGGGAGGCTTCCCGGAGTGTCGGGCGCAGGCCGTTTCTCCGCAGGAGAGCGGATTGGTGCTCAATGAGTCAAATTATTTCGAGGCGAGGGGGCTGAATTTCTTTGTGTTCAGCAACGTGTACGACGCCACCTTCGACGACTCAAAAATCAGTGCGGTGGAGGTGATCCACCATGGCATAAGGACGGCCACCAATGGCGACGTCCGCATGAACCCCACCCCGGGGCAGTGGGACAAGCTCCCCAAGTTCGGTGAACGGAAAGTGGACAAGGCGAACCGCCGCATCGATGTCCTCCTGAGTTATCCCGAGTACGGCTTCGACTACACCTTGAGCGGCGAGGCACGCGACGGGGGCTTCTACTTGAGCGTGACGACGGAGAAACCCCTGCCGGCTGCGCTCGAAGGGGTGGCCGGGCTGAACCTGGAGCTGGTTCCGCCGGTGTTCTGGGGGCATTCCTACATGATGGACGGGCAGTATGGCCTGTTTCCCATGTCGCCGGCCGACAACATGACGGAAATCAACGGGGAGCCCGAACCCACGCCGATGGTCACGGGGCAGTGCCTGGAGGTGGCGCCCGACGAGCCTTCGAAACACCTGACCATCCGCACGACGGACGGGAAGCCATTGATGCTCTTCGACGGGCGGAACAAACAGCAGAACGGCATGTTCGTAGTGCGCACGCTGTTGCCGGCCGGAGCCACCGGGAAAATCGCGGAATGGTTCATCCGAGCCGAGACCCTGCCCGGATGGGTGCGCGAGCCGGTGATTGGCTATTCACAGGTGGGCTACCATCCCTCGCAAGAGAAGGTGGCCGTGGTGGAACTGGACAAGAACGACCGTCCGCTTCCGTCCGTCAGCCTGCTGAAGGTGGGGAGCGACGGGACGCTGTCCGAAGTGCTCTCCGCCGCCCCGGAGTCATGGGGCATGTTCACCCGTTACCGTTATCTGCGTTTCGACTTCTCGGCCGTGACGGAGCCGGGCATTTATGTGTTGAAGTACGGAGAACAGCAGACGGGACCCTTCAAAATCGGGGCCGATGTCTATCAGCGTGCCTGGTATCCCACGCTGGACGTATTCATGCCCGTGCAGATGGACCACATGTTCGTGCGCGAGGCTTACCGCGTGTGGCACGGGGCGGCCCATCTGGACGATGCCCTGCAGGCACCGCTCAACCGCGTCCATTGGGACGGCTGGAGGCAGGGCGACACGACCGGCAACAAATATAAGCCGCTGGAACACATCCCGGGGCTGAACGTGGGCGGATGGTTCGACGCCGGCGATTTCGACATCCAGACCGGTTCGCAGCAATCCGTGGTGCAGTCGCTGGCCTACCTGTGGGAGGATTTCAGGCCGGAACGCGACGAGACGACGGTGGACCAGCAGACGCGCTACACGGAAATACACTTGCCGGACGGCAAACCCGACGTGCTGCAACAGTTGGAGCACGGCGTGCTGCAGCTCGTGGCGCAGGTGAAGGCCATCGGCTATGCCATCCCGGGCATCAATGAGTCGCACCTGTACCAGTACCGTCATCTGGGCGACGCGGTGACGAAGACCGACAACCTGGTCTACAACCCGGCGCTGGACAGCCTGCAGACCGACGGAAAGACGAGCGGGACGCCCGACGACCGGTGGGCGTTCACCAACAAGAGTTCGCACACGAACTACAATTCGGCGCTGTCGCTGGCCGCCGCCGCGCGGGCGTTGGCCGTCTACAATCCGGAACTGAGCCGCGAGGCGCTGGCCTGTGCCGAAAAAATCTGGCGCGACGAACATGCCGGCGCCGCGGCGGAGGGGCAGGGAGGGCGCCAGTCGCGCCTTGGCACCCTGGAGTGCCGCACGGCCTTCGAACTGTGGCGGACTACGGGCAAGGCCGACTATGAGGAACGGATGAAGGAACTGTTCCCCGAGATGCTGCGGCAGTTCGACCGCCAGGCGCAGGCCGTGGCCCGGATGATTCCCTTCATGGGCGACGAGGTGAAGGCTGAAGCCCGCCCGAAGGTGGAGGAATACGTCGGTCGGCAGGCGCGGTTGGAGAAGGAAACGCCCTACGGCGTATGGATTTCTCCGGCCAACTGGGCCGGCAACGGCAACATCGTGGGCAGCGGCATCACCAACTATCTGCTCCACCGCCTTTATCCCGATTTGGTTTCGCCCGCTTACGTCTATCGGGGGTTGAGCTATCTGTTCGGTTGCCATCCGTGCCACAACCTGTCGTTCGTCTCCGGTGTGGGCGCTCGGCCCAAGCAAGTGGCCTACGGCAACAACCGTGCGGATTACACCTTCATTCCCGGCGGCATTGTCCCGGGCGTGCGCATCCTGAAACCGGACTTCCCCGAAAACCGCGACGACTATCCCTTCCTGTGGAGCGAGAATGAATACGTGATAAGCCTGGCTGCCAGCTATGTCTACTACGTGCATGCGGTGAACGACGTGTTGAAATAAGTGGCGGCTCGCATATACATTAATCTCAAAAAGTTGAAATGATGAAAACATTGGTTTCTGCATTATTCTTTGCTGGGGCGATAGGGTTGTCGGCCCAGCCTGTTTCCGACCGTCCGGCAACTCCTCCGGGCGAGCGCTCGGCCCTGAGCGTGCGTTCTTCACAGTATCCGCGGATTTCTTCCGACAACCGCGCTTCGTTCAAAATCAAGGCGCCCGAGGCGAAGCGCGTACAGATAGACTTGGGGAAGAAATACGACATGGTGCGCAACGCGGAGGGAGAATGGACCTGCACGACCGAGCCGCTGGGGCCCGGTTTCCATTACTATTTCCTGATTATTGACGGAGTGCCGGTGGCCGATCCGGCGAGCGAGTCGTTCTATGGGTGCAGCACGATGACGAGCGGCATAGAAATCCCTTATCCTGAGGGAGACACCCGCTTCGCGCTGGCCGACGTTCCCCACGGCGAAATCCGGATGAAGCGCTATTTCTCGACCACGGCCAACGACTGGCGGCGCATGTTCGTCTATACGCCTCCGGCCTATGACCAGTCGGGGGAGAAGTATCCGGTGCTTTACCTGCAGCATGGGGGCGGCGAGGACGAACGCGGATGGTCGCAACAGGGGCTGACCGACATCATCCTGGACAACCTCATCGCGAAGAAAGAGGCCGTGCCGATGATAGTCGTCATGCTGGACGGCAACACGCGCGACTTTGATTCGGAACTCTTCAAGGACTGCATCCCGCTGGTGGAGAAAACCTACCGCGTGAAGACGGACAAGGACAGCCGGGCGCTGGCCGGATTGTCGATGGGAGGCATCCAGACGCTGAATGCCTGCATCGCCCATCCCGAATATTTTTCCTACATCGGCGTGTTCAGTTCCGGCTGGTGGGCGCGGCCTTCCGGCGGCGGGCGGGGCCAAGGCACGGAGAAGTATTACGAAATACTGGAGAAGCACAAGGACGACTTCAACAAGGGCTTCAAGCAGTTCTGGTTCTCCATGGGCGGCAAGGAAGACATCGCCTACCGCAATTGCCAGACCATGTTGAAACGGTTCGACGAGATAGGCATCAACTACACTTACTTTGAAACGCCGGGCGGGCACACCTGGCCCGTGTGGCGGGAGAGTCTCTATCGGTTTGCCCCCTTGTTGTTCAAGTAGGGGAGGGCTTTCCTCCGCCGCGTATGGCGATTTGTGGGATGCGCCATTCCGATTGTCAATAAAATCGTGTATATTTGTAGTCTGTAAAGGACGGCACGACAGCCTGTCGCGGATAAGGACATAAACAGAACAAGATGGCGACATTCCATTCCATAAAAGAATTGGCACGCGGACTCCAGCAAGGCGCCCGCCTGCTGAACGACATGTTCCTGAAACGGAAGACCGTGGCCTTGCGCTACGATGAGGCGCTCGAGACGCTCGACGGCGACGAAAACAAACTGAGGCATCTGATTGATTTCGGCGTCGTCGTCCGCTCGGGCGATTTCGTGGAGCTTGACGACATGTACCAGCGCTTCTTCGAAGAGGTGCTGGCCGTGAACGAGGACATCAACATCGCTTCCGTGCAGACCTATATCAGCAAACTGAAACTGGGCATGGACTCTTATCTGGCCTCGGAGAATCCGGGGCGGAAGGTGCAGTTCCTCCGGGAAGTCCGCCACTCGTTCAAGAGCATAGAGAAGGCCACGCGGAGGAACGTGGTGGACCTGAAACGGAATGTGGACGACACTTACAAGCAGGAACCGGGCTTCAAAATCAAGGAACTGCGGCTTCGGGATTTCGACGAAAAGGCTAAACTCATAGGCGAACTCATCCGACAGACGGAGAAGGTGATAGACGAGCAGGCCATTTTCTTCGCCAACGCGACGGACATCGGGATGAAGCAGACCTTGGCCGAAGTGAGGGAAGGCTTGCACGAGTCTGCCCACGGACTGATTGCCATCACGGCACAAATCATCGACTACCTGAACAGAATTGAATACCAAAGCCTCTTGGTGAAGAAGGTGCGGCAGCTGAAATATCTCAAAGACCAGTTCATGATAGAGGAGCACACCAACGTGCGGGAAGTCATGTCGCGCACGGACGACGTGTGGATGGAGAAACAGCCCAAGTACATGACCAAAGTCTCGTTGGATTTCTTGCGCAATGACGATGGGGCGCTCGACATCCTGCGCGATGTGCGTCGCCGCCTGTCGAAGAAGACCATGCTCAAGTCGCGGCTGGCCGGGCGAATAGACGAGTGCTACCTGGCGGACGGGCGGGAGACGAACCGGGCGTTCGACCATCGGGAAATCATGAACGCCTTTCTTGCCCAAGACGCCGATTTGTTCCGCTTCGTCTGGGAGTATCGGTTTGCCGAAGAGATTGACGGGGAGGCGCGCCTGGTCTTGTTCCTCCAGCTGGCTTCCCAGTACGACGAGGAGCTGCGCTACACGTCGGAAGTACAAACCATGAACCATATTGAGTATCCCATAATATATCCGAAATGAAATATACGAGTGAAGTTTTCCAGCGCCTTTCCCGCGGGCAATTCATCTCCGGCAACAGTGTGGACGCGGAGACACGCGCCATTTACAGTGACATTGAAGATAACCAGAAGGAATACGAGGACTATTTCCGCCAGATTGATTTCCAACTCTCTTCGGGTGACGGATTCTATTATTTCAGCCGTAAGGAGTCGAAAGTCGTGGTCGAAAACAAACTGCAGTCGCTCTTCTCCTGGATTGATTATCTTGATTTCCTGAAGACGTATGACACGACCTTCGACGCCGGCACGCAGTTCACGTTGGCGCAAATCGAGGTCAGGCTTTCTTCCGACTTGGAATTGAAGGAAAAACTGGCGGGACTGTTTTCCGACAAGTCTTCGAACCGGGAGAAAATCGAGGCGCTGGCCGGCGCCTTGGTGGGCATGGGCTTTGCCGAGCAGGTCAACGAGACGGAGGGCATGTTCCAAGTGACTTCTGCATTCCACTATATTGAGCAGATTGTTTTATGCATCAACATCGACGAGGAGGTGAAAGATGAGATACCTGAATAAAATAGTGTTCATCAACAGTGCGCACGTCCCTTACGCGGAAATCAAGCTGGATGGGAATGTGCATTTCATAGGGACGCAAGGCGTGGGAAAGTCCACATTGCTTCGTGCCATCCTGTTCTTTTATAATGTGGACAAGGGCAAGCTGGGCATACGCACGCAAGACAAGCAAAAGAGCTACGACGAATTTTATTTTCCTTATCCGAATTCATACATTATTTATGAGGTGTGTCGTGAGACGGGGACATTCTTCGTGATGACATTCTTGTCCAGAGGGCGTGCTGCATTCCGCATCGTGGACTGCCCGTACGACAGGCGGTTCTTTGTGGAAGAGGACGGCAGTGTGCGTTACGAATGGGGACGCATCAGCGAGCAGATAGGTACGCGGGTGTTCAAAAGCAATATCATCCGTGGCTATGAGGAGTTCCGGGACATTCTCTACGGCAACCAGCAGAGCGTATCCCGGGAGTTGCGCCGCTTTAGCCTTCTGGAAAGCATGAAATATCAGAACGTGCCCCGTACCATCCAAAACATATTCCTTAACCAAAGTTTGGAGTCGCGCGTCATCAAGGACACCATCATCGACTCGATGGACTTCGCCAAGGACGACATAGACCTGAACTTCTACCGGGAGCAGGTGAGGAATTTCCGCCAGCAGTATGAGGATATATGGAAATGGTATAAAAAGGAGAAGAACGGGCGGGTGAAGGTCCGGACCGAGGCTGAGAACGTGATTTCAAAGTACATGTTGTATGAGAATTCCCGAAGGGCCATAGCCGAGCTTTGCGGACATTTGAATTATGCCATGGAGCGCGATGCGGCTCGTCTTCCGCAGTTGGCCAAGGACGCGGCCGATTGCGGGCAGGAGCTCGCGCGGCAGAATAGATTGTTGGGAGAGGAACAAGGCAAATATGATGCCGAGCGTGACAGACTGAATCGGGAGGACGGCGCACTGAAGGCTTTCTTGGACGAGGCCAAGCGGAAGCGCCGGCACTATGCCGACATCGGTATCGGGACGATTGTGGAAAGGATGGAAAAGGAAGGCGAAAAGAAAATCCTGCTCGACAGCCTGAAACTGCAAGAACGAACGCTGACTGACCGTAGTCAGGGGGTGAAACAGAAATACGACGCGCTGCTGCAAGACGTGGAGAACCGGTGGCATGAATATAAGATACAGGCTGAGCGGAAACAATATGAACTTGACCGCGACGGATTGGAATGCGAGGCGCGGCTGCGGGCGAAACGAGACAGAAGGCAGGAGGCCGTGAGGGAACAATGCAGGCAGAAACTGGATGAAAACCAGGAAAAGACGGACGAGGCACGGCAGATGATGGGCGAGTTGAAACTCAGCGGGCAAAAGGTGGCGCAGTTGAATCCTTACCAAGACGCGATGGACGACTTGGAGAAGCGCGCCGCAGACCTGCAGGAGCGGCAGCATCTGTTGGAACGCGATGCGGCAGCAAAGCAACAAGAGATAGACCGGGTGGTGAACGACACCGGGCTGAGGCGAAAAGATGTGGAGAACAAGTGTGAGAAGGACATCGCACGGATGGAATTTGAAATCAGGCAGGTTGTCGGGGACATTAATCGGTGCGACGGATTGCTGGCGCGACAAAAGGGTTCGCTCATCGAGTGGTTGGGAGAGCATGTCGAGGGTTGGGAGTCCAACCTGGGGCGGGTGCTTGACAGGGATTCCGTGTTGTATAGCACCTCGCTCAATCCCCGGCTGGCAGATGTTGGGGCGGCCGAAGCTCTGTATGGCGTAAAGCTCGATGTGGAACACATTGAACGGTCGGTCGAGACACCGGAAGAGATCAAGCGGCAGAAGGCCATGCTTGAGCAGCGGAAGTGTGATTGGCAAAAGCAAATGGACCAGCGCAGGGTGGAGCGGGACACCGAGATAGCCGAGCTGGAACGCAAACCTCAGTTGCGGCTAAAGGCCCTGAGAATGGAGAAAGTGGGAATCGACGCCGAACTCAACCAGCTCCCGGCCCGCATCCAGCGGGTGCGGAAGGAACTGGATGAATGCCAGGCCCGGTTGGCTGATTGGAGGGCAAACGAACAGGCGGTGCTGCAGGGGAAGATGGCCAAGCTGGAGGAAGAAATGGAGAATTTGCAAAGGCAAAAGTCGGCTTTGGCATTGCAGCGTGACAAGGAGCTGGAGGGCTTACGCAAGGCGTATGACAAACAATTCCGCGAAATGGCACGCGAAACGGAGCGGAAGAAGAAGACCATTGCGGACGAAGCGGTCCGGAGGGAACGGGAATCTGCCGTGCAGAAACGTGAGTTGAGGGCGCAGTGTGATGCCGAACTTGAAGGGCTGGGGGTGGATGTCGGCCGGCTAAACAACATCCGCAAACAGTTGCAGGAGGTGACGGATGAACTGGCATATATCGAAAGCCATCGTCGCGATTACATTTCTTGGCAGAACGACACGAAGGAATATTTCGGCCGCGAACAGGAAAAGAAGGACGAACAGGCCCAGATCAGACAGAAATTGGCAGACTTGCAGGAGAAATTCAATGTCCGTAAGCAGAAACTGGACCGGGAGGTCTGCCGTTTTTCCGACCGGCTCCGTTCATTGCAGGACGAGCAGAGGGGACTTGAGGATGCGATAGGGCGTGCGAAGGGCTTTGCGGCCAGTTCTTCTTGCCCGGCGGAGCTTCATGCCGCGGGGAGAGTGGAGACGATGAGGCCCTTGGCCGATGTTCTGGAGGACTTGAGGGACCATATCGGAGGGCTGCAACGCAGGATGGAGGAGTTCAAACAGGCGGTCACCGTATTCAAGGCGAATTTTTCGCCGCAAAATACGTTCCATTTCCGCACGGAACTCAATGCGGATGCCGACTATGCGGAGTTCGCGGCGGACTTGAACGACTTCCTCGGGAATAAGAAAATAGAAGAGTACAGGGTGCGCACCAGTGCGCAATATGCCAACATCATCAGCCGTATCGCAAGGGAAGTGGGCGACTTGAACCAGCACACTGCCGACATCAGGAGCACTATTGGTGACATCAACAAGGATTTCCGCGAGAACAACTTCGCGGGCGTCATTAAGGACATCGAACTGCGCGCCGTGGAAAGCAACGACCGGCTGATGCAGCAATTGCTGAACATTAAGAAGTTTGACGAAGAGCATGGCTTTGACATAGGACAATTGAATCTCTTCTCGGACGCGGATACCCAAGGGCGAACCAACCAGAGGGCGGTGGAATTGCTGATGACGCTGGTGGACTTGATGGATGCGGAGTTGAAGCGTGAACGCATCACGTTGTCGGACACTTTCAAACTGGAGTTCAAAGTGCGGGAAAACGACAATGACACGAATTGGGTGGAGAAACTGTCGAGCGTGGGGTCCGACGGCACGGATGTCCTGGTGAAGGCGATGGTGAACATTATGCTCATCAATGTATTCAAACGGAAAGTTTCCCGCAAGTTCGGGGACTTCAAACTGCATTGCATGATGGATGAGATTGGCAAGCTGCATCCCAACAACGTGGAAGGCATCCTGAAGTTTGCCAACGTGCGCAACATTTATCTCATCAACAGTTCGCCCACGACTTATAACGCCCAGGCTTATAAATACACATATATGTTGAACAAAGACGAGCGGAACAATACGGTCGTGAAAACATTGTTGACTGTGAAATGAAAAAGACCGTGGCACTCATGGACAAGTTGCTTCGCCTGGCCCATGGCGAGGCATTGCCGGCAAGCAGCCTCAAGGGGGAGTGGTTTGAGCGGATGGCGGCCGAGGGGGTTCTTGTGGTCATAGTCCACGGAAGCCACAAGAGTTTACGTGCCAGGGACGAGCGCTCGTTTCGTGAATTTCTGGCCGGTCAATATGAGCTCCGGAATCTGGAGGCTTGCCGTGACCTCTTGGCGCAGGGAGGGGCAGACCGGGCCACACAAGTGAATTTGACGGGAGACTCCAAGTTTGTGTCCCGTCGCACCTTTTGCGGATTCTTGGTCCACAGTTTCCAACCTATACCGGCAATGTTGAACGGAACCCCGATGACAATCCTGCCTCAAGACGGTTCTTTTGTCTTTGTCTATGACTACCGGGATTTTGTTATACCGGAAGATGTGGTCGTCATAGGCATTGAGAATCCCGAGAATTTCAGACATGTTGCTGCGCAAAAGAGACTTTTCGAATCTGCCGTACCGGACGGGGCGCGGATGCTTTTTGTTTCCCGCTATCCGCAAGGGCAAACCAAAGATCTTGTCCATTGGTTGCAGTCCATCCCCAACCGATATGTCCATTGGGGAGATCTGGATTTGGCCGGTATCCACATCTATCTCAGCGAATTCTACAAGCATCTGGGCAAACGCGCGTCGTTGCTGATACCGGCAGACTATGAAAGCCGGATAGCCTGGGGAAGCCGCGGGCGATATGAAAAGCAGTTCGCAAGATTCGGGAAGTTGGAATGCGGGGACCCGCGCATAAAGGAAGTGCTGGACTGCATTCACAGGCATCACAGGGGATACGATCAAGAGGGATATATAAAGGATAGCGTCTGTTTGCAGCCGAAGCCAGACGTGGAATCGTGAGCCGCCGGGTACAATAGCGACGTGTGGGGAGGCAGGACGGGGAATGCGCATCTGCAGTTGTTTCCGGGCGGTCTCGGCATCGTCCCCGTGGCTTATATTTCCACCGCGTCGCCGCAACTCATGTAGGTGATGGCATTCCCCATCTCTGTTTTCAACATTTTATATTGTGGCAGTCCCGTGCAGTGCATGGTGAAATAACGGCAACCGACGTGGGCTGACAGTTTGCCGGCCAAGGCGCGGATGAAGGCTGTTTCTTCTTCCTCCGGCAGTCCGCTTTTCACCAGGTGCATGCCAGCGAACACATGGGTTAGGGGACGGGTGATTGCCGCTTCAGCTTTTTGCATGATGTTTACGATGCCGCAGTGGGCACACCCGGCGAATAGGACAGCATGGCCGTGTTCTTGGATGATGAGGCTTTGCTCGTGGCAAAAATCATCGTTCGAGTCTTGGTCCGGACCAAACAACAGCCGGTTGCCGGGTGGCTTCAGGCTGTCGCTTTTCACTCCGGCGAAAAGGATGATGTCGCGGTCGATGCGGGTCTCGGCGTCGCCGCATGCCACCAGTCTGTCATGGCCTTTAAGGTCAGGGGACAGGCCGATATATTTCAGTCCGTCCTCGCGCAGTGAGTAGTGTGGCTCGAAGGCATGGCGGTTCAGGTACACTTTCGCATGGCGATTCAGTTCGAGGAAGGTGCGCAACCCGCCTCCGTGGTCGTAATGTCCGTGCGAGACAACAGCAAACTCCACGTCGGTTAAGTTGACGTCCAGCCGTGCCGCGTTTTCGGCAAATAGCCGGCGCTGCCCCATGTCGAATAGGATTTGCCGTCCGTCGTCCAGGCAGATGTGCAGGCTTAGCCCATGCTCTACGGGTAGCCCCGTCCGGCTCGTGTTTTCAACCAATGATGTTATTTTCATGATTATAGCTTCTTGGGGGCCAGCCAACAACTTCCTTCGTGCGAGTTGATGACACCCACAGCTTGCAGATAGGCATAGACGACTGTGCTGCCCACGAACTTCATACCCTTTTGCCGGAGGTCTTGGGAGATGGCATCGGACAGTGGCGAGGTGGCAACTCCGGTTTCATGCACAATGCTTCCATCGGTAAAGCTCCAAAGGTATCGGTCGAACGAGCCATATTCCCTTCGTATTTCCAAGAACACGCGCGCGTTGGTTATGGCTGCTTTGACTTTCAGGCGGTTGCGGACAATGCCTTTGTCTTGCAGCAACGATTGGAGCTTGCTCTCATTGTAATGGGCTATCCGCTCACAGTCGAAACCGTCGAATGCCTTGCGGAACGCCTCGCGCTTGTTCAGGATGCACTCCCATGAAAGTCCGGCTTGGAAAGATTCAAGCAGGAGCATTTCGAAGAGTTTCCCGTCATCGTGTACCGGTATGCCCCATTCGTGGTCATGGTAGGCCACGTAGGCGGGATTGGCCATGTTGCACCATCGGCATCGTTTCTTGTCATCCATAGCTTTGAAACTGATTCTTTATTCCGGATAAATCATTTTCCGTGTCACTCCGCCGTCCACGGTCAGGGTCTGCCCGTTGATGAAGTCATTTTTCTCGTCGCAAAGGAACAAGACGGCGCGGGCGATGTCTTCGGGCGTTCCGACACGTCCGCTGGGGTGGAACTCGTGGTCGACGGGGCGCAAGGTTTCCGCTTCGTTGACATGAATCCAGCCCGGAGCCACGGCGTTCACTGTGATGCGCAGCGGAGCAAGCGATATGGCGAGGGCGTGTGTCAGTGAATAAATGCCTCCCTTCGATGCGCTGTAGCCCTCCGTGCCTGCCTCGCTCATCTGGTAGCGTGTGGAGCAGAGGTTGACGATGCGCCCGTAGGCCGTGTTCCCGTTCTGCTGCCTGTGCCTGGCCAGGAACCGGGAAGTGATGAAGGCCGGGCGCAGATTGGTACGGATAATCCGGTCAAACTCCTCCACCGAAGTTTCCGCGATAGGGCTGAAAACGCTTATCCCGGCATTGTTGACGAGGATGTCAAGGTCTCCCCATTGCTCCACGACGGTTTGCAGGCAATGTTCCAGTTGCTCCCCGTCGGCCACGTCAGCGTGGTGGAACACCGCGCCTGTCTCTTCCGCCGCGTCTTTTCCCCGCAGTGAATCAATATCGCAGAATGCGACCCGGTGGCCGGCTTTGCGGAACTCCTCCACGATGCTCCGCCCGATGCCATGCGCACCGCCCGTGACGAACACTCTTCTCGTCATCTTATGCTATGCCTAAAAGTTCGATTTCAAACACCAGCGTGGAGTTGCCCGGGATGCCCGGCTGGGAAAACTTGCCGTAGCCCATTTCTGCCGGGATGTAGACTTCCCACTTGTCGCCCACGCACATCTGTTGCATGGCGATGATCCATCCATCGATGAGGTCGCAAAGTCGGATGGCCAGCGGTGTGCCGCCAAGGCTGCTGTCAAACTGCCGCCCGTTGATTGTCCGCCCGGTGTAGTGGGCAGTCACGATGCTGCGCAGGTTCGGATGCCTGCCGTCGGTTTTTCCTTCAGCCAACACTTTATAATAAATACCTTTTGGGAGTGCTTTCACCCCTTCTTCCTGTGATTTTTGTGCAAGCCAGTCCTTGTTGGCCTGTGCGTATTCTCTTTTGTTCATTTCGTTTTTGCAAGTAAAAAGGTATGGCTTTTAATCCTGTGCTTTGCAGCGGATGGACACCTTTAAGCCCTACCAAAAAGGATTCAACCCTAAAAGCTATGGCCAAAGATAAACATATTATTTCAGAAACAGATGTATTCTGCCATAAAAAAGGCTTGCAACGAGACAATCAGCCGGGGTTGTTCAAAACAGTTTCAAAGAAAGCCTGGTCGCTCCAATCTTTGTAACGTGGACGTTCACATATCGGAAAGTTACATACGTGTGGAAGAATAGTTGTTCTTTTGCGGATGAAAAGTCTATTCAACGACGTTGTTTATATATTCAACGTCGTTAATTATATAATCAACGACGTTGAATATAGATTTGAACGGGACAGGAAAGAGTTTCTCACCTTTGGTGATCCAGATTCGTCGGGCCTCCACCGCAAGACGTGGCTATGTTGCTAATGTGTATGCAACATACATTCTTATGCGTCATTTGTGTGACAGTTCCAAGAATGGTGTTTTGTTGAAGATTCAAATCAAATCCAAACCCAACTCTTTCAAAAAAGCATTATGCCTGTTCCGAGCATCTTCAATTTTATCATCTATGGCTACAAGTTGTTTATGCACCTCTGCTAAGTCGATAGGCGCTTCTTCTTTAGCGGTACTAACATAACGGGATATATTCAGATTGTAGTCATTGTCCTTGATTTCGCACATGGATACGCAGCGTGAGTAACGTTCCACATTTTTTCTATATTGATACGTTTCTACAATTCTTCTATCCGAAGCCTTACCCGGACAGGGAATACGAGCTGCCTCCCTTGTCGGAAGACGTGACCCTGATGCTTGCACCTCCGTTTGTTGAATCTCAGCCAACCGTTTCTCCTGTTGCAAAGCCGCAACCGACAAGAAGTGTCAAAACAGGACCTGCAGAAGCCTCCGAGACACAAGCCACAGACGGAGTAGAAATTGCAGAGGGACGGTTGAAAATAAACGGCCGGCAGATGTCCATGCCTTTATCCTACACGGCTATGGTGCAGATTTTTGGCAAGGAGAGAATCGTAACCACCCATAAGACTATGCAGGATGACAGAGGCAGGACCATACAATACGACAGACGGAGTTTCCTCGTGTGGGACGATGCCGGAGTGACTGCTGTCCGGAACGAAGAGAATGCCTATAATATTTCGGCCATTTATTTACAGGTAAAAGAAAACAAGGAGCCGGTATCAGCCATTCCCGCACCAACCGGAATATACGGCGGTGAATTCATAGTGGATGGCATCAAGTGGGACAGGGCATCCGACATGACTGTATGCAGCGGAGAATTGGAAATAGCGTCATCTGCATCCGGCGGCTATATGGAAATCACATTCGCAGGCAGCCGTGACAGGAGAGACACATGGCAGCACTACCGTGACATCATGGCTGAAAATATGCAGGCCGCACTCGTGGAAAGAGACCGTGTAAGGCTGATGGCAAGAAACCATCCTGCGGGCAAGCCCTCGGACGACCAACCGGATAACGCCACTTCACTGGCTCAATCCTGCGAATCATTCCTTACCCATTCAGTCAATGCCCTCCATGCCGGTTATTCTATGGGCAGAAGCGTGCGTTATCTGAAAACCAACCTGCTCCCGCTTTTGACAGAGGCAGCGGAAAAGTGCAGCGAATACGGTTCCGTCAGGTTTTCAGATCTGCTGTCCGTATATTCCGGATGCGTGCTTCTCGGCTATGAAAAGGTAAATATGAAGCGGTTTTGCGAAAAGCTGGTTAAAAACGGTATCCGTGATTTCGTGTTCGATACCCTCACACGGTGTCTCGTCCCCGAATGGGACCTCACGGAAGACACGGTGTTTCCGAAAATAAAGGAGTGGATTGTTTCCCGGCATGGAAACACAATCGCGCCGGAAGCAGTGACTGCATTAAAAGAATTATCCAGCATATCCGGAAATGTCCTGATTTTAGATGCGATAATGAAAAGCATCCAAAATTAATAATCCGTAAAGGAGAATGCCGGAAATCAGGCAAAAACGGCTCTGAACCTGTAACATGAATAAGCCCCGAAGGTCTTTGCCTGACCTCCGGGGTTATCCTTTTCCCCTATGTCTTTATTTGTACCATCTGAGCGACATCGCCGTCTGTTCGCAGAAACGGGCATATTCCTCCTTGTCCGTCCCGCTCTCGATGCGGCGGTCAATTAGCTCTCCCAGTTCATCGAAACAGACTTCATCACTGATGCACTCCACCCCCGTACCGTCCCGAAGATACACCTCGTAATAGTCCGAGCCGTTCAGACATATAAGCACATCGCCCTGAAATAGTCTTCCGTTCACATGGAATTTCAGACCCGGCAAATCCTTGAATATGGCAGGCGTGAATTGTCCGATACCCCAAGACATGAGGATTTCCATGCGGGTCGTTGCTATCAGTTGTTCTCTAACGGTCTGTGCGACCTGTACCACATATTTTTTGTCCATCATCTTGATTTTTGATTAGAGTTTATACAGAATAAAAAACAGGGCTATTGGTTATCAGTGCCCTAAAACCTTATTCGATATAATGTCTATTGATTTATACTCTTTTCATTCGAACCAATCCGGGTTGCTTTCCTTCAGGACTTCAACCAGCTCCTTGTCCGGCAGCTTCAAGTTGCCCCGGTCGGTAAAGTAGAACACCTCGTCATAGAGGTATTCCGCCTCTTCACCGGTAAAGCCTTCGTTGGCATCTTCAAAACAGCCCGGCTGCAATGCGTCAAGCAGTTCGGTGAAGCCAATCAGCAATTCTTCCCCGTCGATTGATTCTACAATGCGGCAGACGTATTTCTTGCCGTCAAACTGGATTTCCTTTGTCTTCATATTGCCCTCCTTATTTTAATGGTATATACTTACCGTGTTCATTGAGATATTCCATGATGCACTTCGCCTCCTCGTGCGACGCCCTGTTGCGGTCATCATAACGGCGGCTGTCGTCCGCCATGACCTTGATGCACTCCCGGATAAGCCGGTAAAGGCTCTGCTGAAGCGTGGGGTGCATGTCAGGGATGGCCGCAGCAAATCGTTTCGGATTGAAACCAAAGTCGTTTACCGCCATTTCCCACTCCTTTGCGAGCCTGTACTCTTTAGATTCCTTAATGTTGTCCATAATCTGAATTTTTAATGATTAATATTTTTTCTTCCCTCTGTTCGGCATCCTGCAACCGGAGCCGTTTCGGGTTTTTCGGGCAGGAAAAGGCCGCCGGAGAAGCCATTCCCGATGTTTTTTCCTGCCAATTACTCTTGCCCCGGCAAGGAAGAATTTGCAGGAAATCCACTTCAAAACGGAGGGAACAGGCGCGGCAGCCTATATTTGCACCGTAGAAAACCCGTGCGGTGACGGCATGGAGGCTGAAACCCGGGAAGCCCAAAACGGTATAAAGGGAACGAGCCTTGTGAGGCAAGGCTTTGAAAAAGGGATGGCAGACGGTTATAAACGGATGGCGGCATGATGCCGCCGTTCCCTGCTATAAAAGGCATGGCCGGCACACGCCAGTATGCAGGACGGATTGCTCCGCCCTGCTTCTGAACTGAATTATGAAAGTCAAGCCGCTACATCTTCAGCTTGTGGCGTTTCATCGGGTTGCGGTTCTTCCTGCTGCTCCGTTTCCTGCTTCGCCTTATCCTGCACGGCAAGGACAGCTTTCTTTTCCTCGATGCGCTGGTGGCGTTTCTCGTACACTTCATCATAGCCCTTTCGGATTTCGGCAAGAGCCTCGGGCATGTGCTTTTCCGCAAATTGGAGCAAGAGGGTGGCTACTGCATTGTCTCCGAATGCTTCTTGGAACTTCTCGACCAAAAAATCCCTGCGGATAACGGCTTTCGCCTTGCCGTTCAGATTTTCAATAATATTGAACTTATCCTCGTCAGAAAGGTAATACACATTGTCGCTGTCGATGCCCACCGTTGCGTAATGCTCCTTGCGAAGCGATGAAAGCAGGAAGAAATAAATCATCTTGTCCTCGTCCGCCCCGAACTTGGTTTCGGCAGTGTCCACCTCTAATATCCGCTTCTTGGTGTCTGCAACGGTCTTTTCAAGGGCGATTTCCTTATTGCGCTTGTCCTGCTTCTCCAACTTTTCAAGCGGTGAAAGCTGCTTCTCGCCTGCAGATGATGCATCATTTCCAGCCGTATTCATTGCTGAGGTTTCCACATAACCGAGAGAAATGTCGTTGCGACCGATGATGGCATAGAGCGATATTTCCCCCTCTGTGCTTCGGCGTAGTATGTCCTCGCATTCAGCCTTGTAATCGTCCTGCTCCTGCTCGTAGTCCTTTCGGGCTTCCTTGTATTCCTCCGTGGTCTCGTAATCGTCCGCTTCGGGTTCTTCGGGCATTGCGGGATAATCCGTATAATATGGCAGCGTTTCCACCTCGTAGCCGAGTTCAACAAGACGCTTTACAGCCATATCGTTGGAATTGTAGGCACTACGAGCAAGCATGGCGGTAGGATGTTCGCCCAACATCTGCACGGCTCGTTCCACAAGGTAGGCCATGTTCATGTCCTCAAGGCATTTTCTGTTGGCGCACTTTCCGCAACCGCCCTCACAGAACAGCTTCATGTTGTTGGTGTTGTGCGGGCAGGACTTGCAGAGGGTCTTGTCAAAGGAATAGTATTCAAGGTCGGTCGTGAAATCCCTTTCGATGAATTTCGCCACCTCTGCGGCTTTCATGCCACGCCAACTGTTATACATGACACCCTCTTTCAGATGCCTGTCGTACACCTCGCTCTGTATGTCCTTACCATAACGGCAGATTTCGCTTGCCACACTGATAGTGATTTCGTCCGTTTCCAAAAGGGCTGCGATTTCGGGTATCAGGTTAGCAAACTTGAGCCGTGTGCGGATATAGTCTTCCGACTTTCCGAACTGGACTGCCAGTGAATGTACATCGTGTCGTCCGCTCTCCATCAGTTTCTGATAGGCGTTGGCTTCCTCAATGGGTGTCACGTCCTTGCGCTGCAGGTTCTCCGTGACCGCCATTTCTTCGGCCACCTCGTCCGACACTTCGTGAATGACTGCAGGAATAGTTTCCAACCCTGCCACGAGCGATGCACGGTATCTGCGCTCTCCAAAGATAATCTCGAAGCGGTTTTCCGCAATGGGGCGCACACCTATGGGCTGTAGGACACCCTGCTGCCGTATGCTGTCGGCAAGTTCGGCAA
>CALULQ010000042.1 GCA_944321525.1 uncultured Paraprevotella sp.
ACACAAGGATTTTCAGTCCTTTGCTCTACCAACTGAGCTATGGCACCTTCCGCTTTCGTTTTGCGTGTGCAAAGGTAAGACAAAAAGATGGGCGAGCAAAATTTTCGAAGAAAAATCTGCAAATGTTTTTTTGTTTCGGAAAAAACGCGTATCTTTGCACTCGCAAAACGGAAAGTAGCGCAGTTGGTAGCGCACTACGTTCGGGACGTAGGGGTCGGGCGTTCGAGTCGCCTCTTTCCGACATGCAGGGCTTGGTCTTCCGCACAAGGAGGGCCAAGTTTTTTTATGTCCTTACGGTTGGACGCGGTTCTCCTTGCGGGTCGGCTCAGTGCCCCAGTTTGTAGAAGAACAGGCACGGGTTGTCTGTGTCCGACAGGGTGGACACGGATTGTTGCATGGCGCGCAAGGAGCCGCTTGCGCTGTCTGCGAAATGCCAATCCTTCATCTCGAAGGCGTCTTCGTAGCCAATCAGGAAGCCGTCCTCGTCTGTGGCTGATATGTTCAACAGGGGGAGGCTGGTTATATTCTCCTTGTCCACGTGGTATGTGTATTGTGCAATCCGGCCGGTTGCCTTGTTTGCCACGGCGTAATAGAGGTTGGAAAAGCCCAGCAAGTATATGCCGTCCGTCTCGAACACGTCGGTGAATCCAACGAACGTGCCCTGCATCCATTCCTCGGCATAGCGGTTGATGCCATAGTCGTCCATTTCCTCCAGTTGTGTTTCGGTCAGCAGCGGTTGCTGGGTGCCCACCTCCATGATGGGGTGCAGTCTTCGTTCATCGGGAGAATAGGTGTAGAGGCGCTGGTCGAAGGGCAATACGCATGTCACTTTTCCTTTGTATGTCGCGAACGGATGCCGTCCGGTGTATTCCTGTGTGTTGTCGGTTTGCCCGGGAAACCTGTACACGGTGTCTTGCGTGTTGTCCGCCAGGTTGAAGTCGGACATCGCCATGTTTTGGTCGTTATAGATATAGTGGGAGCAGAACAGCCGTTGTCCACCCAGGCTCTCTGCCGTGTTGAGTAGCGAGAACGTGCCCGGCCGGAAATAGTTCGTGTCAAGCAACCGCCCGTCCGCTCCGAATGTCAAGATGCGCTCCCGCGTGCCGTCCACGATGTTCAGGGTCTGTGTTTGTTCGTCCCAGTATGCGGTGGACACTCTGTTATATTCTCCTTCTCCGTTGCCTTGGTGGCCAAAACGGCACACGAACTGCCCTTGCCGGTTGAATGCCAGTACGTCTTTCTCGGAGACCAAGACCAACAGGGAGCCTGCGGGAACAATCTTTTTCACGCTTTCTACCAAGCATCGTCTGTCTGTTTGCAGCGGGATGGCGAAAAAAGAGTCCACGGCCAGTCCTTCTCCATTCGCTCGCATTTCTTCGTCGAACCCTTCCCACACTATTGTTTGCGTGTGGGGAGATTCGTGGCAGGCATAGAGCAGCAAGCCTGCACATACGATCCAACATGCCTTCTTCGTTTTCATGGTGTTCTTGGTGTTGTTTCCTTGTTTGTTTTGATGGTATACAAAATTATAAAAAAAAACAGTTTTTCCTATGCCGGTGCGTAAAAATGTTCGGCTTCAGTCTTTGTGGAGTCCGACTGCTATACTGAAAAGTTGCAAGAGTGGGGGAGGATAGTTGCTGTTTTGCTGATGGAAAGTATAGTCAACGTCGTTGTTTATATAATCAACGACGTTAATTATATAGATGACGACGTTGATTATATAAACAACGACGTTAATTATAGATTTGAACTGGACAAGCGGAAGTTTTGCACCTTAGTATTACAACTTGCTGGCAAGGGAAGTTGGATTTTGTGGATAGCTTCAAGCTGCTTGGGATGCCGGCGTGGGGTATGGCATGTGCAGGGTCTAAAGCCCGAAAAAAGGATGGCGGTCGTTATGGCTACGCCGGTTCCGTGGGATAAAAAAGGCGACGGGCGGAGCCGTTGTCAACTCCGCCCGTCGCCGGGTGTATGGTTTGAAAAAGTCAGTGTGTGGCCAGAGCGGCCGGACGCACTCGCTCAGAAACTGAACTTCACGCCGCCCACGACGGTGGCCTTCGGCATGGGGTAGCCGGCCATGATTTCGTAGCGCTGTGCCAGAAGGTTCTCGCCGCGCACGTAGATGTCGAGGAATTTGGTGGCCCGGAAAGAACCGCGCACGTTCCACAGCACGAAGTCTTCCTGCTGCTCCTGTCCGCGGCCGTTGGTCTGAACGGCGGTGTAGAGCCCTTTGACGTATTGCACGCCGGTGGACACGTCCCACCTGCCTTGGGTGAACGAGGCTCCGGCGTAGAGTTTGTGCTCGGGGGCGGAGACGACGGGATGGTTCATGTGCAGGTAGCTGTAGTTGGCATGCACGGCCCAAGGGCGCGCGATGCGGAAGGCGGCCTGCAGTTCCGCCCCGGCGTTTTCGATGGCTCCGGTGTTGATGTTCTTCATTTTCCCGTCCACGGAAGCCGTGGCAATCATGTTGTCGCCTTTGATGTAGAAGGCATTGATGCCGTAGGTCAGCCGGTTGTCCAACACGTTTTGCGAGAACGCCACTTCGTAGTTCCACAGGCTTTCCGCCTCAAGGTCGGGGTTGGCCGCTCCGAACATGAACATTTCGCGGAGCAGGGGGTAGCGGAATCCGCGGCTGGCCGTCAGTTTGATGTCGGCGTCGCGGGGCAAGAGGAAGGCCAGTCCGGCCTGTGGAATCCACTCCGTGCCCGCCTGTTCGTGGTGGTCCACCCGCACGCCGGCATTGAAGGCCAGCCAGGAGCTGATGCTCTGCCGGAAGTCTACGTAGCCCGCCACTTCGTCCTGCGTCTGGTCCACGATGTCCTCGCGCTTTCCGTCCTGTTCGCCGGCGATGAACTTGTTCCAGGCTTCTCCGCCGAGGCGGTACCAGTCCACGCCCACGGTCAGGCGGTTGCCGGTGAAAAGCTGCGCGCTTTGGTACCAAGAGACGCCCATCATCCTGTCGCGCGAGTGGAAGCGGTAGTCCAGCGGGCTTTCTCCCGCCGTGGCGTTGTATCCGTCGTTAATCTTGTGGCGCCCCCAGTTGTAGAAGAAGCTCAGTGCGCCCGCCGAGCGTTCGTACCGGTTTTCCACGGCCACGGACGTCATGCCGCGCGTGATGCTCTGGTCGGCGTCGAGCAGGGGCTCGCTCAGGCTTCCCGGTTGCGAGGCGTTGAAGTGGGTGATGTCCACGTCGGCCCTCACGTTCCATTCGTCCGTCAGTTCGTAGCCCAGTTTGGCAAATCCGCCGTATTGTTCGAACTCCATGTCGGGGCGGTGGCCGTCGGTGCGGTTGTACGATGCGCTGACGACGCTCGTGAAGCGCCCCTTGCGCACGCGGTTGGTGGCTTCCGTTTGCAGGGTGTTGTAGGAACCGTAGCCCAGGTCGATGTCGGTCTTCACTCCGTCGGCCTGCATCTTCCGGGTGACGATGTTGATGACGCCTCCCATGGCGTTCGAGCCATACAGCACGGAGGCGGGGCCGCGCAGCACCTCCACGCGCTCGGCCATGAGCGACTGGTAGGCGTCGGCTATCGGGTGCCCCATGAGTCCCATGTATTGCGGGTGGCCGTCGATGAGCACCATCATCCGTCCCGAGCCTCCGCTCATGCCGCGCAGGCTGATGCCTCCGGCGGCTCCGCCCGACACGCCGTAGCCCATGATGCCCCTCGAGGTGACGAAGAGCCCCGGCACTTGTTCCGTGAGCGCGGGCAGCAGCGACGGGTTGTGGGTTTGTTCTATCTCCTTGCGGCCGATGACGGACACGGTGAGGGGCAGGTGGCGTATGTCGGTTTCGTTTCGTGTGCCGGTCACCACCACTTCGTGCATGGGGCGCGTGCCGGCCGTGGCTGCCGAGTCGGCTTCGGCCGTCCGCGCGTTGACGGGCAGCAAAGCGCCGGTGGCCAGTGCGAGTGCGAGTGTCTTCTTCATTGTCTTGTTTTTGATGTGCATGTCAGTCTGGTGCGGCAAAGTTAGTGCTTTTGTTTGGATTGCCTGTTACCCATATCCGATAACAGATAACCCGAATTACGGATTGTGGGTTGTTTCGGGTGTGTTACGGCATTCTTTCAAACTTTCCTAAAAAGGCTGAATTTGGGTTTCCCGGCTTGTGCGATAGCCTTTTTTTTACTATCTTTAAAGCATGAAAACCACGGCCGGACAGCTTTTCAGGACTTTGTCCGGCACGAAAAATAGAACATGTAATGATGAGAGCTGAGAATATGGAATCTTTGGAAGGCGTGAGAATTTTGTTTGAACGGAATTTGCCCGACTGGGTGCGGCGTGCCGCCGAAAGCCCGGACGCGGAAGCGTTCCGGCGGAAAGTGATGGAGGCATTGCCCGACGGTCCTCCCGGCGGCAACGTGGAGGCCGCCTTGCGAAGGATGGCCGGATGCGAGGGGCAGACGGTCCGCGAACTGTCGCGGGACGAAGATGTCCGTCTGGAAACGCTGTCGCTGCTGTGGAAATTCCTGGCCGGCCGCCTGGGGGACGGGGAGGTGTCCGTGGACTTCGCGCTCGACGCCTACAACCTTTTGTTGGGCTTGCGCTCCGGACCGTCCGGGCGTCCCGATCGGCACGACATGGCCTCGTGGATGCGGCGCTGGCCGGACGGCATGAACGCGGCGGTGATGGAAGTGCGCAAGGCGAACAAGCGGCGCATCATGGAACTGCTGGTCCAGAAAATAGAACGGCGGCAGTCTGTGGCGGCTTCGCGCTATGTCTTTCCGCCCGGCATCGGGGCGGAGGAGAAGATGGCCATGGTGGAGCATTGGTGGCAAGACTACCGTTTCCATCTGGCCATGGCCGTGAAGACGCCGGCCGAACTGAACCGGATGTTGGCCGACTCTCTGGACGAAGAGACGATGCGGCTCTATCGCCGCGCCCACCATAAGGGCATTCCCATTTTCGTCACTCCTTATTATCTTTCTTTGCTGAACCCCACCGGAACAGGCTACGACGACACGGCCATACGCAGCTATGTGCTTTATTCGCACGGGTTGGTGGACACTTTCGGACAGATACGCGCCTGGGAACGCGAGGACGTGGTGGAGACGGGCAAGCCCAACGTGGCGGGCTGGCTCCTGCCCGACGGGCACAACATCCATCGCCGCTATCCGGACGTGGCCATCCTGATTCCCGACACGATGGGGAGGGCCTGCGGCGGCCTCTGCGCCTCCTGCCAGCGGATGTACGACTTCCAGAGCAAGCGCCTGAACTTTGAGTTGGAAAGCCTGAAGCCCAAAGAGTCGTGGAACATGCGCCTGAGGCGGCTGATGGAGTATTTCGAGCAGGACACCCAGTTGCGCGACATTCTCATCACGGGAGGCGACGCGCTGATGAGCCGCAACGCCACGCTGCGCCACCTGCTGGAAGCCGTCTACCGCATGGCCGTGCGGAAGCGCGAGGCCAACAAGCTCCGGCCGGACGGGGAGAAGTATGCCGAATTGCAGCGGGTGCGCCTCGGCACGCGCCTGCCGGTCTACCTGCCCATGCGGGTCGACGAAGAACTGCTGGACATCCTGCGCCGCTTCCGCGCCCAGGCCGCAACGGCGGGCGTCCGCCAGTTTTTCATGCAGACGCACTTTCAGTCGCCGCTGGAGCTGACGCCCGAAGCCCGGGAGGCTTTGCGCCGGATTCAGTCTACGGGCTGGACGGTGACGAACCAATTGGTCTACAACGTAGCGGCCTCGCGCCGCGGGCACACGGCCAAGCTTCGCAAGGTGTTGAACGCCATGGGCGTGATATGTTATTACACCTTCTCCGTGAAAGGCTTCGAGGAGAATTACGATGTGTTTGCGCCCAATGCGCGTTCCATGCAGGAGGCTGCCGAAGAGAAGGCCTTCGGGCGGCTCCGTCCTGAAGAGGAGGAAGAGTTTCTCCGCGATTTCGGCCGGGCGTCTTCCCCGGGTGTCTTCATCCGGGACTTTTGTGCGATGAAGGGTGTGCCTTTCCTGGCCACTGACCGCAACGTGCTCAACTTGCCCGGCATCGGGAAGAGCATGACTTGCCAGCTCGTGGGCATCGCGGCCGACGGACGGCGCATCCTGCGCTTCGACCACGACCGCACACGCCGTCACAGTCCTGTCATCGACCGGATGGAAGATGTATATATAAAGGAGAGCAAGTCCATCCACCGCTACCTGCTCCAGCTTCGGGAGATGGGCGAGGACACGGCGGAGTATGCCGGCATCTGGGAATATACGGAAGGACAGACCGAGCCGCGTTTCCCCTTCTTCGAATATCCGGAGCCGGGCTTCCGCATCACGTCCCGTTTTACGAATCTGGACATAGAAGGTTGAGGAAGTCCGCTTCGCGCCGAATCGGGAACGGCATTTTGGAGAAAGCGGAGCCGGACGCTTCAGGCATGGCGGCTATAACAGTTGCCGTGCAGCGAATCCGACGAGAGAGGCCACGGAGAAACTGGCCAAAGTGCCTATCAGGACATATTCGGTTATCTTGATTTCTCCGGCATTCTTCAGTTCGCCAAAACGGAAGATGGATTTTGCGGCCAACAGGAACCCGATGCCTTCTATGTGGCCGGTGAAGATGAAAGTCAGGATCAGGGCGCGTTCTAGGTAGCCAATCCATAATCCGGCGTTGGGAAGCGTCGCCTCGCCCTTTGTCCCGTGGGGCATCCACTTCCTGATGAAAAGGCTGATCAGGACGGAAGCCGGCTTGAAAACCGACAGGTATGCGGTGAGGACAATCCATGTCCGGGGATTCGTCCACAGGTGGGTCAAGGCAGCCCCGAAGGGGACACCGTTGCCGGACAGGCATAGCCATAGTCCGATGACGACCATGAGGTGGGCGAGCTGGTCGACGACGAAAGCCGCCGCGTTTTCCGTCTTTCCCTTCTTCGTATATGCCGTTTTGAGGAAGTCGATGAAGAAGTGGGTGGAAAAGATGACCAATGGAATCGTCCATTCTTTCCATTGTGCGGTAATCAGGTAGGCGGTTACGGCATGAATGAGGCTGTGGAGGCACAGATAGCCGTATTTGCCTGCGCCGGCCTGCTTCTTCCCTTGGCAAATCCGGTCGGTTTGCAAGGGGAAATCCGCCAGGAAATGGGCGAATACGAGTTTGAGCAACAAGTCGTAGTTCATTCCTGTGTCTTTGCCGTGATTAAGTCATGGTAGCGGTTCACGTAATCTTGTATGAGGGTCTCTTTGGCCGCGGCCAGCAGCTTGCTGACGTTCTGGGCGGTCTTGTGCACTTGTGCGGCAATCTCTTTTTGTGATTTCCGGTATAGCAAGGAGATGTAAATGGCTTGGGCCTGTGGCGAGCTCCATCCGGAGATGATGTCGTCGGCGAAGGCGGTGCTGACGTTGAGTTCTGCGTTGATGTCCTCCCATTTGGTCTTGACCGTCAGCTTCCGTTTCCCTATTTCGTCCAGTTCGCGGCCCGACAACCGGAAGGCCTCCCCGTCGGAAACGGAGAGTTTGTCCGTCTCGAACCCCGTGTCGCCCACGCCCAGCGAGACGCGGGCGTCCCACGTCCTGTGGCTGTCTTCCGGCGTGTGGCTTTTGAGCCCTGCCCGCAACAAGACTGCTATCGTCAGAGCTTCTTCCGGCTTGTGTACTGCAATCTGGAACCCGTCTCCTCTGAACAGTTCCATTTTCAGGGGAGAAAGGATTTGCAGTTCCCCGGATAACTGGTGGATTGTGTCCAACAATCCGCCCCGTTGTTCAGTGGGGATGTCGCCCGATTTGATGATGTCCCCGGTGATGATTCCTCTTATAGCCATCTGTCTGCGCTTTGGTGGCTGCAAAGGTAGGCAGTTTTTCCGAACGAACCAACCGTTTTTGGTTGTTTTTCGAGAAACAACCGCTTTTGGTTGTTTGTGGTTGCGCCTGATGTTGCGGCTGTCCGCCAATATCGTATAAGCCACGAGTGCTATGCCCGTAAAGCCCATGGCCGGGCGTTGCTGATTGGCTGCTGAAGGGCAAGTCCGGGCTGGACGAAAGAGACAGACCTGGAAACCGAGCCTTTTGCCGGGCGCCAATAATCAGAACGGCGGATTTGCTGCTCGCCGTAGCGAGGGCAAAGTCCGCCGTCTGTTCATGCTTGCCTCGGGCACGTGCCGGGGAAGCCTTGTCTTACAAGTCCTTTATCTCGTCCAGATTGTGCTGGATGTAGTCGTCCGAAAGCTCGTAGTTCGTCAGGTTGCCGGCCAGGTATTGGTCGTAGGCGCTCATGTCGATGAGTCCGTGGCCAGAGAGGTTGAAGAGGATGACGCGCTCCTCGCCGCTTTCCTTGCAGGCCTTGGCCTCGCGGATGGCGGCGGCTATGGCGTGGCACGATTCCGGCGCAGGGATGATGCCTTCGCTCTTGGCGAAGAGTGTTCCAGCATCGAACGATTCCAGTTGCTGTATGTCGACGGCCTCCATCAGGTTGTCTTTCAGGAGCTGCGACACGATGACGCCGGCGCCGTGGTAGCGCAGTCCGCCCGCGTGGATGTTGGCCGGCATGAAGTTATGCCCGAGGGTGAACATCGGGAGCAGCGGCGTGTAGCCCGCCTCGTCGCCGTAGTCGTACTGGAAGTGGCCGCGCGTCAGCTTGGGACACGAAGCCGGTTCGGCCGCCACGTAGCGCGTCTTGCGCCCTTCCTTGATGGTGTGGCGCATGAAGGGGAAGCAGATGCCGCCGAAGTTGGAGCCGCCGCCGAAGCAGCCAATGATGACGTCGGGATATTCGCCGGCCATTTCCATCTGTTTTTCCGCCTCGAGGCCGATGATGGTCTGGTGCAGGGTGACGTGGCTCATGACGGAGCCGAGCGTGTATTTGCAGTTAGGGGTTTCGCGCGCCAGTTCCACGGCTTCCGAAATGGCCGTGCCGAGCGAGCCTTGGTTGTTGGGTTCGCGCGTCAGGATGTCCTTTCCGGCGCGGGTGGACATGGAGGGCGAGGGCGTCACCTGTGCGCCGAAGGTCTGCATGATGCTGCGGCGATAAGGCTTCTGCTCATAGCTGATTTTCACCTGATAGACGGCGGCTTCCAGCCCGAACACCTTGGCGGCGTAGGCCAAGGCGGCGCCCCATTGTCCGGCGCCGGTTTCGGTGGTGATGTTCGTCACGCCCTCTTTCTTGCAATAGTAAGCCTGTGCCAGCGCGGAGTTGAGCTTGTGCGAGCCTATGGGGCTGACGCTTTCGTTCTTGAAATAGATGTGAGCCGGGGTGCCAAGCGCCTTTTCCAGCCCGTAGGCACGCACCAGCGGCGTGCTGCGGTAGTATTTGTACATTTCGCGCACTTCCTCGGGAATCTCAATCCACGTGTCGGTCTGGTTGAGTTCCTGCCTTGACACCTCTTCGGCGAAGATGGGGAAGAGGTCTTCCGGCTTCATGGGCTGGTGGGTTTTCGGGTTCAGCAGCGGCATGGGTTTGTTCACCATGTCGGCCTGGATGTTGTACCAAAAGTGTGGGATTTCGTCCTCACTGAGGAAATATCTTTTTCTCTTTTCCATGTGTTGATGTAGTTTTGACGTGATGCTGTATTCTATAATTTCGTTCTATTCCGTGCAAACTTACGAAAAAATGATGGAATAAACGAAAGAAATGCAAAGAATCGTAAAAACGGGGGCGGAAAAGGAAAGGCGGGGGCTTACGCCAGCCTGCGGGCGGGCGCGGCCCTTGTGGCCGACCGCCCGCAGGCGTAGGGGATGTCCTCAACGCGATGCGTGAGGCCTTCTTTCAGGCATGTGGTTTATGGCCGGATGGAGCCGGTCCACGCCTTGATGTCCTTTGCGTCGGCATGGTTCAGCAGCTTGCCTTCGCGCCAGTCGAGATTCGGGTAGGCCTTTTTCAGCATGTCGATGCTGTTCTTGATGCCGCTGCCGCCCGAGGTGGCGAATGGTACCACGGCTTTGCCTTCCAACTTGTGGCTTTCGATGAAAGTGTTGATGATGCGCGGTGCTTGGTTCCACCAAATGGGGTAGCCGATGAAGACCACGTCGTAGCCGTCCATCTCCTTGACCGTTCCTTTGATTGCGGGGCGCGACCTGGGGTCTTGCATCTCTTTCGAGCTGCGCGACTGCTTGTCGTTCCAGTCAAGGTCGGCGGCCGTGTAAGTCTCGGCCGGGGTGATGGCATGGAGCGTGCCGCCGGTGGCTTCGGCGATGCCCTTGGCGGCCTCGGCCGTGGTGCCTGTGGCCGAAAAGTAGGCAATCAAGGTCTTGGGTGCGTTCATCTGTTTTTTCTCCGTTTGTTGTGCGCAGGCGGTGAAGCATATAGCCACCGCTGCGGCCAGTGTGAATAAGATTTTTTTCATTTGGCTGTGTTTTAAATCCATTCCCAAAGTTTCCGGTTCGTTCGGGCTCAGAGGCTTTTCCCCAGCCGGTAGGCCTGTTCGGCGTAGGCGGTGCCTTTCACCGCGCCGGCCGTCCAGGCGCCTGCTGCCACCACTTCGCCCACGCTGGTCCATCCCAGATAGTCCATCAGCGTTCGTTGTGCAGTTATGCTTTGTTGCTTTCCCTGTCCGGGTCACTTTCCCAGCCGGTCGTATTCCTCGGCCGCGACGGGCTCGAGCCATTCGTTGGACGTGTTCTCCCCCGGAATCTCAAAGGCGAGATGGGCGAACCAGCTGTCGGCCGCCGCCCCGTGCCAGTGCTTCACGTTGGCGGGGATGTGGACCACGTCGCCGGGCAACATCTGCACGGCCGGCTTGCCCTCTTCCTGATACCATCCCTTGCCGGCCACACATACCAGCATTTGACCGCCGCCTTTCGTGGCGTGGTGGATGTGCCAGTTGTTGCGGCAACGGGGTTCGAAGGTCACATTGTTGAAGGGAATCTGCTCGCCGGAAATCGGTGCCAGGTAGCTGTTGCCCACGAAATATTTGGCGTATGCCGTGTTGGGTTCCCCGATGGGGAAGATCATTTCGCGTTGGAAGGCCGCCTTGCCATTGTCGCCGGTGGCGTCGTCCGCCCACACGTCCTTGGCCATGCGGAACGCTCCCCAGGCGTTGGGCCATCCGGCGTAGAAAGCGATGTGGGTGAGCATTTCCGCGATTTCCGTGCGGGTCACGCCGTTGCTTTTGGCGAATTGCAGGTGGTGGGTGAGCGAGGAGTCGATGATGCCCTTTCCCACGAGGGTGGCGATGGTCACCATGCTGCGGTCGTGGGGGCTGAGCCCCTTGCGGTTCCATACTTGGCCGAACAGGACGTCGTCGTTCAGTTCGGCAAACTTGGGCGCGAACTCTCCCAGTTGCACGCGCCCGGCCGTTTGTGTGATTTTCTCTTGTGCCATAGTGCTTTGGATATTGAATAGTGGAATCAGTGATAATAAGAATGCCAATTTCTTCATGTGCGTATCGTTTTTAAGTGTTGCGTCAATCGGTTGCTTTCGTGCGGAAGCCCTCGGGCCCGGGGCGTTTCCGATAATGCAAAAATACGGAAGAGTATGCAACTGGTGGATAACAATGTTACAGATTGTTGTACCACATTTACTGATTCTGCACGGCTTTCCGCGCCAGCCAGCTCCTGCTTTTCCTTCATGCCCTTCCGCAGCACCGGAAAGTACTTGCCGCAAAGTACTCGAGTACTCTGCGGCAAGTACTCGAGTGCTCTCCGCAGAGTACGCTGGCGGTCTCCGCACACCCGTTCCCGCCTTTCTGTCTTTTTCCTGTTTTCGCAAGGCCATGTCGGCGGAGGCTGGCCGGCATGCGCTTTTATGGCGTCTTGTATCCTGTTTTGCATAAATATGCGGTTTGATTGGCTGCGTGTATGTGCTTATTTTCAGTTGGCATATATGCTGTTATGCAAATTCTTGAATAAAAATAAAGAAATATCTGCATATTATGCAGCACGGAACGCATAAAATGCCTACCTTTGCAGCGAAGTAACCAAGGATTGGGAGGAATGAGAAACAAGGATAGCCGTTTGGAGGCTATAAAACTGTTGGTGTCGTCACAAGAGATATCCAGTCAAGGGGAGTTGCTGCGGGAGCTCCGCAGGGTGGGGTTCACGCCCACCCAGGCCACGCTTTCGCGCGACCTGCACCGGCTGAAGGTGGCGAAGGCCATGAGCCACACGGGGAAATATGTGTATATGTTGCCCGGTTCGCCGCTCTATCGCCGGGTGTCGGACTCCGCCCTGACGTTTGCTGCCGCCCGCCAGGCGGGTGTGCTGTCGGTGAAGTTCTCCGGCAACTTGGCGGTGGTGCATACCCTGCCGGGGCATGCAAGCCATGTGGCTTACGACATTGACAACAAGCATTTTGAAGAAATCCTGGGAACTTTGGCCGGAGACGACACCATCATCATGGTGCTGGCCGAAGGGGTGACGCCCGAAACCGTGGGACGGCTGATGGCAGAGGCGTTGCCCGTCATGGAAAAAAAGGAAAGAGACTTTGACTGAAGGAAAAAATGGAAGAATCAAAAGCATCTGCGGAAGTAAAAACTGAGTACGATGACGGTATCAGAGTGGTAGTGGCAGACGCCAGCCACGAGAAGTATGTGGACATCATCTTGGCCACCATAGCGGACTCGGCCCGCAAGAGGGGCTCGGGGATCGCCTCGAGGACGCACGAGTATCTGGCAACGAAAATGAAGGAGCGGAAAGCCGTGATAGCGCTGGCCGGGGAAGGAGACGACGAGGAGTTTGCCGGATTCTGCTACATCGAGAGCTGGGGAAACAAATCCTATGTGGCCAATTCGGGACTGATTGTGGTGGAGAAATTCCGCCGCCACCACTTGGCCACGCGCATCAAGCAGACGGCCTTCACCCTCTCGCGGCTGCGGTGGCCCCACGCCAAACTCTTCGGACTGACGAGTCAGAGCGCCGTGATGAAAATCAACACGGCGCTGGGATACGTGCCCGTCACCTTCGCCGAGCTCACCGACGACGAGGCCTATTGGAAAGGCTGCGGCACGCCCGAGCATCCGTGCTGCATCAACTACGATATCCTGCAGCGCACGGGGCGCAAATATTGCGTCTGCACCGCCATGCTCTACGACCCCGCCATGCACCCCGACGAGAAACTCCCCGTGGAGCTTCCGCCCGACGTGGTGAAGATGGCCAAGGAGGCAGCGGAGAAGAACTTGCGGTGATGTATATATAAAAGGTATAAGAACAAAAAAACAACATAGCATTATGGCAAAGAAAGTAGTAGTGGCGTTCAGCGGAGGGCTGGACACGTCGTACACGGTCATGTATCTGGCCAAGGAGAAAGGATATGAGGTCTATGCGGCCTGCGCCAACACGGGCGGATTCAGCGAGGAACAGCTCCGGAAGAACGAGGAGAACGCCTACAAGTTGGGCGCCAAGGAGTATGTGACGCTGGACGTGACGAAGGAGTATTATGAGAAGAGCCTCCGTTACATGATCTACGGCAACGTGCTGCGCAACAACTGTTATCCCATCTCCGTGTCGTCGGAGCGCATCTTCCAGGCCATCGCCATCGCGCGTTATGCCCGCGAGATAGGGGCCGACGCCATCGCCCACGGCTCGACGGGGGCCGGCAACGACCAGATCCGTTTCGACATGACCTTCCTGGTCATGGCGCCGGGCATGGAAATCATCACCCTGACCCGCGACAACAACCTGAGCCGCCAGGAGGAAGTGGACTTCCTGAACGCCCATGGCTTTTATGCGGACTTCACCAAGCTGAAGTACTCCTATAACGTGGGCATCTGGGGGACGTCCATTTGCGGCGGCGAGTTGCTCGACAGCAATCAGGGCCTGCCCGAGAGCGCCTATCTGAAGCATCCCACGAAGGAAGGCACTGAACTGCTGAAAATCGGTTTCAAGAAGGGCGAAATCTGTAGCGTGAACGGCGTGGAATACGAAGACAAGATCAAGGCCATCCAGGAGATAGAGAAAATCGGGGCTGCCTACGCCATCGGGCGCGACTGCCACGTGGGCGACACCATCATCGGCATCAAGGGCCGCGTGGGCTTCGAGGCCGCCGCGCCGATGCTCATCATCGGGGCGCACCGCTTCCTGGAGAAATACACGCTGAGCAAGTGGCAGCAGTATTGGAAAGAACAAGTGGCCAACTGGTATGGCATGTTCCTCCACGAGAGCCAGTATCTGGAGCCGGTGATGCCGGACATCGAGGCCATGCTCACCAGTTCGCAGCGCAACGTGAACGGCGTGGTGACGCTCGAACTCCGGCCTTACAGCTTCAGCACCGTGGGCGTGGACTCGCCCGACGACCTGGTGAAGAACAAGTTCGGCGAATATGGCGAGACGCAGAAGGGCTGGACGGCCGAGGACGCCAAGGGATTCATCAAGGTGACTTCCACACCGCTGCGCCTCTATTATGCCAACCACGAGGACGAGGAACGCATCAAATAAAGAACACATGCCGAGGGAAGATAAGCGGCTGGAACGTCCCCGCGAGGGGCGGATGGTGGCAGGAGTGTGTGCCGGGATTGCCGGATATTTCGGGCTGGACGTCTCGCTCGTGCGCATCGGCTATGCGTTGCTGACTTTGTTCACGGCCTTTTCCGGCGTGATTTTCTACGTCTTGCTGGTGATTATCATTCCTCAGGAAAATAATAGATATTTCAAATGATAAGAGTTGGAATCATAGGAGGGGCAGGATACACGGCCGGAGAGCTGTGCCGCATCCTGCTGAACCATCCCGACGCGGAAATAGCCTTTGTCAACAGTTCGAGCAACGCTGGCAACCGGCTGACCGACGTGCACGAAGGATTGTATGGGGAAACAGACATGGAGTTTACCGACCAGTTGCCGCTGGACGAGGTGGATGTGATTTTCTTCTGCTTCGGACATGGCAAGAGCGCCGAGTTCCTCGCCACGCACCAAGTGCCCGAGCGGGTGAAAATCATCGACCTGGCACAGGACTTCCGTCTGGCGGCCCCGGGCAACGATTACGTCTACGGCTTGCCGGAACTGCAGCGCGACGCGATTGCCGGGGCGAACCACGTGGCCAATCCCGGCTGTTTCGCCACGTGCATCCAGCTGGGACTGTTGCCGTTGGCGGCGAAGGGGCTGTTGCGCGGCGACGTGGCAGTGAATGCCATCACGGGCAGCACCGGGGCCGGCGTGAAGCCCGGCGCGACCACCCACTTCAGTTGGCGTAACAATAACTTGAGCATCTATAAGGCGTTCAACCATCAGCACGTGCCCGAAATCCTGCAGTCGCTCCGCACCTTGCAGCCGGGCTTCGCGGGGGCGGTGGACTTCATCCCCTATCGCGGCGACTTTGCCCGCGGCATCTTCGCCACCGAAGTGGTGCGGGTGGACGAGTCGCTGGACGCGGAATATTTCGTGGCCCTCTACAAGGACTATTACAAGGACGCGGCCTTCACGCATTACGTAGACAAGGCCATCGACATGAAACAGGTGGTGAACACCAACAAGGCGCTGGTGCACGTGGACAAGTTCGGCGGCAAACTGTTGGTGACGTCCACCATCGACAACCTGCTGAAGGGCGCCAGCGGGCAGGCCGTGCAGAACATGAACCTCATGTTCGGCCTCGACGAGACGGCAGGCCTTCGCCTGAAGCCCTCGGCGTTTTAATGAACGATTTTAAAGAGAAGGAGAAAGAAAATGAAACTATTCGACGTGTTCCCGCTTTTCGATGTCAACATCGTCAAAGGACGGGGATGCCATGTTTGGGACGATAAAGGCCAGGAATATCTGGACCTCTACGGCGGCCATGCCGTCATCAGTGTGGGACATTGCCATCCGCATTACGTGGAGGTGCTCACCCGCCAGCTGAACCGGCTGGGCTTCTACAGCAATTCTGTCATCAACAAGTTGCAGGTGGAGCTGGCCGACCGTCTGGGCAAGGTTTGCGGATACGACGATTATCAGCTCTTCCTGATCAATTCCGGCGCGGAGGCCAACGAGAATGCGCTGAAGCTGGCCAGTTTCTACAACGGCCGCAGCCGCGTGCTGTCGGCCAAGGGGGCGTTCCACGGCCGCACGTCGCTGGCCGTGGAGGCAACGGACAATCCTAAAATCATTGCGCCGATCAATGCCAACGGCCATGTGACCTACCTGCCACTGAACGACTTGGATGCCTTCAAGTCCGAGCTGTCGAAGGGCGATGTCTGTGCAGTCATCGTGGAGTGCATCCAAGGTGTGGGCGGCATCCGCCTGGCCACGCCGGAGTTCATGCAAGGCCTGCGCAAGGCTTGCGACGAGACGGACACGGTGCTGGTTTGCGATGAAATTCAGTGCGGATACGGGCGTTCTGGCAAGTTTTTTGCTCATCAATATTTAGGCGTGCGCCCCGACCTGATTACCGTGGCCAAGGGCATCGGCAACGGCTTCCCGATGGGGGCGGTGCTGATTGCGCCCAAGTTCAAGCCCGTCTACGGGCAGTTGGGCACGACTTTCGGCGGCAACCACCTGGCATGTGCTTCCGCGTTGGCCGTATTGGACATCATCGAGGAGGAACATTTGGTGGAGAACGCCGCAAAAGTCGGACAGTTCCTGATGGACGGCATCCGGTCGATGCACCTGCCCCACGTGGTGGACGTGCGCGGCCGCGGCCTGATGATTGGCGTGGAATTGGACGTGCCTTACAAGGAAATCCGCAGCAAGCTGCTCTTCGAAGAGCACTGCTTCACGGGTTGCAGCGGAACGAACGTGCTGCGTCTGTTGCCGCCGCTCTGCCTGAGCGAGGCCGAGGCGGCAGATTTCCTGTCACGGCTGGAGCGCGTGGTGAAGGAATAAATTATTAATGAATAATCGAGTGGCGGCAGGCCAGTCGCGGGCGGATGCCGGCGACCGGCCTGACCGCTTTTTTAACAAGAGGAGGAAGAATATGAAATTTGCGATTATTGGAGCCGGGAACATGGGAGGCGCGTTGGCGCGCGGCCTGGCCAAAGGAAGCCTGGTGGAGGCGTCGGACATCACGGTGGCCGACCCTTCGCGCGAGAAGACCGACGCGCTGCTGAAGGATTTCCCGGAGATGAAGATAGCCCGTGGAAACAAGGAGGCCGTGCGGGGCGCAGACGTGGTGCTGTTCGCCGTGAAGCCCTGGTTGCTGCAGGAGGTCATCGAAGATGTGAAGGACGTGCTGGATTACGACAACCAAGCCGTTATCTCCATCGCCGGAGGTATCGGCACGGCACAGTTGTGCCAATACCTGGACCGCGGCGACGGTGAGTTCCCCGCCGTGTATTACCTGATTCCGAACACGGCTGTTGCCGTGATGGAGGGCATGACCTTCATCACGTCCGTGTGCTCCACGCCGGAGATGGACGCGCAGATACTGGCCATCTTCAAGGAGATGGGCGACGCGATGCTCGTGGACGAACGGCTTGTCGGTGCCGGCATGGCCTTGTCGTCGTGCGGCATCGCTTACGTGATGCGCTACATCCGCGCGGCCACGGAGGGCGGCGTGGAGTTGGGCTTTTATGCCCGCGACGCGCAGCGCGTCATGATGCAGACCATGAAGGGCGCCGTGGCCTTGTTGGCCGAAGGCGGACAGCATCCCGAAGAGGAGATTGACAAGGTGACCACGCCGGGCGGGCTGACCATCCGTGGCCTGAACGCGATGGAGGAAGCCGGGTTCACCCAGAGTGTCATCAAGGGCCTGAGGGCCTCGCTGAAAAAGTAAGGAAGGGAGACGGTCATGTCGCATCCTTACAAACGAATCGCGGTGAAGATAGGCAGCAACGTGCTGACCCGCAAGGACGGCGCACTCGACATCACCCGCATGTCGGCCCTCGTGGACCAGGTGGCCGAGTTGCGCCGGGCCGGCATTGAGGTCATCCTGATTTCGTCCGGCGCCGTAGCCAGCGGGCGGGGAGAACTTAAAGGCATCGCTCCGGCGCACAAGATGGACAGCGTGGACCAGCGCCAGTTGTTCTCCGCCGTGGGGCAGGCCAAGCTCATCAACCGCTACTACGAGCTCTTCCGCGAACACGGGTTGCACGTGGGGCAGGTGCTGACGATGAAGGAAAATTTCGGTACGCGCCGCCACTACCTCAACCAGCGGAACTGCATGATGGTGATGCTGGACAATGGCGTCATCCCCATCGTGAACGAGAACGACACCATCAGTGTCACCGAACTGATGTTTACGGACAACGACGAACTTTCCGGACTGATTGCCACGATGATGGACGTGCAGGCGCTGGTCATACTGAGCAACGTGGACGGCATCTTCAACGGCATGCCGGGCGAGCCGGGCGTGGAAGTCATCCGCCAGGTGGAGCCCGACCGCGACCTGCGCGAGTACATCCGAACGGAGAAGTCCGGCTTCGGACGCGGGGGCATGCAGACCAAGTGCAACATTGCCCGCAAGGTGGCCGACGAAGGCATCGAGGTCATCATTGCCAACGGGCGCCGCGAGCAGGTGCTGGTCGACCTCGTGCTGCATCCCGACAGCGTGGTGTGCACCCGCTTCGCCCCGCGCGAGGGCAACGTATCAAGCGTGAAGAAGTGGATTGCCCATAGCTCGGGATTCGCCAAAGGCTGCATCTACCTGAACGAAAAGGCCGTGGAAGCCGTGTGCGGCGACCGCGCCGTGAGCATCCTGCCCGTGGGAGTGACCCGCATCGAGGGCGACTTTGAGAAAGACGACCTGGTGGGCGTCATGTCGCCCGACGGACGCAACCTGGGCATGGGGCGCGCGGCCTACGGCAGCGCGGAGGCCCGCAAGCTGCTGGGCCGCCACGACTGCAAGCCGCTGGTGCATTATGATTATTTATATTTGGAATAAAAACAGAAGATTATGGATTTGACGCTTTTATATGAAGGAGCGAGGGCCGCCGGGCGCGACTTGTTGCAGTGGTCGGCGGAGCGCGTGGACGAAATCCTGCTTGCCGTGGCCGACGAAGCCGTGGCGCAGACGGAATATATCTTGGCCGAGAACGCCCGCGATTTGGAGCGCATGTCGCCCGACAACCCGCTCTACGACCGCCTGAAGCTGACGGCCGACCGCATCCGCGGCATTGCGGACGACACACGGCACGTGGCCGGACTGCCCTCGCCGCTGGGGAGGGTGCTGAAGCACACGGTGCTGCCCAACGGCTTGGACCTGAAGCGCGTGAGCGTGCCCTTCGGGGTCATCGGGGTCATCTACGAAGCGCGCCCCAACGTGACGTTCGACGTGTTCTCCCTTTGCCTGAAGGCCGGGAGCGCCTGCGTGCTGAAGGGCGGGCGCGACGCCGACTGCTCCAACCGCGCCATCGTGGAGGTCATCCACGGCGTGCTGGAGCGTTTCGGCATGAACCCCGACACGCTGACGCTCCTGCCGGCCGACCGCGAAGCCACGGCTTCCTTGCTGCAGGCCCGCGGGCACGTGGACTTGCTCATCCCGCGCGGGGGGCGCTCGCTGATAGACTACGTGCGCGACAACTCGCGCATCCCGGTCATCGAGACGGGGGCGGGCGTGTGCCACACTTATTTCGACTCCTCGGGCGACCTGCGGAAGGGGACGGCCATCGTGAACAACGCCAAGACGCGCCGCGTCAGCGTGTGCAACGCGCTGGACAGCCTGCTGGTGCATGAAAGCCGCCTGGCCGACCTGCCGGCCTTGTGCGCTCCCTTGGCCGACAGCCACGTGCGCCTTTATGCCGACGCCCCGGCATTGGCGGCTCTGGAAGGGCATTATCCTGCCGACCTGTTGGAGGTGGCCACGGAGGAGCACTACGGCACGGAGTTCATGGACTACAAGATGGCCGTCCGGACGGTGGAATCGGTCGACGAGGCGTTGGCTCACATCGCCCGCCATGGCTCAGGCCACAGCGAGTGCATCGTGACCGAGGACGCCGCTGCCGCAGCCCTTTTCCAGCAGATGGTGGACGCGGCCTGCGTCTATGTCAACGCGCCCACATCGTTCACCGACGGGGCGCAGTTCGGGCTGGGGGCCGAAATCGGCATCAGCACGCAGAAGCTGCACGCTCGCGGCCCCATGGCGCTGGAGGAAATCACTACCTACAAGTGGCTGATCCAAGGCGACGGCCAGGTGCGCCCGAAATAAAAATGAGTATCACCCTAAAACAGAACAGACTTATGAGAGTATTTCAGAACGTAGAAGACCTGGGCGACCTGCGGGCGGCCCTGGCCGAAGCGGCGGAGGTGAAGAAAGACCGCTTCCAGTTCCAGGCACTGGGGCGCAACAAGACGGCCCTGCTCATCTTCTTCAACAACAGCCTGCGCACCCGCCTGAGCACGCAGAAGGCGGCCATGAACCTGGGCATGAACGTCATCGTGCTCGACGTGAACCAAGGAGCATGGAAACTGGAAACGGAGCGCGGCGTCGTCATGGACGGCGACAAGAGCGAGCACCTGCTCGAGGCCATTCCCGTGATGGGCTGCTACTGCGACGTTATCGGCGTGCGCTCGTTCGCCACGTTCGAGAACCGCAAGGACGACTACGAAGAGAAGATTCTGAACCAGTTCATCCGTTATTCCGGCCGCCCCGTGTTCTTCATGGAGAGCGCCACGGTGCATCCCCTGCAGGCCTTTGCCGACCTGATCACCATCGAAGAGTACAAGCGCAAGCCGCGCCCCAAGGTGGTGCTTTCATGGGCCCCCCATCCCAAGGCGCTGCCGCAGGCCGTGCCCAACAGCTTCGCCCAGTGGATGAATGCTGCCGACGTGGACTTCGTCGTGACACACCCCGAGGGGTATGAGCTCGACCCGAAGTTCGTGGGGAACGCCCGCGTGGAGTACGACCAGATGAAGGCCTTCGAGGGAGCCGACTTCATCTATGCCAAAAACTGGAGTTGTCCCGGTGTGACGCGCCCCGAGGACTATGGCAAGGTGCTCAACAAGGACATGGGCTGGACGGTGGACGCGGCCCACATGGCCGTGACGGACAACGCCTATTTCATGCACTGCCTGCCTGTGCGCCGCAACATGATTGTGACGGACGACGTCATCGAGAGTCCCCAGTCGTTGGTCATCCCCGAAGCGGCCAACCGCGAAATATCGGCCACGGTGGTGCTCAAGCGCATGCTGGAGTCGCTGTAGTATTCCTTTTTAGCACGTTATCAGTACGGGCATCCGGAGGGTCATGTTGGTCCACCGGATGCCCGTATTTCGCATCCGTGCGTTCGAGCGCCATGCGTAATGTCTCCATCCGAAACTCGGCGTGTTTTTTCGTTCGGTTTAAAATCTGAACTTTGCTCAAAAAAAGACATGTTCAATTTGAATGAAAACAACTGCTTTGTGATGAGCCGTAATCCTATGGATTTACGCAAGGGAGTGGATAGCCTGTGCGGCGCTATCCGTTCCTGCCATTTGGACCCGTTGAATGGTGACGTGTATGTGTTTTCCAACCGCAGCCGCACAGTGCTGAAACTTCTCCATTGGGAGCGTGGCGGTTACACGTTATACTATAAGCGCCTGTCCGTTGGCCGTTTCCACCCGAAGATTTTCCTGCGCGACGGCGTCGGCTTTCGTTCCATGCGTTGGGACGAACTCGTGCTCCTGATGGAAGGTATCTCCCCCGGAGTGGCCCGTCGGAAAAGATACCAGGCAGGCCTTTCCCGGGAGGAAGCTGAAAAAGAGTCCCCGCTGCCTCAAAATAGTTGCATAAAAGGTTGGCTATCTCGCTAATTTTTAGTATCTTTATGGTGTGGAAAGACAACCGACATACGAAGAACTCCAGGCCCAAGTCCGGCGCATGGCCGAGCGCATTGCCTACCTTGAACGCCTGCTTTGGGGCGGCAAGCGCGACAGGCGTGTCGCCCAGGGGCC
>CALULQ010000043.1 GCA_944321525.1 uncultured Paraprevotella sp.
CGGCGCATTGGGCAAAAAACTCATGATGGACTCCGCCGCCGTGGCGCAAAGCCTGGCCGACTCTGCCTTCTGCCGCCGCTTCGGGTACGACACGGCCACGATTGCCTGCCTGTTCGTCCCCGACACGTATGAAGTGTATTGGAACGTCAGCCTGGACAATTTCATGAAACGCATGCAGAAGGAGCACGACAGGTTCTGGAACGAGGAACGTCGCCGCAAGGCCGCCGAAGCCGGACTGACGCCGGAAGAAGTGGTCACGCTGGCTTCCATCGTGGACGAAGAAACGGCCAACAACGGCGAGAAGCCCATGGTGGCCGGCATGTACATCAACCGGCTGCGCATAGGAATGCCGCTGCAGGCCGACCCTACTATCAAGTTCGCTCTCCGCGACTTCTCGCTCCGCCGCATCTATCATAACCATCTGAACGTGGAAAGTCCGTATAACACGTACCGGAACGCGGGCTTGCCGCCGGGCCCCATCCGCATTCCGTCCGTCGCCGGCATCGACGCCGTGCTGGACCACGTGCGGCACGACTATCTCTACATGTGCGCCAAGGAGGATTTCTCCGGCACGCACAACTTCGCCCTCACCTACTCCGAGCACTTGGCCAACGCGGCCCGCTACTCCGCCGCACTCAACCGGCGGGGCATCAAATAGCAGCCACGACGCCCCGCGCCGTCCGGACCGCTACACGGCGGGACGGCGCGTGCCCTTCAACGGCATGAAGATGGGCATGACGAATATCAAGGCCAGAATGGAAAACAACAGGCCGCCGGAAGTGCCGATGGCGAAGGAAAACCAGAAGGCTTCTTCCGCCGGGCCGTCGATGAGGAACGGCACGAGGCCCAGCACCGTGGACAAAGTGGTGAGGAAGACGGGGATGATTTTGTGATTGTATGCCTTGACGTAAAGACTGGCCGGGCGCACGGAACGCTGCCCTCGCGCAGACAGTTGGTTGTTGTACTCGTTGATGATGTAAATGCCCGCATTCACCACGATGCCGCTCAGCAAGACCAGCGAGGCAAAACCACCCGTGCCGAACTTCACGCCGGAGAAATAGAACGTGAGGAACGTGCCGATGAACGACACGGGAATGAGCGTGATGATGACCAGCGGCTGGCGCAACGACTCGAACAGGATGGCGCAGAGGAAATAGATGATGACCACGATGAGCAGAATCAACCAATATTGCGTGCCCTCGTCCTGATACCAATGGGGCGTGTCGTTCAGGCAACGGTAGCCCACGGGGAAGCGTTCGTTGAACTCGTCCGTCACCTCCTTGATGAAGTTGGAAGTATAGTTGTACGAACCCAGCACATTGAACGCCACGCGCAACACGTACTCCTGGTTCTTCTTGGGAATGCTGTTCTTGGCTTCCCGCCAGTCCATGTCCATGAAGGGCGGCAGCCACACATCGCCGTCCGCCGTCTTGACATGAGTGTGTTCCAAGTCCCACACGTTGAAACGGTCAGCCTGCAAGGAGCGCAAACAGACGTCCGTCCGGACGAACTCATCCTCATAAGGCTCTTCCAGTTCCACTCCCGACAGCAACTCGCGCAGCGCACCGTGCATGGCGGCGGGATGCAGGCCATACAAGGCGAAATTCTCAGGTGTGTAGACCATGTAAAGCTCGTCTTCTTGCCGCTCGTGTCCCGGCGTCTCGATGATGATGTCCATCACGCGATGGTTCTGCTTCAGCCGCGCACAGATTTCCTCCGCATAGCGGTATAATGCGTTGTAATTATATCCTGCGATTTCAATCCGGTTGGAGCGGTATTGCAAGTTCAGCGAGTTGCTGAACCCGCGTTCGCTCACGCCATGCGTGCTCCAGTCCGCCCCTCCGATGGAGATGACCTTGCCGATGACCTTGCTTTCCAGGATGTACGGGAAAGACGTGTCGCGGTATTCATCCTTGAACTCCACCGTGACAGTGGCGCCCCACCGCTCCACGCGGGTCTCGAAACGCTTGATGCCATCGAAGCCCACAAGGAAATTCTCCAGTATCTGCACTTTCTCGTTCAGCTCCTGCACCGTGCCGCCCAAAGGCATCTGCGCACGGACGAAGAGCCTCATCTCTTCCTCTTCTTCCGCGTATGTATTCTCGTCCAGCGACCCGGCAAAAAGGCGCATCGTGCCGCCAAACACCTTGGCAAGCGGTTCCTTCAGTTCCATCTGAAAGAAGCGCGACCCGAAGGTGGCGTTATAGGCCCGCTCATACCATGGCCGGCTGTCGGCTTCCGACTCGTAATAATACGGCCGCTGTCCGTCCCATTGGTCGGGCAAGGCATGGAAGGGAATGCCGAAGGCCAGCACCAGCAACACGTAATACACCCATTTGCGCCGCTGCGTGAAAGCGATGTACCGCCGATAGAAGCGCGCCCAGCCTACCACCAAGCGCGAGCGCCCCCGGCTCCGCACCGGCATGCGGCTGCTGTAACGGAACTGCTGCACCAGCGGCGGAACAAACAGCAAGGCTACAAAAAGGGCCACGGAAAGGTTGATGATGATGATCCATGAGAAGTCGTACAAGTCGCGCTGGATGTATTCCGGCATGAAGAAGACCACCACCAGCGAGCCGATGGTCGTGAGCAAGGCGGCCAGGATGGCCAGGAAAGCCTTGCGGTTGCGATAGTAGCTGTAATGGTCCACCATCACGATGGCGGCATCGATAATCAGTCCCAACGACACGGTGATGCCCGCCAGGGAGAAGGTGTGCAGGCGCATGTCGAACACATAATAGGCCATGACGGCAATCAGGATGTTGGCCGCCAAGGTGACGGCGATGATGGAAAGGTATTTCCAACTCATCCGCACCAGATAGACAAACACCAGCAGGATGGCCAACGACAGGAGCGTGCGGCTGACCAGCTTCTCCAGTTCCGATTGTTTGTCCTTCGCCCCGTCGTGGGTCAGTGTCAGGTAGACGCCGTCGCGCAACCGGGGTTTCAGTTCCTCTATCTTGTCTCGCAGTTGCCGCGACAGTTCAATCTCGTTGGCGTCCGCGTCCACAAGGATGTTCATGTAGATGGTGTTCAGCCCGTTGACGCGATAGTAACTGTCCGGCAGGCGGTCTTTGTATTCAAACGTGGCCAGGTCGTTCAGATAGATAATCTTGCCGTCCACCGTCTTCAGGGGCATCTCCCCGATTTGGCGGGCAAAGCGCGACGTCTTCAGATAAAGGGTGATGCGCCGCTCCTCGCCGTCTTCTCCTGTCTCCATCACGTCGCCCACGATGTCGGACTTCCCGATGAAGCTGCGGATGCCTTCGGCCACGTCGTCCACCGTCAGACCATAGTTCGCCACCACCAACGGGTCGCAGGTGATTTCCAGATATTGCGACGTACCGCCGGTCACGTCCACGCGTTTCACCTCGTCCCAGGCCCGCACCACGGGTTCCACGTTCTTCTGCACATACTCCTTGATTTGTTCGTCGGCCAGGTTCGAGTTCACTTGATAGGTCAGCAAGTGGCGCAGTGTGTTTTCCCTCGTCCCGTCGCTTTCGTTCACCACCTCCCCGCCCGACAAGGTGGGATAAGAAACATCCTCGGGCAGTTTCTTGCGGACTTGCTTCAGCAATGAAGATATTTCGAACTTCACGGCCGACACGTCCGCTTCCTTCTTCAGCACCACCGTCACCCGGCCCGAGCCGAAATTGGACACCGACGACACCTCGGCCACGCCTTTCACGGCCGACACCAACCCTTCGATTTTCGAAGTCACTTCCTGCTCCACCACCTTGGGCGAAGCGTTCCGCCAGCCATAACTGATGGTGAGCGTCTTCCCCTGCCTCGGCCGGGGAGAGGAACCCACGTCCACCAAAGGAATCAGGGCCGCCCCGATAACCATCAGGATGACCAGCGTGAGCAGCAGGCTGAAAGGCGGGATGCGGTCCAGTATGTTCTTCTTCGTCATCTTCTCCTGCATCGACCTCACACCTTTCTCTTATAAATAAGGTAATAAATCAGCGGAATAAAGAACAAGCTCACCAACGTGCCCGCCACCATTCCCACAATCAACGTCAACGACAAGGGGAATTGCAAAGCGGAACCCATGTCGCCACGGTTCAGGAAAGGCACGACAGCCAAGATGGTGGTGAGCGACGTCATCAGGATGGGCCGCAGACGGCTGTGCCCGCCGCGCCAGATGGCATTCACCAAAGAGCGCCCCTCGCGCCGCCAAAGCCGGTTCATGGTGTCCACCTTCAGGATGGAGTCGTTGATGATGATGCCGCTCATCACCACTAAGCCTATCATGGACATGATATTCAACGACTCGCCCAACATCCACAAGACGAGGAACACCCAGAATACGTCTATCACGATTTCGGAAAGGATGACCAACGGCTGCACGATGCTCTCGAACTGCGCGGCTAAGATAAAATACAGCAAAGCCACCGCCACACCCAACACCATGGCCAGTTCGCCAATCATCGCACGGCTCTCGTAGTAATTCCCGACAAAAGAAGCCGAATAGCGCGCGTCGGACTTGGCGAACTGCTCCGTGAAGTCCACCACCTCTTCCACCTTGCGGTCGTCGGCCACGATCTTCACCGGATAATAGTCGCCGCCGTTGCCCGAATACAAGCGTTTGAAGTCCTCGCCCCGCGTCTCACGTATCAGGTAGCTCAGGGGAATCTCCACATCGTCGTTGTTGCGAACGGTGTATTGCAACAGTTTCCGGCTGTCCACGTGCCGCTCCCCGATGATGACCGGCAACGAACGCGCACCTTCGTTGATGGCATAGACCTCGTTCTGGTTCACCAGCATCTTCAGGCGGGACAGCAACGTGGCGTATGGTACATGGTAGGTTGCCATTTGCTCCGGATCGGCCACATACTGAATGTTGCGCTCCGACACCACGGGTTGCACCAGCACTTCGGGAAAGCGGGCCGACAATGTGTCGATGAACGCCCGCGCCTCGTACACGTCGGGCCGGCCGCCGTCCTGCCGCTGCAGGCGGATTTCCAGGTCGGCATCGTCGTTCGAGAATATCAGGTCGAAGATGTTGCCCGAAAGGCTGAAGTCGACCGTGCCCTTCGGATAATGCTTCTTCAAGTATTCCGTGATTTTCGCCTGCGCCTGCCGCAAGTCGTCACCGTCGGCTGCCTGCAGGTAGACCACGGCTTCGGACGTAGTGAGGTCTTCCGTGTGCGAGAGCACGAAATTCTGCACGCCCACCATCGACGTGGAAGCCTTCAGCAGCCCTCCGGCCTGCCGCAACAGTTCTCCCACGCGCCTGTCGTTCTCCTCCACCGAAATGCCGGCGTTCCAGTCTATCTTCATCAACGCGTCGTCGTGTTCCATGTAGGGCAGGCGCTCCTTCTCCAGATGGTCATAAATGAAAAAGATGGCAGGGATGGCCAGACAAAAGGCCGCCATACTCGTCCGGGGATGGCGCAGGGTCCATTTCAGTCCCCGTTCGTATGGCGCATATATATTAATGTGGAACTTGCGGTCGAGCATGCTTCCGTCCGGACACGACCTGGCACGACGGTACAACACATAAAAATACACGGGGATGACCAGCACGGCTACGAAGAGCGAGGAAAAGAGCGCTATGGTCACGCCCATGGCCTGGTCGTAGAACAACGCGCCGGCGATGCCGCTCAGGAAAATCAGGGGAATGAAGACGGAGCACGTGGTCAGCACGGAGCTCAGCATCGGGACGAACACCTCGCCCGTCCCCTTCTCCAGTGCGTCGGCGAGCGGCATGCCCTGCCGCCAGCGCTGCATCGCGTTGTCGATGACGATGATGGAGTTGTCCACAATCATGCCCGTGCCGAGAATCAGGCCGGAGAGCGAGATGATGTTCAGCGAGATGTCCAGCAGGTGGAAACAGAGCAGCGTCACGATGAGCGACAACGGGATAGTAATGATGATGAGCACCGGCATGCGCCAGTCTTTCATGAAGAGGAAGAGCACGAGGCAGGCCAATATCGCCCCCACATAGAGGTTCTGCCCCAAGTTGTCCATGGAGAACGTGAGCAGCCGGGTCTGGTCGCGCGTCAGGTCGAAACTGATGTCCGGATACTCCTCGCGCAGGCTCTCCACCAGGTTGTCGATGCTTGCCTGCAGGTCTTCCATCTGAGCATCGTTCTGCTTGATGACGGCCATCGTCACGGCATTCCGGCCGTCGTGGCGCACCAGCCCCGCCCGCGAGGCCAGCCGCTCTTCCACGCGGCACAGGTCCTTGAGCTGCACCAGCCGCCCCTCGTGATTGAGATAGACGTTCTCGATGTCTTCCTTGGTGAGCAGTTGGGAGTCGAAATGGATGTTGTAGCGGTAGAGCCCGTCCACCACCGACAGTGCGCCAAGCGTGATGTTGGCTCCCTGGATGGCGTCCGACAGGTCGTTCATGTCCATCCCCATCGACTGCAGTTTCCGTTCGTCGGGGATGCAGATGATTTCCGCCCCCGTGGTGCCGGAGATGTCCACCATGGCCGTCTGCGGCAGCTGCTCGATGCGCTTGCTCACGATGTTGCGCGCGAACTCGCCCAGCTGGGCGAACCTCATGCCGGCCTGCGGCAGGCTGCCGTCCTCCCCCGCCCGTTCGTCTTTCAGCGAGAGGTCCAGATAGAAGGCCGGTATGTCCATCGCGCTGGCCTTGACCACCTTGGGGCGTTCCAATTCCTTGGGCATGTGCCCCATCGCGCGGTCAATCTTCTCGTTCACTTCGATGAAGATGAGGTCGATGCGGCTCCCCGGCTCAAACTCCATGAAGATGGTGCCCGCGTCCATCCGCGACTCGCTGTGGATGTCCTTCAGGCCGGCCACCTGCATCAATTGCCCCCTGAGCGGCGCCACCACCTGGCCGTCCACCTCGCGGGCCGACGCGCCGGGGCACGACACCTGCACCGTGATTTGCGGGATGTCGATGTCCGACATCAGCGACACCGGGATATACTTGAAGGAGATGCAGCCGATGGCGACCAGCGCTATCAGGCACATCGTCACGGCTATGGGCCGACGTATCAAGTTGCGTACAATCATGCGTGTCCTCCCTTTCGTCCTTGCTTATTCCGCCTTGCGCTCTCCCCGTCGGGGAATCACTTCCGTGCCGTCGGCCAGGTTCAGGTTGCCCGAGGTGATGACCACGTCGCCGTCGTGGATTTCCGTCTCCTTCCGCTTGCTGCCTGTCACGGCATACGAACTGATGTTGGAATAGACCACGTCGACGTAGGTCCACACGGCCCGCCCGTCTTCGTAGCGGAAGAGCACGTGAAAGCCGTCGCGCATCACCACGGCGTCCTTGGGCACGACGAACATGTCCGGCACGGCCTTCTCCACCACCACCCTCACGTTCATGCCTTCCATCAGCGCGCCGTCGCGGTTGCGTATCCTGGCCCTCACTTTCACCTGTCCTTTCTCGTCGACGGAAGGGTTGATTTCCGTCACCCGTCCCTCAAACTCCCGGTCTTCGTCCACGAAAGGGGCCACGCTCACGGCCTGCCCCACGGCCACCGACTGCAGTTCGGCCTCCAGGATGCTGAACTCCACGTCGAACTGCGTGTCGTCTATCAGCGTGCAGAATTTTCCCTCGGGCTGCTGGAAGAGCTTGCAGTCCATGTCGGCCACGCGCCCGGCGAAGGGAGCGTGCAGGTCGCAGCGCTCCAGGTTGATTTCCGCCGACTGCAGGGCATATTCCGCCGCGGCATAGCCCGACGTCACCTTGGCCCGTTGCAGCATCTGTTCCGGCACGCCCTGCATCGTCTCGTCGTATCCCTGCCCGATGAGTTTGTCCACCAGGTCCACGCGCGCCTTCTCCATGTCCTGCCGCGCCTTCTCCAGTTCGCGTTCGGCATCGCGCTTGTCCACCGAGGCCAGCAGCGCCCCTTTGGACACCCGCTGCCCGTTCCTGACGCGGATGTCGTGGAGCACCCCGTTGGCCGGCATGGCCAGTTCGCTCTTGGCGGCGGCCCTGAGCTTGCCGTTGCACTTGATTTGCAGGTTGAACACCTCCTTGCGCAGCGTCATCGTGTCCACGTAGTTCTCGTTCAGTTTCTGCACGGCGGCCTCCATGGCTTCCGCCTTTCCGTCTTCGTCCTGCGCGTCGGTGCGCTTGCAGCCGCACACGGCGCCCCACACGGCCAATGCCACGAGTCCCGTCCACGTCGTTCGTCTCATATTCCTCATTTTGTCGTCCTATTTTACCAAATCGTTAAAGTTCACCCGTATGTCTTCGTTGCGGATGAAGTCGTAGAGCGTCAGTTTCTGTATGCCGTAATAGTCCGTCCAGAACTGTTGCAGCTGGCTGATGTACAAGTGTTGCGCGCTCTCGTATTCCTCTTGTGCCGTGTTCAGTTCCGTCACCGTCACGGCCCCGTTCTCGAAGCGCCGCTTCATGATGTCGTAGCGCTCGGCGGCGATGTCCTGTGCCCGGAGCGAGGTGCGGCACTGCTCGGCCTGATTGTTGAACTGCATGACACGGGTCCGCACGTCGTGGGCGAACTCCGTGTTGGCCTGTTCAATCTGCGTCTTGGTGATTTCCACGTCCGTCTTGGCCATCCTCACCTTGCCGCGCCCCATGCCCCAGTCGTAGATGGGGATGGTCATGGTCAGCCCCACGTTCTCGTAGTCCTTCAGCTGGCGGTAGGCGGCCGGCAGGGTCTGCCCCGTCTGGCTCAGTCCGAGGCGCCCGCGGAACTCCACCTGCAGCCCGCGGCTCGCCTTGGCCTCGGCCAGCGCGCGCTGCGACTCCAACAGGCTCAGCTGCTGGGTGATGGTGTGCGACGAGCCGGCCCAGGCCTTGTCGAGCACCTGCTCGGCGTTCAGCTCGATATCCGGCATGTAGTAGGGCGGCAGGAGTTCGATGCCGTCGTAGTCCACAATGCGCAGGTAGGAGAAGAGGTCGAACAGGCACGTGCGCAGGGTCAGTCCCGAGCTGTTCACGTCCATCTTGGCGTTCAGCAGCGACAGCTCCAGCTGCAGCAGTTCGCTCTTCGTGGTGGTCCCCAGGTCCAGCCTCTTCTTCGCTATCTCCAGCAGGTGCTGGCGGTCGTCGTAGTCGGCCCGGCTCTGGCGGTAGTCCTCCTGCGCCGAGAGCACGGTGAAGAACAGGTTGGTCACGTTGATGGTGATGTCCTGCATGGTTTCCAGGTAGTTCTTCTGGGCGTTGGCATATTCCAGCGGCGCCGTCTTCTTCCGCCACTTCAGGGCGTTGTAGGCCCTGATGGGCTGCGTGTAGTTCAGGATGAGCGGCACGGAGTTGTAGGTCTGCGCGTCGTAGTTGAACTGGTCCAGCCGCGAGAGCGACGACTGCAGCGAGAGCGTGCCGCCCAGGAAGGGGATGTTCTGGTCGATGGAGAGCGACAGGTCGTTCGAGAGCGAGTTGTTGTCCACGTAGTTCACGCGCCCCGAGTCGGCATCGCGCACCTCCACGATGGAGCGGTCGAAGTTCATCACCCCGCCTGAGAGGTTGAGCGAGGGCAACAGCTCGGCGCGGTAGGAGCGGTAGTTCCAATACTGCCCCAGGAAGCTGTAGCGCGCCACCTGCGCCGCATACGAGTCGCGCTTGGCTATCTCGATGGCCCCCGTGAGCGACAGCTTGCGCGCGGGTTGCGCCGCCACCGTCCCCACGGCCATCCACAGGCAGCCGCAGGCCCACCATCCTGTCTTCATCCAATTTCGTTTCATGGTTGTTCCTTTTTCTTTGCCAATATTCTTTCCGCGTCGGTTTTCATGTCCCTCACGGCGGGCGAGTCCACCTTGGGCCGGGCCGCCACGATGCGCCGGGCCGCGTCGGCCGCCTCGTCCCCGCGCCCCTCGGCTTCACAGAATTTCATGAGGCGATAGAGGGGATACAGGCGCGAGGGCACCATGGTCCACGCCTTGCGGTAGGCGGCCTCGGCCTCACGCGCCGCTCCCAGATCGCGGTAGTTGTTCCCCATGACGACGAGAAACATGGGGTCGCAGCTCACGGCCAGCCCCTCACGCAGCGCGGCGTTGCTTTCGTTGTAGTGCCCCGCGGCGCGCAATGCGGTCCCAAAGCTAAACAAAAAATCCGGATTCTCCAACAAGTCGTCGTGCATCTCCCGAAATTCGTCCACGAAAGCCGCCGACGGCAGACCGCCCAAGCGGCCGTAATCGTCGTAGGCCGCCGCCACCCGTGCTGCGCGTTGCCCCATCCCGGCAGCGCCCCACGCCGACACGCAGAGCACTGCCGCCACGACACCCGCCCCCACGCGGGCCCGCCGGCCGCCGGCACTGCCCGCCGCGCCGCCCACGGCCCGGCCACCCATCCCGCGGCCAGCAGCCTGAAGGGCCACAGGGCGAAGGGATAGGAGAACATGGAGGCCGCCAGCAGGGCCGCCCAGCCGCAGGCCGTGGCATCGGCCCGGCGCCACAGGGCGGACAGGCTCCACAGGCACACCGCCGCGACCGCCAACGCTCCCACGAGGCCTTGCTCCACGCCCGTGCCCAGCAGGGCGTTGAAGGCATAGCCCGGAATGCCGGACGCGGCGGCCAGCGGCGAATCGGGACGGCCGGCGAAGAAGGCGGCCTATGCCTCGCCGTAGGCGGGCAGGTAGCCGCCCAGTCCGTGGCCCGTAAGCCATTCGGCCGCCCAGGCGCGCCCGGCCACGAGGGCCATCAGCACCCGCCCGTCGGCCGAACCTTGTTTCAGAAAGTAGGCCGCGCAACCGGCCGCCAGGCCCACCGCCAGCGTCCAGCCCGCGGCCCGCCGCCGGCCGGACTGCCACAGCAGGAGCACGACGGCCACGCCGGCGCCCGCCCAAGCCGCCCGGCTCCACGTGGCGACCAGCACGGGCAGGCACAGCATCGCCACGCACAAGGCCGCCCGCCGCCCCGCACCGCCCGCGGGGCGCCACGGACGGGCCGCGGCCAAGGCCACGACCAGCGTCAGGACCAGAAAGATGCCGTAGGGGCCGGGGTTGAAGAATGTGCCGGTCAGGGCGAAGCGATGGTGGTGCGACGCGGCCAGCCCCAGCAGTTGCCGCCAGCCCGCAAGGGCTTCCCAAGCTCCCGCCGCCAGCAGGCCGCACGTCCACACCGGCCGCCAGGCCCGCCCGCAGACGGGGACCACGACCCGCAGGGCGGCATAGGCCATCCACAGCGCCGTGGCCTCGCCAAAGGCTTCCGAGGCGGGAAAGGCCGGACGCAGCCAATAGCCGACCGCCACGTAGAGCCACCACAGGGTGGCCACCGCGTCCATCCAGTGGAACCGCACCGCCGGACAGCGCCGGAAGAGCGCGGCCCACAGGGCGGTGCACGCCGCCAGACCGCACAGGGCCGCCACGGCCCAATGCCCATAGGCGTCCTGCACGGACGGGACGGCCTCGGTGCGCATCACGACCGGCAGAAGCAACAGGGCCGCGGACAGGACGGCCAGCATATACCTTATTATATCGGAAGAACCGGCGCAACAGTCCGGCATACCCTCTTGCGGAAACAACCCGGACGGGCGCAGGCGGGCAACAAGGCGGAGCGTACCCTGCGGCAAGCGCTCGAGTACTCTCCGCAAAGTACTCGAGTACTTGCCGCAGAGTACGATTCCACGCGGCGCACGGCGCACCCCCGCCTTGCCGTCCGCCGCCCCATGCGTTGCGCGCCCGTCAGACCGCTGTTCCATGCTCCTCCCTCCTTGTCGTCAGGTCCAGTCCGCGGCGTTCCTTGCGTTCGCGCCCCGTCGCGGGGTCCACCGACTTCACCACGTCCGTCACCACGCCCACGATGTATTCCTCCGGCACGAAGCCCCAATAGCGCGAGTCGCCCGAACCGTAGGCCATGTCGCCGCAAACGAAATAGTAATTCTTCCGGAAACGGTAGTAGGGCAAGGGCCGCCCGTCCGCGAGGCACAGTTGCCGCTCCTCGTCCCACGCCAGACTGCCGCCCGTCTCCCACTCTATCGCCCGGCGGTAGATCTCCGCCTTGTCCCGCCCGTCCATCCGCAGGATGTCGCCCCGCCGGGGCACGTACACCGGCGGGATGTCCTTGACGGTGTAGCCCAGCACCGCCGTCTCCACCAATATGTTGCACATGGCTCCCCAGGGAATCAGGCTGTCCGGCGTCTCCTGCAGCAGCCTCTGTTGTTCGGGAATGCCGATTGTGCCTTTGAAACGGCTGTTCACCGGACGGCTGCGCACGAAGGCTATCGTGTCGCCCGGCAGGGCCGCCACACGCTTCACGTAGACGAAGTTCATCTTGAAGCCGATGTGCCCCCGGTCGTCCACGGGATAGTTGAACACCACGATGTCGTTGTGGCGCAGGGCGCGCCGCCCGCGGGTGCGGACGCTCTCCATCCGCCCGTCCGTGAAGTCGAGCGACGTGTAGAGCCGCGCCCCGAAGATGGTCTTGTCCACCTTCACCCGGTCGCCCGGAAGCAACGTGGGCTGCATCGATTCGGACGGCACGACGAACACATCCGCCACCAAGGCGCGCCGGGCATAGTGCACGACCACGCAGAGCGCCACGGCCCACAGGCCCGCACACGCCCACCACACCACACGCCACAGGATGTCCCACTTGTGCTTCATGAAAAAGATGCTATTATAAGTTCATTCTTCTTAAAGAAACAGATACACTGTAAATTCTGCCGCAAACGCCCGCCCGTATTCACCGCCGACAAGAACGGACCGCCATCATTCTCCGGTCTCCCCTCCTGCACGACCATTGGCCGCACGGCGCGCAACAGAATTTTCATGTCGCCGCACTGCGGCTATCAGCAACAGGCCCGCGGCCACGCAACCCGCATGGCGGTAAGGAAGCCCAGCGTCCTCCTCCACCAACTGGGCACCGTCACCGGACGGCCGAAACGCTCGGGACGGAAGGCCGACAAGTTGCGCTTCGCCCGCACCATCCCGTCCTCCACCACGAGGAAGCCCGCGTCGGCCCGCACCAGCGACTTCAGCGTCACCACGTCGGCATAATAAGATTCCAGCCCGCTGCCCGCCTCACGCCCGGGAAGCGTCCACAGGCAGAGACGGAGCTGCCGACGGGCCGACTGGCGACGGAAGTGCTCCAGTTTTGACAGCCCCGCCGCCGTCAGCCCCTCGCGCGCCACCACCGCCACCAGCGGCCTTTCCGAAGACAGGCGCAGCAACGAGTCCGTCACCTCCTCGTAGCGGTGGTCGAACAAGGCCAGCCCGTCGGCCGTCGTCAGGTCCGCTCCACGGTTGTAGGGCAGGAAGTCGGCGGGGGGAAGCCGCAGGGCCGAATAGGACGGAATGGCAGCGGAGAAGGCAGCGCAACACAAGGCCGTCCACTTCCCGCACAACCCGGAAGGCGGCCACGACGCTCCCCTCGCCATAAGGACACAACCGACCGCCAGGGCCAGCAGCACCGCATTCTTCCCCAACGTGGCCCCGTGGCTCAACGTGAAGGCCTCGCCAAAACATCCGCAATCCGTCACCGCCACGCCTGCCGGACTGAAAAACAGCCATGCCGACACCGCAGTGAACCCCGTCATGGCCAGCACGGCCAGCCACGCCGACAACCGCCGGAACACCCCCGAAAGCAGAAGCAAACCCAGCCAAAGCTCACCGGCACAGAGACACACCGACCAGGCCAAAGGATGCTCCCCACGAAACCGCCCCAGCCCCACACGCGGAAGTATTCCGACAGTTTCAGGGACGTACCGTAAGGGTCTATGCCTTTCAATGCACCGGACAGCAGGAACGAGAAGCCCAACAGCAACGAAGGAATTGGACGGACTATGCGCTTCATCTTATTCACGTTTGCCTGACTTTTCTTCCACAATTTGCCAGAACAGTTTCTCTATCTCCTCATTTTCCAATGGATTACCGACCAATAACAAATTGTTGTTTTCATCCAAAAGGAATGTGTGAAATGCAGGATTTAATGGTATATGCGGATTAAACTTTAAAAATATATTCGCAGTATCCACATAAATGGGATATCGTTGAGGTAAAGTCTTGGCCAATAACTTGAATTGGCTAAGATTTTTCCCTGAAGGCGCAAATATCAAACACAAATCTGCTTGAATAGGATATCGTTCTAACTTGGATAAAACAGCTTCCCATTTATACATATTTCTCATTCTACAAGAAGAACAAACAATTGAACCCGAATAGCTCACCACTTTTAACCTGCTACGACAGTCATCTGTTTTTGCAACATATGGCTCTTTATCGGAGATACAGACAAACTGTTCTAACGGCAAACAAATCGGATGTTCATGCAGTTTTGCAATTGCTTTTTTAAGCTGTTCTTTACCATCATTACATGATTGAGTTAGCACTAATATAAAGAACAATACAAAAAATCTCCCCTTCATTACATCATACAGCTATTGTTGTCCATACTTTTTCTTCAATCGAGATATCAAATTCTTTTTAAATGCAAATCGATATAAAACAGGATTATCACTTTCTTCAATAGAAGCGACTATCTGATTAAGCACACTATTTCTCAACGGCATTTTCTCTTTCAAATTGCAGAGGAATTCAGCATTATAGAATCCGATGTTTTCATCAGAACAACCTCCTGACAATACTATATTAAAGAAATAATGTTTCTGCATACCATCATAGATATTCTTAATCAAGAAAACTTGAGTTCCATCCCAAATCAGCACATTCTCATCATTCACTGACAAAAACACATAGTCATCATTACTTTGAATTCCAGTGAATCCAATGCTCCTGCCTGAGGCTTTTATTTTTTCTATTACATCATAAAAATTTTCACTCGCAAATTCTTCCTGCTCACTCTTATTTGGAAGTTCTTTATATAAATCGAATTGATAAGTAGATTCCACTATCCCATTTCGACAAGCATGCAAATCATAAGAAAGGACAGATAACAATAAACATGTATCTTTATAAATAGCCATCGGATGTGAAAAAAACTCATAATAAACATTCTTTGTCGTCAGCTTTTTCATGGGAAATAAAGGAGATGTCTCTAAGCTATCGCCTCGGATTTGGGCTTCCTTATATTCAAATGAAACATCTTTAAAATCATTCGGCATAGGATAATAAGCTATCAACCCTTGATTGGGGCATTGTATAATATGAGATATACCACAATCTTCTTCTTTCATGCGAACTGTAGAGTGATAAATCCCATTGTAAGTAAAGAACATTATTTTCCTTGAGCTATTGCAGATAAGTCCAACCAAATTACGTTCCTTATCTAGAAAGAAATTATCCAAGTAAACATATTCCTTATTACCATTTCCCTTCTGGCTTATTTCCTTTATAAACTTCCCCTTATCATCAAATACATATAAGCCCAAATTATCCCTCACGAAATAATATCCATCACACTCTTTCACATTTATTATTTCACCCAACAAGCATGAATCAGACGTATCCAACGCAACATATTGAATACTATCAATCAATTCATACAATTCGACAGAAACAGGATCGTCATTACAAACAATCCTTAATACTTCAGCATCATTCACACGGTCATTGCTTTTGCAAGAAATCAAGACCGAAGCAATGACAAGTTTCCATGCAAAAAATAAAATGCAATTTTTCATCATACCAGACTTATTATATTGCCATGAAGATAAATTCATGGCAATTAAAACAAAATAGTATATCCCTACATTTTACAACAAATGAATCATCTTTTTAAAGTGGCTTAGTTAAACACACTAACATTCTTTATATCACCAATCTTATCAAATGGGCAACATGAACCTTTTGCTTCTTGTGAACAACCAGCAATTTCATAGGTAAATGTCACGGTTCCTTCTACATTTCCGCCAACTGGGAATTTCTTCCCCGCTATTATAATATATCCGCCAGCACTGACCGTTTGTGTTCCTGTACGTTTAACATAACCCAAATAATGATCTGGCACATCATAGGGGCTTGGGCAAGACGTACCACTTTCGTTATTTAAGGCCAACGCCTCCGCATTTGCCAACAACAAGTCACTCTCACTCACTTTAGCATACGCATCATACGTGCGATACCCAGCATAGGCGGACAAGCCCAACACCACTGCGCCCATCAAAGGCGCGAAAACTTTCTTTTTCATCTTCTATCATATAATTCAATTATCGACAGAAATATTCTGCCGATGAAGTTCTAACGAGCTCTGTTGCAAAAGAACAAATTAATTCATATTACTTCCAAATAAATTGGCAAGAAAATAATAAAAAAACACAGAATATTGCAAGGAACGACATCAGGACGCATTTTGATAAAATGGAATATACGCCCCGAAGCCATACCTTAAAAAAACAGAAAAAGCGCCAATCTTCATACCTCAAACGCCATTAGCGTCTTATGAAACGGCAAATAGTACGCCTCAAACAAAGAGCTATAAACCGGAGACATTTCATCCCAAACATCCCCACCCTCCCATTCTATGCTTCTCAACCATATAGCCGGGCGAAACAGAAGACAATCTATAAATTGTATTTCAGACAGATACAACAAACCACAGACCTACCCCGCAGAGAAGCATCGGCCTTGGTTCTAACGGCTCTCCAAGCCAAACGGCAAACCGGACGGAAACAAGACGGAAGGACTGCGGGAATATTGGCGCAGAGACGAAGTCTTCGAAATATTACAAACTGATAATCAATAATATGGCAGCCAAACAAGGTTATGCCCAAGAATACAAAATATGTTTCTATATGTTATATTAAACAAATGAAAAGCAGGCAGATTGCTTTGCCGGAATCAACAAAATCATTAACTTTTCCGAAAATATAGTAAACAAATAGGATATGAATAGTCTTGTATTCATGTAATAAAACAACATAATTGAATTATAAATTCACCGGGAACGTCCGTTCTGCGGAAGAAACGCGTTATTTCATGACAGATTGACGGCAATCCCGGAAAGCAGAACGACGTTGGCGGGACCGGTATTCGGATTTCCCATATAATATAATTAAGGAGAAACGACAGATGAAAACGAAAGGAAGGAATGCGGTTTGCATCTTATGCGCGGGGCTGGCGCTGGCGGCATGCCGGAACGGGGAGACGGTGCCGGACTGCGCCGGGGATAACCGGGCGGAACTGGAAAAGGTGCTGGCACACTACAAGAGCGACCCACTGAAGCCGGAGGCGGCACGCTTCCTGATAGAGAACATGGACGCCCACTACTATTACGGCGGAGAGACGGTGGACGCTTACTACCGCAGCATGGACAGCCTGTTCCGGCACCGGGACGGCGACCGCGGATTCTGGAACCTGCAATACGACAGCATCATCAGGCTGTATGGGGCAGGCTTGGACGCCGACATGGCCCGAAGGAAGTGCGACGCCGAGCACCTGAAGGCCGGGTTCCTCATAGCCGCCATCGACAGCGCCTTCAGCGTGTGGCGGCGCAACTGGAACAAGCAGTACGACTTCGACGTGTTCTGCCGCTACGTGCTTCCCTACCGCGTGGGGGAAGAACCGCCCAGCCCTTGGCGGGCCGCGCTGGCCATGCCCCCTGGCGAGGTGGCCGACTTTGAGCGCCACACGGCCAATCTCTCATACGCCTACGACATGGCCAACAGGCGCCTGCAATGGCTGCGCTCCATCATCTATTATCCCCCGCGCACGCTGCCCGACTTCCCCCTCACCATGCTGGACCACATCAAGATGGGCTCGTGCAAGGAATATGCCCACCTGTGCGTGGCCTTGCTCCGAACGGCGGGCATCCCTTCGGCCGTGGACTTCGTGCCGCAATGGGGCAACCGCTCGCTGGGGCACGAATGGTGCGCCGTGCTATTGGCCGACGGGGTGGCACTCCCCTTTGCCCCGGGCGAACGGCTGGGCGAGCATTTCGCCAAGCGAAAGGAAGATCGGCTGCCCAAGGTGTTCCGGCAAACATTCGAAAAGCGCCCCGAATCGTTGCGCATGCAGGCCCACGACGACGAAGTGCTGCCGAAACTCTTCGACACGCCGTGCCTGGCCGACGTGACGGACGAGTATGTGGAGACCTCAGACGTCACGGTACGGCTGGAGCATCCTCGACTGGCCGGTTCGCGCTTCGCCTATCTGGCAGTGTTCAACAACCGGGAGTGGAAAATCGTCCATTGGGGGCGCATCCACGGCGACCGGGCCGAGTTCAACTCCATGGGGCGCGACGTGGTCTACCTGCCGGTATACTACAACAAATCGGGCATGCTGAGGGCCGGCGACGCCTTCCTGCTCGACAAGCACGGACGGACGCACAGCTTGGAACCGGACGAGTCCAGAAGGCGCACGGTGAGGCTTAAACGCAAATTCCGCGACGACCGTTCCAACCAGTTCCTGCAGGCCGTGACGGGCGGGAAGTTCCAAGTGGCCAACCGCGAGGACTTTTCCGACTCGCTGACCATCCACGTCATCCCGAAACTGGAAGACAACTGTTACCACATGGTGGCACCTTCCTATGAAGGGGAATACCGCTACTTCCGATACCTTTCGCCCGACTGGTCGCGCGGAAACATGGCCGAGCTTTACACCTTCGGGACAGACGGGGACACGCTCCGCCCCCGGCGGCTCTTGGGCAATTTCCATGTCCGCCCTTGGTGCGGGCTGGAAAACCTCTTCGACGGCAATGTGCTCTCGTTCTACGACTCCCACGACGTGTACAACGTGTGGTACGGCTGGGAACTGGAGCGCCCGGGAAAGATTGCCCGCATACGCTTCCTCCCGCGCAACGATGACAACTTCATCCGGGAAGGAGAGAATTACGAACTGCTCTATTGGAAGCGGGGGCGCTGGGTGTCGCTGGGACACCAACCGGGAAACGACGAGGGAGTGCTGACCTACGGGCAAGCCCCGCTCCATGCCCTCTTTCTGCTGCGCAACCATACTAAGGGGCAAGAAGAACGCATCTTCACCTACGAACAGGGTCGGCAAGTGTGGTGGTGAACGGGAAATGCAATGCTATCGCCACCACCGGCGGCCTTTCCGACAACGGACTCAACTGCGAGTCCGTCACCTCTCGTAACGGCAGTCGAACAGGTCCGCCCCCACCTCACACACGGAAGTATTCCGACAGTTTCAGGGACGTGCCGTAAGGGTCTATGCCTTTTAACACGCCGGAAGCCACGAAGCACGTACCTAACAGTAAGAAAGGGGTAGGATGGCGATGCGTTTCATTTTATTCCCGTTGTGCCCAACTTTTCATCCACAATTTGCCAGAACAAATCCCTTAATGCGCCGGGGCGTCCACCACACGCCACAGGATGTCTCACTTGTGCTTCATGAAAGCGTTTAATCTTTGCCCTCTAAAAAGTTCCTCCGGTACAACTTTTTTCTTTCATGCCCTATGCCCAGTCGTCCAGATGAAGGACGAACAACCCCGGATTAAGTGACAAATCGGCCTCGTCACGAACTTCCCAATACAGCATGTTGTCTTTGATGAGAAAAAAGGTCCCGGTCACATATTGCCGATGGCCGAAATCCACCGTAAACAGGCGGGAGGTTCCGCTAGCCTCGTTGTATTGGCATAAAAGGATTCCATTATCCGGGGACAAACACGAGAAATAGATCTTATTGCCTATCCTTTGGTAGTAGCGGGCCATTCCGGCCAACTTTTTTCCATGCTCCTCCAACTTGTCAGCATACTCCACACGCTCGTACACATCTTTTCCGGTCACGTTATACGGCAATGCGTGTTCCCCGAAATCAATCGCGAGCAAGGGCTTAAGCCGCCCGTTGTCGATAGCAAACAGCGTGTCACATAGCAGTTCCCAATACAACAAGTCTCCGTTGGCATCTATAAACATGTCATCATAAGTCGAAAAACCCGTCGACAAAGACCGTCCCTCTATGGATTTGCCAGAGGTAAGCTCCTTGTTCAGGAAGCACAGGGCCTTCCGGTCGGCCGATTCCCCGCCATAAGTATTCAATGCAATGTAGCCGTCATTCCACGGATATATATGGAAAGGACAGACACCATCATCGGCAATGTCGCACTTCTGAACCGACAGAAGCCGCCCCTCCAGGTTGAATCGCGAAAGGGCCTTCCGGTTGAAATCATAAATCCCCACCACCCCGTCGTCGAAAAACACATTGGAAATCTGGAGATATTCATTCCCTGCATGCCCCTTTTGAGAAATAGGGCCAATGAACTTGCCGGTCGACGCAAAAGTATATAAGAAACTACGCGACTGGACGACGAACGTATCCTCATGGACATCCAACCGACAAATATCATAGAGCAGGGAACTGTCTGTAGTCTCCAGATGTACAATCCGCCCGTCGGACTGGCTGATATGCTCCAGTTCCGAGAAATCAACTTTTACGGTCCTTAAATCAAGGTCTTCCCTGTGGTTGCCCGTACATGACAGGAATACAGCCGCCAGCATGACACATGCAATCTTTTTCATTGTAACAACTCTTTTAATCAATTATCGGCAGAAATATTCTGCCGACGAAGTTAACAAGCCCTGTTGCAAAGAAACAAACAAATCCATATTACTTCCAAGAAATTTGGCAAAAAAACATAAAAGATATAGATTATGCTTTGTTGCCACGATGCGGCAATGCTATCGGAATAAAGAGGAATAAGTTTTTATCGGATTGGAAATCCTCATATTCATCACCCTCGGGTTACAAAGCCAAGGGAACGAGCCCGAAATAACGCCCCCATTGTTCCGGCGGAATTGGAATCCGCCGGAATGAAATTTAAGGATTTACAATCCGCAAAAACATTACAGAGACGAGGAAACGGGAAGTGCATCCCACGCCCAACAATAAAGTGAAGAGTAGACTACCAAGATGGAAATTCAATTCCTTATGCTATTCATATTTCAATTCATCGGCCGTTTCCGACTTCAACACGTCCGACACCTCACGATATATTCCCTACGGCACAAAGCCACAATAGCGCGAGCCACCCGAACCGTAGGACGGGGCGCCGCAAATGCGGGAATATTCGCCCCAACCAAACCACCAACCTTAGAAAGGAAACAGGTATCGGAAGCAGCAGAAACGGCCGACATATACCTTATTGTATCGGAAGAGCCGGCACAACGGCCCGGCATCTCCCCTCGCGGGAACAAAAGCCCTACTCCTTCACCTTCCACTCCTCCACGGTCCCGGTCTGGGAAGAGAAGTTCACACCTATATGGAGAAAATCATGGCAGGGACCCTCCCGCGGCATATGGCATATTGGGAT
>CALULQ010000044.1 GCA_944321525.1 uncultured Paraprevotella sp.
TTTGCGGAGTCCGTGATTGTACTTTGCGGCAAGTACTCGAGTACTCTCCGCAAAGTACGCCGGCGGAGTCCGCACGACGTCGCATCCTCTCGGGCAAGCCACGGGCCCCACGTCCGCCGCCTGCGCAAGGCCAGCCCCGCCGGCCGTTGCCTCTTGCGCCACAGCGGCTGCCCGCCCTACTCCTGCCTGAACTCGTCGCCCCTGATGCCCATCGCGCTCATCAGGGAATAGCCCAGAATCTCCTGCCGGAAACCGCGCCCCGCCTGCGGCTCCATGGCCAGCAGGGTGACGTCCTTCCCCTCCGTGCGCGACAGCACCTCGCGCACGCGGGCGCCGTAGCGCTCCATGTCCGGCACCACAATCAGGCGCTTGATGCCCTTCTCGCCGGCCAGCGCCTCGAGCGACTGCAGGCAGAGCGTCTCCACGTCCGCCAGGTTCTCCGACCTCACGGAACTGAGCTTGAATTCTCCCAACCGTTCGTCGCGGAAAGCCTTTCCGTCCAGCTCCTTGTCGAAATCCGACGGCGCGAAATTATCCAACAGCCGTTTGTCTTTCCCGTGGATGAGCACCACTTGTATGTCGTTCTCTCCCGGCTCCACGCCGCCATCCAGCGCCACGCACACCAGCCAATGCGCCAAGTCGGCCTTGGGGATGGGCCGGTTGAGCATCCGCTCAAAGTTGACAATCAGATTAAAAGCCACGGCATCCGCATAGTCCGCGTCCACCAGGACGACGTTCTCGCTCCATTTCGTATGTTCCATATTTCTCTTTCCTTGTTTTTGAGGACAAAAGTAGCGAAAAACGGCGGAACATCCCAATAAAGAAACTGTCATAATTTCATCTTTCGTGACATTTTGTCACTTTTTGACGTTTGGCAAGTTCTTTGATGTTTCTTGGTTGTCGGCCCTGAAGGCCGTCAACGAAACAAGAAACAGAAAACCATTAAACATAGAAAGGAGAACCACCATGACATTTGACAAATTCACCATCAAGGCACAGGAGGCCGTCCAGGAAGCGGTCAACCTCGTGCAGGCTCGCGGCCAACAGGCCATCGAACCGGAGCATTTGCTGGCCGGCGTCCTCAAAGTCGGAGAGAATGTCACGAACTTCCTCTTCCAGAAACTGGGGGTCAACAGCCGCCAGATGGAACAAGTGCTGCAAAGCCAGATTGCCTCGCTGCCCCGCGTGCAGGGCGGAGAGCCCTACCTGAGCCGGGAGAGCAACGAAGTGCTGACCCGCGCGCAGGACTACGCCAACAAGGCGGGCGACGAGTTCGTCTCGCTCGAACCCATCATCCAGGCCTTGCTGACCGTGAACAGCACGGCCTCCAAAATTCTGAAAGACGCGGGAGTGACCGAAAAGGAACTGGCCGCGGCCATCAACGAACTGCGGAAAGGCCAGAAAGTCACGTCGCAAAACAGCGAAGAAACCTACCAGGCCTTGGAGAAATATGCCACCAACCTCATCGAGGCCGCGCGCAGCGGAAAGCTCGACCCGGTCATCGGGCGCGACGAGGAAATCCGCCGCGTGCTGCAAATCCTGAGCCGACGCACGAAGAACAATCCTATATTGATAGGTGAACCGGGTACGGGTAAGACGGCCATCGTCGAGGGCCTGGCCCACCGCATCCTGCGGGGCGACGTGCCGGAGAACCTGAAGGACAAGCAGCTCTATTCGCTGGACATGGGCGCCCTCATCGCCGGAGCCAAATACAAGGGCGAGTTCGAGGAACGGCTGAAGTCCGTCATCAACGAGGTGACGAAGAGCAATGGGCAGATCATCCTCTTCATCGACGAAATCCACACGCTGGTGGGCGCCGGAAAGGGCGAAGGCGCCATGGACGCCGCCAACATCCTGAAACCGGCCCTGGCCCGCGGCGAGCTGCGGAGCATCGGTGCCACCACGCTCGACGAATACCAGAAGTATTTCGAGAAGGACAAGGCGCTCGAGCGACGGTTCCAGACCGTCATGGTCAACGAACCGGACACGCTGAGCAGCATCTCCATCCTGCGCGGACTGAAGGAACGGTATGAGAACCACCACAAGGTGCGCATCCAGGACGACGCCATCATCGCCGCCGTGGAGCTCTCGAACCGCTACATCACCGACCGCTTCCTGCCCGACAAGGCCATCGACCTGATGGACGAGGCCGCCGCCAAGCTGCGCATGGAGCGCGACTCCGTGCCCGAAGAGCTGGACGAAATCGAACGCCGGTTGAAGCAACTGGAAATCGAGCGCGAGGCCATCAAGCGCGAGAACGACCAGCCCAAGCTGGAACAGCTGGGCAAGGAGATTGCCGAACTGAAGGAACAGGAAAGCAGCTACAAGGCCAAGTGGGAAGCCGAGCGGGCATTGGTGAACAAAATCCAGCAGAACAAACAGCAGATGGAGCAGCTGAAGTTCGAGGCCGAACGCGCCGAACGCGAAGGCGACTACGGACGGGTGGCCGAAATCCGCTACGGCAAGCTCAAGGCACTGGAGGACGACATCGCCAAGATCCAGAACCAACTGCGCGACACGCAGGGCGGAGAGGCCATGATCAAGGAAGAGGTGACGGCCGAGGACATCGCCGACGTGGTGAGCCGCTGGACGGGCATCCCCGTGAGCAAGATGCTGCAAAGCGAGCGCGAGAAACTCCTCCACTTGGAGGAAGAACTCCACAAGCGGGTCATCGGGCAGGACGAGGCCATACAGGCCGTGAGCGACGCCGTGCGCCGCAGCCGCGCCGGACTGCAAGACCCCAAGCGGCCCATCGGTTCGTTCATCTTCCTCGGCACCACAGGTGTCGGCAAGACGGAGCTGGCCAAGGCCCTGGCCGAATACTTGTTCGATGACGACACGATGATGACGCGTATCGACATGTCGGAGTATCAGGAGAAGTTCAGCGTGAGCCGGCTCATCGGAGCGCCTCCGGGCTACGTGGGCTACGACGAGGGCGGACAGCTGACGGAAGCCGTGCGCCGGAAACCTTACTCGGTCGTGCTGTTCGATGAGATTGAGAAAGCCCATCCGGACGTGTTCAACATCCTGCTGCAGGTGTTGGACGACGGCCGTCTGACCGACAACAAAGGCCGCACGGTGAACTTCAAGAACACCATCATCATCATGACCAGCAACCTGGGGAGCCAATACATCCAGAGCCAGTTCGAGAAGCTGACGCCGGGCACCAGCCCGGCAGCCCGCGAGGCCCTCATCGAGGACACCAAGAAGGGCGTGCTGGAGATGCTGAAGAAGACCATCCGGCCGGAGTTCCTCAACCGTATCGACGAGACCATCATGTTCCTGCCGCTGACGCAAGACCAGATACGCCAAGTCGTCCGCCTGCAAATCAGCGGCATCACGAAGATGCTCGAGGGCAACGGCATCACCCTGCAACTGACCGACGCGGCCGTCGACTTCCTGGCCCAGGCCGGCTACGACCCCGAGTTCGGAGCGCGTCCCGTCAAGCGGGCCATCCAGCGCTACCTGCTCAACGACTTGTCGAAGACCATCCTGGCGCAGGACATCGACCGCACGAAACCCATCGTGGTGGATGCCGCGGGCGAGAGCCTGACCTTCCGCAACTGACAAAACCCCACTATTCAAAGAGCCGTCCGGCCCCGCGGGAATCCACCCCCGCAGGCCGGACGGCTCTTTTCGTATTCCGCGCCGACCTCCAAACGGGCAATACCTGAAATCAGGTATCCCGACCCGCCGCAAATTACCCATATTCTGCGATTGCGAGGAGCACTGAACGGCCGTATCTTTGCAGCCGCAAAACGAATTTATCACATTAATACAGAAAGCTTTGGAAAAGACTATCAGATTGTCGGCCCTCCTTTGGATGCTCCTGACGGTCCTCCCCGCCGTCCGCGGAGAAGAAAGGAACACGGCCACCATCTCGGGGAAAATCCTATCCTCGGAGCACGAGGCCATGGACTTCGCCACCGTGCAAATCAAAGGGACGGGGCACGGCACGCGGCCAGACGCAAAAGGCATCTACCATCTGCACGCAAAAGCAGGCACCCACACACTGGTGTTCAAAGCCATGGGATACGAGACGGTGGAGCGGACCGTCACGCTCACGGCAGGCGAACAGCGGAAACTCAACGTCAGCATGCAGCCCCGGAACATCGAACTGGCAGAGGTGAAGGTGGAGGCCAACCACGTGTCCCGCGTCAACCGCTCGGCCTTCAACGCCGTGGCACTGGACCTCAAAGGCATGGCCGGACTGAGCAAGAACCTGGCGGAGGTGCTGACCAGCGTGCCGGGAGTCAAGCTGCGCGAGACGGGCGGCGTGGGTTCAGACATGCAACTCATGCTCGACGGATTCTCGGGCTGTCACGTGAAGGTGTTCATCGACGGCGTGCCGCAGGAAGGCGCCGAGACGGCCCTCGACCTGAACAACCTGCCGGTGAACTTCGCCGAGCGCATCGAGGTGTATCGCGGCGTGGTGCCCGTGGGATTCGGCACGGATGCCATCGGGGGCGTGGTGAACATCGTCACGAACCAACAAAGGCAACGGTGGTTTGCCGACGCCTCATACTCATACGGCTCGTTCAACACTCACAAGTCGTCCCTGCGCTTCGGACAGTCGCTGCGCCGCGGATGGTTCTACGAAGCCAACGCCTTCCAGAACTTCTCCGACAACGACTACCACGTGGACAACTACGTGACCCTTTTCGGCGAGGATGGCATCACGGAAAGCACGGACAAAAACCGCACTTACCGCGTGAGGCGCTTCAACGACCGCTTCCACAACGAAGCGGCAACGGGAAAAATCGGCGTGGCGGACAAACGCTGGACCGACCGGCTGACACTAGGATTCACCTACACCCACTTCTACAAGGAGATACAGACGGGCGTGAAACAAGAAATCGTGTTCGGGCAGAAACACCGCCACGGCCATTCCTTCATCCCCTCGCTGGAATACCGCAAGCGCGACCTCTTCGCCCGCGGACTGGACGTGACGGCCACGGTGAACTACAACCACAACATCACGCACAACATCGACACGGCTTCCTATAAATACAACTGGTTAGGCGACCGGAAATACACCGGCAGCCCGGGCGAGCAGTCGAACCAGAACAACGAACAGAAGAACACCAACTGGAACGGGACGTTCACGGCCCATTACCGCATCGGAACGGCCCACGCCTTTACGCTCAACCACGTGCTGAGCACCTTCCACCGCACGACCCGCTCCTACGTGGCGGGAAGTTCGCGGCTGTCGGACTTCAGCACGCCGAAACGGACGCGCAAGAACGTGACGGGACTGTCCTACCGCTTCATGCCTTCCGAACGATGGAACGCCACGGTGTTCGGCAAATACTACAACCAGTACAACGAAGGCCCCGTGTCGCAAAGCGACGACGGCATCGGCGACTACAAACTCTTCTCGCGCCGCACCAACGCGTTCGGCTACGGGGCGGCAGGCACGTATTTCATCCTCAAGGGCCTGCAGGCCAAGCTGTCGTACGAGAAAGCCTACCGCCTGCCCACGAACGACGAACTCTTCGGCGACGACGACCTGGAAGCCGGACGGGCGGAACTGCGCCCCGAAAAGAGCGACAACGTGAACCTGAACCTGAGCTACAACCCGCAGTTCGGCCAGCACGGACTCTACGTGGAAGGCGGCCTCATCTACCGCTACACGAAGGACTACATCCGCCGCGGACTGGACCGCGTGGGCGACCTGAACTTCGGCATCTACGAGAACCACGGGCGCGTGAAAACCAAAGGCTACAACGTGTCGCTCCGCTACAACTACTCGCGCTGGCTCAGCCTGGGCGGCACATGGAACAGCACGGACAGCCGCGACGATGAAAAGACCCGGGCCGAAGGCACGCAGCAGGCCGCACTCACCTACGGACAGCGCATTCCGAACCTGCCCTACCGCTATGCCAACTTCGACGCCTCGCTCTTCTGGCACAACCTGTTCGGCAAGGGCAACGTGCTCTCACTCGGCTACGACAGCTACTACCAGCACGAGTTCCCCCTCTACTGGGAAGCCTTCGGCAATCCGGAAACCAAGCGCCGCGTGCCCACGCAGTTCTCACACAACCTGACGCTGAGCTACAGCGTGAAGGGCGGACGATACAGTTTCGCATTGGAATGCCGCAACCTGACAGACGAGAAGCTCTATGACAACTACAGCCTGCAAAAGGCCGGACGGGCCTTCTACGGCAAAGTGCGCGTCTGCTTCGGGAAATGAACAGACACATTCATCATCAATTAAAAACAAGCTATATGGAAAAAAGATTCTTCACTTGGGCGATGGCGGCCGCCCTCTGTTGTGCCGCCGGCACACTGACCTCGTGCAGCGACAACAGCGACACGGACACCGACAACCCGCCTCCCGGACAACCCGGCATCAGCCGCTACGTCATCGCCGCGCAGGGCGACGACGCTGCCTATCTCGTCACCAGCGAGTCGCTGGACGAAGGCAGCGTGACCATCATGAACAACGGAACGGAAACCGACGGCGGCTCTTACTGGGTGTTCTACGGCGAACGCTACCTGTTCAGCCTGCAATACAACGACGGCGCGGCCGGCACCGGCTCCTCGTTCGTGCTGAACGGACAGACCGGCAACGTGAACGAGCAGAACGCCTATACCTTCAACCGCGTGACCACCGTGGGCACCTGGGGCAACCACGTCATCACCGCCTCCACCAACGACGGCTCGCAGGAACATGACGCCGAAGGAAACTATGCAAAATATCTGCAATTCAACTACCTGGACGTGAACGACGGTACCACGACCACCGGCCGACGCATGGCCGAGAACTTTCTGGGCAATGGCGAAATCGTCAGCTTCGCCGGATTCGTGGAAACCGGCGGACGGCTTTACACCTCGGTGGTCCCCATGGGCATGAGCCATTACGGCGTGAACACTTTCCCCAACAAGGTGACCGACCCCGACCTCGTGGCCAAAAGCGACGGCGGACAAGGCTCAGGCTCCTATACCGCCGGGCAAATCCCCTCCACGCAATATCCCGACAGCGCATTCGTGGCCATCTACAGCGGCGACTCGTTCGACGAAACACCCGCCATCGCCCGCACCGGGAAAATCGGCTTCGCCAGCGGGCGCAACCGCTCGCAATACTACCAGACCATCTGGGCGGCAGACAACGGCGACCTCTACGTGTTCTCGCCGGGCTACGGCCGCACGGCCACCTCGTCAGCCGACCTGAAGAAAGTGACTGGCACGCTGCCCTCGGGCGTGGTGCGCATCAAGGCCGGACAGACGCAGTTCGACCCGGACTATTACTATAACCTGGAGGCGCAAGGCACCGGTCATCCGATGTTCCGCTGCTGGCACATCACGGCGGACTACTTCCTGCTCCAGATGTACAGCGAAGGCACGATGAGCGGCAAGAACGCGCCTGTGGCGGAACTGGCCGTGTTCAAGGGCGAAGGCGGCGTGCTGACACCGGTGACCAACGGGCTGCCGGCCAAAGAACACATCGCCTCGCTGGGCACTCCCTACTGCGAGAAGGGCGTGGCCTACATCCCCGTGGTGACCACCGACGGCAGTTCGCCCGCCCTCTACAAAATCGACCCCGTGACGGCCTCGGCCACCAAGGGCCTGACCATCGTGACGAACGACAACGTGCAGGCCGTGGGCAAACTCACCTCTTTCTGACCCGGCAAGCATCATGAGAAAACTTTTTTCAAAGCTTCATCTTTGGCTCTCCGTCCCGTTGGGACTCATCATCAGCGTCGTCTGCCTTTCGGGGGCGGCGCTGGTGTTTGAAAAAGAAATCATTCGCGCCACGCATCCCGGCATCTACCGGGTGGAGGCACCGGAAAGCGCCGTCCCGCTCCCGCCCTCGGAACTCGTGGCCCGCATCCGGTCGCAAATGCCCGATTCGCTGCGGCTCTCATCGCTGACCGTGTACGGCGCCCCGGAGGAAGCATGGATGGCCGGATTCGAAAACGTGCGGCGGCAGACACTGAGTGTCAATCCCTACACGGGCGAGGTGAACGGATGGACCACGTCCAGCCCGTTCTTCCAGACAATGCGCAAGCTCCACCGCTGGCTGATGGACGCCCCGCCGCGCAAAGGTGCGGCCACGGCGGGCAAGACCGTAGTGGGCGTAACGACTCTCGTCATGGTGGTCATCCTCGTGAGCGGGCTGGTGCTGTGGGTGCCCCGCAACAAAAGGGCATTGAAACACCGGCTCCGTGTGTCGTGCACCAACGGCTGGCGAAGATTCTGGTACGACAGCCATGTCGCGCTCGGCTTCTACGCCACCCTCTTCCTGCTCGTCATGGCGCTGACGGGACTGACATGGTCATTCAGCTGGTACCGCAAGGCGGCCTACTCCCTCTTCGGCGCGTCCGCCCCGCAAGAAAAAGCAACGGCAGCGACGACAAGCGTTGCCCCACAAAAGGAAAGAGAACATAAAGACTTTGATTTCACAGTTTGGGACCGCGCCCTCAACGCCGCCCAAACCGCCTACCCCGCGCATCAATCCATCAAATTGGGAAGCGGAACCATAGAAGTCTCCACCACCCCGTCGTCGACCCTGCGCAAGATTGACCGACTCCGTTTCGACCGCCGGACTGGCGACATCACAGAAATCTCGCGCCACGAAGACACTCCTGCCGCACAAAAACTGAAAGGCTGGTTCTATGCCTTCCACACCGGTTCATGGGGCGGCATCTGGACTAAAGCGCTCTACTTCCTGGCAGCCATCATCGGCGGCCTTCTCCCCCTGAGCGGCTACTATCTGTGGTACAGACGCAAATGCCAACGACAGCGTAAGCGATACCGCTGACGGTTCCCATGCATGCAGCAATCCCGTCTTTCGGACGCCCTCGACATGAAGGTACATCACGAAAGACGGGATTGCACGTTGCACACAGCACGACACAACAACCTCGAGCCAAGCCGTAACACGCAAAAACGGCACAGTAGAAATTCAGTAAGGAAACCAACTACAACGCCCTTGTCGGATTATCACTAAAGTACGGAATTTCCTGACAGAAAGAAAGGTTTTCCTTTCGCTTCCGTGTTTCAAGGACAGGACGACTGGCGGCAAACAGGAGCCGGACTGTTAAAACGCGGGTGGAAAAACTGTTTGTATGGAGCATTTCTCCGTCCCGACGGTCGTTTTTTCACGGTAAAAACAGAATCGCTTTCCGCAAAGAAACGAACCGCCTTCCGCAAAGACGAAACTTTTTTGCCGCAAGATAGTTCCTGCGGGTGCAGGAAGAAGGGAAAAACAGGGCTTCGGAAGGCTTTTCCCGTCTTGGATGGAGTCCACCCGCGCGCAACCCCCGTTTGTCCTTTTGCAAGCCGTTCCCCTCGCGGGGCTGACGCGGGAGAAGGGTTCCGGCCGCACGGCGTTCCGTGGCGGACGGCAAAATGTCGCGAAAAGCGGCTTCCGGCTTTCATCCTGCATTCCCTTGGGCGCGCGAGGTTCGCGCATTTCCGTTCTGTTCCCGTCCCGTGCCCGTTTGCGCGGTTCTCGCAGGGTCTGTCCTGACGTTTTGTCAAAATGTCATTGGGGAACTTGTTGCTGTCCGCCGGCCTTCTGGCGCCTTCGCGACAGGAGGCGGCCGGCACCACCGAAACAGACAAGGGAGTTCCCGAGGGCCGTCTTTCTTCCCTTCCCGGAACCGCTGGAATATATGGCAGTCCCCACTGAGGACGCATCATCTTATCCGCCCCAGAGGACGCGCTCCGGCTCAAAGCGCCGTCTCGCCCTCCACGTAGTTCTCCATAAAGAGATTCTCGCCGTCGAAAACGGCATAGGTGAACTGCGTAATCCAATCGCCTAAAATCATGAGGCGGCTGGTGCGCGAGAGCATCAGGTCGAGCTCGATGTGCCGATGCCCAAAGATGAAATAATTGATTTCGGAATGAGACTTGAGATAATCCTTGGCATAGCGCACAAGATATTCCTTGTCCTCGCCCATGTAAGGCGGGTCGCCTCCCTCCAAACCATGCTTCAGCCGGTTATGCGCGGCCCACGACAAGCCGAAATCCACTGCCCAGCGAGGATGGATGCAGGAAAAGAGCCTTTGGCACAAACGGTTGTGGAACACGGAGCGGAGCAATCGGAAGTTGCGGTCGGGGTCGCCCAGCCCGTCGCCATGGGCCAGCATGAACACGCGGTCGCCAATCTCCACCGTCACGGGGACGGTGTGCAGCGTCACACCGCATTCCTTCACCAGATAGTCGCCGCACCAGATGTCGTGGTTGCCCGTGAAGAAGTGCACTTCCACCCCGCTGTCGGTCAACTCGCTGAGCTTGCCCAAGAAGCGGGTATATCCCCGGGGGACCACCGTCTTGTATTCATACCAAAAATCAAAGATGTCGCCCAGCAAGTACACGGCCGAAGCCTTGTCCTTCACGCTGTCCAGGAAGCGCACCAACCGGCGCTCACGCGTCCGGTCGTGAGGGATGGAACGGCATCCCAAGTGGGCATCGGACAAGAAATAAACGCTTTTCATCACAAGAATCCCAATTCCATTTTGGCTTCCTCGGTCATCATGTCCTTGTCCCATTCGGGTTCGAAGACGAGATTGACCTCCACCGATTTAACATGTTCAATGCTCTCGAGCTTCTGGCGTACATCCTCCACGATGAAATCTGCCGCCGGACAATTGGGCGCAGTGAGCGTCATGTCCACGCTCAGCGCGTAGTCGTCCGCCAAGTCTATCTTGTAGATCAGCCCGAGGTCGTAGATGTTGACGGGTATCTCGGGGTCGTACACAGTCTTCAGCATCTCGATCACCTTCTCTTCCACCTGCAATTTCGCAGGCTTCTCCTTTTCCTCTTCCATTTGTATCTTTCTTTTTTCTGGTTCAACCCAATTTTCCTTCTTCACAATAACTGTAAAAACCGCCGTCGGCCACGATGATGTGGTCCAACAGCCTGATGTTCATCATCCGGCAAGCCTTCTGCAAGCGGTCGGTCAGGCGGTCGTCCTCCACACTGGGCCTGAGATTGCCCGAGGGGTGGTTGTGGCAGAGCGCGATGACCGGCGCCCGGCGAAGCAACGCCTCGCGCAGAATCAAGCGTATGTCCACGGCTGTCTCCGTCAGGCCGCCCTTGCTGACCAGCACCTTGTCCATGATGCGGCAGGCCTGGTTCATCAGCACGGCATAACACTCTTCGTGGAACAGGTCCTGCATCTGTGGCAGGAAGTAATGGTACAAATCCATGCTGGAACGGATGGAAGGCAGTTCCACTACGTCCTCTTCCATGCGGCGGCGCCCCAGCTCGCAGGCCGCCATGATGGTGACGGCCTTGGCCTTGCCCAGCCCCTTGTAGCGGCGCGCCGTCTTCTTCCTCCCGTTCGCCGTGCCGTCCACATCGACCGTGCCGGTAAGTTCCTCGAGCGACATGCGTCCCAAAGTCTTCAGCCGGTTGTCGCAATCGGACAAAAGCCGCTTCATCAGCGCCACCGCCGACTCGTCCGCACTGCCCGAACCGATGAGAATGGCCAACAGCTCGGCATTGCTCAACGCCGCCGCCCCCTTCAGCATCAGTTTCTCGCGCGGACGGTCGTCCTCGGCCCACTGCTTGATGTTCAGCTTCGCGGTCTCCATACTCCTTTATTTATAGAAGTTCTTCTCAAAAGCCGCAAATTCGTCCTTGCCACGAACGCAACGCTGCCACCAAGCCCGCAGGAAGCCCGTGCCGTAGCCTATGAGTTGGACGAACGAGGCCGCGATGGCCAGCAGGCCTATCTTCAGGCTGCGGTTCGCCACGGCGGCATCCACGCCTATCAGCAAGGCAAAGAGCAACAGCGGCAACAAGGGTATCCACGACAGGGCGTGCAACACGGCAGCGTGACGCATCAGGCCGGGCATATCCACCGCATACACGTAGCTGTGAGTCATCTGGAAAATCCATACCGAACCAATCCAACCGGCCAACGCAGCCAGCAACAGCACGGTCGTGCCCACGGTGAACACCATGGGCAACAAATGCACCAATTTCAATGACTCAGGGTATTTCTTGTACAAGTTTATGCGCGCTATACCGGAATTGTGCACCTGCTTGAAGAACTTCTTCAGGTCGGTGCGCCGCTTGTGCCACACCCACGCTTCGGGAAACAGGCGGCAACTGCATCCCGCCTTGAAGATGCGGATGCTGAAATCAATGTCTTCCCCGAAACGCATCTTGGAAAAACCGCCCAAGCGATGGTAAACTTCCGCCCGCACCCCCATGTTGAACGAGCGGGGATAGAACTTGTCCATCTTCTTCTTCCCCCCGCGGATGCCCCCGGTGGTGAAGAACGAGGTCATGGCATAACTGATGGCCTTCTGCATGTCGGTGAACGACTCGTGCGCCCTGTCCGGCCCGCCAAATGCATCGGCCGGCTCCCGCCGCAGTTCGTCGTCTACGGCCTGCAGGTATCCCGGCGGAAGCACGCAGTCGGAGTCCAACACAATCAGATAGTCTCCGTGGCTGCGCTCCGCCCCATAATTGCGCGTCTGCCCCGGGCCGGAATTGGGCTTGAAATAATACTCCACCGCCAGTCGGCCGCGGTATTTCTCCACCACTTCGCGGCAAGGAAGGGTGGAACCGTCCTCCACCACCAGCACTTCAAAGTCGGCAAACTGCTGCCCCACGAGGCTCTCCAACAACTCGTCCACTTCTTCCGGACGATTGTAAACCGGTATAATCAAAGAATATTTCATCGCTTACGTCTTTAGGCATGCAGGACCAACATTCGCACTGCTGCCGGCAAGCCCCAAGGCTTGACCAAGCAAAGGTAACAAAAAAAGTGAACAACAAGGCGCAAAGGGCCCCATTATTCACTCTTTAACTCTAAAAATCTTATGCGAACCGTTACTTCACACGACCCAGGTAAGAGCCGTCGCGAGTGTCCACTTCAATCATTTCGCCTTCGTTCACGAACAAGGGCACGCGCACAGTGGCACCAGTTTCCACCGTAGCCGGCTTCAACGTGTTGGTCGCCGTGTCGCCCTTCAGGCCCGGTTCGGTATAAGTGATCTTCAGCACGACCTTCGTGGGCACGTCGGCATACAGCACCGTCTCGGTTGAAGCATCGGACACAACGTCCACCACTTCGCCCTCCTTCATGTAGTCCACGCCGTTGATCTGCTCCTTGGCTATGGGAATCTGCTCAAAGGTTTCCTGGTTCATGAAGATGTAGTCGGCGCCTTCCTGATACAAATACTGGTAGGGACGGCGCTCCACACGCACGTCTTCCAATGCCTCGCCGATATTGAAACGGCGGTCGAGAACATAACCGTTGACCACATCCTTCAGCTTCGTGCGCATAAAAGTGTTGCCCTTTCCCGGCTTTACGTGCAGGAAGTCGATACAGAAATACAACTTGCCGTCCAAACGGATACAAGTTCCTTTTTTAATGTCTTGAGCGTTAATCATAAAAATCTAACTTTACTTGGTATATTCTTACTATTATCAAATGACTATCTCTTGCTTACGCGCTGCAAAGTTAATGCAAAAAAGAAAAAAAACACAAAAGTTCAGGAGGAAAATCAATTATCGCTTGCTTAATTTAAAAAAAGTGCCTAATTTTGCACCCCGAATCAGAAAGAAAACAAATAAAAAACAGATATAGCGATGAAAAGAACATTTCAACCCCACAACAGAAAGAGAAAGAACAAGCACGGTTTCCGTGAAAGAATGTCCACCAAGAACGGTCGCAAGGTGTTGGCCGCGCGCCGCGCAAAGGGCCGCAAGAAGCTCAGCGTTTCTTGCGAAAGACACGGGAAATAAGCCGACGTGCTCTTTTTTCCACGAAGAAAACAAAAGAAGTAAGAACCACCTTACTTCTTTTTTGTTTTTTATCACTATCTTTGAAGCCGAATTGAAGATGTATAACTACCTGACATGACCATAAAAGAATTTTTTGGCAAACTCACCAGCAAAATCATCTGGATAAACCTGCTGGCCATGTTCATACTCATGATAGCCATCGCCGTGGGAACGTGGATTGCGCTCAACCGCTACACCATGCACGGCGTGGAAGTCACCGTGCCCAACGTGAAAGGCATGAGCGTGGGCGTGGCGCGCCTGACGCTGGAGAAACAAGGATTGACCGCAGTGGTCACCGACTCCGGATACAACAAAACCCTGCCTTCGGGCACCGTGCTCGAGCAGACTCCCGTCAACGACAACCAAGTGAAACCGGGAAGGGAAATCTACCTGACCATCAACACCACGCGCACCCCCACCCTGCCCCTGCCGGACATTGCCGACAACAGTTCCATGCGGGAAGCCGAAGCACGGCTCATCGCCATGGGGCTCAAACTGACACCGCCGCAATACGTGGAGGGCGAAAAAGACTGGGTCTATGGCGTGAAATATCGCGGACGCAACTTGTTCAGTGGCGACCGTGTGCCCATCGACGCGGAGCTTACCCTGCAAGTGGGGAGCGGCGACTTCGGAGAGGACTCACTCTACACGGACAGCTACGATTCTTTACCCATGACAGAAGAGGATTTTTATGAGGAAAATCAAGACATGCCTGCCACAGACGAGTTCTGACGATGAAACGAGGCCATCGGCGGATGATGCCACGGCATACGTGGATTTCCATGCCGAAGAAAATGCCGAAGAGGAACCGGACGAAGAGGGCACGTCGGTCTACGAGCACCACCGCCTCACTGTAGACAGCGGGCAGAAGCCCATGCGCATCGACAAATTCCTGATGGAGCATTTGTACAACACCTCGCGCAACCGGCTGCAACGGGCCGCCGAACAAGAGTTCATACTCGTGAACGGACGCCCGGTGAAGAGCAGCTACAAGGTGAAGCCCCTTGACGAAATCACCATCCTGCTCGACCGGCCGAAATACGACAACGACATCATCCCTGAAGACATCCCGCTCGACATTGTTTATGAGGACGACGACCTTATTGTGGTGGACAAGCCCGCCGGACTGGTCGTACACCCCGGTTGCGGCAACTACACGGGCACATTGGTCAACGCCATTGCCTGGCATCTGAAAGACGACCCGGGCTACGACCCAAACGACCCAACCGTAGGACTCGTGCACCGCATCGACAAAGACACGTCCGGACTGCTTGTCGTGGCCAAGAACGCCGATGCCAAGACCCACTTGGGAAAGCAATTCTTCAACAAAACCACCCGCAGGCTCTACAACGCCTTGGTGTGGGGCAGCTTCCAGGAACAGCAAGGCCGCATCGAGGGCAACATTGCCCGCCATCCTAAGGACCGGATGCAAATGGCCGTATTCTCCCCCGACAGCGGCATCGGGAAACCGGCAGTCACCCACTATCGCGTGCTTGAGGACTTTGGCTTCGTGACGCTGGTAGAGTGCCGGCTCGAAACGGGCCGCACCCATCAAATCCGTGCCCACATGAAGCACATCGGACACCCGCTGTTCAACGACGCGCGCTACGGCGGCGACGAAATCCTGCGCGGCATGACGTCCGGGAAATACAAACAATTCATTCAAAACTGCTTTTCCGCATGCCCACGCCAAGCGCTTCATGCACGGACCTTGGGCTTCAAGCACCCGCGAACGGGGGAAGACATGGACTTCAACTCGGAACTCCCACCCGACATGACCGCCCTGCTGGAACGCTGGCGAAACTACACAGCACACCGGAACACAACGGAAAACAACGACACGAACTTATCTTAAACTAACAAACGCTCATACACAAAGATGAAAAGAACAATCGCAATCATAGCCGGAGGTGACTCCTCTGAACACGACGTCTCACTTCGCAGCGCCGAAGGCATTTATTCATTTCTCGACAAGGAAAGATACGACGTATATGTGGTCGAAATCAAAGGCATGACATGGGAGGCGCACCTGAAGGACGGCAGCCGCGCCACCGTGGACCGCAACGACTTCAGTTTCATGGAAGGCGACAAGCGCATCCGCCCCGACTTCGCCTACATCACCATACATGGGACTCCGGGCGAGAACGGCATCCTGCAAGGTTATTTCGACCTCATCCATTTGCCTTACTCCACCTCGGACGTACTCGTCGAGGCCATGACCTTCAACAAGTTCACGCTCAACCAATACCTGAAAGGCTTCGGCGTGAGCGTGAGCGAGAGCCTCATCATCCGCAAAGGGTTCGAGAACCAGGTGACCGACGCGGAAATCATCGACCGCATCGGCTTGCCCTGCTTCGTGAAACCGAATGCCGGAGGCTCGAGTTTCGGCGTGACGAAAGTGAAGGAAGCCGCGGCGCTGCACGACGCCATCATGAAAGCCATGAACGAAAGCGACGAAGTGATGGTGGAGGCTTACATGGCCGGAACGGAAATCACTTGCGGATGCTACAAGACCAAAGAAAAGGAAGTGGTCTTCCCCATCACGGAAGTGGTGACACGTAACGAGTTCTTCGACTACAACGCCAAATACAACGGGCAAGTGCAGGAAATCACCCCGGCCCGCCTGAAAGAAGACACGGCGGAGCGCGTGCGCCTCATCACCTCCACCATCTACGACATACTGGGATGCAGCGGCATCATCCGCGTGGACTACATCATCACACACCAGACAACCGCGGAGGGCAAGGAAACCGAACATATCAACATGCTCGAGATCAACACCACGCCGGGCATGACCGCCACCAGCTTCATCCCCCAACAAGTGCGGGCCGCCGGACTGGAGATGAAAGACGTGCTGACCGACATCATCGAAAACAAATTCTCATAACCAAATTACTTATACCATGCGTACACCTGAAGAATTCGACGAAATCCGTCCTTACGACCCCGAAGAACTGCCGGCCGTCATCGAGGAACTGATAGCCGACCCCGAGTTCCGCGCAGCAGCGGAGCACGTCTTGCCGGGCGTTCCCTACGAACAGGCCTGCGCCCAGTTGCGCAGTTGCCGCACCAACCTGGAAGTGCAAATCAAGATGTTCTACCCCTTGCTCCACGGCCTGCTGGAGAAATGCGCCCGGGACTTCCGGCTTGCCGGCACGGAGCGCGTGGACAAGCGGGTGCCTCACACGTTCATCACCAACCACCGCGACATCGTGACCGACTCGGCCTTCCTCTCCGTCGGGTTGCTGGACAACGATTTCGGCAACACGGTGGAAATCGCCATCGGCGACAACCTGCTCATCCGCCCGTGGATCAAGAAACTGGTCCGCGTGGACAAGGCTTTCATCGTGCAGCGTTCCGCCGGACTGCGACAGATGTTAGCCTCCAGCGCCCGGATGAGCCGCTACATGCACTACGCCATCGGCACCAAGCATGAAAACATCTGGATTGCCCAACGTGAGGGACGGGCCAAAGACTCGGACGACCGCACGCAGGACGCCATCCTCAAGATGATGGCCATGGGAGGCGAGGGCAGCATCACGGAACGGCTGAAACAACTGAACCTCACCCCCGTGGCGCTGTCTTACGAGTACGACCCGTGCGACTACCTGAAGGCGCAGGAATTCCAACAGAAACGCGACATCGAGGGATTCAAGAAGAGTCCAGCGGACGACCTGCTGAACATGCAGACGGGCATCTTCGGCTACAAGGGACGGATATGCTTCCGCATGGCCGAATGCCTGAACGGCTTCCTCGACTCGCTTCCCGCCGACCTGCCGCGGACAGAACTGTTCGACGTCGTTGCCAAACATATCGACCGCGAAATCCACCGCAACTACGAGCTGTATCCGGGCAACTATGCCGCGGCCGACCTGCTCCGCGGCACGCAAGACTTCGCCCGGCACTACACAGCGGAAGAACGGGCGCAATTCGAAGCATACCTGGAAGGGCAAGTGCGCAAAGTGACGCTTCCGCAGCCCGACACCGCATTCCTGCGCGAGCGGTTGCTCACGATGTATGCCAACCCGGTGTTCAACCACGAAGCGGCCGTCCATGAGTAAAAAAACGGCGGCACACGTGGCATTGTTCCTGTGCGCCCTGCTCTGCGCGGCTTGCAACGGGGAAGAGGAAGATGGTTACGTCTTCCCCTCCCTCGTCACGGAATTTGTGGAACTGCACACCGACGACACCGGGCTGGGCACACAGTTCACCACGGACGGCGGCAGCGGATTTGCCGTCAATACTCCCCTGCAAGGCCTGCGACCCAACACGCTCTACCGCCTCGTGCTCGGCTACGAAACTACAGACGAAACGAGGGGCGGACTGCCTGTGGCCCGGGTCTATACGGTGGACTATGTCGCGCTGCTGCAACCCACCGAAGAGCCGGCCTCTGAAGACGAGCCTACCGGCATCGACGCCGTGTGGCGCGGAGCGGACTACCTGAACCTGCAACTCTCGCCCAAGACGCAGGGCGGCACGCAACAGTGGGGCTATCGCACCGATTCCATCACCTCCACCCCCGATGGCCGACGCACGTTCCACCTCTCGCTCTACCACCGCCAGCCCGACGATCCCTATTCTTATTCCACCACCGCGTATGCCAGCCTCCCGCTCTTCCAAGTGGAAAAGCTACAGCCGGGCGACAGCCTCACTTTCACCGGACTGACCTTCGACGGGCTGAAGACTTGGCATTTCTGCTATTAATCCCCCTCCACAACCATGACCAACATGCTGAAGTATATCATCCTCCTGTTTGTTTTCCTCGCCATGCCACGAGGAAACGCAGCACACGCACAAACCACTTACCGTCTGGACCAAGCCCCGCGATACAGCGAAACGACCGGCTACGGCTACGACCTCACCGCTTCGCCCGGGAAAACCGACGGCTCGCCCTTCTTTTTCTCCGTGAACGTGCCGGACGGCAACTACAAAGTGACCGTATGCCTGGGACACGCGAAGCGGGCCGCCACGACGACCGTCAGGGCAGAATCCAGGCGCCTCTTCGTCAACGCCCTGCACACGGAAAAAGGTGAGTTCGCGGAACGGACGTTCCTCGTGAACAAACGCACGCCCGACATCGACGGGCAGCACTCGGTGCGCATCAAGCCCCGCGAGCGACACAAGCTCAACTGGGACGACAAGCTGACGCTGGAGTTCAACGGCGAGGCGCCTGCTTGCGAGAGCATCACCATCGCCCCGGCCGACACGGCCGCCCCCACCGTGTTCCTCTGCGGGAACAGCACCGTGGTGGACCAGGACGAAGAGCCGTGGGCCAGCTGGGGACAGATGATCACCTCCTTCTTCGACGACAGCGTGTGTGTGGCCAACTATGCCGAAAGCGGCGAGTGCGCCAACACGTTCATCGCCGCCGGACGACTGGAGAAGGCACTAAGCCAGATGAAACCCGGCGACTACCTGTTCATGGAGTTCGGCCACAACGACCAGAAACAAAAAGGGCCGGGCTCGGGCGCCTACTACTCTTTCATGACCAGCCTGAAGACATTCATCGACGAAGCCCGCCTGCGGGGCGCACATCCCGTGCTCGTCACGCCCACCCAGCGCCGCTCCTTCGACAAAGACGGACAATTGCAGGACACGCACGGGGAATACCCGGAAGCCATGCGCTGGCTGGCACGGAAGGAAAACGTGCCCCTCATCGACCTCAACCGGATGACCCGCACACTCTACGAGGCCATGGGACCGAAAGCCTCAAAACGGGCGTTCGTCCACTACCCCGCCGGCACCTATCCGGGGCAGGAGAAGCCCTTGGCCGACAACACACACTTCAATCCCTACGGCGCCTATGAGATAGCGCGCTGCATTGTCGAGGGGCTGAAACAGCAAGTCCCGGCGCTGGCCCGCCACCTGAAAGACGTGCCCCCCTTCGACCCCGCGCACCCCGACGCGCCCGACACGTTCCATTGGGACGACTCGCCGTTCATCGACATGCAGAAGCCCGACGGCAACTGACACGCGGGCCTGATGCACGACTCGGAAACTGACTCCGGAAAAACAAGAATGTCACTTTGACACGCATATTTTGCCTGTCAAAGTGGCATTTTTCATCACTCCACGTGCCCTCCTGTCGCTTCCCCGCTCCACACCCTCAACCATAATCCCCACCCCATCGTAATCAGCCGCCATGAAGGCCGCACCCCGTAGCGGCGTAAATGCACGCAATCCGCATCTTACTTTCGCAATAGGGCGCAGCCATCCCATCTCGTCAGGAATAAAGAAAAATTCGTACAGCATCGTCTGACAAAGACAAGTTCCGGGTTGACAAATCCAAAGAAGTCATCCGCCCCAGCCCAAAGCTCCGCCACGGTGTGCGAAGCCCGTCAGCGTACTCTGCGGAGAGTACTCGAGTACTTTGCGGAAAGTACAATCCGGAACTCCGCATGGCGTATCGCGGCCTTGCCCTTTCTCCGTCCTTCCGGACGGCTTCAACGGCTATTATCTTCCGGGAAGAAAAATATCCGACAGAAAGGGGTTGAAGGCGACAGGGACTTCCCACGCATTACGCAGTATCCATCCGAAACTCGGCGTGTTTCAAGTAAAGTTGTAAGGCAGTAACTTTGTGAGTTCGTCCTCAGAGATGCCC
>CALULQ010000045.1 GCA_944321525.1 uncultured Paraprevotella sp.
GGACCAGCCAGGGCTTGAACCTGGGACCTCCAGATTATGAGTCTGTTGCTCTAACCAACTGAGCTACAAGTCCGGTTTTGCATTTGAAATTTGCGATGCAAAATTAATATGATTTATTGAGATGTGCAAACTTAAATGCTAAAAAAGGTGTGAAAACTTTCAAGTTTGGCGGAACTGTTGTATTTTCGCGATGTTAATTGAGGTGCGCGGGCCGAACTTGCGATATGGCGGGACGGGCCGCGGTTGCCGACCGATGATTGAAACATAAATGTAATATACCCAAATGAGTGCAAAAGAAGCAGATTTGTTAAGTGCCGGCTTGAACGACCGGCAGGTGGAAGAGAGCCGCGCCCGGCACGGGAGCAATGAGTTGACCCCGCCGAAGCGGCCTTCGATGTGGAAACTGTATCTGGAGAAGTTCCAGGACCCTGTTATCCGGGTGTTGCTGGTTGCTGCCGTGTTTTCTTTGATAATCTCTGTCATTGAGAATGAATATGCGGAAACAATCGGCATTTTCTTTGCCATTTTTCTGGCGACGGGCATCGGGTTTTATTTTGAATATGACGCGAACAAGAAGTTCGACCTGTTGAATGCGGTGAGCGAAGAGACGCCTGTCACCGTTGTCCGTAACGGGAAGGTGCACGAGATTCCCCGGAAGGATGTCGTCGTGGGGGATATTGTCATCCTCAACACCGGTGAGGAGATTCCCGCCGACGGGACTTTGTTGGAGGCTATCTCGCTTCAGGTCAACGAGTCGAGCCTGACGGGAGAATTGATGGTGAACAAGACGACGGTGGGAGCGGACTTTGACGAGGAGGCCACTTATCCGTCGAACAGCGTGATGCGCGGAACAACCATCACGGACGGGCATGGTGTCATGCGGGTGGAACGTGTGGGCGATGCTACGGAGATTGGCAAGGTGGCCCGCCAGGCTACGGAGCAGAGCCAAGAGCAGACTCCGTTGAACATCCAGCTGACGAAATTGGCCAACTTGATTGGCAAGGTGGGCTTTACCATCGCGGCCCTGACTTTCATCATCTTTACCTCGAAAGACTTGTATGCTTACTTGCAGGTCAACTCGGTGAGCGATTGGCACCAGTGGCTGGACATTGCCCGCATCGTGCTGAAATACTTCATGATGGCAGTCACTCTGATTGTTGTGGCGGTGCCCGAAGGGTTGCCGATGAGCGTCACTCTCAGTCTGGCCCTGAACATGCGCCGCATGTTGAAGACCAACAATCTGGTGCGCAAGATGCATGCTTGCGAGACCATGGGAGCCATTACGGTCATCTGCACGGACAAGACCGGCACGCTGACGCAGAATCTGATGCAGGTGTATGACGCCCAGTTGAGCAATGGACAAGAAGACCTGATTGCGGAAGGCATCGCTGCCAATTCCACTGCGTTCCTGGAAGAAAAGGAAGACGGCGAAAAGCCGTCGGGCGTGGGCAACCCGACCGAGGTGGCATTGCTCCTTTGGCTGAATGAAAAGGGGAAGGATTATGCCTCGTTGCGCGAGAATGCCAAGGTGGTGAACCAGCTGACCTTCTCTACCGAGCGCAAATACATGGCCACGCTGGTGGATTCTCCCATCCAGCACAAGCGTGTGCTCTACATGAAGGGTGCGCCCGAGATCGTGATGAGCAAATGCAACTTGGGACAGGAACAGATTGCGCACAACAACGAGCAGCTGTTGGCGTACCAGAATAAGGCCATGCGCACTTTGGGACTTGCTTACAAGCTTGTTCCGGAAGGCGCGTCCACGGACCCGGCCGAGCTGGTAAATGAAGGTGGGCTGACCTTTTCCGGCATCTTTGCCATCAGCGACCCGATTCGTCCGGATGTGCCCGAGGCTGTCGCGAAATGCCAGTCGGCGGGCATCAGCGTGAAGATTGTGACGGGGGATACGCCGGGAACGGCCACCGAGATTGCACGCCAGATTGGTTTGTGGAAACCCGAAGACACCGAACGCAACCGTATTACGGGCGTGGAGTTTGCCGCATTGAGCGACGAGGAAGCGCTTGAACGGGTGCTGGACCTGAAGGTGATGAGCCGGGCGCGTCCGATGGACAAGCAGCGATTGGTGCAGCTGCTCCAACAGAAAGGGGCCGTGGTCGCCGTGACGGGTGACGGAACCAACGACGCCCCGGCACTGAACCATGCCCAGGTGGGATTGTCCATGGGCACGGGCACTTCGGTGGCCAAGGAGGCCAGCGACATCACGTTGCTCGACGATTCGTTCCACAGCATTGCCACGGCGGTCATGTGGGGCCGCTCTTTGTACAAGAACATCCAGCGCTTCATCGTGTTCCAGCTGACCATCAACGTGGTGGCCTTGCTGAGCGTGCTGTTGGGCGCTTTCTTCGGCACGTCCTTGCCGCTGACGGTTACCCAGATGCTTTGGGTGAACCTGATTATGGACACTTTCGCCGCCATGGCATTGGCTTCCATCTCGCCCAGCATGGACGTGATGAACGAGAAACCGCGCAAACGCACCGACTTCATTATAACTCCGGCGATGCGGAACAATATTTTCGGGGTGGCCCTATGTTTCCTGGTGGTCTTGATGGCGATGCTGGCTTATTTCAAGCAGCTGCCGGGCGGCCTGCTGCCGAATGGCGAGATGAACGTGCACTATCTGACGGTGTTCTTCACCGTGTTCGTCATGCTCCAGTTCTGGAATCTGTTTAACGCCAGCGTGTTCGGCACTCAGCATTCCATCTTCAAGGATGCCGGCCATGCCTTGGGCATGCTGGGCGTGGCACTGATCATCTTGGTGGGGCAATTCTTCATCGTGACCTTTGGCGGCAAGGTGTTCCGCACCGAGCCGCTTCCGTTGATGGAGTGGCTGTACATCATTGGCGGCACGTCGTTCGTGTTGTGGATCGGTGAAATCTGGCGAGGCGTCAAGCGCCTGGTGCGGAAAAAGGCAGTGTGATATGAATCTTAAGAATATTATTTTCGACTTCGGAGGCATCATCGTCGACCTGGACAAGCAGGCCGCGGTGGATGCCTTCGCGGCATTAGGTTGCCGGGTGGCGGACAGCATCGGGACGTATGCACAGAAAGGTGTGTTTGCGGCCTTGGAAACGGGGCAAATGCCGGAGGCCGAGTTCTTCGCGTTTGTTCGCCGCCAGGCCGGTCACGACATACCCGAGGCCGACATCCGCCGGGCATGGAACAGCATGTTGGTGGCCATACCCTCGCGCCGCCTGGAGGCCATCCGGGCGTTGCGTCCGCGCTACCGCACTTTTATGCTCAGCAATACGAATGCCCTGCATTGGGACTACGTCTGCCACGGGTTGCAGGCTCCGGATGGCGTCGGGCTGGAAGACTGCTTCGAGCGCATGTTCCTTTCCTTCCGGATGGGGCTGGCCAAACCGGACGCGGAGATATTCCGTGTCGCGATGGCGGAAGCGTCCCTGACGCCGGACGAGACACTGTTTGTCGACGATTCGGAGGAGAATTGCCGTGTGGCGGAGTCGTTGGGGATGCATGTTTTCCATTCCCGGCGGGCCGACGACTGGCTGGATTTGTGGGGAAAGGAGGCGGCGGAATGAAGTTTTTCACGTTGCATGATGCCGTGCCATACGTGGGCTGTGCGGCCACGATTGGCTTTTTCGACGGGGTGCACCGCGGCCACCGTTTCCTCATCGACCAAGTGGCGGCGCATGCCGCGCGGCGCGGTCTGGCCTCGTTGCTGATTACGTTCCGCACCCATCCCCGACAAGCGTTGCACGCGGCTTACCAACCCCGGCTTCTGACCACTTATGAGGAAAAGTGCAAGTGGTTGGCCACGACCGCGGCAGACTGTTGTGCCACGCTGGAGTTCACGCCCCAGCTGGCGGCATTGTCGGCCCGGCAGTTCATGGCCGAAGTGTTGAGGGACAGGCTGGGCGTGAAGGTGCTGGTGATTGGCTACGACCACCGTTTCGGGCACGACCGTTCGGAGGGCTTCGACGACTATGTGGCCTACGGTCGCGAGCTGGGCATCGAAGTGGTCCGCGCGGAAGCCTTTTCCATGGGCGACGTGCAGGTCAGTTCCTCCATGGTGAGGGCCTGCCTGGCCGAAGGCGAAGTGGGGATGGCGGCGCGCTGCCTGGGCCGTTCCTATGAGTTGACGGGGCGGGTGGTCCACGGCTTCCGGGTGGGGCACGAATTAGGCTTCCCCACGGCCAACCTTGAGGTGGAGGATGCCCAAAAGCTGGTGCCCAGGAACGGGGTGTATGCCGTCCGCGTGACGGCGGCAGGCGACGGGCCGGTGCAAGCCTGGAACGGCATGCTGAACATCGGTTGCCGCCCGACGCTTGGCGAGGGCAATGCCCCCACGGTGGAAGTCTTCCTGTTGGATTTCGAGGGCGATTTGTACGGCAGCGTGCTGACGTTGGCTTTCGTGCGCCGCCTTCGGGACGAGAAGAAGTTCCGCAACAAAGGCGAACTGGCCCACCAGCTCCGCGAAGACGAAGAGCGGGTGCGGCTGCTGTTCGCGGAAAACAAAGGTTTGTAGTTTCAGAAAGGAGATAGAAGGATGAGGCGTACAATATGTTTGGTTCTGATATTTTTGTTGGCACAGTTGCTGTCGTCCATGGTCGTCATGTTCTTTTTCAACTTGCCGAACCTGTTGCACGAAGGCACGCTGGACGTGAATGTGCTGGCATCGTCGCCCACGGCATTGGGCATCTCGCTGTGGCTGAACGGCGCCGTAGTTTGGGCCGCTATGACGCTGTTGCGCTGGACCGACCGGAAGAGTTTCCGCGCGGGCGGCTATGGTTGGCCGCTCTATGGCATCGTGGTGTTGTGGATGGTGCCCATCATCTTCATTGTGAACCTTTTGCTGGAAACCCTGTCCTTGGAGGACCTGAATGCGGAAGTGTTCAGCCGTTTGGTCTACGACCCTTGGGGCGTGTTGGGCATAGTGCTGGTGGGGCCGTTCACGGAAGAGTTGGTCTTCCGGATGGGCATACAGCGGCATCTGGTGCGCCACCGGATGCGCCCTTGGGTGGCTATCCTGCTGACGGCGCTGATTTTCGGTGCCATACACGGCAATCCGGCCCAGATTCCGGGCGCGGTGGCCTTTGGCGTGGTGCTGGGCTGGCTCTATTGGCGTTCCGGCACGATTTGGATGCCCGTGGCGGCACATGTGTTCAATAACCTGGCAGGTGTGGCTTTGATTTGGTTGACGGGCGACGCACAGGCCACGCTGGTGGAGTTGTGCGGCGGCGTTTGGCCGGCAATCGTCTTTGCGGTGCTGTCGTTGGTTTTGGCCTTTTTCGGTTTCCGCTACTTGGACGGAGTGTGGCCCGGACGTCCGGCCCGTACCGGCGAGGGCGGTGTTCGTCCTTGACATTGTTGGAGTGGGGCGCAGGTTTCGCCTGTCCCGTCTGGTTTAGGGGTTTCCCCGGCAATTCCTGCCGGTGAGATCCTTATTTTTTTGCCCTTGTCGGCGGATGGCCTTGCGCTTGCCGCCACAGTACTCTGCGCAGAGTACTCGAGTACTTGCCGCAAAGTACTGTTTCGCATTGCGGTTGGCGTCGTCGCGCAAGGCTGTCTCGCGCTGTCTGCCAAGCGGACGTTGGAGGGCGGCGTTTTTGTCGGGAGGGGGATTACCTGAAGGGGGAGGGATAGTCGCGCAACTCTTGGCGGAGGGCTTTGGCCCGGCATCCGGTCACGCGGTCCAGCAGGCTCCAGAAGCGCGGGCCGTGGTTCATCTCACGTGTGTGGCACAGTTCGTGGAGCAGCACGTAGTCCGACAGTTTCCGGGGGAATATCATCAGGTAGAGCGAGAGGTTGATGTGGCCTTGGCTGGAGCAGCTGCCCCAGCGGGTGCGTGCCGAGTTGATTCTTACGCGCGTGTAATGGAAACCGTGCGCTTCGGCCAGTTCGTGCAGCCGTGCGGGGAGGATGCGTTTGGCCTGTTCGCGCAGGATTTCCGTGACGGCCTTGAAGAGCCATGGTTGCAGGCGGCGGAAGTCGGTTTGTGGCGGGTAGATGATTTCCACGTTTCCCGTTTTTCCGCTCACGAAGAAGTTGCCGGCCTGTCCGCGTGTGAATTTCAAGCTAAGTTGGTCTGTGTCGATCTCAAATGTTTCGTCAATCATCTTATCCGTCGTGTTGCCCTTTTACGTCGTCTCCCCGCCCTGCACCTTGTTGGCCGGCGCGGGCGGGGAGATGTGTTGCTGTCAGTTTGCCCCTCCTTGGGGGAGGGCTTGTTTATTTCTTCTTAAATACGCTCAAGTCCCATTCGGCATGCCAGGGGATGCTGAATTTGCCGTTTGCCTCGTCCCACATCATGGGTAGCCAGATGTAGCGGCTGTCTTGCAGGTCTTTCTTCTTCCACATGTCGAAGCATGCGATGAATGCATTTTTCTTGCCCTGCACGGGGATGACGTAAGTGCTCTGCCCGTAGAAGGTCTTTTCTGCATCCGGTCCGGTGCACGGGTCGCCCAGCACGGTCCATTCGCCCATGATGGAGTCGGCCACGGCCAGTTCGGCGCGGTTCGGGTCCCAGCCCGTGCATCCGCTGGAGAGCATGTAGTATTTCCCGTCGTGCTTGAACACGGCTGGTGCCTCGCGTGCCATGCCTACGAAGCGGCGCACCATGGTGCCGTCGGGCTTGGTGTAGTCGTCCGTCAGGCGGTTGATGTGCATGGTCTGGTTTTCTTCCGAGGACGCAAATTGGTAGGCCGTCCCGTCGTCGTCCACGAAGAGTGTCTGGTCGCGGGCCATGCTGCCGTTGGGGCGGAAACCTTCAAGATAGGTGAACGGGCCGGTGGGCGAGTCGGCGATGGCCACTCCGGCTTCCGCCTTGCTGTAGTCGGGGCTGTCGATGTGCATCCACATGACGAACTTCTTCGTTTTTTTGTTGTAGATCACCTTGGGGCGCTCGAGCACCTGCGAGGGGTGGATGTCGCTTTCGGGGTCGTCTTTGATGGCTTTCAGTGCCACGCCTTCGAACTTCCAGTTGAGCAGGTCTTTGCTGGAATAGCAGCTTACGCCCGTCACGTCCGTGCGGTAGCGTTCCCAAGTGGCGTCGGGCGGGAGCACTGTCTCGCCCACCTTGTATTCCCCATACCAGTAGTATTTCCCTTTGTGGTAGAGCACGCCGCCGCCGTGCGCGTTGATGGGGTTGCCTTCCGTGTCGTTCCATACTTCCTTGGGGCGGAAGGACTCGTTCTTTTGAGCCTGTACGGACACTGTGCCCAATGTGCATACGGCCAATACTGTGAGTGCGATTCTTTTTAACATGATAAGATTTTCTGGTTTGGTTATTACTCGCGTCAAAGATAATACAAATAAGCGAAACTGCGTGCCCGAAAGGTTGATTATTCTGAAAAAAAAGTGCTTGTGGGCAGAAATGAAAAAGGGCCACCTCCACAGGCAGCCCTTTTCATCGTTAGTATGTTATGAAAAAATTTGAGAGAATTGAAACTTCACAGTTTCATTGCGTTTTATTAAGCACTAACTTGTTTATATAGAAAAAGCATAAAAATGTTCCATTCAATCGTCTTTGAGTTCACCGGATGAGAGCAGTTTCATGAACTTCTCGTCCATCTCTCCCGTTAGATCCACTATCGTGAGCAAGTCTTTTCCCGGACTCAATTGTAGCATGACCAGTTCGCGCACCACGTCGTCGTGCCTGCGGACGAAAATCCTGTTGTGGTCTCCCGCGGAATCCTCGGCCAAGGGTGAGAACCTGTTCTTGTTCTTCTCGATGAGGCTTTCCGCTTTCCGGAAGAGTTTTTCGGCATGCCGGTCGGCCGTGATGATCCTTGCGCTTTTCAGCTTGGAGAGGAGGTATTCCTGCACTTCCTCGTCCTCGTTCTTGTCGGGGTCGGCCAGAATGTCCATCACCTTCTCCATCATTTTCGGGCTGACGGTCTGGCATTCCATTTTGTCTTTCTCGCCGCATTGTTCCATGAACTTCGTGGCGAAGTCTTGCCCCCATGCGCTTGGAATCAGACATGCTATGTAGCACAGTAAGCAAAGAACGCGTCTCACTCTTATTGTCCTTTTGGTTGGTTTCCAACTTGCTCGCGGAGCAGCGAGTCCTGCTTCGAAGCTTCGCTCAGGCTTTGCGACACCATCTGCAGTGCATCCGAGATTTGGTCGTAGGCCATTTCCGGGTCGTCATACGAGTCTTTGTAGTTCTCGTAGTTGTAGTCGTTTTCGACGGCTTCTGCCGGGCGGAATGAGCTTTGCGCGGCGTTTCCCAACGTCAGGATGATGGCGATGGAGGCCGCCGCCTTGTAGAAAGGCATCAGCCGACGTGTGATGGAGACCCGTTTGGCTTTCACCGTTTCGTCTTCTTGGATGCGCTCCAGCACTTGGGCGTCGAATGATTCGTCCAGTTTTGCTTCTTGCAGCATCTTCTCTCCGGCAAAGAGACTTTTGTAAGGCATCAAGTGTTCCGGCACGTTGGCTTGGCTGAAGAAGGCCTTCAGTATGGCTTCTTCTTCGAGAGACGTGTCGCACTGCCAATAGCGTTCCACAAGTTGTTCTATGTATTTATAGTCCATAACCTTGTATCTCCTTGTACCTTTGTTTGATTCGTTGCCTGGCCCGGAACAGGTATACTTTGACTTGCTCTTCGCTCAGGTTCAGAACCGTTGCAATCTCTTTATAGCTTTTGCCTTCTATTTCTCTCAGTTGGACGATGTCCTGCTGCGTTTGCGGCAGTCCCTTCAAGAGTTCCCCCAAGATGCGGATGCTGTCGCTTGCCGCCATTTTGTCGTATGGCGTGGAGACGTCGGGGCGGTTGTGCAGGTTCTCGTCCAAGGCGATGTGTTGCGCCTCTTTCTTTTCTCTCCGGTCAAGGGAGAGGTTCCTGCAGATGGTCATGCAATAGGCCTCGATGGAGGCGAGTTGCGGCCATTCTTCGCGCTTGTCCCAAACCTTAATCAGTGTGTCTTGAACGATATCTTCGGCCTCGGCCGTGTCGAATGTGATTCGAAGAGCCATCCGATAGAGTTTGTCTTTCAGCGGCAATACATCGTTCCGGAAACTGATTTTCTTCATCTCTCTGTATTAAAGACGGGCGGGTGGGTGAAAAGTTACACCCACCCGCTGTTTTTTTTCTATTTTCGGCGATTTTTTATTTTTCGATGATGGTGCCGGAGGTGCCGTCGATGGCCGAAGCCAGCGTGATGACCACTTTTGCCACTCCGGCGTGGAGGGCTTCGAAGGAGTTTTCCAGCTTGGGAATCATGCCGCCTTGTATGGTGCCGTCTTCCACATAGCGTTGGAATTCCGCTTCATTGATGTGGGGAATCACGCTTTCGTCGTCGTTCGCATCCCTGAGCACTCCTTTCTTTTCGAAGCAGTACATGAGTGTGACGTCGAAGAAGCGGGCCATGGCCTTGGCCGTTTCGCCGGCGATGGTGTCGGCGTTCGTGTTGAGCAGTTGGCCTTGGCCGTCGTGGGTCAGGGGAGCCATGACGGGGACGATGCCTTTGCGTATCAGGTCGGCCAGGAGCTCGCCGTCCACTTCGTCCACGTCGCCCACGAAACCGTAGTCCACGTCCTTCACCGGTCGCTTGTGCGAACGGATGACATTCATGTCGGCGCCCGTCAGGCCCAGCGCGTTGACGCCCTGTGCCTGGAGCCGCGCGACGACGCTCTTGTTCACCAAGCCGCCGTAGACCATGGTGACGATGTCCAGCATCTGGCGGTCAGTGACGCGCCGTCCGCCAATCATTTTTGTCTCGACGCCCAGTTGTGCGGCGATTTTTGTGGCCGACCGTCCGCCTCCGTGCACTAATATCTTGGCGCCCGGGATGGCTGAAAAGTCGGTCAGCAGTTGGCGCAGGGAGTCTTCTTCCTCCACTATTTTCCCGCCTACCTTTATGATGGTCAGTTTCTCTTTCATGTCGTTTATTCCAAATAAGTGTAACCATAAAGCCCCGAGCGGTAATTGTTCAGGAACTCCTTGCCTTCCTCCAGCGAGATTTTGCCGCTTTGGATGGATTTGGACACCCATGTTTCCAGGCGGCGCACCAGTTTCTTGGGTTCATATTGCACATACTCCAGCACTTCGGCCACGGTTTCGCCATCGATGACTTGGTCGATGTTGTATCCCTTGTCCGTCACCGACACATGCACGGCGTTGGTGTCTCCGAAGAGGTTATGCATGTCGCCCAGGATTTCTTGGTAGGCTCCCACGAGGAACACGGCCAGATAGTAGTTGTCGCCCTTCTTCAGGGTATGCACCGGGAGGCTGTGGGAGATGTGGTTGTTGGTCACGAAGTTGGCTATTTTCCCGTCCGAGTCGCACGTGATGTCCTGCAGCGTGGCGTGCGTGTCAGGGCGTTCGTCCAGCCGCTGTATGGGCATGATGGGGAAGAGCTGGTCGATGGCCCATGCGTCCGGCAGGCTCTGGAAGAGCGAGAAGTTGCAGAAGTATTTGTCGGCCAACAGCTTGTCAAGTGTCAGCAGTTCCTCCGGGATGTGCTTTTGTGTCTGTGCCAGCATGTTGACTTCGCGGGTTACGCTCCAATACATGCTCTCGATGTCGGCGCGGGTGCGCAGGTCCACGATGCCGTGGCTGAAGAGGTCCAGCGACTCTTCCCTGATTTGCTGCGCGTCGTGCCAGTCTTCCAGCAGCGTGCGCGGATTCAGGTTGTCCCATATTTCGTACATGTCCTTCACCAGTTGGTGGGCGTCGGGCGAAGGTTCGAAATTCTCGTCCATGCGCGGGAGCGAGGCGGTTTCGAGCACCTGCATGATGAGCACTGAGTGGTGGGCCGAGAGCGAGCGCCCGCTTTCCGTGATGAGGTTCGGATGAGGCAGTCCATTTTTGTTGGCCGCCTCCACGAAGGTGTAGATGCAGTCGTTTACGTATTCTTGTATGGAGTAGTTCACCGAGCTTTCGCTGTTGCTGGAGCGCGTGCCGTCGTAGTCCACGCCCAGTCCGCCGCCGCAGTCCACGAACTCCACGTCGTAGCCCATCTGGTGGAGTTGGATGTAGAATTGCGAGGCCTCGCGCAGCGCGGTCTGTATGCGACGTATCTTGGTGATTTGGCTGCCGATGTGGAAGTGGATGAGCTTGAGGCAGTCTTTCAGTCCTTTGCTTTCAAGCATGTCCAAGGCTTCCAGCAATTCGCTGGAGGTCAGTCCGAACTTGCTGGCGTCGCCTCCGCTTTCTTCCCACTTCCCGCTACCCGAAGAGGCCAACTTGATTCGGATGCCGATGTTGGGGCGCACGTTGAGTTTCTGCGACACTTCGTAGATGGTGTTCAGCTCGTTGAGTTTCTCCACCACGAGGAAGATGCGTTTGCCCATCTTTTGTGCCAGCAAGGCCATTTCGATGTAGCTGTGGTCTTTGTATCCGTTGCAGATGACGGGCGAGGAGGAGTCGGTGTTGGCGGCGATGACGGCGTGGAGTTCCGGTTTGGAACCGGCCTCAAGCCCCAGGTTGAATTTCTTTCCGTGGTTGACGACTTCTTCCACCACGGGACGTATCTGGTTCACCTTGATGGGGTAGATGATGAAGTTCTCCCCCTTGTAGCCGTATTCCTTGGCGGCTTTGGTGAAGCAGTTGCTTGTCTTTTCGATGCGGTTGTCCAGAATGTCGGGGAAGCGCACCAGCACGGGGGCGGTGACGTCCCTTACGGCCAGTTCGTCCATCAGGTCTCTCAGGTCTACTTGCACGCTGTCTTTCCGTGGCGTCACATAGACATGCCCCTTGTCGTTGATCCCAAAATAGTTGACTCCCCATCCGTTGATGTTGTACAGTTCCTCGGAGTCTTCAATGCGCCATTTTCTCATTGCGTATTTATAAGTTTAAAAGTTCACGAAGCATGCGGACGGTGTCCTTTATTTTATCGTAGTTGTCCAGCAGGGTCACGTCCAGTGTGTAGCGTGCCTGGCTGTAGAAAGGTTCTCGGGTGGACAAGGAGTCCCGGATGTATTGTTTCATCTCGTCTTCTGTCTTGTCCTTCAGTAGCGGGCGTTCCACTTTGCCCATTTTCAGGTGGCGGAAGAGGATGTCGGGCGAGGCTTTCAGGTACACGGTCTGTGCCTGCCGGTTCATGTATTCCATGTTGTCGAAGAAGCACGGCGTGCCCCCGCCGCAGGAGATGACCACGTCTTCGAACTCAGCCACTTCGTGCAAGATGTTCCGTTCGATGTCGCGGAATCCCTTTTCGCCTTTTTCCGCGAAGATTTGGGCGATGGTCCGGCGGTGCCGTTCCTCGATATACCAGTCCAAGTCGTAGAAAGGGAGGCCCAGGGCTTGCGACAAAGCTTTCCCCACGGTGGTTTTCCCGGCCCCCATGTAACCGATTAATATGATGCGTGTCATTTCTTTCTGGTGTACGTGCGTTTGCGTGCCGTTTGCGGCTTCTCTGCCTGTTCCTTGATGACGTCCATGCACTCTTCCCTCGTGAGGTCTTTGGCCCTTTCGGCCAGTGCCTTGGGCAGGCGGTAGTTGCTGCCTTTGTAGGTGATGTAGGGGCCATACCGCCCGTTGAGCACTTCGAGCTCGGGGTCGTCGTCGAAGGCTTTCAGGTGGCGTTTCTCTTCGGCCTGCCGTTTCTCGAGGATGAGTTTGATGGCTTCCTGGAGCGTGATGGTCATGGGGTCGGCGTTCTTGGGGAGCGACACGTATTTCTTGTCGTGCAGCACGTAGGGGCCGAAGCGCCCTGTGCCGATGGTCACCTTGATGCCTTCGAACGTGCCCAGGTCGCGCGGCAGTTTGAACAGCTCCAAGGCTTCCTGCAGCGTGATGGTCTCCAGGCTCTGGTTGGCCTTCATTTGTGCAAACCGCGGTTTTTCCGTGTCGTCCGCCGTGCCGATCTGCACCACCGGGCCGAAGCGGCCTATCTTGACCGACACGGGTTTGCCGCTTTGCGGGTCGGTGCCCAGCAGGCGTTCGCCCACTTTGTGCTCCGATTTGGCATGCAGGGTCTTTTCCACTTCCGGTTCAAAGTCGCCGTAGAAGTCCTTCATCATCTGTGTCCATTCGGTCTTTCCCTCCGCGATGTCGTCGAATTTCTTCTCCACTTCGGCGGTGAAGTTATAGTCCATGATTTCTGGGAAATACTGGAGCAGGAAGTCGTTCACCACCGTCCCGATGTCGGTGGGAATCAGTTTTCCCCGTTCCGCGCCCACCACGATGCGTTTGTTTTGCGGGTTGATGTCGTTGCCTTTCAGCGTGAGGGTGAGCTGTTCCCGCTCTTCCCCTTCCTTGTCGCCTTTGGTCACGTATTCGCGTTGCTGTATGGTGCTGATGGTGGGGGCGTAGGTCGAAGGCCGTCCGATGCCCAGTTCTTCCAGTTTCTTCACCAGGCTGGCCTCGTTGTAGCGCGGCGGGTGCTGGCTGAAGCGCTGCGTGGCCTGTATTTCCTTGCGTGCCAGTTGCTGTCCGGCTTCCATGGGCGGGAGCAGGTTGCTCTCCGCCGGTTCGTTTTCCTGGTCGTCGTCGAAGCTTTCCCGGTACACTTTCAGGAAACCGTCGAATTTGATGACTTCGCCCGTGGCCACGAAAGCAGCTTCCTGTCCGCTCACGCTGATGACGGCGGTGGTCTTTTCGATTTCCGCGTCGGCCATCTGCGAGGCGATGGTGCGTTTCCATATCAGGTCGTAGAGCCGTCGTTCCTGCGGCGTGCCCTCGATTTCCGTCTGGTCCATGTAGGTGGGGCGGATGGCCTCGTGTGCCTCCTGTGCCCCTTTGGTCTTGGTGTGGAACTGGCGGCTCTTCACGTAGCGTTCGCCCATCAGTTCCTTGATGGCCGCCATGCTGGCGTTGATGCAGAGCGAGGAGAGGTTCACGGAGTCGGTACGCATGTACGTGATGCGTCCCGATTCATACAGCCGCTGGGCCACCATCATGGTCTGTGCCACGGTGAAGCCCAGTTTGTGGGCGGCTTCCTGCTGCAGGGTCGATGTGGTGAACGGGGCTGCCGGCGTGCGCTTTTGCGGGCGGGTAGTGATTTCCCCTATGGTGAACGTGGCGTCCTTGCAGTTTTCCAGGAAGCGCATGGCCTCCTCCTTGCTCTTGAAGCGCTGGTTCAGCTCGGCCTTGATTTCGTTGCCGCCTTTGTCGGCCGGCAAGGTGAACACGGCCGTCACGCGGTAGCTTTCCTCGCTCTTGAACTGTTGGATTTCCCGTTCGCGTTCCACGATGAGGCGCACGGCCACGCTCTGCACCCGTCCGGCCGAGAGCGCGGGTTTCACTTTTTTCCACAACACGGGCGAGAGCTTGAAGCCCACGATGCGGTCCAGCACGCGGCGGGCCTGCTGGGCGTTCACCAGGTTGAGGTCGATGTCGCGCGGGTGCTGTATGGCTTGCAGGATGGCAGGTTTGGTGATTTCGTGGAACACGATGCGCTTGGTGTGTTCCGGCGTGAGTCCCAGCACCTCATACAAGTGCCACGAGATGGCTTCTCCCTCGCGGTCCTCATCGGAAGCCAGCCACACGGTCTCCGCCTTGTGGGCCTCGGCCTTCAGCTCGTTCACCAGTTTGGCTTTCTCTGTCGGGATTTCATATTGCGGGGTGAAGCTCGTCGTGTCTATGCTGAACTCTTTCTTCTTCAGGTCACGGATATGCCCGTAACTGGATAATACCTTGTAGTCGCCCCCCAAGAACTTCTCTATGGTCTTGGCTTTGGCGGGAGACTCCACGATCACCAAATTTTTCTGCATGCTTTGTCCTTTTATAAATTTGGCAGCAAAAGTAGGAAAAAAAGATAGATTACACCTTATATATAACACTTTTTTTGAAAAAGCGCCGTGCGGTCGTTGTCTTTTTCCTTGCTGTGTACGCTTACAGGAGTTCGGCCAGTCGCTTGATGCCCCTTCTCACGGAGTCCATCCCGAACTCTTCGGGGCGTAGCTCCGCGAGCGGCAGCCACATCAGCTCGGCCGCGTCGTCCATGGCCCGGGCCGGTCGCCAGTCGGCCACCGTGCAACGGAAGAAGATGTCGACGGTGTGCACCAGGAAGCCGGAGTAGAGGTAGGTGTTGGGCTGCGAGAACAGGAACTCGGTGCGCGTCACGTCCAGTCCGGTTTCTTCCTTCACCTCGCGGGCCATGCCTTCCTCGCTGCTTTCAAAGCAGTCGCAGAAGCCGCCCGGCAGGTCGAGGGTGCCTTTGCCCGGATCCTTCCCCCGGCGGCACACCAGCAGCTCGCGCCGGTCGTTCAGGATGACGGCCACCGTGGCCGCGCTGGGATTGAAATAGTACGTGAAGCCGCAGTCCTCACAATGTTTCGATTTACAGTTGTGCTCCACGAAGCGCGGCGAGCCGCACTTGGGGCAGAAGTGGAATTGTGCGAAAGGATGTTCGTGTGCCATAGATCTTGTTGGTTTTTACGGATGCAAAACTACGAATAAAATTTGGAAAAATCCTCCGGAAATCCGTATCTTTGAATAACCATTTGATTAATGACTGAAGCATGAAAAAACATTTCTTTTGTATGGCGTTGGCTTCCTTGTGCATTTGTGGGGCGGCCGCTTATGAGACTCCCACGATGGGATGGAGTTCGTGGAACACGTATGGGGTGCAGATCAGTGAGGACTTGATCAAGGCGCAGACCGATGCCATGGTGGAAAAGGGACTGAAAGACGCCGGTTATATTTATATGAATATAGATGACGGTTTCTTCGGCGGACGGGACAGCGAGGGCCATCTGCTAATCCATCCCACCCGTTTCCCGAACGGGATGCAGACCGTGGTGGACTACATCCATTCCAAGGGACTGAAGGCCGGCATTTATTCCGATGCGGGCGAGAACACTTGCGCGTCCTACTTCGGCGGCGACCTGATTGGCAAGGGCGTGGGGCTTTACGGGCACGATCAGGAGGACATTGACTTGTATTTCAAGGAACTCGGATTCGATTTCATCAAGGTGGACTTCTGCGGCGGCGAACCGGGCTACAATGAGGACAACCTGGAGCTGTCGGAGCAGGAGCGGTACACGGCCATCCACCAGGCGATTGTCAACACTGGGCGGACGGACGTGCGGATGAACGTGTGCCGCTGGGCTTTTCCCGGCACTTGGGTGCACGACGTGGCCACTTCATGGCGCGTGACGGGCGACATCTATCTGGGATGGAATTCCGTGAAGGGCATCATCGGGGAGAACCTCTATTTGTCAGCGTATGCCACGGAGGGCAAGTTCAACGACATGGACATGCTGGAGGTGGGGCGCGGCTTGTCCACGGAGGAGGACAAGACGCACTTCGGCATGTGGTGCATCATGAGTTCACCCTTGCTTATCGGGTGTGACATGACCACGATTTCACCAACCGCCCTCGACCTGTTGACGAACGGGGAACTCATCGCCCTGAACCAGGACCCGCTGGCATTGCAGGCCTATGTGGTGAAGCGGGAAAGCGGGGCTTACGTGCTGGTGAAGGACGTGGAGACACTCCACGGCACGAAGCGGGCCGTGGCTTTCTATAACCCGACCGACAACCAAGTCTCCCTCTCGGTGGATTTCCTGGAACTGGAGCTGGGCGGAAAGGTGCTGGTGCGCGACTTGTTCCAGAAGGAAGACGTGGGAGAGTTTGAGGGAGACATGACGGTGGAGCTTCCGGCCCATGGCACGCGGATCTACAAGCTGCAGGCCGAGAAGCGCTATGAGCGGGTGAAGTATGAGGCCGAGACGGCATGGCTGGACGCCTATCAGGAACTGACGAACAACCAGGCGGCGGAGACGGGAATCTACGAGGAGGCGGATTTTTGCTCTGGCGGCGCGAAGGCCGGCTGGCTGGGACGGAGCGAGAAGAACGACCTGCAGTGGAGGAACGTCTACAGCGAGGAAGGCGGGGAGTATGAGCTGACGCTGACCTATATCTGTGGCGAGGAACGGAAACTGTATCTGAGCGTGAACGGCGGCGAGGGCGAGGAACTCTCGCTGAATTCCGGCGGCTGGGACAAGCCGGCCCGGCGGACGGTGAAGGTGACGCTGCAGAAGGGCGACAATCTCGTCCGCCTGTATAATGCGGCGGAATGGATGCCGGACATCGACTGCATGGAGCTGGCGAAGGCGAATTCCTTGGACGTGTACAGGCAGCAGCTGGAGAGTGCCGTCGGCAAGGCCCATGCCGCTTTGCAGAAGGACTTGCCGGACAATGTGCGGAAGGCGGTAGAGGACGCGCTGGCCGCGGCGGAACAGGTGGAAGAGACCCGCGAAGGGTATGAGCAGGCCACCGGGGCGTTGCTGGCGGCGGTGGAGAGCGCCCTGCAGGTTCAGGCCGCATACGGACGTTTCACCGCATTGCTGGAGCAGTGCCGGGAGAACATGAAAAAATCGGAGGCCGGCGAGGCACTGGAAGCGTTCACGGCTCAGGTGGAGCAGGCTGCACGGCAGGCCGGGGAGGCCGCCACGGAGAAAGAGGTGGACGCGGCCATGGCTTCCTTGAGTGAAGCCGCAGCCGGTTTCTTCACGTCGGATGAGGCTTGGCCCAAGGAAGGGGAGAGATGGGAGCTGACGTTGCTGATGGACAATCCTTCTTTCAATCCGGACGAGAGTGGATGGAGCGACATGCCGACACGGGGGAGCGGCGTGGCGGAGTTCTACAACCGTAACTTCAATATGTCTCAGACGCTCACCGGCCTGAAAAACGGGAAGTATACCATTCAGGTAAACGCTTTGTACCGGACGGGGGAGAACGATGGCGGGGAAGCCTACAAAAGCGGGACGGAGGCGATCCCGGCCACTTTGTTCGCCAACCAGGAGTCGCAGCCCATCGTTTCCCTCTATGCTTTTCCTTATGAAGAGGAGAATCCGGATTTCGGAGACTTGGACTTGAAAAACGGCTATATCAACAGTATGTATGCGGCCAGCGTATGTTTTGCGCAGGGGTGGTATGTCAACACGATGGACGTGAATGTGGATGACGGGCGGTTGCGTATAGGATTGTTGAACAACGGGCAGAAATTCGACTGTTGGTGCTGTTTCGATGACTTCAGGCTCTACTACGAGGCTCCGGAGAAGGGAGACGACGTGGCGGAGGTCCTGGCGCAGGAAAGCCGGGCGGATGTCTACACGATCGACGGGGTCCGGTTGAAGGCGGATGTGCCGGAGGGCGAGGCACTGGACGGGTTGCGGAAGGGGACGTATATCGTCAACGGAAAGAAAATCGTCAAGGATTAGGATTGCGTTCCGGCAACTTGTGATACATTCCGGTACGAAACGGCAGACAGGTTTGTTAAGCAGCTGTGAGTTTTCCGTTTCGTACCGGATTTCTTTTTTCTTGACCATGGCCTGCCACCGTGCGACGGCGGCAGGTACAATCCGTTTGAAGTTCATGCTTTTTTGTTTTTCTCGTCGCAAATATGCGACATAAAGACGCTTTCGACAAATTTTCGCCTGAAACATGCCGACAACCGTCTTATCTATTGCCATTTAGCTATGTCTTGTGAAGGGCCGTTGCGGCCGTATGGTGAACCCTCGTGTGAACCCTCTGCCGGCAGAGGGTTCACCGCAAACGTCTGTGGCACAGCCCGTCTGAACCCTGCGAACCCTTTTTCATTAAAAGTCCCTGAAGTGGGGTGAAAGTCCGCGTCGCCAGTCCCGTTCCCCACCCTGTCCGCTTGTCGGATTTCCGCCGACCGCTTTCCGTTCGCTCGCCTTCCGCAAGGCGCGATGCGCTTGTGCGCACGACGCAGACGGACGTTTCCCAACCGGTGGGCCAAAGGAACTTTATATGTGCGGGCGGGAAAGACATGAATACAGCTTTCCACGAGTTTCCACAAAGTTACGTTTCTGTTTATTCGCGGGCCGAATCGGAGTGAAATTCATCGGATGCTCTGAAAAAATGCTCCCGTTTTTCTTTCGTTTCGGTGATTTTGTTTAATTTTGCGCCATTGTTGGATGCGTGTATCTCCTTCCGATGCAGGGCGTCATGTATCTCCGACGGGGAGTATTGAGAAAGATGAAAGGAAACGTAAATACATACAGCGGAATGGCGGTGCCCGCCCCTGCCGGGGAGGGTCTCCGTTTTATGCCGTTTTGGGGCGTTGATTTTCTGAAAGAAAACCTTTCTAATAATTTGCATACCAGCAAATTATTTATATTCTCTTCTCTCTCTCATATTTAGAGACAGACGCTTACGCGCGTTAAGATATAACTTCCCGGTTGAAGCACAAAGGACGGGGAAACTATTTTCCCCACGTCCGGCAAGCCTGTTCGGAACTTTTCCGGACCATTCCCTTTTATACCTTTTAGTCCCCTCCCGTCCCTTGGCGGCAGGAGGCTGCGCCCTACGGCGGCATACGGCATGGAATCCCGCCATGCCCGTATGC
>CALULQ010000046.1 GCA_944321525.1 uncultured Paraprevotella sp.
CTGGACGTGTTGGATACAGGTCTGAAGACGACGCTGGGCGGCGACACGCGCCTTTTGGAAGACTGGAACCGAGAAGTGCTGAAGGGTTTTTATTCCGTCTTTAAGGCGGCGGACGACGACCTCCAGTTTGTCCTGCTGACGGGAGTGACCAAGTTTTCACAGGTCAGTGTGTTCAGCGGTTTCAACCAGCCCAATGACATCAGCATGGATGCTCAATATGAGGCCTTGTGCGGCATTACGCAGGACGAATTGGACTGCTATTTTGCAGAGCCGATAGAAGAACTGGCCAAGAAATATCGGACGACGCCGGAAGGGATGCGGGAGAAGCTGAAGTTCCGTTACGACGGCTATCATTTCAGCGACAACCTGACGGATGTCTATAATCCCTTTAGTTTGTTGAACGCGTTCGCGAAGTTGCAGCTTCGCGACTATTGGTTCTCCAGCGGTACACCGTCCTATCTCATCCGCCTGCTGAACCACACGAAGGAGGACTTGAACGAACTGACCGGCCGTTATTACCGTCCCGAGGAGTTCATCGACTACAAGGCCGATGTGGAGAAGCCCCTGCCGATGATTTACCAGAGCGGTTATCTGACCATTAAAAATTATGACTTGGACTTCGGCACGTTCCTGCTCGACTTCCCGAACAACGAAGTGAAGAACGGCTTCGTGTCTTTGGTGGCTTCGGACTACCTGAAGCCGCGAGAGGACATGGGAAGTTGGATACGGAGCGTAGTGATAGCCTTGCGTGCCGGCGACCTGGAGCAGCTTCGCCAGCTGTTCACTTCCTTCCTTGCCGGCATTCCTTACACGATGCGCAGCAAGAGCGGTGAGTCGGAGAAGGAGCGCTTTTTCCATTACACGTTTTACCTCATCTTCCGTCTGGTCAGCGTCTATACGGTCTATACGGAGAAGGAGCAGAGCCAAGGCCGTTCGGACTGCATCGTGGAGACCGACAGCAACGTCTATATCTTCGAGTTCAAGCGCGACGGTTCGGCGGACGACGCCTTGGCGCAGATAGAGGCGAAAGGCTATGCCCGTCCCTATGCTGCCGACCCGCGCAGGCTGTACAAGATAGGTGTGAACTTCTCTTCCCAGACCGGGACCGTGGAGGAGTGGAAGGTGAAGGGATAAGCCTTCGGATAATTGTTGCATACCGCTTTATGGAAAAGCGGCAGTATACGGTTGCTGCATCTGAAATAGGATAAAGGCGTAAGATATGCTTAGGAGAAAGATAGATGATTATATCCGTCATTATTACGAAACAACACGTAATGTTTTGTTATCCCGCCTGAATTGAACGCCAAGAACAAACGCTTCATTTTGAAACGGCTGAATGAACATGTCAAATTCGACCGGTTTGAGAACAGCTTCTTGTGGCTGACGAATGCAGGCGTCGCTTTACGGTCTATAATGTGGAAGAGCCAAAGATTCCACTCCTGCTGGCCCGTTCGCGCAATCTGTTCAAACTGTTCCAAAGCGACGTTTCATGGTATGGCGGGGGCGTCCTGCGAAAAAAGGATATAAGCTGTTTCGTGCTCATGGCTTGTTGTTCTGCTTATGGAAAGGCTTCGGCGGGTGTGGCTTCTGCCGGGAGAGGGACGGAGACGGGTGCGGTGTTTCGTCGTGCAAGGGCATGTTTGAGGCTGCCGGGCTTCTGTCTTTCGCCGATGGGCGTATATATGTTTTTTTCATTACAGAAGCGCGGCAGCCTCAAAGGCCCGTCTTCGGGCCGTGCATGGCTGTTTGGGAGAGTCTCTGGTCCGGGATGCCTTATTTTATCCTGTTGTAGGTCACGATGCGTTCGCCCCGTTTCAGGCTGAGGGCAAGGCTGTCCACGCCGGCGATTTCAAAGGAGAGTCGGGGCTGGAGGTCGTTTTCGGCCAGCTTGCGGATGATGTCTTTTTGTGCGTCCGTCATGCTGTCGCCGAAATGGAATATGGGTTCTTCCGTGCCGCTCTCCACGAACAGGCTGTCGCCGTCCACGGTCCATGTGCCGTTGTATTCTATGGTGCAGTCGGTGGCGCCGGCCTTGATGGTCTTCACGTAGCGGTTTCCGGCGGCGAATTCAAATGTCTGGCCCGGCAGGTCGGGGTGTTCGTATTTGCCTGCGATTTGGCTTTCCATGTCGTTGCATCCTGTGTTCAGGCAGGCGGTGGCAGCCATCAGGGCTGCGGTCAGTAAGTTCTTTTTCATTGTCAGTTTGATTGAGTGCCCAAAGATACCGAATAATCGGTCGGTGGCGGTGCTTTCTTTGTCGAAAACCGTTGTGTTTTATCTTAATTTAACGTCTTGGCGGGGGCGTGTGGCCGGCTGTCCGGATGCTGCTGCCGGACACAGAAAAGGCGGCCATCCCCTCGGACAGCCGCCCCACATGTCGGTGTTTCCACCGGACCTTTCGTAGTTAAGGTTTCATTTTCTTAGATTCATCCATAGTTATATCTTGTTCATCTCCGTTCGGAGCTGTGCCTTTGCGCTGGTGCGGATGTCCGCCTGGCTGGAGCGCGCGTGGCCGATGGCTTTCTCACGCTTTGCCTGTTCGTCACCCGAGGTTGCGGGCGCGATGTCGGCCTTGTGCTCCGGGGCTGTGTTTGCCTTACGGTGGCCCGTGTGGAGCTGGGGCGGGTGTAGTTGCTTTGCGTCCGTTTGTTGTTGGCGGGTTGCGCGTTACCCGTGCGGCGGGGTTGCGGCCGTGTTTCCTGTGGACGGGCCGCGGGCGTCGTCGTGTTCCCGGGGCGTGCGGGCCGCGATGTGGTGTTGCCGGGCTTTTCTACCGGTTCGAACCGGAATCCCGGGCCTTTGTCGTTGGCGGGCCGCCGGTTGGGCTGCGCGGGCCGTCCCGGTCTGCCGACCGGTTCGAAGCGGAACCCGGGGCTGCCTGCCGATGCAGGTTTCCGGTGCGGGGTGGTCACCCGTCCGGGGACCGGTCCCCGGCTTTCGCCTCTCAGTCCGCCATGCCATGCCGGGCGGCGGTGGGCATAGAAGCTCACGCGGTGCTCGTGCCGGTAGGCGTAGTGTCCGCCGCGGTAGATGCGGAACACCCGTGGCGGGTCGTAGTAGAAGAGCGTCGGGGTGTAGATGGTGTACACCGGCAGGAACCATCCCGTGGCCCTCCACAGCACGGGGCGGAAGAAATAGGTGGCTGCCTGGAACAAGGCATATTGCCAGTCGTAGAGGATGTAGCGGAAGTCCGCATTGCGGTGCTCCAGGTAAACGCCCGAGAGGTCGCTCTCTGTCCGGATGTTCATCAGGTAGTCCAGGTTGATCTCGTAGGCGTCGTTGTATTGTTGTTCGTTGAGGTTGAGTTCATACGCCATTTTGTCGGTCAGGAACCTGGCCCGGTCGCGGGCTTCTTCGTAGGACATGGCTTGTGTGGCGGCCAGTCCCGTGAGGAATGCAATGATAAGTCCTAAAAACCTTTTCATGTCCGTTTCCTTTTCAATGTTCGTACTTCGTTTCTTTTTTCTCTGGTGCAAAGTTCGTGTTTTCCGGCGGTCGGGAAAAGGGATTTTTCCTATTTGGCAGTAGGCTTTTCCCTATTTTGCGGGAGGGAAGGGAGACTGAATATCACGACTTGTTAACGTAAATTAAAAAATGGGGGGGGTGACGAAGTGAATGTGAAAAGTCCTATCTTTGTATGGATTCCTTCCGGACGGTTTGCTGTGTGCCCTATGCAGAGAAACATCCGGTAATGGAGTGGATACCATTGAAAAATGAAAGTGACATGGGAAATATGAAACGACGGATGGCCGTGGTGTTTTGTCTCGTCGGAATGCTGCTTCCCGCGATGGGGCAGGAGGACGGCGCTGCGAAGGGAGAGGGCGCGTCCGGTGGGCGCACGGTGGCATTGTGGGGACACGTGAAAGATGCTTTCACCTACGTGGGAATCCCCGACGTGTTCATCACCTTGATGCGCGCGGACAGCACGGTGGTGGACACCATGCACGTGACTTGCGTCAATCCCGGAACTCCGCAGATGGACAGTTTCTATAAGTTCGACGTGCCGGCCGTGCCGCAGCGGTTCATCATCAAGGCCGAGCATCCGGACTACCGGACGACTTATGTGGATTTCCGTCTTCGCCGCATCGGGCGGAACACATACGTGGACGCGCCGCACCACGAGATGAGACGCAAACCGTATGACCCATTTTCGGACCGGGCGTTGGACGAGGTGGTGGTGAAAGCCACGAAAATCCGAGTGGCCTACAAGGGGGACACCTTGGTCTATAATGCCGATGCGTTCAACCTGCCCGAGGGGTCGATGCTCGACGAGTTGATCCGGCAGATGCCCGGGGTGGAACTGAAGCAGAACGGCGAGATTTACGTGAACGGGCGCAAGGTGGACTACCTGACGCTGAACGGCACGGACTTCTTCAAGGGCGACAACCGGAAGATGCTCGACAACCTGCCGTCGTACACCGTGCAGCAGGTGAAGGTCTACCATAAGGACACGGAGCGCAGCGCGTTCCTGGGCTATGGGGCCGACCCGCAGGAGTATGTGATGGACGTGCGGCTCAAACGGGAGTACAATTCCGGCTACATGGCCAACGCTTCCTTGGGAGGCGGAACGGACAGCCGCTACAAGGGGCAGGCTTTCGGCATGCGCTATTCCGACCGTTCCCGCGTGTCGCTCTTCGGGTCGGCGAACAACACGAATGCCGTGTACGGCCGGCCGGGAGAGAACGGGGAATGGCCCGAGGAGAGCATGAAGAACGGCGAGTTCGTGGCGCAGTCGGTGGGAGGGGAATTCTTCTTCGCCGACAAAGGCCGGGGGCTGGAAAACACGCTGACGGCGGATGCCGGATGGAGCGGGCAGGACATGCGGCAACAAGAGGCGCGCGAATCTTATCTTGCTGTGGGAAGCCACTTCGGGCGCACTGCAACGAAGTGGAATGCCGATGTGGCGAACTTCCGTGCGGGCAACGAACTGAAGTGGAAAACGCGGAACACGTTGTTCACCGTCAAAGACAAGGTGAGTTACAGCCGGACCGACTCGCGCGGGGAAACGCGCAGCGGGACGCTGGATGCCGACCCTTCGCCGGTGGGCGGCGCCGAAACCGTGGTCGACTCGCTCTTCAGTCCCTCGACGGAATGGGTAGGGCCGGGGCAGGTGCTGAACCGTCAGTTCACCCGTTCGCAGGGCAAGGCGTGGAACTACGGTCTGTCCCACGACATGGCCTTCGACGCGAAGTTGCCTTGGGGCGACAACCTGCAAGTGCGCTTCATAACTTCATACGTGCGGTGGGGCAACCGGGCTTTCGAGCACTATCGGCTGGACTATCCCGCCTCGGGAGAGGCCGCGGACAGCCGCAACCGTTTCGAGGATTCGAAAAAGTGGCAATACTCTTTCCAACCTTCGGCCGAATATGTCTTCAATTTCCTGAACAATTGGCATTTCCTTACCTATTATATATACAAGCAGAACTTCAAGGGCGACCATATTCCCCGCTATCGTCTGGAGCGGTTGGCCGGATGGGATGTTGACGAGGGCTATGCCTTGGGCGAGCTGCCATCGAACCACAATGAACTGCTGTCCGCGCTGGATGCCGCGAACAGTTCCGACCGTTGGGACCTGACGCGCGACCACCTGCTGGGGCTCCGCTATTTCTATTCTCTCCAGACGGAAGAGCGGATGACCTGGTTCAACTTCCATCTGCCGATTATGCAGACGAAGGACGACATGCGCTACCGACGCGCCGCCGTGGACACCACCTTGGTGCGCCGCACGTTCCGCCTGCAGCCCGACTTTACGCTCATCCTCTACCGCAACCACTACAACCGTTACTTCCGCCTGAACGCCGACATGGCACTGACCGCGCCCGACTTGGCCAACCGTGTGGATGTGCGCGACGACTATAATCCGCTGGTGGTGTTGCTGGCCAATCCGGCGTTGAAGAACAGCTGGCGGTACAACATCCGCTCGGAGTTCTATGAACGCAACCCGGAGACCAGGTCGGAATGGTATTTGAGCGGTCATGCCTGGTTCGGAAGAAATGACGTGGCGATGAGTTACAGTTACAATCCGCAGACGGGTGTGTACACTTACCAACAGCAAAACGTGAACGGCAACCGGGGCGTGAATTTCCGTACGGTGTACAACAGCAGCGAGTTTGCCCGTTTTTGGCACTGGGGCGCAGAAGTGAACTATGACTTCCAGCGCAGCGTGGACCTCTCCTCCGTGGAGGGGGTGACGGAAAGCGTACTGAGCACCGTGCACAATCATAATCTGAACGGTTATGCGGCGGTAGGCTACCAGCGTGAGAAACTGTCCTTCAATTTGGGCGGCGAGATGAAGTACCGCCATGCGACGGGCAACCGGGCGGGTTTCAACACGGTGGACGCGTTCGAGTTCCGCTATGGCGGGAGGCTCAATTATACCCTGCCATGGGATATTGGATTCTTCACCCAACTGAACATGTACAGCCGCAGGGGGTATGACGAGGCAGCCATGAACACCGACTATCTGATATGGAACGCTTCTCTCTCGCGTTCGTTCCTGAAGGGACGCCTGTCGGTGAAACTCGAAGGAGTGGACCTGTTGCGGCAGATGCGCTCCGTCTTTATGGACGTGAACGTGCAGGGCAAGACGGAAACCTACTACAACACCGTGAAGGGCTATTACATGTTGACGCTGGGATGGAAATTGCAGCCTCGGTCCTCAGAGGAAAAGTAAAAGCTACGGGCAAGGCCTTTGGCCTCAGAGCGTCATCTGCCGGCAGAAGCATCCGGGGAAGAGGGCCTGCATTTCCGCCTCGTCCTGTCTTTGGCGGAACAGGCCGAACACGCTGCTGCCCGACCCGCTCATGGATGCGTAGGTGGCTCCACGTGCATACAATTGTTCCTTGATGCCGGCGATGGCGGGATGGAGGGCGAAGATGCCTTCCTCGAAATCGTTGGTGAGCAGTCCGCGCCATTCCTCCACGGGGCGGCGAACAATGTCCGTTACGGATGTTGCGGGATGATGGGGGCGGATGCACGAATAGGCTTCCTTGGTGGATACAAAGATGTCAGGTTTCACCAACACAAGGTGCCAGCCTGCAAGTGAAAGTTCCAAGGGACTGAAGATATTGCCGATGCCTGTGGCGAACACCGGACGGTTGCGGACGAAAAATGCGCAGTCGGCCCCGAGGACCGCCACGCGGCGTTCCAGTTCCTCTTCGCTCAGGCCGAGGGAGAACATGGCGTTGAGCGTCTTCATCATGAAAGCCGCATCGGACGAGCCGCCACCGAGTCCCGCCCCCGACGGGATTTTCTTATACATATATATATATAGGCGTGGGAGAGCGAAGCTTTGCTGCAGGGCCCGCAGTGTTTTGATGACCAGATTCTTTTCCGGCGGGCAGTCGATGCCAATGCCGCTGGTGGAGAGCATGTAATCCGGCTCATCGTTAACGTGCGTGATGTATCCTCCGGGGGGGATGACGGACGGGATACCGGCGTCGGTTTCCACTTGCAGGGCATCGCAGATGGGAATGGGGTAGAATATGGTTTCCAAGTTGTGATAACCGTCCGGACGGCGTTCCGTGACGTTCAGCCCGAGGTTGATTTTAGCGTTGGGAAGGCAGATCATAAGTCGGTCAGATTATAGATTCTTTATGTCGTCTGTAGTGAGGCCCGTAGCTTGGATTATGGATTCCGTAGGCAAGCCCATTTGTTTTAGGTTCTTTGCAATCTGAATTTGCTTTTCCCGTTCGCCTTCTGCTCTTCCTTCTGCTCTTCCTTCTGCTCTTCCTTCGGCAATGCCTTCTGCCCTTCCTTCTGCAATGCCTTTTGCCCTTCCTTCTGCAATACCTTTGTCAAGCCCTTCTTGGTATCTTCTCACGGCGCTGTTGATCAGAGTGCGTTCCACGCTGATGACGTCCCAGAACTTCTCGTAGCCGAGAAGTTGTGCGTCCGTAAAGGCGGATTCCTCTATCTCAGTTACAGCCTTGCGCACTTCAGGGTTGTTGAGGAGGTCTTGAGGCACTTCGCGTGTCTGGTCGTTGATTTCTGTCAGGTAGCGAAGCCACAATACTTGCATCTTTTTTTCGGCGTAAGTGTGCGGAGTGAATTTGGGCAGTTCCACGAATATCAGATGCAGGCCTTCAATGACTTTGTCCGAGTACTTGTCGTGCACGAAGTGGTAATAATGGTAATAGTCCTTAATGTCCGGTTCGAAGATCTCGTTGACTAAGTTCAAGGAGTATACGGGTTGCAACAATTCGTATATCCCTCCCTTTTCCAGTTGCCGCACGAAAGCTTTTGAGGCATTGAAGAGCACACGCTGCTTGAATTCCTGCGACCACACCATCTGCATTTCCACGATGAACTGGCGCCCCAAGGCATCCTTGCAGCGCACATCCACGATGCTATCCTTGCGGAGGGGATTGTCCGGAACCAACTCGCTGGGCAAATATTCCACGCTGGTCACTTCCTCTTCCGGCTTGTCGAACGGCAGAAGGGCGTTGAGCAGGCTCATGACCAAATCCGGATGCTCGCCGAATACTTTTTTGAAGGTAAGGTCGGCTTTAGGGTCTAAGTATCTCATAGTGAAGAAATGCTTTTAAGTTCGTTTCCGCAAAGGTAAGTATTTTCGGATAAATGACGGCAAGGTAAGTCTCCTAAATTGAGGTGGATTGATAAATTGTCCATGAAAGGGATGGGGGAGGAATCCTTTTCAGGCATGAAAACATCTCTTTTCTCCAAAAGGCTTTCCGCCTTTGCCGATAAATTCTCATAATAGGGTGGAAAACTTTCTTCTTTCCCGTTTGAATCTGTAATCAACGACGTTGTTTATATAATTAACGTCGCCGTTTATATAATCAACGTCGTTGTTTATATAGTCAACGACGTTGATTATACTTTTCGTCGGCGGAAATACAACTATTCTTCTTCACGCTGGCAACTTTCCGATATAACCGGTCGGATTACAAAGATGGGGGCGGCCTTGATTTTTCTTATCTCATCGGCCTATAAATCGCAATTTATATCTAATTTTGCGGATAAAAAACGGAATATTGATATGGCAGAACCAAGAAAACCGGGACGGCGCGCTTCTTCGCGTGCCAAGGGGAACGTGCCGGAAGAGGATGCTTACGGGCATGTGCAGCCGCAGGCTCTGGATTTTGAGGAGGCGGTGCTTGGCGCGTTGATGATAGAGCAGGACGCGTATTCGCAGGTCAGCGAGATACTGCGTCCGGAAAGCTTTTACGACCACCGCCACCAGATTATTTATGATGCTATCCGCACGCTGAATTTCCAGCAGAAGCCGGTGGATATCCTGACTGTGACGGAATACTTGAACTCCACGGGGCAGTTGGAGGAAGTGGGTGGCCCCTTTTATATCACGCAGTTGAGCGGAAAGGTGGCTTCTTCTGCCCATATTGAATATCATGCACGCATTATCGCGCAGAAATTTCTGGCGCGGGAACTGATAACCTTTTCCAGCCAGGTGCAGACAAAGGCTTTTGACGCGACGACGGACGTGGACGACCTGATGCAGGAGGCCGAAGGCAAGCTTTTCGAGATCTCGCAGCAGAACATGAAGAAGGATTATACGCAAATCAATCCTGTCATCCATGAGGCCTACGAGATGTTGCAGAAGGCTGCCGCGCGCAGCGACGGGTTGAGCGGACTGAGCAGCGGATTTGAAAAGCTGGACAAGATGACTTCTGGTTGGCAGAATTCCGACTTGATTATCATCGCGGCCCGTCCGGCCATGGGAAAGACTGCCTTCGTGCTGTCCATGGCCAAGAAGATGGCGGTGGACATGAAGATTCCCGTGGCGATGTTTTCCTTGGAAATGAGCAACGTGCAGCTTGTCAACCGTATGATTGTGAACGTCTGCGAGATTCCCGGCGAGAAGCTGAAGAGCGGACAATTGGCGCCGTATGAATGGGTGCAGTTGGACAGTAAGATTACGCAGTTGTACGACGCGCCGTTTTACGTGGACGACACGCCTTCGCTTTCTGTGTTCGAGTTGCGGACGAAAGCCCGGCGGCTGGTGCGTGAGCATGGGGTGAAAATCATTCTGATAGACTACTTGCAGCTGATGAATGCCAGTGGCATGTCGTATGGCAGCCGTCAGGAAGAAGTCAGCACCATCTCGCGCTCGCTCAAGGGCTTGGCCAAGGAACTCAACATACCGATTATCGCACTGAGCCAGTTGAACCGTGGTGTGGAGAACCGCGAGGGAATCGAGGGGAAGCGGCCACAGCTGAGCGACTTGCGCGAATCCGGAGCCATTGAGCAGGACGCCGACATGGTGTGCTTCATCCATCGTCCTGAGTATTATAAGATATACCAAGACGAGAAAGGGCACGACCTGCATGGCATGGCCGAAATCATTATCGCCAAGCATAGAAACGGCGCCGTGGGCGACGTGCTCTTGAAGTTCCGTGCCGAATATGCCCGTTTTCAAGACCCGGAGGAAGACGCCTACGTGCCCATGCCGGGCGAGGCGGCCGTGTTCGGGTCGGACAAAGGGCCGGGTGCACCGTTGCCCACTCCGGACATGGCGCCTCCGGCCGAAATGGCTTCGCCTTTCGGCGCTCCCATGCCCGACGGCCCGCTTCCGTTCTGATAATGAGCGGGGCAGGCGGAGGCAACGCCGGGGATAAAACTCAGCGTTTGGCAGCGGCTTTGTCGGGCTTCTTCTTGGTGGATTGCCCGAAAAAGTGTATTTTTGCACGTTATTTCGAAATAATTTAAAATCAAAAGATATGAATATCTCTTATAATTGGCTGAAAGAGTATGTTGATTTTGGCTTGACAGCCCAGGAAGTGGCCGATGCGCTGACTTCGGAAGGGCTGGAGGTAGGCAGCGTGGAAGAGGTGCAGCCCGTGAAAGGCGGTTTGCAGGGACTGGTCATTGGCGAAGTGCTCACTTGCGTGCCGCACCCCAATTCCGACCACATGCATGTCTGCACCGTCAACCTCGGCGAGGGGGAGCCGGTGCAAATCGTATGCGGCGCAGCCAACGTGGCTGCCGGGCAGAAGGTGGTCGTGGCCACATTGGGCTGCAAATTATATGACGGCGACGAGTGTTTTACCATCAAGAAATCCAAGCTGCGCGGGATTGAGAGCAACGGCATGATTTGTGCCGAAGACGAAATCGGCATCGGCACGGACCACAGCGGCATCATCGTGCTGCCCGAGACCGCCGTGCCGGGAACTCCTGCTGCGGAATACTATAACCTGAAGAGCGATTACCTCATTGAGGTGGACATCACGCCCAACCGGGCCGATGCGTGCTCGCATTATGGCGTAGCTCGCGATTTGTATGCATGGTTGGTGCAAAACGGGCATAAGACGGCCCTGCACCGGCCGGCATGCGATGGTTTCCAAGTGGACAACCACGACTTGGACATCGATATCGAAGTGCAGAACACGGAGGCTTGTCCGCGATATGCGGCCGTGACTCTCAAAAACTGCGAAGTGAAGGAGAGCCCCGAATGGTTGCAGGATAAGTTGCGCACCATAGGCTTGCGCCCGATAAACAATATCGTGGACATCACCAATTATATCATGTTCGCTTACGGCCAGCCCTTGCACTGCTTCGACGCCGACATGATCAAGGGGGGAAAGGTGGTGGTGAAGACCATGCCCGAGGGCACGCCTTTCGTCACGCTGGACGGCGTGGAGCACAAGTTGAGCGATCGCGACCTGGCTATCTGCAATGTGGAAGAACCCATGTGCATTGCCGGTGTCTTCGGCGGAAAGGGTAGCGGTACGTATGAAACTACACGGAACGTATTGTTGGAGAGCGCCTATTTCAATCCCACGTGGATTCGCAAAAGTGCCCGTCGCCACGGCTTGAGCACCGATGCTTCCTTCCGCTTCGAGCGCGGCATCGATCCCAATGGGGTGATTTACGCTTTGAAGCAGGCCGCTTTGCTGTGCAAAGAGCTGGCGGGTGCGGAGATTGCCATGGAAATCAAGGATGTCTATCCCAATCCCTTGCCCGATTTCATCGTGGATTTGGACTATCGTTATGTCCACGACCTGATAGGGAAAGAGATAGGGGCGGACACCATCAAGAGCATTGTGACGAGCCTGGAAATGCAGATATTGGAGGAAACGGCCGAAGGATTGAAACTTCAGGTGCCGGCTTACCGGGTAGACGTGCAGCGCCCCTGCGACGTGGTGGAAGACATCTTGCGCGTCTATGGTTATAACAATGTGGAGATTCCCGCCGCCGTAAAGTCCACGCTGAACGTCAAGGGAGATGAGGACAAGAGCCACAAGCTGCAAAACCTGATTGGCGAACAGTTGGTGGGTTGCGGTTTCAACGAAATCATGAACAACTCCTTGCAGCGCGGTGCTTATTACGATGGCTTGCAGAGCTATCCGTCTCATCGGTTGGTGAAGCTGATGAATCCGTTAAGTTCGGACCTGAACGCCATGCGCCAGACGCTGCTTTTCGGAGGATTGGAATGTATAGCGCACAACGCCAACCGCAAGAACGCCGACTTGAAGTTCTTCGAGTTTGGAAACTGTTATTATTTCCATGAAGAGAACAAGTGTCCGGACATTATCCCCGGCGTGAGCAGCGGGCGCGATCCTGAGGTCATCAAGCATGTGTTGGACGCTTATTCCGAAGATTACCACTTGGGACTTTGGGTGACCGGCAAGCGCGTGAGCGGTTCGTGGGCGCATCCCGACGAAGAAAGCTCCTTTTATGAGCTGAAGGCCTACGTCTTGAACATTCTGACCCGTTTGGGCGTGAACTTCGGAAACTTGGTGTTCGCGCTGAGCCATAGCGACATCTATTCGAAGGGTTTGGAGATACAGAACCGCGGCGGGAAGGTGTTGGCCATGTTGGGCGTCGTGAGCCGCAAGCTCCTCAAGGCCCTGGATGTTGACGGCGAGGTGTATTTTGCCGACTTGAATTGGGGCCTTCTGATGAAGGCCATCCGCAACAACAAGGTGAACTATACGGAAATCAGCAAATATCCGGCCGTGAGCCGCGACCTGGCCCTCTTGTTGGACAAGCAGGTGGAATTTGCCGAAATCGAGAAGGTGGCCTACGCCACGGAGAAGAAATTGCTGAAAGAAGTGACCCTCTTCGACGTGTACGAAGGTAAGAACTTGGAAGCCGGGAAGAAGAGCTACGCCGTGAACTTCGTATTGCAGGACGAGACGAAGACACTGAACGACAAGCAAATCGACGCTATCATGGGCAAACTGATTGCCAACTTGCAGGATAAGCTTGGTGCCAAATTAAGATAAGGCAGCCGGATGAAAGGGTTGGTCGTAGCCAAGGTGATATATTACGTGCTGGTGTTTTGCTGGTTGATGCAGATCGCATTCCAGGGATACACTCGCGCATTGGTGGTGCCCACCGTGGTGCTTATCGTCTACGGCTTGGTGCTCAACTACAAAATGAGAAAAAGATAAGAGGAAAAGAGAACATATTTAATATTTTATTCCAATGGGAAGAGCATTTGAATATAGAAAAGCTGCAAAGCTGAAAAGATGGGGCCACATGGCCAAGACTTTTACGAAACTGGGTAAGCAAATCGCCATTGCCGTGAAGGCGGGCGGGCCGGAACCGGAAAACAATCCGACCTTGCGTTCCATCATCGCGACGTGCAAGCGCGAGAACATGCCGAAGGACAATATCGAGCGTGCCATCAAGAACGCGATGGGAAAAGACCAGAGCGAATATAAAAGCATGACATACGAGGGTTACGGCCCTCACGGTATCGCCGTGTTTGTCGACACGCTGACCGACAACCCCACCCGCACGGTGGCCGACGTGCGTTCGGTGTTCAACAAATATTCCGGCACGCTGGGCACAATGGGGTCTTTGGCTTACCTCTTCGACCACAAGTGTGTATTCACCTTTAAGAAGCCGGCCGAGGTAGACATGGACGAGTTGATTCTCGACCTGATTGATTATGGCGTGGAAGAGGATTACGACATGGACGAGGAAGAGGGAACCATCACGATTTACGGCGATCCGAAGAGCTATGGCGCCATCCAGAAGCATCTGGAGGAGCAGGGCTTCGAGGACGTCGGCGGTGAGTTCACCTACATTCCGAACGACTTGAAAGACGTGACGCCGGAAGTGCGCGAGACGTTGAACAAAATGGTGGAGAAACTGGAAGAGTTCGACGACGTGCAGACGGTGTACACGAACATGAAGCCGGAAGAAGAATAAGCATGGAGTTGACTTATCAGACCTCCGGGACGTGCAGCAAGCTGATTGAAGTGTCGCTGGACGGCGATGTGGTGCGGTCGGTGCACTTTGTCGGCGGTTGCCATGGCAACCTGCAAGGTATTTCGAAGTTGGTCGAGGGGATGCCTGCCCGCGAAGTGATAGGCCGTTTGCGGGGTATCCGCTGTGGCATGAAGTCCACTTCGTGCCCCGACCAGCTGGCTTGTGCTTTGGAGCAAGCTTTGTCCCGTTCTTGAGAGGACGTCATACACAAAACGGACCATCCCCGTGCATGCCATGACATTGGGCATGCACGGGGATGGTCCGTTTTTGCATTGCGCCGGGCGTTTCCTTATTCTTTTCCTGCGGCGTTGCGGCCGTTTCCGTAGTCTTCCGGCGTGAAAAGCACCTTGTAGCGCACTTTCCCGGTGGACTTGGAATTATATTGGTAACAGAAGTTGAGCCCTTCCTTCTTGTAACTCCTCAGGTCCACGGAGTTCACTATGTGCTTACGGAGCGTCGTTTCCAGTGCTTCGCCGAATTCGGGAGTCGCCATGGAGTCGGTGTCCAGCATGCCCTCCATTGTATAATAATAGGTGAGCGTGCGCGAAGCCATGTCGAAAGTGAGGCTGTCCATCATCGTGTAGTCGTCCATCCGTCGGGGGCACTGCTTTTCGGTGTATTCCCGTGCCTCCCTTCCGCAGCGTTCGTCGAAGCTTTCATGTTGGCAGGCGGCCAGACCCAATAGCGTGGCGAGCAGCAGAGTTGTTGTTTTTTTCATTGTCATCTTGATTTTGTGTGCGAAATTAGTTCAGAATTTGTAATTTTGCAAATAATCTAAAGAGAAATAAGCGAGATGAAAGACAAGGAAGAAAGGATAGCCCGTGCGGTGGCCAATTTCCGTGAGGGCTATAATTGTTCACAATCGGTGGTGGCCGCTTTTGCCGACATTTACGGTTTCACGCGCGAGCAGGCCTTGCACATGTCCGCCTCTTTCGGCGGGGGCATCGGCCGCATGCGGCTCACGTGCGGGGCGGCCTGCGGGATGTTCATGCTGGCCGGACTGGAGACGGCCGCGCTGGAGGGAAAAGACCGCGCCACGAAATGCAAGAACTATGCCATTGTGCAGGAACTGGCGGCCAAGTTCAAGGCCCAGAACGGTTCCATCGCGTGTGCCGACATGCTGGGGCTCAAGCGCGATGCCCCGGTGAGCAGCGAGGCGGAACCGCGCACGGCAGACTATTACGCCAAGCGTCCATGCCCCAAAATCATTGAAGGCGCGGCGCGCATCATTGCCGACTATTTGGAGTCGGTGGGGCGTTGATGTCATGTGAACGGCATAATACATACATAAAAAAGCTTTTCTTTGTTAAATAAGCCTATAAAGCGGCATTCTTTTTAAGTTTTTTTATAAACCAATCGGATAAAAGGCTATCTTTGTACGTATTTATGAAAGAATGTCCTTTGAGAGGATGAGTTTATTAACTAAAAGTGATTGTAGAATATGTTTGAAAATGCAGGAGAAGTGGCAGGCCAAGTTTGGAATGCCCTGAATGAAAATGCTCCCTTGAGCGCGAAAGACTTGAAGAAAGCAGCTAAGGTGAAGACCGACAAAGAATTGTATTTGGCCTTGGGCTGGTTGCTTCGTGAGGACAAGCTCGTGGTGGAAGGAACAGACAAAGAGCCCGTATTCTCGTTGAAGTAATCGGGCTTTTTTCAGATTAACTGATAAGGAAGCATGCCAAAGGCGTGCCTTGTCTCAGGAGATGGGAGAGGCGCTTTTGGCATGCTTCTTTTTTTGTCCGGTGCGTCCCGGTTTGCAGCTGGGGCGGGACGGCCGGGGGCCGTCGGGCATGTGCTTGGCGCAGGCTGGTTGTGCCCCACGTCCCGTAGTGTCGTGCGGAAGGCGTCAGCGTACTCTGCGGCAAGTACTCGAGTACTTTGCGGAAAGTACAATCCGGAATGCCGCGGCGGGACGGCCCGAAAAGGGAATCATGCTTCGTTGCACAACGGCATGCCGTCCTCCCGAACCGGACACATCCAAGCAGCCCTAAGCCAGCCCTTATTCCGCCTCCCGGCATTTCCTCAGACCATAATTCCCGTCTTGGGCCGAGAATTTCGTTCCGATGCTTTTCGTTGTCAGCAAAGATGATTAACTTTATGCGACGAAAACAAAAAGACACGGAATGGGAGAGAAAAAGACAGGCAAAAGCAAGGACAAGGTTTCCAAAGCATCTTATTATCAACGGCCCGGCAACATGACGCTGGAGCAATGGCAGATAGCCTTGCGCCGTCAGATTGTCGCCAAGGAACATTTTGGCATCCAGGAGATGGATGCCAAGGAGTATCCCGGATATTACACAGTGCACAATCCCGTGTCGCGCAACGATTACCGGGTGGTCTACAGGGGAGAGGCAAGCGAGTGGAACTATTGCTCGTGCATGGACTTCAAAGCCAGCCGCTTGGGCACGTGCAAGCATCTGGAGGCCGTCAGGCTTTGGCTGGAGAAGAGCGGCAAGAAGGCCTTCACCGGTACGCCTCCCTACACGTCCGTCTATTTGTCCTACCGCCACGGGCGCGAAGTGCGCCTGCGCATCGGCACGGAGCATGCCGGTGAGTTCCGTGCCTTGGCCGAGCCTTATTTCACCCCCGACGGTGCAATGTGTCCCGAGGCAGTCGACACGATTACGGACTTCTTCCGCGACGCCCTGCTCGTCAGCGACACATTCCGTTGGTACGACGATGTCATGGACTTCATCATGGAGGTGCGCGACCGAAAACGCCGTGAGCTGTTCCTGGCCGAGGACAGCGCGGACGCGGTGATTGACGCCCTGCTCAAGGTGCGGCTCTATCCCTACCAGAAAGAGGGCATCCGGTTTGCCTATCGTGCGGGAAAGGCCATCATTGCCGACGAAATGGGGCTGGGGAAGACCGTGCAGGCCATCGGCACCGCCGAACTGATGCGCCGGCAGGGCATGGCTTCGACCGCACTGATACTCTGTCCCACTTCCCTGAAATACCAGTGGAAAAAGGAAATCGAACGGTTCACCGACGCGCAGGTCGTGGTGGTGGAAGGCAATCACTTCAAGCGGAGGGCGCTTTATGAGGCGGAACCCTTTTATAAGATTGTATCCTATAACTCCATGGCCAACGACATTGCCATCCTGCACCACCTGCAGACCGACTTCCTCATCATGGACGAGGTGCAGCGCCTCAAGAACTGGAACACGAAGATTGCCAAGGCTGCCCGGCGCATCAAGGCCGACTACGCCGTGGTGCTCTCCGGCACGCCGTTGGAGAACAAACTCGAGGAGCTCTACTCCGTGGTGCAGTTCGTCGACCAGTATTGCCTGGGGCCTTACTACAAATTCGTGGCCGACACGGTGGTGAAGACGTCCACGGGGAAGGTGACGGGCTACAAGGGCCTGAATGCCGTGGGTGAGAAACTGCGGGACGTCCTCATCCGGCGGCGCAAGAAGGACGTGGCCTTGCAACTGCCCCGGCGCATGGACAAGGTGCTCTTCGTGCCCATGACCGAAGAGCAGCGGAGCATCCACGAAGAGTGCCAGTCGCAGGTGGCCCGGTTGGTGCATAAGTGGAACCGGCTGCACTGCCTGGGCGAGA
>CALULQ010000047.1 GCA_944321525.1 uncultured Paraprevotella sp.
GTTTCGTCTTTGCGGAAAGCGGTTCATTTCTTTGCGGAAAGCGATTCTGTTTTTACCGCGGAAAAGCGACCGCCGGGACGGAGAAATGCTCCATACGAACAGTTCCTCCACCCGTTTTTTAACAGTCCGGCTCCTGTTTACGGCGGTTTGTCCTGTCATTGAAACACGGAAGCGAAAGGAAAGCCTTTCTTCCTGACAGGAAATTCCGTACTTTAGTGACAATCCGACAGGGGTGTTGTAACTGGTTCCCCCACTGGATTTCTACTGTGTCGAAAAAGTAGCCGCGCCCAAAAGGAAAAGGGACGAAATTCCACCTTTCGCGAAAATCCGTCCCCTTTTCCTTTTCTTATATCCGGATAGCCTCAAGCCCCCATCAGAAGCGCGGGCCGCCGAATCCGCCACGGCCACCGCCGCCGCGTCCGCCCGGTCCACCGCGGCCCGGACCGCCGTCAGGCCCTTCGGGCCCGTCGGCCAGCGTGTTGCGCCCGCCGAAGATGTTGAGCTTATAGATGAAGTGCACCATCACATAGCTGTTGATGGTATTGGTCCACGTATCCGTGCGCTGTGTTGCCGAGATGGAGCGGCCGATGTTGCTCCGTTCGCGCAAGATATCATACCACTGCACCGACACCGTGGCGGCGTTGCCCCGCAGGAAGCTCTGCGAGAGCTGCGCGTTCCAGATGAGTTCGTCGGTGTTCATCGACTCGTCATCGTATCCGCGGCGGCTGCTCTGGTTGATGTTCGTGGAGAAGACCATGTCCCAAGGCATGTTCACCTGCACGTTGCCGCCGTAGGAGAAGTTATAGGTGTCCAGGTTGGCGTTTTCCTGCAGGTCGTTGCGGGCATGCTGATAGTTGATGTTGCCGTTCACTCCCACCTCGAGCAGGTCGTTGCGGAAGTTGAAGTTCAGCCGCTCGCCGATGTTGGAGCTCTTCGTCGTGCTCTTCTGGCTGAGGTTGACAATCTGGTCGGACGTCACCCCGCTGCCGCCCGCATGCGCGTCGGAACTGATGTAGCCCACGTTGTTCGAGTAGTTGAACGACGTGAAGGTGAAGATATTGAAATACTTTTCCGGTCCGAGGGCCGTGTTGAACATCAAGCCCGTCCACGTGTTCCAGTTACCGTTGATGTTCATCGGCATGGTGGTGCGGCGTCCCGACGCCTCGTCGTAGAGCACGGCCGTGCTGATGCTGTTCTTCGTCATGCTCATGTTCGCATGCACCATCCATCCGCGCTGCAAGTCGGGGATATAGTTATTATAGAAAAGCTCCATACTGTTAGTCCACGACGGCTTCAGGCCCGGGTTGCCCCTCGAGATGTTCAGCGGGTCGGAGTCGTCGGTCACGTCGAGCAGGTTCGTCATCGAAGGCTGCGATGAGCGGCCGTTGTAGCGGACGCGCAACTGTCCCGTTTCGGAGAACTTGTAGCGGAAGTCGATGCGCGGTGCCCAGTTGAGGACGTTGCGCACCACCGACGTGTCCAGTCTTCCCTTCGTGTAGTCCATGTAAGTCTTTTGCGGCTGTACGGACACACCGGCACTGAAGCGGATTTCATCTTTCTGGTAACGGAACATCACCGTAGCGTCCTGGTTGTGCTCCTTGTAGGTGGCATACGTACTGTTCTGCGCGTCGAGATAAGCGCCCAGCACGTCGATGCCCGGGATGTAGGCCAGGTTCTCGCGATAGTCGATGCCATGGTTCTGCCACAAGGAGTCTATCAGTTCGGAGAACTCATACATCGAACGGTCGGAGTCGGAGTAGCGGTACTGGTAGCGGTAGCTGAACTGCAGGTGCGCTCCCTTGAACACCGGCTCGCTGTAGCTCAGGTCGGCGCTCCCGTTGTAGTTCTTCGAGGGCGTCATGTTGTAGCGCCGCGTGTAGTCGTTCTCCGCATTGCCCAGCGCGTCCCGGCGCAGGAAGTAGTTCACGTCCGATATGCTGTGCGAATAGCTTTCCGACTCGGAATATCCGCCGCGCACCCTGAGGGTCAGGTTGCGCCCCAGCTTGCTGCGCAGGCGGCGGTTCACCATCAACATTCCGTCGAACGAATAGCTGTTGCCGTTGCTGCGGCTCCAGCGCAGGTTGTCGTTCACCACGATGCTGTCCTTCACGTAGTCGTTATACTGCGCCAGCGGGTCGGTCATGCCCCACGCATAGGGGTCGTCGTTGAACGTCACGCTGCGGCTCGTGCTGCGGCTGTAGTTGTCCGAATAAGAGAAGTTGGGTCGGAACATGAGCCGCGTGAGCGTGTCGGGCGACCACTCGATGCGGAAATTGGAGTTCACGTTCGTGTTGCCCGAGCGCGAGTTGCTGGCGTTGTTGGCAAACGAACTGTTCGAGCCCGCGGTGAGGAACGTCTCCGAGTTGGAAGTGCTGAGCTGGTCGGTGTTGGTATGATAGTAGCGCGCGTTTCCGCCCATTCTCAGGCGTCCGGCCTCGTTTTCCTTCTTCCCGTTCTCCCACGTGAAGTCGAATCCGGCCTCCTTGGTGGTCCGGCGTCCTCCCCATCCCACGTTGTTCAGGCCGCCCAGCCCGGTGACGCGGTAGCGGTCGGTGAAGTGGTTCACCATGACGCGGCCGTCGTAGCGGTCCTCCGTGCCGTAAGCCCCGTCGATGTTCGAAATCCAACCTTTCTTCATTTCCGGTTTCACGGAGAGGTCGATGACGGTTTCCTCCTCGCCGTCGTCGATGCCCGTCATGCGGGTGTAGTCGCTCTGTCGGTCGTAGGCCTTGATTTTCTCAATCATGTTGGTGGGCAGGTTCTTCATCGCCACGCGGGTGTCGTTGTCGAAGAATTCCTTACCGTCGATCATGATTTTCTTCACCTCCTTGCCGTTGATGGTGATGGTCCCGTCGTCCGACACTTCCGCGCCAGGCAGTTTCTTCACCAGCTCTTCGAGCGCCGAGCCTTCGGGCACGCGGTATGCGCCCGCGTTATACACAAAGGTGTCGGCCTTCATCTCCACCTGCGCCTGGCGGGCCGTCACCTCGATGGCGTCGAGCACGGCGGCGTTCGTCTGCAGTTTAATGGTGCCCATCGGCACGGTCGTCCTCGCGGACGTCACCTGCAGGTCCTTGAAATAAGGCTTGAACCCCACCGACGTGATGCGGAATATATACTTGCCCGGCTTCACGCCCTTGATGGAGAATTTACCGTCGAGGTCCGAACTTGCGCCGGTGACCAGCGTGCTGTCTGCCGGTTTCAGCAACACCACCGAAGCCGAAAAGGCCGGCTCGTTGGTGTCCTCCTCAATCACTGTTCCACTCACTGTCACTGTCTTGCCGCCAGCTTTTGCTTTTTCGCCAACCGCCCCGTTTTGCGCCCACAGGCATGCGCCCCACAGGCACAGCACCAAGGCCAATACGCATCTTTCTTTCCTCATGATATCTTTATATATTCTTGTTTATTTTGTTTAAAAGCCACACGCAGTTAAGACGGGAGAGCCGCCTTCCGGTTTAATACGCCGTGCGTATTTTAACAAAAATAAATGTTATGTGTCGCCAAACCGACTGCAAAATTAAATAATCCGCAAGAAAAAAGAGAAACCTTCCTACATTATCTTGCAAAAAACTTATCTTTGCATTCAAATTATCACGGACGCAAAGATGGAACAACAAGACATCATCATCTCGCGCGACTTGTCCCAAAGCCTGGAACAGGCCCTTGACGGGCTGGCTTACGACAGGCTGTTCGTGCTGACGGACGAGACCACGCATGAAAAATGCTGGCCGCTCATTGCCGGACTGACGGCCATGAAGAAAGCCACACAAATCGTCATCGGGGCCACCGACGAGCACAAGGACCTCGACACGCTGGCCGACGTATGGCGCGCATTGGGGCAGGGAGGAGGCACGCGCCACTCGCTGCTCGTCAACTTGGGCGGCGGCATGGTGACCGACCTGGGCGGCTTTGCCGCATCGACCTTCAAAAGGGGAATAGCCTACATCAACATACCCACCACCCTGCTGGCCATGGTGGATGCCGCCGTGGGCGGAAAGACGGGCATCAACTTCGACGGACTGAAAAACGAAGTGGGCGTGTTCTCTCCGGCCGCCAGCGTGGTCATCGACACGGAATTCCTCAAGACGCTCGACAGCAAGAACCTGCGCTCGGGATATGCCGAGATGCTGAAGCACGGGCTCATCAGCACGACGGGCCGGTGGGCGGAACTCATCGGGTTCGACCTGGACAACGTGGACTTCCGCAAGCTGCAGGACATGGTGGCGCAGAGCGTGGCCGTCAAAGAGGACATCGTGGCACGCGACCCCCACGAGCAAAGCATACGCAAAGCCCTGAACCTGGGACACACGGCGGGGCACGCCATCGAAAGCCTCGCACTGCAGGAAGGGCGCACCGTGCTCCACGGATATGCCGTGGCATGGGGGCTGGTGTGCGAGCTCTACCTGAGCACCCTGCGCGAGGGCTTCCCCAAAGACAAGCTCCGGCAAACGACCAACTTCATCAAGGAGCACTACGGCACCTTCGTGTTCGACTGCAAGGAATACGAGACGCTATACCAATTCATGACCCACGACAAGAAGAACACGGCCGGGCACGTGAACTTCACCCTGCTGGGCAACGTGGGCGACATCCGACTCAACCGCACCGCGGACAAGGAGGAAATCTTCAACATGCTGGACTTCTACCGCGAAACGATGGGCTGCTAAACTGATTTTTAACCTAATAAACCCAAAGACCAATGAAAAGAACATTAAGCATTCTCGCCGCGGCCTGCCTCATGGGCATCCCGGCACACGTAGACGCGCAGCGGCCCAAGACGGGCAACCCCGTGCTGCCCGAATTCCACGCCGACCCGGAAATACTCTACGCCGAACAGACGGACAAATACTACATCTACTCCACCACCGACGGAACGCCCGGATGGGGAGGATACTACTTCACCGTGTTCAGCTCCAAGGACCTCACCGACTGGCGCCACGAAGGCATCATGCTCGACCTGAACACCGACCAGGTGCGCTGGTCCGACGGCAACGCCTGGGCCCCCTGCATCATCGAGAAGAAAGTGGACGGCAAGTATAAATACTACTTCTATTACAGCGGCAACACGCCCGACAAGGGGAAGGCCATCGGCGTGGCCACGGCCGATCATCCCTGCGGCCCCTTCACCGACTCGGGAGCACCCATCATCGACCGCCTGCCCAAGGGACAGCGCGGAGGACAGCAAATCGACGTGGACGTGTTCGAGGATCCCGTGAGCGGCAAAACCTACCTCTATTGGGGCAACGGATACATGGCCGGGGCCGAATTGCAGGACGACATGATGGGCATCAAACCGGAGACGGAAACCCTCATGACCCCGCAAGGGGGCACGCTGCAGGACTATGCCTACCGCGAAGCACCCTACGTGTTCTACCGCAAGGGGCTCTACTACTTCCTCTGGAGCGTGGACGACACGGGCTCGCCCAACTACCACGTGGCCTACGGCACCGCCAAGTCGCCCCTCGGCCCCATCGAAGTGGCCAAGGACCCGGTCATCCTCATCCAGCGCCCCGACCAGGAAATCTATGGCACGGCACACAACTCCGTGCTCCAGATTCCGGGAAAAGACAAGTGGTACATCGTCTACCACCGCATCAATAAGAACTACATCAAGCACCAGCCGGGCGTGCACCGCGAAGTGTGCATCGACAAGATGGAGTTCAACGACGACGGCACCATCAAACCCGTCGTTCCCACGCACGAAGGCGTGAAGCGGGTGAAGTGACGCCCGCACTGCCATAAGGAACTGTCCCGGGGTGCCGCCAAAAAGCATTCTTGTCCTGTTGCTTTCGGGGCTCCGGACAGTTTCTTAACCGGAAAAAGACGGTCCTGCCAGTTTTTTTCAAACGGCTGGCGAGCCTTGGCTTCATAGTATTTTAGTTTTTCTGACAGGGCCGTTCTTTTTTTCGCCGCTCCCCTCCACCCACCCAAAATTCCACACCTCCTTTTTCCCTGCATGCCGTTGCTGCCCGACTACGTCGGAAAGGCAGGAAAACAGGCAAATGCCCTGCGGAGTGCAAAACCGTACTCTCCGCAGAGTACAATTACGGACTCCGCACCACGCCACGAAACATCGGGCAAAGCCCGGCGCGCCCTTGCCCTCCACCGCACAGCCATCGCCGCCCCACGGCAACAGCAACGGGCGCAGCAGCATGTCATGAAGCAAGGGTTAGCCATTCACCATGCGCTTTTCTTACAAAGAAGAATCCTGTACCATCCACAAAATTGCGCAGACAGACTGAAAAATGCTCACGGAATCCCCATCCTTCCCCTTTACATGGAAAAATGAGCCGCAACGGACGTAAGCCTATTGCCCCGCCCCCATCGGGTTCCGAGAAAGGAGTTTTCCGACACTTGGAAAACCGTGGGATTTGCGTTCAACATTCCTTGCTATTATGTTAAAAAGCCCAAGAGCACGTCTGTTTCTCCTTCAAATATTACCTATTTCAGGTAATTCTCCGTATCTTTGCAACATAATCAGCTACGACATGGAAGTATTATTCGAGGACGAAGCCCTTGAAGAACTCTATCTATCAGGAAAATCTTCTGATAAGAAGTACAAGAAACTTTCTCGCGACCAAAAACTTGTTGACGGATTTCGGCGCGCAGTGGATGTGATGCGCAGTTTGGACAACGTCACTGAACTGAAGAACTATTCATTTTTACACTACGAACGCCTGAAATACAGAAACGAAAGTTCCGTGAGAATAGTCAATGGCGCATCGAACGGCTGATTTTCATAGAACGGGAGGAAGGAATTGAAGTTTTATTGTTAGAAATAGACAACACGCATTATGGAAACAAAGGTTAATCGGCTTATTCCGTTCAAAGCGACTCATCCGGGCGAAGTCCTGAGAGAAGAGTTGAAAGCCCGGGGCATCAAGCAAAAGGCCTTTGCGGGACAAATCAACATGCAGCCCACCCACTTGAGCGAACTCATCAAAGGAAAAAGAAACATTACGTCCGACATTGCCTTGCGCCTTGAAAATGCACTTGGAATACCCTACAATAATTGGATGAACTTGCAGAGCGGATATGACTACAACTGCAAGATGATTGCCAAACGCGACGAGGAAGAAGCGGAATCAATGCGCATGGAAAGGGCCTACAGGGAAATGCTAAACCTGAACTACTTATATAAAAAGTTCAACATAAAACATAGTTCAAGCGGGGAGCGCATAAAAGCATTGGTTGAGCGTATTGCATTCGATCCCCTGAACCTGCCAAAAATAGAGGTCTGCATCGCCGGATATTTCAAAAGGAGTGACAAACTTATCATTGACGACAAGAACATGCGCACATGGCTCCTGCTTGCATGGGACTCTATCAGAAAAGGAAGCACCGCGAAAGCATATAGCCTAGGTAACGCCCTGCGCGCAGCCAAAGAAATTGCACGGATGGCCAATGATGAGACGCTTTCCATACAAGGAATTAAAGACTGCCTTTCAACCTACGGCATTATTTACGTGGAAATCGAGAAATTGCCCCACACACCTATTGACGCCTATTCTACAAAGATCAATGAGAAGATGGCCATAGCCGTGACATACAGGCACAACGACCTGGACAAGCTTGCCTTTGACATCTTGCACGAGCTTTGCCATTTGGACCGGCACATCACGAATGAAACCAGTTCTTTCATCTCCATCGAAAGGGGCAAGTATTCAGAAAATCAGCAAGAGCACGAAGCAAACAAATTCGCCCAGGATGCCTTGATCCCTCCCGACGTGTGGAACAAGATTCTGCAGGTAAGAAGCGAGAGATTGAACCCATATATCGTAATCAGGTCCATTGCACACGAGGCATCCATTCATGGCATCAGTAAAACCATTGCTGTCGCACGATATAAACACGACACCAACTTTTATGAAACAAATGCCTATCGCTCTCCCAAGATTTTCAACAGCTGAATCCTTCGGTTTTGGCATAGATAGGGGTGATGCCGTGGCATCGCCCCTATCTTATCCCCCCGACAATGTTCGTTACCGCTGAATCGGCAACAAAAAAATCCCCGGGGGATGAATTTGTATACGCTTCGGATTTGGCGGGCGTGAAGAAATGCGCTTACTTTGCAGGCGAAACATTCACTCCATAAAGACGAAACATTATGAAAAAAATCATCTTCCCGGCCATCGCCGTCGCCATCGCACTCGTCGGGCTCGCGGCATGCGGCCACCCCCAGGAACCCGCGGGAGAAGCTTCCCCGCAGAATTGGCGAGGACAACTGCAATACTTAAAGACACACTATGGCAAGAAGGCCGTGCTCAAGAACGATCCTGCTTCCAACCTCTATTTCGAAGACTATACTTATAAAGGTAGGATAGAGGACGAGAAAGACCTTGAAGAGGTGAGGGAGGAACTCTGTGGCGACGATGCCTACACCCTGTCGCCCTTCAAGCCTGCGCCTGACATGCCCTTCGCCATCTCCACCATCGGTGAAATCCGTGAGCTGTGCGCACGGCAGGACATCCCCATGAAACTGGATTCCGTGAGAATATGGCTGAACTGCGTGCTGCACCCCGGCATGGAAGTGTTCAAGCTCGAATGGAACTGCAACGGACGGACCTTCACCTCCACCGCCGTGGCCGAGAAAGACAGCAGTTTCGTGTATGAAACCATCGGATGGTATCTTATGGATCAAAAAGACCGGAACGACGACGAAAACCCGACCTCGCGCATAACGGACGGCGAATATGAAATCCTGACCACCCACCTCAGCAACGAAAACGGCGGACCGAGAAACGCCTTCGGCATACAATGCCTGTCCTACGACATCGTGTGCGCTTCCCGTTTCAGCAAGGACGGCATCCTGAGGGGAAGGCAGATGCAGGCAAACTTCCAGACCATAATGGGATGGAACGGGACCATTGCCGTGCGCCCCCTCGAAGGCGAACCGGACAAGGACCATTACGATGTGTTCGCTTATGGATACGGGTGCTCTCCATGGTATGCCGAGTCCCGATTGACCGACGAAGACAATGGATACACCCTTTCCGGACAATACGGAGCAACCGGCAGCAAGACCCACAGCATCGAACTGCCGCAGTGACAAGGCCCAGTCGCCCGCAATGTCCATGGCATCGGGCCATGGACAACTCATTTGCCAAGCCAGCAAAAAGAAAAGGCGCCAAGCCGCGACCGGAAGTGGAACGCGCTCGTCCGTTCCATACAGGAAACCGACAACCCTGTCCTCTACCGCTTCGCATTCAAAAAGAATCTCATCGACCATCTGGCCGACAAATACGGCCCATTCTGAAACGGACAACCGGCACATCCGGCAACGGCGCGCACGAGGCCGCAACAAGACAGTAAGCTGCCAGGCGGCGAGGGGTTGGCGGAGGGAAATCGTGCGGAACGCAGAAAAGTACTCTGCGCAAAGTACTCGAGTACTCTCCGCAGAGTACGCTGCGGGCTTCCGCATGTCCTCCGTCGGCCAAGCGCCTGCCGTTGCCGCTCTTGGTCGACGGGGTTTTCTTCTTCAGCGGCCCGCCACCTCCTTCCTCCGCATTTCCCCACCGCGGAAAACACCGCAAACCCTCCCCCCAACAACCGTCCGCCGACGCCCTCTCCCCCTCTCCACTCCACCGCACAAAAGGCCGCGCCCCGAACGTCCGGGCATGCCTCGGAACGGCACACTTGTAAACATTTACTGCCTTAACGTCTGTTAATTCAACAAACGCCGGAAAAGGATCTTACGTGCCCATTCATTTCCAGTGCGTTGCAAGGCCGTTCCTCGCAAATTTGTCAACAAGAAAATTTGGTTTTCCGGAGTTCCGCACCGTAACTTTGTCCCAAGAGATTTCACGACACGCATGTTAAACCCAAAAACGTATCGACATGAAACACGGAAACAACACTTTCGCCCCCGGGCGCCCCACACCGGACGGCAGGCGCCCCATGGCCTTTCCTTTCTACGGTCTGGACATCGCCTCCGACCGCTACACCTTTTGGGAGAACAGCCTCATGCCGTTCGTCCGCAAACTGCATGCGGCGCACGCCGCCCTCACCCGCTCCGACATCACCGTGCTGCTCCTCATCCGCCTGGACTTCACCAACGAACAAATCGCACGGATGCTCCACATCCTGCCTTCGTCCTTCCGCCTGCGCCGCTGGCGGCTGAAGCGGAAGCTCGGACTGCCCGGCGCCGACCTGCGGGACATCGTGATGAGACTGTGAAAGGAGGCTGCGCAAGGCGACGGCCCCGCAGAGCCGCCAGCGGACCGTTTTCCCCCGCTTTTGCAGGCCTGCAATATGTTAATTCAACAACTTCGCGGAAACAATCTTACGTGCCCACTCATCCACAGCGGATTACGCAAGGCCGGGTCACGAAATTGTCAACAAGAAAATTTGGCGGAAGCCTTGATTATTCCGTAACTTTGCCTAAGAGAGTTTGAACATCATACGTCACACTGAAAACAATAAACCGAACATGGCAGTTTTGTTTTTCCTATATTTCGCAACCTGGCCCGGAGGCGCGCCTCGTAGCGTCTCCGGCCACTTGGGCGCAGCCGGCATGCTCCCTGCGCCGTCGCGCATGCCGACGGGCACAACGGCCTTTTCTGGCTGGGGACGCGCAAAAAAGCCCCATTCCATCGGCACCTCCGCCGCGGCGCTATCCGGCTGTCCCCCGATGAAATGGGCAAAAATGCCCGGAAGGCCTGCCGCCCCGGCTGCGACTGGTATCCGAAGGAAAGCAAACGCCAACATTCACCCCTAAAAGCAACAACATGAGAACCAGAAACAAACGAACCCTCATCTTCCTGGCCACCTATCTGTTCTGCCTGCTGCTCGACCCCGTCATCCTCAACTGGCTCCTGGGCCGCGACGTCGAACTGTGGCGCGACTTCTGGTGCTACCTCGCCTTGGGCGTCGTGGGCTGCTTCTGCAAGGAGAAGGCCCGCCACTTCATCCTTCTCTTCCTCCTGCCCGACGTCATCCTGGACTTCCTGCAGAAGACCTTGTCCTGGCGATTCTGGGAGGACACCTACAACACGGTCGTCACCATGATTCTCTTTTCCGCCTTCTTCATCCTTTGGCAGACGTCTGTCCGCCCCCGGGTCAACGTATGGCAGAATTTCGCCGTCGTCTGCCTGAACTTCCTGTTCCTTCTGTTTGCTCCCTACCTGCTCTACGGTTCCAGTTGGTACAACTTCGCCACCTCCAACTCTTATTTCATCGCCACCTATTCCACCTACGCCATCGGCCTCTTCCTGACGTCGGCCTTCTACAGCGTGCGTCTCCGGTGGCTGAAGGCCGGTCTGCTCGGCGTGCTTTGCCTCTACTTCTTCGCCAGCGGCTTCCTCGTCGCCCCGGCCATCCGCGACAAACTCGTGTTCGGCACCTTCACGGGGCGGACGGAAGAGAAAGTGTCGCTCACCCTGAAGACCCCGGACGGGAAAGAGACGGACATCAAAGACGCGTTCCACGGCTACCACGTGTGCATGGTGTCGCATGCGCTGAACCAACTCCCGACAAAGAAGTTCGAAGGGCTGGCCGGCATGTTCAGCGGACGCCCGGTAGAGTTCTCCATTCTGGCCGCCGAAAGCTTCATGGGACTGGAGGAAAAGTTCCTCCCCCGCTACCGCACCCTGCATGTCCAGTTGCCGCTCTATACCGTCGACTGGAAAGCCCTGCGCGCTTCGCCGCTCCATGCCGAACATGGATACGAATACATCTGCATCTTCAAAAACGACACATTAATCTATAAGGGAAAGGCCGACCCCACCGACAGGGCGGCACGATTCCTTGCAAAAGAACTACAGCCATGAGAATAAGAACATTGACCATCGCCGCCTTTGCCCTGCTCCTCGCCGCCTGCCGGAAGGAAGCAGGAGAGCCCGCCTCGTTCCTGAGATCCGTCTACGACTACAGCATCGAGCTGGACCAGGAAGGCAACCTGAACGACGCCATCTATCAGTATCAAATGGTGGCCACCAACTGCAACTTCAATGCCGAGGACAGCCTCGCTTATTGGTGGAAAGCCATGTGCGGACAAGGGGAAATCTGGATCCAGAAGAATTTCCTGGACTATGCGCGAAACGACTTCGAAACCGTGCTGGAATATGCCCGGGAGCAACAGCTCGACACGGCGGAGTTCGTCGCCTGCCGTAAGCTGACCGACATCGCCCTCTGGCAACGGCAGTATGAAGAGGCCTACGGCTACAACCGCCGCGCCCTGCAGCTTGCCCGGGAGAAAGCCTATCCCGCGGAGATGACCCGCGGACTGGCCGTGGAAGAGCTTCTGGCCCGCTCGGGCCACCGCTGGGCACAGGGCCAGCCCCCCGCCGACTCGCTCCGCGCACGGTTGGAAAGCCTGGCCGCGGACACCACCGCGCGGCAACCGGAACGGGTCATGGCGCTCCGCCTGCTGGCGCTGCAGGACCACAGCCGACTGCCCGACTACCTGAAACAGCAGGACGAATTTTGGAACACCCGCTACCAGCGCTTCACGGACGCGGCCGAACGCGAGAAGAAGGGACTCATCGCCGAACGTGACGCCATGGACAAAAGGCAGAAGGACTGGCTGTTCGTCGGCTTCACCTTTTTCGCGCTCCTGCTTGGCGCTTCCCTCTACGCCATCGCCATCTATCGCCGCCGCCACGAGGTGGAACGCATCCGGCTCATCCTCGACCAGAAGATGCAGACCATCGAAATCCTGGAGCAACAGCAGGAAGACACCCAAACCCTGCAGCGCCAAATCCAGGAAAAGGAGAAGCGGCTGGCCGAACTGGCGCAACGCGAACAGAAGCTGCGCGAAATGGAAGGTTTCCTCAAAGGAAACGAGAGCAGGCTCAATGACCTGAACCGACAGATGGTGGAGATAGAACGCCTGCGCGAACAACTCGAACAGAAACAAATGGAATGGAAGGAGACCGAAACGAAAATCCGGCGCAACCATCTCTACGACATGACCATCGGAAAGCTGCTCCCCACGCCGGACAACCCGCATCCCACGGACAAGGCGGCCTTCGAGAACCTGCTGGCAACGGCGGAGCGCCAGGAGGCCTTCCTGCGGGAAATGGACCATTGCTTCAACCGCTTTGCCTCCGGACTGATGGAACTCACCCCGGACCTGACGCAGGAAGACACCGTCTTCTGCTGCCTCTTCCACCTGGACATCCGTCCCACGGACATCGCCTGCATCACCGCCACCAGCCGCAGCAACGTATCCAAGAAACGGATTCGCATCGAGGAAAAACTGAGCCAGAAAAAGCGTCAGGAATGAAGATAAAGAGACCGGAAGAGTCGTAACAAAATTGAATCGCATCTTTAACGAACCGCTATGAGACTGAAACATTGCCTTTTGGGCCTGATTGCACTACAGGCGTTCCTGCCGTCGGCCGCGCAGGATGCCGCCACCGACTCCCTCTACCGCAAGGTGGAGGCCTTCGGACGGGTATTGCCGCAGGAGAAGGTGTACCTGCATCTTGACAACACGTGCTACTTTCTCGGCGACACGATTTGGTATAAGGGATACGTGACGCAGGGCGACAAGGGGACACTCACGGAACTGAGCAAAATCCTCTACGTGGAATTGCTCACGCCCGACGGGTACGTCGTGGAGCGGCAGCAACTCGAGATGCCCAATGGAATGACGCACGGCATGTTCGTTTTGGAAGACTCGCTTTATGCCGGATACTACGAACTGCGGGCCTATACCCGGTGGATGCTCAACTTCGGACAATGTGAATATCCGCACATTACAGAAACCGAAGACAGCTTTTATAGCAAAAAGATGGCCAAAGAGTTTTTCCGCGACTTCGAGAAACTCTACTCCCGCGTGTTCCCCGTGTTCGACAAACCGCAGCAACCCGGCCATTATCCAAAGGACATGACCCTGCGGCCCATGCGGCGATACTACAAGAGGCCGCGGGGACGGAAACCCAAACTCGACTTGCGCTTCTATCCCGAAGGCGGCAACCTCGTGGAGGGCACCACGGCACGGATGGCACTCGAGCTCAACGACGAGGACGGGCAGCACCTGAAAGACATCCTGCTCACCATCGAGACCCAGGACGGGCTGGAGGCGACACGGTGCCGGACGGACGAACGCGGAAGGGCAGTGTTCACCCTGCAGGACATTGCGGAAGACAAGGGCTACCGCGCCACGTTCGCTTTCGACGGCTACGATTTCAGGGAAGAGCTGCCGGATGTCGTCGGCGAAGGATGCGCCCTCACCGTAGTGCAGGACGACAACGCCGTGGTGGCAAGGGTGCAGGCAGTGAACGCGGACGGACCGCTCGCACTGCACGTCATGAGTCAGGGCGTAAGCCGGTTCTATCGGCCGTTGGATGGAAGTTCCACCGTGTCCATCCCCTTGGACTCGCTCCCCACGGGCGTCAACCAGCTCACCGTGTTCAACGCCGAGGGACGCATCTATGCCGA
>CALULQ010000048.1 GCA_944321525.1 uncultured Paraprevotella sp.
CCGGAATAACACTTTTTTCACAGTAATCCAATAAAACAAAGAATCATCATGAAAGAATACAAGTATAAAATCAAGGGAGCCGAATATACGGTGAAGATTGACGAAGTGGAAGGCAACATGGCAAAGGTGGAGGTGAACGGCATTCCCTTCGAAGTGGAAATGGAACGCCCGATGCACCTGACCCACAAGCCCGTGATCCGCCCCGTGGCGCACGTACACCACGGACCGGTCACGCCGGCCGTGCAGCCCGTGCAGCCCGAAGCGCCCCGCGGAAAGGGCGTGGCCGTGCGTGCCCCGCTGCCCGGCACCATCAACGCCGTGGCCGTGAACGTGGGCCAGAAGGTGACGAAGGGCCAGACGGTGGTGGTGCTCGAAGCCATGAAGATGGAGAACAACATCAACGCCGAATGCGACGGGACGGTGTCGGCCGTTCATGTGAACAAAGGCGATTCGGTTCGCGAAGGTGCAATTTTGGTAACAATAGCTTAGAGGTAGTATGGAAATATTCGATTTCATTGGAACAAAGCTGGCCGACTTCCTCACCTATACGGGATTTGCCAATGCCGAGGTGGGGAACTGGGTCATGATTCTGGTCGGCGCGTTCTTCCTGTGGCTGGCCATCAAGAAGGACTTCGAGCCTTTGCTCTTGATACCCATTGGCTTGGGCATCATTTTGGGCAACATTCCGTTCAAGGCCGTGGGACTGGAAATAGGACTGTATGAAGACAATTCCGTGCTGAACTTCTTCTATTCGGGTGTGAAGAACGGATGGTATCCGCCGCTGGTCTTCCTCGGCATCGGTGCCATGACGGACTTCTCGGCCTTGATTGCCAACCCGAAACTGCTCTTGGTGGGCGCGGCCGCACAGTTCGGTATCTTCGGGGCCTACATGATAGCCCTGGCCATGGGTTTCGAGCCCAACCAGGCCGCCGGCATCGCCATCATCGGTGGGGCGGACGGTCCTACGGCTATCTTCCTCTCGTCCAAACTTTCGCCCAACCTGATGGGCGCCATTGCGGTGTGTGCCTACTCTTATATGGCGTTGGTGCCGGTCATCCAGCCGCCTTTGATGCGCCTGCTCACCACGAAGAAGGAACGGCTGATTCGCATGAAGCCTGCCCGCGAGGTGTCGCAGACGGAGAAAATCATCTTCCCCATCGTGGGCTTGCTCATGACGGCGTTCATCGTGCCGTCCGGCCTTCCGTTGCTGGGTATGCTCTTCTTCGGTAACCTGTTGAAGGAGAGTACGAAGACCACCCGCCTGGCCAAGACGGCCGGCAGCGCGCTCAACGACACCATCGTGATGTTGCTCGGTCTGACGGTGGGTTGCTCCACTCAGGCAAGCGAGTTCCTCACGTGGGACACCATCAAGATTTTCATGCTCGGTGCCTTGGCCTTCATCATCGCCACCGCTTCCGGCGTGCTGTTCGTCAAGTTCTTCAACCTGTTCTTGCCGAAGAGCAAGAAAATCAATCCGCTCATCGGAAACGCCGGCGTGTCTGCCGTGCCGATGGCTGCCCGCATCTCGCAGAACCTGGGTCTGGAATACGACTCCAAGAACTACCTGCTGATGCACGCCATGGGCCCGAACGTGGCCGGTGTCATCGGATCGGCCGTGGCCGCCGGTGTGCTGCTGGGTTTCCTGAGCTAAGAAGCATTATAAAAATATAATCGAGTATAGCCGTTGCCGTTTTCCGGTAGCGGCTTTTTTCGTGAAAAAAGTGCAGGAGAAATGCTGTCGAATGGGAAAAAGTGGCTCAGTAGAAATCCGGTGGGGACAGCCGTATATTTCAGCGATTCCGGGAAGGGACGAAAGACGGCCTTCGGAAACTCCCTTGCCTGTTTCGGTGGTGTCGGTCGCTTCTTGTCGCAAAGAAGCCAAAAGGCCGGCGGACGGCAACAAGTTCCCAATGACTTTTTGTCAAAACGTCAAGACAGCCCCTGCGAGAACCGTGCAAACGGGCGCGTGACGGGAACAGAACGGAAATGCGCAAACCTCACGCGCCCAAGAGAATGCAGGATGAAAGCCGGAAGCCGGTTTCCGCGACATTTTGCCGCCCGCTACGGAACGCCGTGCGGCCGGAACCCGCTCCCCGCGTCAGTCCCGTGAGGGGAATGGCTTGCAAAAGGAAAAACGGGGTTTGCACGCGGGCGGACTCCATCCAGAGCGGGAAAGGCCCTCCGAAGCCCTGTTTTTCCCGTCTTTCTGCACCCGCAGGGAGTGCCTTGCGGCAAAAAAGTTTCGTCCTTGCGGAAGGCGGTTCGTTTCTTTGCGGAAAGCGATTCTGTTTTTACCGCGAAAAAACGACCGCCGGGACGGAGAAATGCTCCATACAAACAGTTTCTTCACCCGGTTTTTAACAATTCGGCCCCTTTTTGCGGCGGTCCGTCCTGTCATTGAAACACGGAAGCGAAAGGAATGCCTTTCTTTCTGACAGGAAATTCCGTGCTTGGATGACAATCCGACACGGGCGTTGTAGCCGGTTCCCCCACTGAATTTCTACTGGGCCCCGTTCCCCGCAGGATTTTCCCGTCTCAGATGTGGCATGGAGGGTTTGGGGCTCCTGTCGGCGACCTTCTTTTCTTGTCGGCTCCTTTTTTCGATGAAATACTTTTGTGATTTCGTTGGGCAGTTTTGGTTTTCTTCGTATATTTGCGCGCAACGAGTTAGGCGTTTATGGAAATAAAACACGAAAACAAAACGGTTTTGGTGGGCATGTCGGGAGGCATCGACAGTTCGGCGGTGTGCCTGATGTTGCTGGCCCAAGGTTATAAGGTGGTGGGCCTGACGATGCGGGTGTGGGATTTGCCGCGCCAGTTTACTTCGCCCGGACAAGAATACCCCGATTTTATTATGGAAGCCAAGAGCCTGGCGGACCGGCTGGGCATTCCCCACCATGTGGCCGACGAGCGCGCAGCGTTCAAGGACGTGGTGGTGCGCAATTTTATCGACGAATATCTGGAAGGCCGTACGCCGAATCCCTGCGTGATGTGCAATCCCCTGTTCAAGTTCCGCGTGTTGGTGGAGTGGGCGGACAAGTTGGGCTGCGACTCCATCGCCACGGGCCACTACGTGCGTCTCAAGCACGAAGCGGGGCGCCCTGCCCTTTATTGCGGGTTGGACGCCCGGAAAGACCAGTCCTACTTTCTTTGGCGCGTGGGACAGGACGTGCTTTCGCGCTGCATCTTTCCCTTGGGCGAGATGCGCAAGGAGGACGTGCGTGACTATCTGGAGCGCGAAGGCTTTGCCATGAAGGCCCACGGCGGCGAGTCGATGGAGGTGTGCTTCATCGACAAGGACTATCGCGACTTCCTGCGCGAGCAGGTGCCCGACCTCGACCGGCGGGTGGGCGAGGGCAAGTTCGTCGACGCGCAAGGCCGCACGATCGGCGCGCACCGCGGCTTCCCCTATTTCACGATTGGGCAGCGCAAGGGGCTGGGCATCGCCTTGGGCCAACCGGCCTACGTGTTGAGGCTGAATGCGCGGAAGAACACCGTGATGCTCGGTAGTGCCGAGGACCTGAACGCATGGGCCATGCTGGTGGCCGGCGGGAAGATGGCCGACGAGGCCGCTTTTGCCGGCGATCGTCTCATGGTGCGCATCCGCTACCGCGGGCAACCGATACCCTGCCGCGTGAGCCGGGTGGCCAACCGCTTCCCCGACGAGGTGCCGGGCGAGGAGGAATTGTGGCTGGTGCGTTTCGGCGAGCAGGCGTCGGCCGTGACACCCGGTCAGTCGGCTGTGTTCTACGTGGACGACAAGCTGGTGGGCGGGGCTTGCATCTGTTCCCAGAAAGGTTTGCAGGCTTATTTGCTGGACGAGGATGAAAGCGCTGACGCTGTATGAGCTGAACGGGCTGGTGCGCGGTGTGCTGGAGCAGGCCTTGCCCGACGAATATTGGCTGCAGGCCGAGCTGAGCGAGGTGCGCGAGGCCTACAACGGCCATTGCTACCTGGAGTTCGTGCAGAAGGACCTGGACGGGCGCAGCCTGGTGGCCAAGGCCCGCGGTGTGGTGTGGGCCGGTGTCTACCTCCGGCTGAAGCCCATGTTCGAACGCGAGGCGGGGCGCCCTTTGTCGCCCGGCCTGAAAGTACTGGTGCGCGTGGGCGTCACCTTCCATGAACTGTATGGCTATTCACTGACGGTGAGGGACATCGACCCCGCTTACACTTTGGGCGACATGGCACGCCAGCGGCGCGAAATCCTGGCCCGCCTTGAAGCCGACGGCATACTGAACGACAACAAAGACCTGCCTTTGCCTGTGTTGATGAACCGCATCGCGGTCATTTCGTCGGCCACGGCGGCGGGATTCGGCGATTTCTGCAACCAGCTGCTCCGCAACGACTACCGGTTGCGCTTCGACGTGAGGCTGTTTCCGGCCGTCATGCAGGGCGAGCGGGTAGAGGAGTCCGTGCTGGCCGCGCTGGACGCCATCATGGCGGAGGCCGACCGTTGGGACGCGGTGGTCATCATCCGAGGTGGCGGGGCCACCAGCGACTTGTCCGGCTTCGACACCTATTTGTTGGCGGCGGCCTGCGCGCAGTTTCCCTTGCCGGTGATAACGGGCATCGGTCACGAGCGCGACGACACGGTGCTCGACCTCGTGGCCCACACGCGGTTGAAGACCCCTACGGCGGCCGCGGCTTTTCTCGTGCAGCATCAGTTGGCGGCGGCCGCGCGGCTCGAGTCGGTTTCCCGCTCGGTGGGGCAGTTGGCCGTGGCGCGCATGGAGCGTGAGCGCATGCGGCTGGAGCGGTTGTCCGCAGCTTTGTCGGCGGCCTTCTCGCAGGTGCGTGTCCGCGGCGAGCACCGCTTGGAGCAGTTGGCCTTGCGCCTCTCCCATGCCTGGCAGCAGCGCCTGGCGGCCGAGCGTCATGCTTTGGAGGTTTGCGGCGGTCGCATCGGGCGTGCCATTCCCGTGCGGCTGGAACGCGAGCGGTTCCGCCAGCAATTGTTGCGGCAACGCTTTGAGGCGGCCGATCCTGCCGTGTTGCTCAAGCGCGGCTACAGCATGACGTTCTGCGGTGGGCGGCTGGTGCGGAAGGCATCCGACGTGGAGCAAGGAAAGGAAATCACGACGCGGCTGGCGGAGGGCGAGATCCGCTCGGTCGTGCAATAAACATAGAACAGCATGAAGAAGGAAAATCTGACATACGAGGAGGCCATGGCGCGCCTGGAGGAACTGGCGCGGCGGATGGAGAACAACGAAACGGGCATCGACCGGCTGGCTGCCGAACTGAAAGAAGCAAGGCGCCTGATGGATTTTTGCAAGGAGAAGCTCTACGCCACGGACGAGGAAATAAAGAAAATACTGGAATCCGACGAAAAAGAGTGATAATATGAAATAAACATCGCGCTTTTGGGAGAAGGTATTGCTTTTTTCAGTAAATTTGCCTTTCAGAATGAAATTTAACTCACAGAAGATATGAAAGAGATTGATTGGGCTAATCTGTCTTTCGGTTATATGAAGACAGACTACAACGTGCGTTGCTACTATCGCGACGGAAAATGGGGAGAAATCGAAGTTTGTTCGGAAGAGACCATCAACATGCACATGGCCGCCACTTGCCTCCACTACGGGCAGGAAGCCTTCGAGGGACTGAAGGCTTACCGTTGCCCCGACGGCAAGGTGCGCGTGTTCCGCATGGACGAGAATGCGGCACGGCTGCAGAGCACGTGCCGCGGCATACTGATGCCCGAACTGCCCACGGAGCGCTTCGAGGAGATGGTGACGAAGGTGGTGCGCCTCAACGAGCGCTTCATTCCGCCTTATGAGAGCGGGGCCACGCTCTACATCCGTCCGTTGCTCATCGGCATGAGCGCGCAGGTGGGCGTGCATCCTTCCACCGAATACCTTTTCATGATATTCGTCACGCCCGTAGGCCCGTATTTCAAGGGCGGCTTCGCGGCCAATCCCTATGTGATTATCCGCGAGTACGACCGTTCGGCTCCTTTGGGCACGGGCATCTACAAGGTGGGTGGAAACTATGCCGCCAGTCTGAAAGCCAATAAGATTGCGCACGACTTGGGTTATTCGTGCGAATTCTATCTCGACGCGAAGGAAAAGAAATACATCGACGAGTGTGGCGCGGCCAACTTCTTCGGCATCAAGGACAACACTTACGTGACGCCGAAGTCTACGTCCATCCTGCCTTCCATCACCAACAAGAGCCTCATGCAGCTGGCCGAGGACATGGGCATGAAGGTGGAGCGCCGGCAGATTCCCGAAGAGGAACTGGCCACGTTCGAGGAAGCCGGAGCCTGCGGCACGGCGGCCGTCATCAGCCCCATCGAGCGCATCGACGACTTGGAGAACAAGAAGAGCTACGTCATCAGCAAGGACGGCAAGCCGGGGCCCGTCTGCACCAAACTCTACAATCACTTGCGCAACATCCAGTATGGCATCGAACCCGACGTGCACGGATGGACCAAGGTGGTCATCGAATAATACACCTTTCTTTAAAGCATTACAGTTATGATAAGAAGTGCAAGCGAGATGCGGACGGCGGCGCGGGCTTCGCTCTCCGGAAAATGGGGCGGGGCAGTGGTGGTCACGCTTGTCTATATGGTCGTGGCCGGCGGGTTTCCGTTGGCGGTGGATGTTTGTGTGTTGGAAAACCTCGGCAGCGTGCTGCAGTTGCTCCTCTTGCCGATAGGCTACGGCTTGGCGGTGGCCTTCCTCGACAATAATCGGAATGGCGGCGAATACCGCGTGGAGCAGTTGTTCGTGGGCTTTCGCGACTACACCCGCATTTTCGGCACGTCCTTGTTGGTGGGCGTCTACACGTTCCTCTGGACGTTGCTGCTCATCGTGCCCGGCTTCATCAAGTCTTACTCCTATGCCATGACGTCGTATGTGATGCGCGATTGTCCCGAACTGAAGTTCAACGGGGCCATAGAGCGCAGCATGGCGATGATGCGGGGGCACAAGTTCGACTTGTTCTATCTGCACCTGACGTTTATCGGCTGGTTCCTGCTTAGCATCCTGACGCTGGGTATCGGCTTCTTCTGGCTGGGGCCCTATGTGCAGTCGGCCCAAGCCCACTTTTATGAGGACGTGAAGACCGAGTACGAAGACCGGCAGACGCAAGAGGTATAAGGTTACGGCCTGAAACGAGAACGGGGCTGTTAATCCCAAATCGGTCATTAGGGATTTTTGAGGGCAAGGCATAAGATAATGCTCTTATTACAGTTTGAATGACAGCATACAGATTGATTATTGCCTTAATCGTGGCGTATTTCATACAAAACGAGAGCCCAATTTCCTAATGACCGGTTGGGGTTAATCAGTGGTCTTGAGGATTGGATTAATCATGGTGTTAAATTAGACAAAGGCAAACGGCCTCTTCAAAAGAAACAATTTTTTCCCGTTTGAGAAGAATGTGATTTTCTTGAAAAATCGGAGTGTTTTACTAATTATTAGTGTTTTGTGCAAATGAAGGAACGGACTGTAAATTATGATTTGACAAAACGAGCCTGCTATCTTGGCTTCGTCACACAAGCAATTGTTGCAAATTTTACACCACTCTTGTTCATGGCTTTTCATCGCGAGTATGAAGTTTCGATAGCCAGTCTTGCACTAATTCCTGCGGTTTTTTACATCGTTCAATTGATTACCGATTTGTTGTGTGCCAAGTTTAAGGACATTAACTATCGCAAGAGCATCATTATTTCAGAGATTGCATCAGCTTTAGGTCTCATTGGTTTGGCGTTTCTACCTCAACTCTTCACTGAACCGATGATAGGCATTCTCCTTTGTGTATGCGTTTATGCTGTTGGAAGCGGATTGATAGAAGTGCTTTGCAGTCCTATTATAGAGGCTTGCCCTTTCCCGAACAAAGAAGGTATGATGAGTTTGCTTCATTCCTTTTACTGCTGGGGCGCAGTAAGCGTGATTTTGGGCTCTACGCTATTCTTTACGTTCTTTGGAGTGGATAATTGGAGGATTCTGGCTTGCTTATGGGCATTGATTCCGCTCTATAACATTGTCAATTTTTCCTTTTGCCCCATTGAACCCATTGTGCAGGATGCTGAAAGTATGAGTATGAAGCAATTGTTAGGGAATCGCATCTTTTGGCTTTTCCTTGTCCTGATGATAGCTGCTGGAGCTTCAGAGGCCACGATGGCACAATGGACGTCGGCTTTTGCTGAAGAGTCTTTAGGGGTCGATAAGTCTATTGGAGACTTAGCTGGCCCTTGTGGCTTTGCATTCTGCATGGGACTGGGACGGCTTTGGTATGGCAAGAAAGGTGAGAAACTCGACTTGTCAGCGTATATGCTGGGGGCAGGTGCTCTCTGTTTTGTAGCATACTTGACAGCATCCTTAGCTTCTGTGCCTCTCATCAGTCTTACAGGTTGTATGATTAGTGGCCTTGCTGTGGGTATCATGTGGCCTGGGGCTATTAGTTTGACCTCCGCTCGCATGCCTACTGGTGGTACTGCTCTTTTTGCACTATTGGCTTTGGCTGGTGATGCAGGTGGCACATTCGGTCCCTCCCTTGTCGGACTTTGCACCCGTTCAGTAGAAAGTAACATCCAAAGTGGACTCCTTGCCGCTTCGATTTTCCCAATTATACTGGTAGTGTGTATACTTGGTATTAGGTGGGAAAGAAGCCAGAATATTTAAGTTACCGCTGTACGGCAAGGTTAGTAGGGTACATCCGTTGGCGGAATAAAGTTACCGCAAGTTCGCAAGGGTTTCACGTGGCAAGTACTAGTACAGTCAAGAATAGGAACTTTTTTGGGGTTGAGAATCTTGATACTCAATTGCGTGGAATTAAGAATCCCACGAGACGGGAGGCGTTATGCCTCGTGGGCATGTCCCCCTCCGCCACTTCGCGGCGTCCCCCTGCAAGGTGGCCCTGTTTTTAAATCCTGCCGATTTTGACTTCGGACATTCAGGGGGCATAAGCTCAGCATCACTTAATTACTTCCATTCCTTTTTCTAGTTTGTATTAAATGGTCTCAGTGGAAATTCCGTTGGAGGACTGCTACAATGCCCGTGTCGTATTGTCACCCAAGCACGGAAATTCCTGTCAGAAAGAAAGGCTTCCCTTTCGCTTCCGTGTTTCAATGACAGGACGGCCGGCTGCAAGCAGAAGACGGACTGTTAAAAACCGGGTGGAGAAACTGTTTGTGTGGAGCATTTCTCCGTCCCGGCGGTCGTTTTTTCGCGGTAAAAGCAGAATCGCTTTCCGCAAAGAAACGAACCGCCTTCCGCAAAGACGAAACTTTTTTGCCGCAAAGCAGTTCCTGCTGGTGCAGAAAAAAAGGAAAAACAGGGCTTCGGAGGGCTTTTCCCATTCTGGATGGAGTGCGTCTGCGTGCAAACTTCATTTGTCCTTTTGTAAGTTATTTTAGTTGCGTTGTATGGGTTTCGGCTGCATAGCATTCTGTGTGATTGACGATATGTTGTAAAATCTGGATTTTTGCTTTCATTCTGCATAACTTTGAATGCGTGAGGTTCGCGTATTTCCGTATGTTCCCGTCCCGCGGCCCGTTTACGCGACTCTCATAGGGGCTGTCTTGACGTTTTGACAATGTCATTTGGGACTTGTTGCTGTCCGCAGGCCTTTTGGTACATTCGCGACAGGAAGCGACCGACGCCACCGAAACATGCAAGGGATTTCCCGAGGGCAATCTTTTTTTCCTTCCCGGAGTCGCTGAAATATACGGCTGTCCCTACTGGATTTCTACCGGGCCGTTAAATGCCCAAGAATGCGAACTGCTTCGGATTCTCTCTCTCTTTTCATTGCAGCGGATTGAAATCTCCCTCAAGCCGGAGATAAAGTTGTTTTTGTGTGCAAGAAAAGTCCCATAAATGGCCGTTACCGTCGGAGCAATGCGGATGTTCAATTTAAGATTATGTTTTATTGTGTATTATGATTTTTTGTCGTACTTTTGTGTAACCATGCGCATCGCAGGCGTTTCTCCCATGAGCGGGAAGCCGTCGCGACGGGGTGAAAAGTACAAGGAAAGAAAAATGGGAAAAGGAAAATTGGCAAAGTTCGCCGACATGGCGAGTTATCCGCATGTGTTTGAGTATCCGTATTCGGTGGTGGACGACGTTCCCTTCGAGATGAAAGGCCATTGGTGCGAGCGCTTCTTCCGCAACGACCGCCCCATCGTGTTGGAGCTGGGCTGCGGTCGCGGGGAGTACACCACCGGGCTGGCGCGCCTTTATCCGGAGAAGAACTTCATTGGCGTGGACATCAAGGGCGCGCGCATGTGGACAGGGGCCACGGAGGCCCTGCGTGAGGGACTGCCCAATGTGGCCTTCCTGCGTACGAACATTGAGATGATCGACCGTTTCTTCGACCGCGACGAGGTGGCCGAAATCTGGCTGACCTTCAGCGACCCGCAGATGAAGAAGGTCACCAAGCGGCTGACTTCCACCTTCTTCATGGAGCGCTATCGCCGCTTCCTGCAGGATCGCGGCCGCGTTCACCTGAAGACGGATTCCAACTTCCTCTTCACCTACACCACTTACATGGTGGAGAAAAACGGCCTGCCGCTGGAGTTCTCCACCACCGACCTCTATCACAGCGTGCTGGCCGAGCAACCGGACACGGAGGAGGCGCGCATCTTGGGCATACAGACCTACTACGAGCAGCAGTGGCTCGAGCGCGGGCTGAACATCCGCTACATGCGTTTCCTCTTGCCGCGCGAGGGACGGCTCGAGGAGCCCGACGTGGAAATTGAAATGGACGAATACAGAAGTTATAACCGCAGCAAACGGAGCGGCTCGCTGACTTCGAAATAGACAGACTTAAATATAGAGACAGACTTATGGACTTGTATCCCAAATTGATTTTGGACGCCCTGGCCACGGTGCGTTATCCGGGCACGGGCAAGAATATCGTGGAGGCCGGCATGGTGGAAGACGACATGCGCATCAGCGGCCTGCACGTCAGTTTCTCGTTGATATTCGACAAACCTACCAATCCTTTCTTGAAATCCATCATGAAGGCTGCCGAGGCGGCCATTCATGCCTACGTGGGCAAGGAGGTGGAGGTGGAGGTCAAGTCGAAGACCTTGCAGGCGCCCCGTCCCGAGGTGGGGCAACTCTTGCCGGGCGTGAAGAACATCATCGCTGTGTCGTCCGGAAAGGGCGGCGTGGGCAAGTCCACCATAGCTGCCAACTTGGCCGTGGCCTTGGCCAAGCTGGGCTACAAGGTGGGACTGCTCGATGCCGATATCTTTGGCCCGAGCATGCCCAAGATGTTCCATCAGGAGGATGCCCGCCCTTATGCCGAGCCGGTGAACGGGCGCGACTTGATTGTGCCGGTGGAGAACTACGGTGTGAAGATGCTCTCCATCGGCTTCTTTGTCGACCCCGATCAGGCGATGCTTTGGCGCGGGGCTATGGCCTGCAACGCCCTGAAGCAGCTTATCGGCGACGCCAACTGGGGCGACTTGGACTATTTTGTGCTCGACACGCCGCCGGGAACGAGCGACATCCACCTTACGCTGGTGCAGACCTTGCCCATCACGGGCGTCATTATCGTCAGCACGCCGCAGAAAGTGGCTTTGGCCGACGCACGCAAGGGCATCAACATGTATCAGAACGATAAGGTGAACGTGCCCATCCTGGGACTGGTGGAGAACATGGCGTGGTTCACGCCCGCCGAGTTGCCGCAAAACAAATACTACCTCTTCGGTAAGGAGGGCGTGAAGCGCCTGGCCGAGGAGATGCGCGTGCCTTTGCTGGGGCAGATTCCCATCGTGCAGAGCATCTGTGAGAATGGCGACAAGGGCACGCCCGAGGCGCTCGACGAGACCGGCCCGATGGGGCAGGCTTTCATGGACTTCGCCCGCCGCGTGGTGGAGGAGACCGACCGCCGCAATGCGGAGCAGGCGCCCACGCACATCGTGGAGGTGAAGAAGTAAGAAGAAGGCCAAAGAAGGATATTTCAAAAGGGGAACTTTAAAATAGTTCTTTGGGTCCAGAAAAGGTCTCAGATTACAAGGTGATACATGGCAAGAAGTCCTGACTGGTTGCATCAGGAGGGATAGGACTTCTTGCCATGCTTTTTCTTATGTGTTTTTTCTGTTGAAAATAGAGAAGTCTTCGGTCTTTTTCCTAATTTTGCATCTAAGAACAGGAAAAACAAATCATTATGGATGAGATGACGCATGACAAATACATCCGCTTCGACTGGGCCATCAAGCGGCTGCTCCGACAGAAGGCCAACT
>CALULQ010000049.1 GCA_944321525.1 uncultured Paraprevotella sp.
AAAGGGATACTGGGCCTTCTACCTGAAAGACTTCCATGGCGACAGAATCGCCTACCTCTCCACATCCTACGTCGTAGATGGGAGAAAGCCCGCCATCAAAACCTATAAGTGGATCAGTCCCGTCCCCAGACCCTACCGGGAAGAAGAGACACGGTTGCCCGAAAACACCTGCAAGGCAATCGACGGGGATTCCCTGCAGGAAGAGGACGACGGCACGAAATCCCTGCAGGAAGTGGAAATAAAAGCCAGACGCCGCCGGCTTACCCGCAAATACCTCAAGGTCGCGACCATACATTTACCGCTGGCTGAAGAAATCGACTTTCTCGCAGATCACGACCCATACGGCGGTGTCAATGCGACAACCGTTGGATCAAGTATCCTGAGCCGCTATTACTATCCGGACGGCGGGGCCAGATGGATGGCATTGGACGAATATCCCGGAGACCACGTCCCCATAGAAGGGGAAATCAAAGAGATATCCGAAAAACTACCGCCCGACATCAAGGAAGTCGTCATCCGGACAGACCCGGAAACCTGCAGGCGTTACGGATTCGACAAAAAGAAAATTGCCTGGAAGCGGTGGGACGGAATATCATTCAGTACACTAAGAGCCTATTGGGGAGATACCGAATCGCCCGACCGCAAACTGTGCTATGTGGTCTGCTTTGTCAAATACAGTCCGGAAGAACTGAAAGACCCCAACCGGCTCAGAAGCTACGGCTTGAACCCTGCCGCCCGCATCACCGTGATAAAGGGATACACGCCCCCCGCCGCCTTCTCTTCCCCGGATTACGCGCAAAGCCGGGATGGGCTGCAGGATGACTTCCGCCGCACACTCTACTGGAATCCCGATGTCCGGGCGGACGAGAACGGACTGGCACGGGTCACCTTCTACAACAACTCCACATGCCACACCCTGCATCTCTCCGCCGAAGGCATAGGGGGAGACGGGAAACCGGTCGTTTACAAACAACAATAAAGATGAGAAGACTGCTGCTATATGGAATGACTCTTCTGACGCTTCTGTCCGCCAAGGCACAACAGGCAGACACCGACTCCCTCTACCGCAAGGTGGAGGCATTCGGACGGGCGTTGCCGCAGGAGAAGGTGTACCTGCACCTCGACAATACCTGTTATTTCATCGGCGACACCATCTGGTACAAGGGTTACGTGACGCAGGCCGACCGGGGCACACTCACCGACCTGAGCCGGATCCTCTACGTGGAACTGCTCACGCCGGACGGCTACCTCGTGGAGCGCCAACAGCTCGAGATGCCGGACGGCATGACGCACGGCATGTTCGTACTCACCGACTCGCTCTATGCCGGGTATTATGAACTGAGGGCCTATACCCGATAAGTGAACAGTGGATAACCAACTATCCATCCCCTCCTGACGGACAACTGCAAACAGTTGGGACATCACGACGACACGGAACGCCACTTGTAGCAAACCGCCTACATGTACCCCAACCGCTTCGTGCAGCTCTACGAACTGCACCGCCTCTACAAAGCAGCGGGCGACACCGCAGGCATGCGCCGCACGGCGGATGCCATCTTGCGAAAGCCCGTCAAGGTGGACTCGCCACAGGTGCGCCGCATCATCGCGGAAATGAAACGGTTCAAGGAAAGGCAAACCGGCAAAACACACCCTTAATAACAAGCCGCCCCCTGCTTCGCACGCACAAGTCGCCATCAAGATTTGCGCTATTTTTCCATCGGCAACCACACAACATGACAAAGCCGAACCGACGCCGGGCTTCCCTAAAAAAAAGCGAAAATGCCCCATTGAACGCGTTTTTTATCGCGTCAACAAATGTTAATTCAACAAATCAGTAAGAATAAATTTTCTAATAAGTGTTTTCGTACTGATTTACAGCGATATATAAAGACTCCGAAAAATGAAGTTGTCAACACGATTTTTTGGAAATTACCTTGCAGGTGATATAACTTTGCAACGAGATAAGAAATATTATTATTCATTTAAAAACGAAACATCATGAAAAGGTTAAAAAAAAGACAGGTAAAAGTAGCGGCTACCGCATTCATCGCTTTAATGGGTGGACTCACCATCTGGAGTTGCTCTCAAGATGAGTTGGAAGATCTTGAGCCAGGCTTCTATTGTTATACAGTAGAAGAAATTGCCACACTACGCTCTATGGCGGAAGACTATGGCGTACCTGACATCAAATTCATCACCGAATCGCCATTTCCATTGCCGTCCATGCAGGAAATGGAAACGACCTTTGCTGAGTTTGCTGCAATAAAGCAAATCTTGGCACGCCCACTTGAAGTCACAGACTCCACAGAAGGGACAAAGGTTCTCGAAACAAAGTCTATTCCTTTCACGAGAATTAAAAGAAGCATGCCTGAGACTTCGACAGAAGGCTTCACAATCGATGAAATAATTGCTGCTTATGGAAGGCATTTCGATTTAAAAATAAAGGTTTCTATCACAACTGATAAGAATAAACCTGAGGAACAGCCTAAAATAAGTGTTACCGGGAACTTGGACATACCTAAAGAGTCAGACAATATTGTATTTAGAAAGAAAAAAGAAGAGACCAAAGTTACTTGGCAAGAAAGCAGTAAATTCGGACTTTATTATAGCTGCATCTTAGAAAAATGCGATATCAAACGTTCAGGAGGAGACAAACCCATGATTGTTGTAGTAGCATCTGAAAGGGTAACCAAAACCACCACGGTTCCATTCTAAAAAAAAGGAATGAGAAGAATCGAAGCATAACCATCACATCCCTTGCCACTTCAACTTTGTTATCACAAGTTTGAACAGCAAAGGATGTTAAATTAGGATAATAAGGAGAGAATGACATGAGGATACTTATCTTACAAACCACATTAGTTATTGCCATATTAACGTCTATTACTGATGTATATCCGCAGACTTCCCCCACCGACTCCCTCTACCGCAAGGTGGAGGCCTTCGGCCAAGCATTGCCGCAAGAGAAGGTGTATCTTCATCTCGACAACACGTGCTACTTTCTGGGCGATACGATATGGTACAAGGGCTACGTGACGCAGAGCAATACCGGAACGCTGACCAGCCTGAGCAGAATCCTCTACGTGGAACTGCTCACTCCGGACGGTTATCTCGTGGAGCGGCAGCAACTCGAGATGCCGGACGGGATGGCCCACGGCATGTTCGTGCTCACCGACTCGCTCTATGCGGGGTATTATGAGCTGCGGGCCTACACCCGGTGGATGCTCAACTTCGAGCTGTGCGAGTATCCGCACGTCAAGAACACCGAAGACAACTTCTACAGCAAGAAGATGGCCAAAGAGTTCTTCCGCGACTACGAGAAGCTCTATTCGCGCGTGTTTCCCGTGTTCGACAAACCCGAAGTGGCCGGAGAATACCTCAAGGACATGACCCTGCGGCCCATGCGGCGCTACTACAAGAAACCGCGGGAACAGAAACCCGAACTCGACCTGCGCTTCTATCCCGAAGGCGGCAACCTCGTGGAGGGCACCACGGCACGGGTGGCCCTCGAACTCAACGACGAGGACGGGCAACACCTGAAAGGCATGCTCCTCTCCATAGAGAACAAGGACGGAGTGGAGGTGGCGCAATGCAAGACGGACGAACGGGGAAGGGCCGTGTTCACCCTGCCGGAAGTCGCGGAGAAGAAAGGCTACCGGGCCGTATTCACCTACGAAGGATATAACTTCCGGGAAGAGCTGCCGGAGGTGGAACCCGAAGGTTGCGCGCTCACCGTCGCGCAGGACGACAGCACCGTGACGACACGGGTGCAGGCCGTGGGCGTGGAGCGCCAGCTGGCCCTGCACGTCATGCACCAAGGCGTGTCCAGTTTCTACCGCACGCTGGAGCACAAAGGCATCTTGCAAAAGGCGCAAGAGGAATACACCGTGGCCATCCCGCTGGACTCGCTCCCCACGGGCGTCAACCAGCTCACCGTGTTCGACGCCGAGGGACGCATCTATGCCGACCGCCTCTTCTTCGTCAACCACCACGACCACGATGCCCCGCGGCTGTCCATCTCCGGCATCAAGATGCAATACAAACCCTTCGACCCCATCACCCTCCACCTGAAGCTCACCGACCCGGCCGACACCATTGCCGGACTCTCGCTCGCCGTGCGCGACCGCGCCACCGAGGAATACCACTACGACAACGGCACCATGCTCACCGAAATGCTCCTCGCCAGCGAGATCCGCGGGTTCGTGGAGAATCCCGGCTACTACTTCGAGGCCGACGACAGCATACGGCGCCGGGCGCTGGACCTGCTCATGATGGTGCAGGGATGGCGGCGGTACGAATGGCGCGTCATGGCCGGAGTGGAACCGCTCGACCTGCCCTGGATGCCCGAAAAGGTGCAGACCATTGCCGGGTGCGTCAACCGGGCCGAAAACTACAACCCCGACTTCAAGAAGCCCAGCAACCTGCGCAAGGAGGTGAACGTATGGGCCATGTTCGTCCAGGACGGCCAGACGCTGGAACTCAAACAGCCCACCGAAAACGGCTCCTTCTACATGCAGACGCCCAAAATCTACGGCGACTGCATGCTCTTCCTCAGCGCCGCCGGACTGGACAAAGGGACGGAAGACATCATCAAAAGCCGGCAGAAAGGCCTCACCGACGAGGAGGCCTGGCCGGAATACTACGTGAAGCTCGACCACTTCCACCCCCGCTTCCCCAAGCCCTATGACTTCTATCAGGACACGCCTACCAAGGACCTCATCCCCGTCGACGGAAGGGGGGACAGCCTGGTGCAGGAGTCCTTCACCGACCGCACGCTCCCGTCATTGGCCGTCTACGCCAAGAGGGGCGGACTGCGCCACTACGACCCCACCAAACCCGCCATCGTGGTGGACGCCTACGAGGCCTACAACATGGTGGCCGACGCCGGCATCAACGGGGGCGACAGACCCTTCTACCACATCCTGTACCGACCGGAGGACCAATACGTCACACGGGAGAACAGCCACCCCAAGCGTTGGAACGTGTTCTCCTCCATGCTGGGCATGCTCTATGTGGCCGACATGGACATGCACCGGCAATATCACATCGAATCGCGCCTCGACGGGAAATCGCTCGAACTGCCCACGAACATGCTCGGCGGCGCACAGACGCAGGAGAAATACAAGAAACTCAGCTTCCTGGACAAGTTCTACATCTACACCGACTACTCGCCCCGCGAACGGGGCAGCTGGAAATACGAGCAGGACAACCAGCCGGAGTTCATCGTAGACTACCGCCTCAAGCCCAATGACGAATACACCCCCGCCAGCCGCGACCGCCGCTACCTGATGCGCGGCTATGCCGTGTGCGATGACTTCTACAGCCCCAACTACCGGCGTCGCCCGCTGCCCGACACCAAGGACTACCGCCGCACACTGCTCTGGGTGCCCGAGGTGAAGTTCAACGCCGAGGGGAAAGCCATCGTACAGCTCTACAACAACAGCAAGCCGACGGCCATCAGCATCGAGGCCGAAGGCATCACGCGGAACGGGAAACCCGTCGTATGGAACGGGAAAAACGCCGTGCAGGACCATGCGTACGACACTTCCGATACGGCCGAAACGGACCACGGCGCAGAGGAGACCGGAACGGACATCCTCTACCATAACGTGCGGAACGCCGGCACGGCGCTCCCGCAGGAAAAGGTCTACCTGCACCTGGACAACACCTGCTACTTCCTGGGCGACACGATATGGTACAAAGGCTACGTGACACGTACCGACCGGGGCACGCTGACCGACATGAGCAAAATCCTCTACGTGGACTTGTTCACGCCCGATGGCTACCTCGTGGAGCGGCAACAGCTGGAAATGACAGACGGCACGGCCCACGGCATGTTCGTGCTGCAGGACACCCTCTATGGCGGCTACTACGAGTTGCGGGCCTACACGCGCTGGATGCTCAACTTCGGACAGTGTGAATATCCCCACATCAAAGAAACCGAAAACCGGTTCTACAGCCTGAAGATGGCCAAGGAGTTCTTCCGCGACTACGAGAAACTCTACTCCCGTGTCTTCCCCGTCTTCAACAAGGTGGAAAGCGGCGGGCTCTATTCCAAGAACATGACCCTGCGCCCCCTGCGCCGCATCTACAGGAAGCGCGGCAGGAAGCCCAAGACCGACCTGCACTTCTACCCCGAAGGCGGCAACCTGGTGGCCGGAACGGACGGACGGGTGGCGCTGGAACTCAACACCGACGAAGGGGAACACCTGCCCGGAGTGGACATCTCCATCCTGAACCGCTACGAGCAGACCGTCGCCCGATGCCGGACGGACGCCCGCGGACGGACCGCCTTCACCCTGTCCGACGTGGACAAGGAAGGGGGCTACGAAGCCGTCTACCGCATCGGGAGGTATGAATACACCGAGGACCTGCCCGAGGTGGACCGCCAAGGCTGCGCCCTGACCGTCGTGCAGAACGACACCGCCGTGGAAGCCCGCATGCAGGCCGTGGACATCGGCCAGCCTTTGGCCCTCCACGTCATGAGCCAAGGCGTGTCCCGCTTCTACCAGCCCCTGCCCGCCCTGTCCGGCAAGCGCACCGTGGCCATCCCCTTGGATTCGCTCCCCACGGGCGTCAACCAGCTCACCGTGTTCGACGCCGACGGCCGCATCTATGCCGACCGCCTCTTCTTCGTCAACCACCACGACCACGACGCTCCGCGGCTGGCCGTCTCCGGCATCCGGACGCAGTATGAGCCCTTCGACTCCATCACCCTCCACCTGCAGCTGGCCGACCCGGCCGACAGCGTGGCCGGACTCTCGCTCTCCGTACGCGACCGCGCCACCGACGAACTGACCTACGACAACGGAACGATGCTCTCCGAAATGCTCCTCTCCAGCGAAATCCGCGGGTTCGTGGAGAATCCCGGCTACTACTTCGAAGCCGACGACGACCAACGGCGCCACGAACTGGACCTGCTGATGCTGGTGCAGGGATGGCGGCGGTACGAATGGCGGGAAATGGCGGGCGTCGAAACCATCTACCTGCCGTGGCAGCCGGAGAAGTTCCAGACCATCGCTGGGTGCGTCAACCGCCTGGCCGAAACGGCGCCCGGCTCCATGACGGCCAGCAACCTGGGCAAGGAGGTGAACGTGTGGACCATCTTCGCCCAGGGCAAGGAGACTTTCGAGCTCAAGCAGGAGACGGAAAACGGCACCTTCTACATGCAGACGCCCAAAATCTACGGCGAATACCTGCTCTATCTCAGTGCAGCCGACCTGAACAAGGACGAAAACTACATCATCCAACGGCGGCAACAGGGCTTCACCGACGAGAAAGCCTGGCCGGACTACTACGTCAAGCTGGACCACTTCCACCCGCTTTTCGCCCATCCCTATGACTTCTATCAGGACGCGCCGGCGCTCGATCCCGGCCTGTTCACGGCCGGATGGGGCGGCACTGCCAGCTTCACCAACCGCTACCTCTCGGCCGTCACCGTGCGGGCCCGCGGGCGCGGACTGCGCAAACTGGCGCTCCAGAAACCCGCCATCGTGATGGACGTCAACAAGGCTTACAACCTGTGCATGGACTACGGCCTGTGCCACACACCTTATTATTATTCTTCCGGCCCGCTCATGTCCGACTTCCTGTCCTCGCTCTTCATCGGCGACATGAACATGAACCGGCGCTATTCCATCCGGACGTACTTCGACGGGCGCCCCGTCTCGCCCAAACAGCACAACGACTTCTACCCGCTCAACCTGCCCGAAGGCATTCCGTTGGTGCGGGTTGAAGTCCCCGCCACGCCCCTCATCACTTACCAGAAGGCCGAGAACAGCAAATACATCAGCCGCCTGATGGACTTCCGCATCTACACCGACTATGCGCCCCGCGACATGGGCAGCTGGAAATACACGCAGGACAACCAGCCGACGGTCATCGTGGACCATCGCTTCCGGCAGAACAACACCTACTTCCCGGCCTGCCGCGACCGCCGCTACTTCCTGCAAGGCTACGCCGTGTGCGAAGACTTCTATAGTCCCGACTACAGCCGCCGCCCGCTGCCCGGCACCCAAGACTACCGCCGGACACTGCTCTGGATGCCCGACGTGAAATTCGACAAGGAAGGGAAAGCCACTGTCCGCCTCTACAACAACAGCAAGCAGACCGTCATCAGCGTCGAGGCCGAAGGCATCACGCAAGGCGGAAAGCCCATCGTCTGGAAGAAACAAGATTAACATACGAGCCTATGAAAAGAATACTGTCGTCCCTGACCCTGTCCCTTCTCCTCCTGCCGTTGGCGGCACAAGATGCCGCCAACGACTCCCTCTACCGCAAGGTGGAGGCTTTCGGCATCGTATTGCCGCAGGAGAAGGTGTACCTGCACCTCGACAACACGTGCTACTTCTTGGGCGATACAATATGGTATAAAGGTTACGTGACGCAAAGCAATACCGGCACGCTGACCACGATGAGCAGAATCCTCTACGTGGACTTGCTCACGCCCGACGGTTACCTCGTGGAGCGCCAGCAACTCGAAATGCCCAATGGAATGACGCACGGCATGTTCGTGTTGGAAGACTCGCTCTATGCCGGTTACTACGAGCTACGAGCCTACACCCGATGGATGCTCAACTTCGGGAAGTGCGAATATCCCCGCATCAACGACAAAGCAAACGGATTCTACAGCCGGAAGATGTACAAAGAGTTTTTCCGCGACTACGAGAAACTCTACTCCCGCGTCTTCCCCGTGTTCGACAAACCGCAGCAACCCGGCCATTATCCAAAGGACATGACCCTGCGCCCCATGAGGCGATATTATAAGAAGCCGCAGGAAAGGAAGCCGGAACTCGACCTGCGCTTCTATCCCGAAGGCGGCAACCTCGTGGAGGGCACCACGGCACGGGTGGCGCTCGAGCTCAACGACGAGGACGAGCAGCACCTGAAAGACATCCTGCTCACCATCGAGACCCGGGACGGGCAGGAGGCGGCACGGTGCCGGACGGACGAACGCGGAAGGGCCGTGTTCACCCTGCAGGACATTGCGGAAGACAAGGGCTACCGCGCCACGTTCGCTTTCGACGGCTACGATTTCAGGGAAGAGCTGCCGGAAGTCGTCGGCGAAGGCTGCGCCCTCACCGTCGTGCAAGACGACAGCGCCGTGGTGGCAAGGGTGCAGGCCGTGGGCGCGGACGGGCCGCTCGCACTGCACGTCATGAGCCAGGGAGTGAGCCGCTTCTACCAACCTTTAAACGGGGAAACCGCCGTGTCCATCCCCTTGGACTCGCTCCCCACGGGCGTCAACCAGCTCACCGTCTTCAACGCAGAAGGACGCATCTATGCCGACCGCCTCTTCTTCGTCAACCACCACGATTATGATGCCCCGCGGCTGGCCGTCTCCGGCATCCGGACACAATACGAGCCTTTCGACTCCATCACGCTCCGCCTGCAACTCACCGACCCGACCGACTCCGTGGCCGGACTCTCCCTCGCCGTGCGCGACCGTGCCACCGAGGAGTTCTCCTACGACAACGGCACCATGCTCACCGAGATGCTACTCTCCAGCGAAATCCGCGGGTTCGTGGAGAATCCCGGCTACTACTTCGAAGCCGACGACAGCATCCGGCGCCGGACGCTGGACCTGCTCATGATGGTGCAGGGGTGGCGGCGCTACGAATGGCGCGCCATGGCCGGCATCGAACCCCTCGAACTGACATGGATGCCCGAAAAGTTCCAGACCATTGCCGGGTGCGTCAACCGGGCCGAGGACCCCAACCCAGACTTCAAGAAGCCCAGCAACCTGCGCAAGGAGGTGAACGTATGGGCCATGTTCGTGCAGGACGGCCATACGCTGGAGCTGCAGCAGCCCACCGAGAACGGCACCTTCTACATGCAGACGCCCAAAATCTACGGCGACTGCATGCTCTTCCTCAGCGCATCGGCGCTCGACAAAGGACGGGACTACATCGTCAAGATGAGGGAGAACGGGTTCACCGACGAGGAGGCATGCCCCGACTACTACGTCAAGCTCGACCACTTCCATCCCCGCTTCCCCAAGCCCTACAACTACTACCAGGACATGCCAGCCAAGGACCTCGTCCCCGCCGGCGGGGACAGCCTGGTGCGGGCACAGGACTCCTTCACCGACCGCACGCTACCCTCCGTGGCCGTCTATGCCAAAAGGAACGGGCTGCGACACTACGACCCCACCAAGCCCGCCATAGTGGTGGATGCCTACGAGGCCTACAATATGATTGCGGATGCAGGTATCGACGGGGGAGACAAACCATTCTATTATCTGGTAAACGAAAATTCAAACGAACGCATCTCGTCCGACATGGGGGAATCCGGCTGGAGCAACGTGACCTTGGCATTAAACCTGTTATTCATAGGCGACATGGGAGTGGACCGGTCCGGTTACAAACAAACGAGACTTGACGGTAAGCCATTAATAGCCAAAGCACAGACGTCCATGCATCTGACTACCCCTCACCCAATTGACCCGCGATTACACAGCACCACCCCCGAACCTAATATCGACATAGGATTAGTGACCGTGAAATACCCCACTCCCAACCTCGGAGGCTACCAAACCCTAATAAAATACCAGAAGCTCAGCAACCTGGACAAGTTCTACATCTACACCGACTATGCCCCCCGCGAACGGGGCAGCTGGAAATACAAGCAGGACAACCAGCCGGAAGTCATCGTGGACTTCCGCCTCAGGCCCAACGGGGAATACACTCCCGCCTGCCGCGACCGACGCTACCTGATGCGCGGCTACGCCGTCTGCGACGACTTTTATAGTCCCGACTACAGCCGTCGGCCCCTGCCCGACACCAAGGACTACCGCCGCACCCTGCTCTGGATGCCCGACGTGAAGTTCGACAAGGAGGGAAAAGCCACCATCCGCCTCTACAACAACAGCAAACCAACCGCCATCAGCATCGAAGCCGAAGGCATCACGCGGAGCGGAAAGCCCATACAATTAAAAAATGCCGGACAGTGAAGCGGACGCGACGGACCGCCCGCCACATCCCGGGAAACCCGAAATCGGCAACAGGCCTTGCGGAACGCGCCAGCGTGCTTTGCGGAGAGTACTCGAGTACTCTGCGGCAAGTACTCGAGTATTCTCCGCAAAGTACAATCCGATTCTCCGCAAGGCATTTTTCGGCTTTGCCCAAGGAGAACAGCCCGAATGCGGCAGACAGTGCAGACTCAGCCCTCAAAAAAAATCATACACACGACCTGCCATAAACCACTCCCCCAAAAGCCCGCAAAGAACACTCTGCCCGGAAGGGAAAAACATGGGGGCGGAAACATCCGGAAGGCCCTCCAAAAGGCTGCTGCCGTTACACGCAAAAGTTCCAAGCGGAAAAGCCGACATCCAAGAAGATGCCATAAAGAAATGAGAAAACTGCTCCAAAAAACCATCTTTTCATGTGTTACCAAAAGTTAATTCAACAAATCAGTAAATATAAATACTCTAATAAGTGTTTCTGCACTGATTGACAAGCAAATGCAAAGCCTCCGAAAAATAAAGTTGTCAACACGATTTTTTGGAAATTACCTTTCAGGTGATATAACTTTGCAAAGGAAGGCATCCTGAATCCCACGAAATGGAGTAAGGTTCGTCCCAATAAATGAAACTATGGCATCAAACCGGAGAATAAAAAAATCGAGCATAGATATGAAAAGATTGTCACTTTGCTTCATGCTGTTCATTTCCGCCCTGTCTGTTGCGGCACAACCTGTAACAGGAACCGATTCCCTCCACCGCAAGGTGGAGGCCTTCGGCATCGTATTGCCGCAGGAGAAGGTGTACCTTCATCTCGACAACACGTGCTACTTCGTGGGCGACACGATTTGGTATAAAGGTTACGTGACGCAAAGCAATACCGGCACGCTGACCACGATGAGCAGAATCCTCTACGTGGACTTGCTCACGCCCGACGGTTACCTCGTGGAGCGCCAGCAACTCGAAATGCCGGGCGGGATGGCCCACGGCATGTTCGTGCTCACCGACTCGCTCTATGCAGGATACTATGAGCTGCGGGCCTACACCCGATGGATGCTCAACTTCGGGAAGTGCGAGTATCCTCATATCAAAGATACCGAACACCGATTTTATAGCAAAAAGATGGCCAAAGAGTTTTTCCGCGACTACGAGAAACTCTACTCCCGCGTGTTCCCCGTGTTCGACAAACCGCAGCAACCCGGC
>CALULQ010000050.1 GCA_944321525.1 uncultured Paraprevotella sp.
GTACTCGAGTACTCTCCGCAAAGTACAATCCGCCCCTGCGCAAGGCGTTGCCCCGCCTTCTGCAAGCGGACGGCCGGAAATGCAGCCGCGGTTTCATCGTCGTTGGGAGCGCCAGTAAAGCATTTTCGCTTGCCCGTAAAAAACATCCGCCCCGTCTTGCGATTCATCTGCAAGGCGGGGCGGAGGCTTAAACTTCATTTCGGTGTTGCCTTTGCCGGGGGAGGGCTTCAATAGTGGAACTCCCCGAATTCGCTGCGGATGGTCAGCGAGCGCGGGCCTTCTTCGATGCGGCCGACCACTTGCGCGTCGATGTTGAAGCTCTTGGAGATGGCGATGACCTTCTCCGCCTGTTCGGGCGCCACGTAGACCTCCAGGCGGTGGCCCATGTTGAACACCTTGTACATCTCGCTCCAGTCCGTTCCGCTCTCCTTGGCGATGGCCTTGAACAGGGGCGGCACGGGGAACATGTTGTCCTTGACGACGCGGCAGTTCTCACCGACAAAGTGCAGTACTTTCGTCTGTGCGCCGCCCGTGCAGTGCACCATGCCGTGGATGTCCGCGCGCATCTCGTCCAGCATCTTCTTCACCACGGGGGCGTAGGTGCGGGTGGGCGAGAGGACAAGCTTGCCGGCGTTCAGGGGAGCACCGTCTACGGGGTCGGTCAGATGGTAGCTGCCGCTGTACACCAGTTCCTCGGGAACAGCCTTGTCGTAGCTTTCCGGATATTTCTCGGCCAGATATTTGGCGAACACGTCGTGGCGCGCGCTGGTCAGTCCGTTGCTGCCCATGCCGCCGTTGTATTCTTTCTCGTATGTAGCCTGCCCGCAGCTGCTCAGTCCGACGATGACGTCGCCGGGACGGATGTTGGCGTTGTCGATGACGTCGCTGCGCTTCATGCGGCACGTCACGGTGGAGTCCACGATGATGGTGCGCACCAGGTCGCCCACGTCGGCCGTTTCGCCGCCGGTGGCATAGATGCCGATGCCCATCTTCCGCATCTCGGCCAGCAGCTCGTCGGTGCCGTTGATGATGGCGCTGATGACTTCGCCGGGGATGAGCATCTTGTTGCGCCCGATGGTGGACGACACGAGGATGTTGTCCACGGCGCCCACGCAGAGCAGGTCGTCGGTGTTCATGATGAGGGCGTCTTGCGCGATGCCCTTCCACACCGACAGGTCGCCCGTCTCTTTCCAGTAGGTGTAGGCCAGCGACGATTTGGTGCCGGCCCCGTCGGCATGCATGATGTTGCAATACTCGGGGTCGCCGCCCAGGATGTCGGGGATAATCTTACAGAAGGCTTGTGGGAAAATGCCTTTGTCTATGTTCTTGATGGCGTTGTGCACGTCTTCCTTTGCGGCCGAAACGCCGCGCATCATGTAGCGTTGGTTGCTCATGTCTTCAGTAGTTTTATGGGATGACAATCAGTTTAAAATTCCACTTTGGGCGCTTCTTCCGCTCCGGTCGAGGCCTCGAACTTCTCTTTCCTGCTGAAGCCGAACATGCCGGCAAACAGGTTGTTGGGGAACGAGCGGATGAGCACGTTGTAGTCCTGCACGGCCTGGTTGTAGCGCTTGCGGGCCTCCGTGATGCGGTTTTCCGTGCCCTCGAGCTGTGCCTGCAGTTCCGAGAAGTTCTCGTTGGCGCGGAGCTGCGGATAGTTTTCCGTCACGGCCAGCAGCTTTCCGAGGGCCGAAGTGACGGCGCCTTGGGCTTTCTGGTATTCGGCCAGCTTTTCGGCCGTGAGGTTGGTCGGGTCTACCGTGATTTGGGTGGCCTTGCTGCGGGCTTCCACCACGGCTTCCAGTGTGCTGCTTTCGTGGGCGGCATAGCCCTTCACGGTGTTCACGAGGTTGGGAATCAGGTCGGCGCGACGTTGGTACTGCGTCTCCACGTTGCTCCATGCCGTGGACACGGCTTCGTCTTTTTCCACCATTTCGTTGTACGAACAGCTGTTCAGCACGACCATGCACACCATGGCGATGGCGGTCGTCAGCCAGGATTTTGTCTTCATTGTCTTCTTGTCCATATAAGCTATTGGTTTAAATGTTCGTTGTTGCGGTGTCAGAATTTCCCGCCGGCCCCGCCTCCGCCGAAGCTTCCGCCTCCGAAACTGCCCCCGCCGAAGCCGCCTCCGAAGCCCCCGCCCCCGAATCCGCGGTGGAAGGGGCCGGCCACGGGCGGGAATCCTCCGAAGCCCGTGCCGTTGTCGAACGGTTCGTCGTGTGAACGGCACTCCGTGTGCCCGCATTTGGGGCAGCGGAAGAATTCCCGGTGGTGTTCGATGCCGTTGTAGCGGTCGACGGTGACATCGGAATGGGTGCGGTGCATGGGGTAGTGGCCACACTTGGGGCAGGAATTGCGCTTGCGGTTGGAATAAGCCGAAACCAGGAAGCCTGCGCCGACGATGGCCAGGGCCAGCCAGATGAAGCTGCGGTCTTCGCCTCCCGCCTTGCGCTGCGGACCGGGGTTCAGCAGCGAGGTGTCGCCTTCTATCACGCCGCACACGGCGGCCACGGTTTGCAGCATGGCATTGTCCCAGTCTCCGGTTTTCAGGTAGGGCACCATCTTCCGGTTCTCTATCCTGCGGCAGATGGCGTCGGGCAGCGTGCCTTCCAGGCCTTCGCCGGTGAGTATCTGGTAGCAGCGGTCTTGCGTGGAGAGCAGGATGATGAGCCCGGTGTTCTGCTGGTTGCCCACGCCGTATTTGTTGCCCAGCGTGATGGCGAACTCGTAGCAGTCGCCGCCTTCGATGCGCTCCACCACGGCCACGATGGACTGCACGCCTTTGTCGGCCTCCAGGCGGTAGAGCATGCTGTCCATCCGTTCCACCGCCGGGGCGGAAAGGATGCCGTCGGGGTTGACCACATGCTTTGTCCTGTCCTGCAGGTACACCATGGGCAGGTTGTCCACCGTGTAGGTGCCGGCCTGCAGGAACTGTGCGCTCCCGCAAATCCAAAACAAGAGAAACAGACAAATGACATGCTTCATGACGTGCGCCTTTTTTACTCGGTCGGCAAGTTATTCATATCTTTTGGAATATTGTACTTTTCAAGGAAAGTTTTTACTCTTTCTGTATATTCTTTAGGGAATTTTAGGTAAGAGTTGGCGTGTTCTGCCCCTTCCACGCGCCAATATTCTTTGACGCCGGGCTTGGCGGCAAAGAGCGTGTCGCCCATCCAAGTGGGCACGAACGTGTCTTCCGTCCCGTGGATGAAGAGCATGGGCAGGCGGCATTTCTTCACTTGCGCCAAGGGGGAGGCTTTGCGGAAGTTCCATCCGTAGCGGAGGTCCGTGGCCCAACTGGCCAGGTGGAGCAAGGGGAAGGCCGGCAGCCCGAACTGGTTCTTCAGTTCGCCCTTGTATTCGTCCCACACGCTGGTGTATCCGCAGTCTTCCACGAAACAGTGCACAAACGGAGGTTGCGGTTCGCCGCTCACGTTCATGGTGGTGGCCGCTCCCATGGAGATGCCGTGCACCACCATGTCGGTTTGCGAGCCGGGGGCGAAGAGGCTGTCGGCCACGAGCATCCACCGCAACACGTCCTCCCGGTCGTTCCATCCCATCTGGATGTGGTCGCCGTCGCTCAGTCCGGCAAACCGCAGGTCGGGCAGGAGCACGTTGTAGCGCAGGTCGTGGTTGTAGAGGTAGGCAATGTGGAGCATGCGCACGGCGTTGTCGGTGTAGCCGTGCACGACGACGGCGGTGCGGGGCGTCAGCGTGTCGGCCCGCAGGTAGAGGGCATGCAGCCGTGCGCCGTCGTCGGCCATGATGAAAGTGTCGCGCAGGGCTTCTGCCCGTTGCAGGCTGTCCACCCAATGCGACAGGAAAGGATAGTGCTCATACATGAATGCGTAGGAGGCGTCCAAGTCCTTTCCCCTTTCGTTGCCTTGGGCTTCCAGGGCGTACCATTGCAGGTAGAGCGTGCCCCCGGCCAGCAAGGCCAGTAAGGCGGCCACTATCGCTCCGATGACTTTGTAGGAGGTCTTTTTCTTCATGTCCGTTCCTTTAGTCTTCGCTGTGCCAGAATTCCCAACCGGCGTAAGCCTGCAGGAGCAGCATCTCGAGGCCGTTTTTCACGATGGCCCCCTGCTCGCGCCCTTTCTTGAGGAAGAGCGTTTCTTCGGGGTTATACACCAGGTCGTAAAGCAAGTGGTCGTTTCCAATGGCTTCGTAAGGAAGGGGCGGACAGCACTCCGTGCGAGGGTACATGCCCACGGGGGTGCAGTTCACGATAACGGTGTATTCCTTCATGGTCTCCTGCGTGAGTTGGTCGTAAGACAGCATTCCTTCGCGCGGCGTGCGGCTGACGAAGCGGCATTCCAGCCCCAGTTGCCGCAGCCCGTAGTGGATGGCTTTCGACGCCCCGCCGGTGCCCAGGATGAGGGCTTTCTTATGCGTGGATTCCAGCAAAGGCGCTATCGAGCGGGTGAAGCCGATGACATCGGAGTTGAATCCTTTCAGGTGGGTGTTTCCTCCCTGCTGGCGGATGCGGACGACGTTGACGGCGCCGATTTGCCGGGCTTCTTCGCTCAGTTCGTCCATGTAGGAAATGATTTTTTCTTTGTAAGGGATGGTGACGTTGAGTCCTCGCAAGTCTGCGTTTTCCGCGATGATGTCCGGAAAACGGTCGATGCTCGGGATTTCAAAGTTGACATATTCGGCATCAATGCCTTCGCTCCGGAATTTCTCGTTGAAAAAGTCGCGCGAGAAAGAATGGCCGAGGGGATAGCCGATTAAACCGTATTTGTCCATGATGGGTCTGTATTATTTTGTGGCAAGGTACATCGTACTGATGCCGAAGGTGAAGCGCTTGAAGCGCACGTCGCTGAAGCCGGCTTTCTTCAGGATGCCCTGCATGATTTCCCCTTGCGGGAAGGCGGCCATCGTGGCCGGCAAGTAGGAATAGGCGCTGTGGTCCTTGGATATCAGCCGCCCCACGAGCGGCATGACGATTTTGGCGTAGACGGAGAAAAGCTGCTTCATGGGGAAACGGTGGGGCGAACTCAGTTCGATGATGAGCAAGTGGCCGCTGGGCTTCAGCACGCGGCACATCTCCCGCAGGCCTTGGTCCAGGTCTTCGAAGTTGCGCACGCCGTAGGCCACGGTCACTGCGTCGAACGTGCCGTCGGCGAACGACAGGGCCGCGCAGTCTTCCCGTTGGAAACGGATGAGGGAGTCGAGCTGTTGCTCCTTCACCTTCTGCCGCCCAATCTGCATCATTCCTTCCGAAATGTCCACGCCCAAGACGGATTGGGGGCAAAGCCGCCGTGCCGACAGGATGGCGAAGTCGCCCGTGCCCGTGGCCACATCCAATATGGATTGGGGGCGGAAAGGCGACAAAGAGTCGACGGCCGTGCGCCGCCAACTCTTGTCGATGCCCCATGAGAGAAAATGGTTTAACAGGTCATAAGAGTGCGCGATGTGGTCGAACATGCGTTCCACTTGCTCACGCTTGTGCCCGTTGCCCTTGTAGGGCTTTATCTTTTCTTGTTCGTACACGCCGGGATGTCTTATTGCTGGTTCAGGTAGTCCATGACATTCTTTTCGATGCGTGCGGCCAGGTCGTCGTGCTCGTCCGCTTTCTGGAACTTTTCGCCCACGATGTGTTCGTAAAGTTCGATGTAGCGGTCGGACACGCTGTTCACGTATTCATCTGTCATCTCCGGCACCTGCTGGCCTTCCTTGCCCATGAAACCGTTGTCGATGAGCCATTGGCGCACGAATTCCTTGGAGAGCTGCTTCTGCGGCTCGCCTTTCTCGAATTTCTCTTCGTAACCGTCGGCGTAGAAGTAGCGGCTGGAGTCGGGCGTGTGGATTTCGTCGATAAGGTAGACCTTGCCGTCTTTCTTGCCGAACTCGTACTTGGTGTCCACCAGGATGAGTCCTTTTTGTGCGGCCATTTCCGTCCCGCGGGCGAAAAGGGCGTAGGTGTATTTCTCCATCAGTTCATAGTCTTCCTTGCTCACCAGGCCTTGTGCGATGATTTCCTCCTTCGAGATGTTCTCGTCGTGTCCGGCCTCGGCTTTGGTGGTCGGGGTAATGATTGGCGTGGGGAACTTTTGGTTCTCTTTCATGCCGTCGGGCAATTTGACGCCGCAAAGTTCGCGGCAGCCGTTTTTGTATTCACGCCATGCCGACCCGGTCAGGTAGCCGCGGATGATCATTTCCACGCGGAAGCCCTCGCATTTCAGGCCCACGGTTACCATGGGGTCCGGAGTGGCGAGTTTCCAGTTGGGCACGATGTCGCTCGTTGCGTCAAGGAACTTGGCGGCTATTTGGTTCAGCACTTGTCCCTTGAAAGGGATGCCTTTCGGGAGAATCACGTCGAAAGCCGAGATGCGGTCGGTGGCCACCATGACCAGCAGGTCGTCGTTGATGTCGTACACGTCGCGTACCTTGCCATGGTAAACGCTTTTCTGTCCCGGGAAATGGAAATCTGTTTGAGTTAATGCTTTCATAATCTGAAATTGTTATGCTGTTGCTTGTTCTTTAGTTGTCTGTCACGTTGATGAAGTCGGTCAGTACGCGCGGCTCCGCCGACGTGTGTGCGGTCGTTTTTTGTTTGCGTGCCTCTGCCGTCATTTTGTCGTGTCGTTCGTAAGCGTCCACGATGCGGGTCACTAGTTTGTGGCGCACGATGTCTTTTTTGTTCATGTAGATGAATGCGATGCCTTCCACGTCCTTCAGGATGGAGGTGGCTTCCACGAGGCCGGAGCGTTGCGAGGGCGGGAGGTCGATTTGTGTCATGTCGCCCGTCACAATCATTTTGGTGTTCATTCCCATGCGGGTCAGGAACATCTTGATTTGAGCGCTCGTCGTGTTTTGCGCCTCGTCCAGAACCACAACGGCGTCGTTCAGCGTCCGTCCGCGCATGAAGGCCAGCGGGGCGATTTGGATGACATTCTGTTCCATCAATTCTTGCAGTTTCATGGTGGGCAGCATGTCCTGCAGGGCATCATAGAGTGGTTGCAGGTACGGGTCTATCTTCTCTTTCATGTCTCCGGGCAGGAATCCCAGTTTTTCGCCCGCTTCCACGGCCGGCCGGCTCAAGATAATTCTCCGGATTTCCTTGTTCTTCAGCGCCTTCACCGCAAGCGCGATGCTGGTGTAGGTCTTTCCGGACCCCGCCGGTCCTATGGCAAAGATCATGTCGTTCTCTTTGTATGCGTCCACCAGTTTCTGTTGGTTTTCGCTCCGTGCGGTGATGGGTTTTCCGGTCACACTGTAGACAATGACCCCCTCCGCGCTTTCTTTTTGCGGCTTGTTGCCTTTGATGATGTCCAGTATATCCTTTTCGTTCAGGCTGTTGTATTTGACGCAATGCTCCTCGATGCTTTTGATATGCTCCTCAAAGGCGCACATTTCCTCTTCGTCCCCCATCACCTTTACGATGTTTCCCCGCGCCACGATGCGCAACTTGGGATAGAGTGCCTTGATCATCTGCATGTTCACGTTGTTCACTCCGTAAAATACAACGGGGTCTACGTCTTCCAATACGATATGCTTTTCTATCATCCATTTAATTTTGCCGCAAATTTAAGCATTATGTTTTGATTTCGCTACGTTTTCCGTATCTTTGTGCCGCAAAATCAAGAAAAAGTTGAGAAAGCTCAAACGGGAAATATTTGTGGGAATGGCCGGTATGGCCGTTTGCGTGTTGGGGGTGGTGCGTTGTGCCAATCCGGGCGTGGTGGCCCAGGCGCCTGCCGTTTCGGCCGCGTCGGCCGACTCTGCCGGGCAGGATGCGCCGTCGGCGGTCGTGGACGCGGCCCCGGAGCGTCCGGAGCGGAAGTCCGGCCTGCATGCGCCCTACGCCATGCCGGTGTTCAAGGGAGCGGACGGCCGGCCGCTGAAGAACCGCATCTACAGCGTGCCCAGCTTCCGGCGTACTTTCCCCGACCTGCAGGACGTGCAGATTGTGGCGGCCCGCAAATGGGGAGTGTCGCCCGTGGAAGACCGTGAGGAGGCAGAGCGGCGGAAGGACGAACTGGTCTACGTGGGGAGCAATCCTTATTACACGATGGACAAGCAAATGACTTACTCCATTCCCTACCTTGTGCCCCGCGCCAGCGATCTGCTCCAGAATATTGGGCGTAACTTCTTGGATTCTTTGGCCATCAAGGGAATTCCCTTGCACACGCTGATTGTGACATCGGTCTTGCGCACGGAGCACGATGTCCGTAGGCTGAGGCGCTTCAACACGAATGCCTCCGAAGCCAGTTGCCACCGCTTCGGGACGACGTTCGATATCTGCTACAACCGTTACAACACGGTGAGCCATCCCGACGGACCGGAGCGCCGTGCCGTGCGCAACGATTCCCTGAAGTGGGTGCTTTCCGAGGTGTTGCGCGACCTGCGCGAACAAGAACTTTGCTATGTGAAATACGAGGTGAAGCAAGGTTGTTTTCATATCACAGTGAGATAATCCATTAAACTTTTTGCCACTGGGCGTGTCTAAAAGAAAGAGACGCAACGACGGCGCGCATCTTCTTCCACCGGAAGGCGGGGGCGGATGGGGATGCCGTTGCAGGGGAACGCATGTCAAACCAGGGCGGCCGGTGTACGGTCGTCCGTAATCAGATAGTAAATCGTATGAGAAAGGCAATCATTACATTAGGAATTTGTTTGTTCTGCGGGAGCGGTTGTGCTACGCTCATGGCGCAGGAGGGTGGTCAAGGGCGCAATGACGCGCGGATGACCGAGATGTTGGAGAAGCGGGCTGAACGCTTGGCCGACGACTTGAAACTCAAGAAAGAGGCGCGGACGGAGTTTCTGGAAACGTATAAGCAGTATCAGCAAGAGCTGATGAAGCATCGCCGCATGCCTTCTTTCCCTGCCGAAGGAGAGGGGAAAAAGGAGTCGGATATGACGGATGAAGAGGCCGTGGCCCGGGTGAAGGCGGAGTTCGACCGCAAGGCGCAGGAGGTGGTGAACGCTTACAACGCGCTCGAAGTGGACAAAAAGTATTATGAACTCTTCTCGAAGACCATGACCGCAAAGCAGTTGATGAAGATCTTCGCCCCCGTGCGCGAGAGGCGCGAACGCGGGCAGGCCGGACAAGGCGGGGCCAGGATGAGGCCGCGCCAAGGGAACTTCGGCGGGGGATTCCCGCAGGGAGGGTTCGACATGGGGTCGGATTGGTGACGCCACGCCGGATGGCACATTAAAAACAGGTAAAGCGAAAAGGGGGAATTTGCGCGGCAAGTTCCCCCTTTCGCGTGCCGACGCGCCGGGTTTGCGTCATTTGTGTTACAACGCAATGGGTTGTAGCACTTTTTATGCCCTTTTTCACCCTTTTTAGTTGAATGGATGGCGCGAAGCCGGAATATATTCCGTATTTTTGTTTCTACCTAATTATTCACTAATCAAAGGAGGGAAAGCTTATGATTAATTTTACTTCATTAAAGAGTTGGATGCTGGCGGCGGCGCTGTGTTTCGCAGGGTCGGCGATGGCGCAGACGGAGCTGTTGCAGAATGCCGGCTTCGAGGAATGGAATGGCGGCGACCCTGCCCACTGGGTTTCTACCACAACGGCGGGAAGCGCCACCTTGTCGCAGTCTTCCGACGCCCGCACGGGGAGTTCGTCCGTGATGGTGAAGGGGGCGAGCAGTAACAAGCGCTTGGCGTATGAGGAAATGACCCTTTCGCCGGGAACCTACACTTTCTCCATCTATGCCAAGGCGGCCACGGAGGAGAATGCAAGAGCTTGTCCGGGTTATGCGCCTGTGAATGATGACAATTCCATGGGGACGTACGTCTATGGCGAGTATGTGAACGACATCACGAATGCCGAATGGGTGCAAGTGGCCTACACTTTCACCCTGGAGGCGGAAACCAAGGTGAACCTCGTGGTGATGAATTCGAAGGAACCGGGCAAGGACTTGCTCCTGGACGATGCGTCGCTGACCACGGAGGACGGAGGCATCGTGGACGAACCGGTGGAGCCGGAACCCGAACCCACGCCGTCTATCTTTGAGGAGACGTTCGGAGAGAGCCTCGGGGCATTCACCATCGACAACGTGGTGCCGGCCGAGGGCTTGGAAGGCGAAGTCTGGACTTTCGACAGCCGCTATGGCGCCAAGGCCACGTCTTACGGCAACGGACAGAACTATCCCACGGAGAGCTGGCTCATTTCGCCGTCCATCGACTTGACGGCGGTGAAGAGTGCCGTGCTGACCTTCGACCACGCTTGCAACTACTTCAACGACGTGACCACCGACTTGACGCTGTGGGTGCGCGAAGGTGCCGACGGTGAATGGGCGAAGCTCGAAATCCCCACGTATCCCAACAGTTGGACCTTCGTCAGCAGTGGCGAAATCGATTTGGCAGCTTACGTGGGCAAGACCGTACAGATTGGTTTCAAGTATGTCTGCACCGAGAAAGCCGGAACGTATGAACTGAAGAACTTCGTCGTGGCGGAGAAGTCGGGTGAGGAGCCCGAAGAGCCGGAAGTGCCCGAAAACGAGAGCAGCAAGGAGAACCCCTACACCGTGGCTCAGGCCCTTGCAGCCTACAACGCCGAGGTCGCCACGCCGGGCGTTTGGGTGAAGGGCTACATCGTGGGGTTTGTCGATGGGCAGAGCCTGGAGAGCGGAGCCGTGTTCGGTGCTGAGGCGCCCGAAGGCGGGACGGTTTCCGCCACCAACTTGCTCATTGCCGACAAGGCGGACGTCACGGACTACACGCAGTGTCTCATTGTACAATTGACTGCCGGGAACATTCGCGAAGCCTTGAACCTGCAGGATCATCCGGAAAACTTGGGCAAGGAGGTTGTCTTGGCCGGTAGCTTGGAGACTTATTTCAAAACATGTGGTCTGAAGAGTCCTACCGATTACATCCTCGAAGGCGTAGAGCCCGAACCGGTGCCCATGATAGAATTCGTTAAGGCTACGGAAGTGGTCAGTGGCAAGCGTTACGTCTTGGCTGTCTTGAACGATGAGTTGAGCATTGTGGCCCAGAATTTGACCGAGTCGGCCGGATACGGCTATCTGTACACTTCGCCCGTAGCGGTGGAGGACGGCAAGTTGGCCGCAGCGGAAAACAACGCGTTTACTTTCACGGCTACTGATGGCGGATACACCATTCAGGATTCCTACGGGCGCTACGTATATATGACTGGAACCTTCAACAGCTTTAATGTCAGCGCTGAACTGCCGGAGAGCGGCCATGTGTGGACGGTTGCCTTCGATGCTGATGGCGCGGCCACGATTACGAATGTCGAAAAGTCCAAGTGGATTCAATATTCAAGCGGATATTCGAGCTTCGGTTCCTATCCTGCGGCACAAGACGGAGGCATCCTGCCTTATCTGTATGTCGAGTCCGACGGTTCTTCCATCGCGGAAGTGAATGCCGCGGACGAGGATGCGCCGGTCGAGGTGTACACGTTGAGCGGTGTGAAGGTGGGCAACAGCTTGGACGATGTCCGCGGCGGTTCCATCTACATCGTGAAGAAGGGCAATGTGGTGAAGAAAGTGCTGAAATAAGCTTTCTGAGCGACGAATCATAGCAGAAGGGCGTACCATGGCGAGGTTCATGGTACGCCCTTTTGCTGCGTGCCGCTTCCGTCCGTGCCCTTCGCGCTCCGTTGCCGTGCGGAACGCGGCAGCGTACTTTGCGGAGAGTACTCGAGTACTCTGCGGCAAGTACTCGCGTGCCCTCCGCAAGGTGCGGCGGCGGACTGCGCCTTCCGTTCGCTCGTCCCGCGCGCCGTTTTCCGCGCCTTTCGTCCTTCGCGCGTGCGCGCATGATATAATAAGGTGTCGTCTCTCTTTTGGCGGAAAAAATGCTTTTTAGCATAAAAAAAGTGGGCGGAAGTTTGGTGGGAACGGCAAAAGTGCCTACCTTTGCAC
>CALULQ010000051.1 GCA_944321525.1 uncultured Paraprevotella sp.
GCTGCATCATCAGATAAGCCAGCAGGCGGTTGTTGTTGGACTTCAATACCCCGTTCAGCTTGCAGGCGAAGAAGTCTGAAAGGATTTTCTGTGTGACAGTTGTCGTGAATATATGCGCTTCGTTGGCGCATTCGACCAGCAGCTTGATTTGTTTCGGGGTGAGGACGGATTTGAAAGGATTGGATTTCCCCACTATTTTAATCGGCTCGGATTGTGCCTGTGCTTCTTCCTTAGGCTGTCCTTCCTGTTCGGTCGAAGGTACGGATGTTGCGGCATACTTGTTTTCTAACTGTTGGAGGTACTCCAAATATTGGGTTTGCACGACAAAGCGCACAAGGGAGGAAAAGAACGGAAGCTGTTCATCGTAACATGTAGGTGATTGCAGGTATTCATCTATATTGAAAGAGGAGCATTGAAAGGATATGTACTTTTTCCGCCCTTCAAAGGGGAGGTTTTCAAAGAATCCGCTTTCCCACAGGAAATCGGGCATCTGAATGTCGGAGCGGATATTGTGCAAAGCCCGGTTCTGTTGACATAGGGACACAATGCTTTCCGTAGCATTGAAAATCTCCTGACGGATGTGGTCTCTCATTTGTTCTTCCGTCAGGTATTCGCGTTTTAGGGCAAGCGCACTGGTTTTCATCCCATATTCATGCGCAACACATCGGTCAAGTATCTGTTGTATCTTTCTGAAATTGGCTTCTCTTATATCTTCCATACTCATTTGTGCATTAAAATCGGTTCAGGTCGCAAAGATAAGGCTTGAATACCGTTTTCAGCGCAAACAAAAGCAGGAGAAAGGAAGAAATATGCAGCATATTCGTTAAGAAAACATAAATAAGGAGTGCCAAAACCACGAAAGTACACGTTTCCTTTCTTTTCGTCAGGAAGTACGCTTTTAGTACGCCCTGGGAAAACAAATAAGGCTGATAATCAGTCGATTATCAGCCTTTCTATGTACCCAGACCCGGGGTCGAACCGGGATGGGTTGCCCCACTGGTGTTTGAGACCAGCGCGTCTACCGATTCCGCCATCTGGGCGCTTATCTTTCGATTGCGAGTGCAAAGGTAGATGCTTTTTCTTATATCTGCAAATTTTTGTGCCGTTTTTTTCTTTCAGGCTGTCATTTTAGGCGTTTTTGTGTCCTTTTTGTGTTATTTCAGGAGTATGGTCTGGTGGAAACGGGATTGGGCAGAGTGGGCGCTCACCACGTAGGCACCTTGTGAGAGCGGTATGCGGAGGGTTTCCGACTCCAAGCGCGTGCGGTAGACGCAGACGCCGGACGGGGAGTAGATGTTGACTTGGCATGGAGTAGGTGAGAGGCGGTCTACGCGAAGGATGTTTCTGGGTTCGCAGGTCAGGCGGACAGGAGGAGTCTGGCCCGGTGTCGTTGCCATGATGGAAGGCATGGCGTCGGGCGTGTCTTTTTCCGGCAGCCGCATGAAGAACCATTGGCGGTGGCTGGCGGTGGGAGAATTGCCGTATTCCCACAGGCCGACGTTTGTGCCGGTCGTATAGTGGTCGCCTTCCAGATCGAAAGCTTTGCTGCCGTCCGGCGTGGTTATCTTGTAGAAGAGGTCGTCGAGGGGCGTGATGAGGAAGGTTTGTCCGTCTCGTGTGCGGCGGGTGTGTCCGAGGGCGTAATCGGGTGACTCGTCGGTCAGGATTTGCCCGTCTTTGTTGGTGAAGATGTATCCCGCGCCGTCGGGCGTGAGTTCCCATATTTGGGATGTGGCGGAACTTATGGGTTGCAGGTTGACTTTTCCGCCGCCGGCCTGTATGGCCTGGTCGGCGGCGTTGCGCGGTAATATCCAGTAAGATTGGCCCGGTGCGATGGAGTTGTCGGCTTCCGGGGATTCTTCCACGCGGAGGACGAAGGTGGCGATGCTGTAAGCCGGGAGGCGGTAGGTGAGCATGCCGTCTTGCAGGGTGTAGTCTGTCGTGGGCGCCATGTCTTCCGTTTCGCTGGTGCGCACGGCGGTGAGCACGGTTTCGGCTGACTGATAGAAGGTCAGGTCGGCGCGGTGCACGGCCGGGAGGGCCGTGGGGTTGATGGCGACCACGACGAGGCTGTCGCCTTCGGGGTTGCGTGCGGCCAGCGTCTGCCCGTTCAGCGAAGTGAGGAAGGTGTAGCCGGGCAGGATGAATTTGCTGAAGTGTTGTCGGATGGGATAGTTTTTCACTTTATGGTAAGTCTGCTGGGCGAAGTCCCCCTGCACCAGGCACCATTGGTCGTTTCCCTCTTCCACGTATTGCCAGTCCACCCACGCCACGGGCATGATGTACCGGACGTCGTCTATCAATTTCTGTGCCAGTTCCAGATTGCCAGCTATGCCGCTGCCTCCGAGTCCCACTTCGCTCATCCACAGCCGTATGCCTTCGTCCTTGCAGAGCGCGCTGATTTGGCTGCGGGCCTGTATGGTGGCCGAATAGGTGTGCGTGTTCCATTGCCCCAGGAGGCCGAGCACGCCAGCCTCCTTGTAGGCTTCGAAGTCGCTGACCGACTGCGCCGCGTCGGTCTCTTCGGATGCCGAAATGACGGTGTTCAGTCCCGATGCTTCCAATATGGGGTGCAGCACCTTGATGAATGCGATTTGCGAGGCCACGTCGAAGTGGCATCCTTCCTGTCCGCCGTTGGCGCCCCAATAGCCCGTCATGGGTTCGTTGAAGGGCGAGAGTGTTCGGAACTCAATGCCGTATTCCTCTTTATAATGGAGGCATACGTCCACCAGATAGCGTGCGAAATCTTCGTAGTATTCCGGCCGTAGGTTGTCGGCCCAGGCGTTGGTGTTGCCCGCGCAGCATCCGCTGTAAGTCATGTAATAAGGGCAGGAGTTGCTAAAAGCCTCGAAGATGGCGTCCGGCCGGCGTTCCTTGATTTTGAGCATGATTTTGCGCTGTGCCGCGTCCCGTTCCCAGATATATTCGCCGTCCGGCGAGTCCTTGAAGCCTTCCATTTCCGCTCTCAGGCCTTTGCCGCCCGAAGCTCCCATGTGGTGCGGGGTGCAGTTCCGGTTTTGCGGGTCGTCGCCTCCGCCTATATTGTAGCGGAAGATGCGGTAGTTCAGTCCTTCGGGGCTGACGAGCCAGTCCACGAGTTCGTCAATCTTGTCGTCGCTCCACCGGCCGCACATGTTGGCCCACCAGCAGAGCGAGATGCCCCATCCCTCGAAATCCTGTCGGACGGCGGCGGGGTTGACGACGTAGGTAGCCGTGTCGGCCGGCGGCATCAGCCCGGCATCGGTGGCGAGATACCACAAATGGCGCGTGTCGGAGCCGTCTTTGTCCGAATACACGCTGGACGAGGGGCTGGTCCCGTCTGTGCCCAGGCACTTGCCGTTGAATTTGCAGCGGAGCCTGATGAAGTTGTTGCCCGCCGTTTCTATCGCATATTTGGCTTTGTCCGATGACGGGTCGGCGACGAACAAGGTGTTCCATTCCCCGCTGAGCGACAGGTAACTGCTCCCGTCGGCCGACTGCAAGGCGTAATATCCTTCTCCGTCGGGGATGAAGGTGACGGTCTGCGGCGAGGCGGCGTCGGGCGCTTCCAGCATGCCGCCGCCGTCGGGGCCTTTGGCCAGATGGTTGCCGCTGGAGTGCATGAGGAAGTAGGCCGTGGGGCCGTCTATCGTTTGTGCGGCGGCCCATAAGGGCAGCCATAAGAGCATCCAATAGAGGATGGAACGGATAGGGACTTTTTTCATAAGACTTGCATTTGGTTTGGAATGACGGTGATAAAAGTACAACGAATCCGCAAGGGGAGCAAATAAAACGGGGTAAAAATGTCGGATGGTCACTTTTTTGCGTCCGTCTGCGACAGAAAAAGAAGAATCTGGAGAGGTGGAAGTTATTTTTTTATTAGTTTTGCAGGGAGTACTTATCATTCTTAATCAGTTAGCGTATGAAAACATTGAAGAATTGGGCTTTTGGGTTGTGCCTTTGTGGCACGGTTGGTTTGTTGGGCACTTCGCTGAGCGCGTGTGGGGCACAGGGCGGCAACACGGGTGCGGTGAAAGCCGACACCGTGGAGGCCGACGGCGGGAATGCCGTGATCGAGGCCATCATGTCGCGTCGCAGCATCCGCAAGTACACCGACCAACCTGTTGAACGTGAAAAGCTGGAGACCATCGTGCAGTGCGGCATCAACGCGCCCAGCGGCATGAACCAGCAGCCGTGGCAGGTGCGCGTGGTGGATGATGCCGACTACATCAACGGACTGACGGACATTTATAAGAAGGCCAACCCCAAGGCGGCCGAGGAAGAAGGTTTCAAGAACATGTTCCGCAACGCCACGGCGGTCATTTTCATCGGTTCGCCGAAGAACGGCGGCGGCCAGTTCGACTGCGGGCTTCTGGGTGAGAACATGGTGCTGGCGGCCCAGTCGCTGGGCTTGGGCACGTGCTTCTTGGGCGGCCCTGTGCGCTTCATGCTCGACAACGAGGAGTGCGCGCCCTACGTGGAGCGCCTGCAGTTCCCCGAAGACTATGCTTTGCTGTATGCCATAGCGGTGGGCTACCCCGACGAGTCGCCCGAGGCCAAGCCGCGTGATGCAGCCAAGGTGAAGTTCGTGGAGTGAAATCACCAGTGTCCGGGGGGGGCTGAGGCCTCCTCCCCTCGGCACCGGCAGTCTCAAAAACTGTTTAATTAAGTGATTTTAGTCTTACTTTCTTGAGGATATTCTTGAAAAAAGCTATCTTAGCAAGCAAATAGACCAGCCTACGAATATATATGGAAACAAAAGAGATGAATTATTGTGTGATATTGGCCGGCGGCATCGGCAGCCGCCTGTGGCCTGTCAGCCGTAAAGAGTTGCCCAAGCAGTTTATCGATTGGTTCGGCTCGGGGCGCACTTTGTTGCAGCAGACGTATGCCCGCTTTAGCAAGATCATAGATGTCAAGAATATCTTCATCGTGACCAACGAGCACTACGCCGACCTGGTGAAGGAGCAGCTGCCCGACGTGCCGCAGGACCGCGTGCTGAAAGAGCCCATCCGCCGCAACACCCTGCCCAGCGTGGCATGGGCCACGACGTGCATCAGTCACCTCTGTCCGCGAGCCAACGTGATAGTCTCGCCGGCCGACCAGCTGATTCTGGAGGAGAACAGCTTTGACGAGGACGTGCTGAAGGGGCTGGACTTCGTGGGGCGGTCGGACTGCTTGCTGACCATGGGTGTCAAGCCCACGCGCCCCGACACGGGATATGGCTACATCCAGGCCCACGAGGCCATGCAGGACGGGGCCTTTGCCCGCGTGAAGTCGTTCACCGAGAAACCGGCGCTGGAGTTTGCCCGCGTGTTCATGGAGAGCGGTGAGTTCTATTGGAACACGGGACTTTACCTCTACAATGTGCGCACCATGATGAAGGCCATACACGATTTGGTGCCGGACTACCGCGACAGCCTGACCGAGGCTATCGATGCCGTGGAGGAAGACGACTTCTGCCGCGTGCCGGCCCATTTCGACACGCTGCCCAACTTGTCGCTCGACTACAGCATTCTGGAGAAGAGCGAGAACGTGTATGTGCAGGTGTGCGACTTCGGGTGGGCCGACCTGGGTTCGTGGTGCTCGTTGCACAACGACACGCAGCACGACCAGCAGGACAACGTGCTGCTCAATACCGAAGCGCTCCTCTACAATAGCGAGGGCAACGTCATCTGCCTGCCCAAGGGGCGCATTGCCGTCATCGACGGCCTGAAGGGCTTCGTCGTGGCCGAGAAAGGCGACGTGCTGATGATTTGTCCCAAGGACGACAGCGCCGCCCTTCGCCGCATGATGACAGATGCCCAGATGAAGCTGGGCGAAGAGTTCATCTGACGGGCTTTTCGGGAAGTGCCGGGGCTCTTCCCGGCAAGATGGATATGCCCGCAATGGCATGGAGGACGAGCATTGGGCTTCCCCATGCCATTGCGGGCATATATAATATGTGGGGGTGATGTCTTCGCAAGGGCGCATTGCCGGTCAACCTGAAATCTCGCCGGGTTTAGGCCGGTTCTTGGCGCTGCACCTCCTTGGAGGCAGAAGAGGGTCAGGCTTTCTCGTTCTCATAGTTCTCGCGGATGGCGCGGGCGATGGCCTGGAATTCTTCGTCCGTCAGCGTCAGCTTGGGGTTGGCGAAGTTCAGGTCCTTCTCGCTCTGCATCGGCACGAGATGGATGTGTGCATGCGGCACTTCGAGCCCGAGGACGGCTTGCCCCACCTTGATGCAGGGGAAAGCCTTCTGGATGGCGAGGGCCACGTGCTTGGCAAACACCTGCATGGCGCCGATTTCCTCGTCCGTGAGGTCGAAGATGTAGTCCACTTCCCGCTTGGGCACGACGAGCGTGTGCCCTTTCACCAGCGGGTTGATGTCGAGGAACGCGTAGAAACGGTCGTTCTCCGCGCACTTGTAGCTTGGGATTTCCCCAGCCACGATTTTGCTGAAGATGGTAGCCATGGTGTTATTCGAATGAGATGTTCAATATTTCCAGTTGCACGGTTCCGTGGGGGATTTTGATTTCCACCACGTCGCCCACCTTCTTGCCCAGCAAGCCCTGCGCGATGGGGGTCTGCACGGAGATTTTGCCTTCCTTCAGGTTGGCTTCCGTTTCCGAAACGATGGTGTAGGCCATTTTCATGTTGTTCTTCACGTTGCGGATTTCCACCTTCGACAGGATTTGCACCGTGTCGGCCTTCAGCTTCGAAGTGTCGATGATTTTGGCATCACCGATGACGGCCTTCAGCTGGTTGATTTTCATCTCCAGCATGGCCTGGTGCTCCTTGGCCGCGTCATATTCAGAGTTCTCGCTCAGGTCGCCCTTGTCGCGTGCTTCCGCGATGGCGGCCGATGCCGCGGGGCGCTCTATGGTTTCCATTTCCTTGAGTTGGGCCACCAGTTTGTCGTAGCCCTCTTGTGACATATAAGCCATAATTAATCCTCCTTATTTTAATTTGTTTTTATTTATGCGTTTTTGCCCGGAAGGATAAAAACAAAAGAATTCCGGCTTGTCCAGCCGGAACCCTTTTACCTTTCCTTCCTGATGTTTCGCTGCAAAGTTAAGCTTTAAAAATTGAATGGCAAAGCTTTTAGCATTTTTTCTGTTTTTCCGGGCACGGGAAGGAAGATTGAGGTGTTCTACTGAATTTCCGGCAGGTATGAAGTGGAAGTTTATGTGGCAAGGAGGTCGGAAAGTGTGTTAAAATAGTAATTTGTCGACCGTATTTCAGCTAATTTACGGCAAACGAATTGCAAAAAGCACTATCTTTGGGGGGAAGAGATGCATTATGATTAACCTAATACAAGAGAATACATGTTTATGAAGAAAAGACTTGCCCTATGGGCCATGGCCGGCATGATGGCCGTGGGGGCCGGCGCGCAGACCGGCCGTGAACTCCCGTTCCAGAAATGGGCGCTGACCCCTCCGATGGGGTGGAACTCGTGGGATTGCTACGGGCCGACCGTGGTGGAGAGCGAGGTGAAGGAGAACGCCGACTACATGGCGGAGCATCTGGCCTCCTATGGCTGGGAGTATGTGGTGGTGGACATCCGTTGGTTTGTGGAGAACGACAAGGCCGGTGGCTACAACCAGACCGACCCCATCTATGTGGTGGACGAGTATGGCCGCTACACCCCCGCGCTCAACCGCTTCCCTTCCGCAGCCAACGGCGTGGGCTTCCGTGCCTTGGCCGATTATGTGCATGGAAAGGGACTGAAATTTGGTATCCATCTGATGCGCGGCCTGCCCAAAGTCGCGGCGGAGAGGAAATTGCCGGTGAAAGGCACGAACGGCATTACCTGCGACATGATTGCCAGCAACGATTCCGCTTGCACTTGGCTTCGTGACAACTACAAGGTGGACTACCGCAAGCCCGGGGCGCAAGAGTATTACAATTCCTGCTTTGACATGTATGCCGAGTGGGGAGTGGACTTCGTGAAGATTGATGACCTTTCCCGTCCGTATCACACGGCGGAAATCGAGATGATCCGCAAGGCCATCGACCAATGCGGGCGTCCCATCGTGCTGAGCATCTCCCCGGGCGAAACACCGGTGGAGAAGGTGGACCACGTGAAGACGCACGCCAACATGTGGCGCACGGTGGATGACTTCTGGGACAACTGGAGCCAGCTGAACTACCAGTTCCAGATTTGCGCCAAGTGGGCGCCCTATATCGCCCCGGGTACATGGCCCGACGCCGACATGCTCCCGCTGGGCAAGATCAGCATCCGCGGCGAGCGCGGGGAGGAACGCTGGACCAACTTCACCCGCGACGAGCAGTACACGATGATGAACCTGTGGACGATATTCAAGTCGCCCCTGATGTTCGGTGGCAACCTTCCCGAGAATGACGCTGCCACCGATTCGCTGCTGACCAACCGCGACGTGCTCTACATGCACCATTATTCAGCCAATAACCGTCAGGTGAGCCGGGTGGACAACCGCATTGTGTGGGCTGCCGACGACCCGGCCAACGGCGACAAGTTCGTGGCCCTCTTCAACACCGGCGGCACGGAGTTCGTCAACACGAAGGACGCGCTCTACCGCAGCGGCACCATCTCTTATCTGACCACGGGCTATGCCACGAATGTAAAGGTGGACATTCCGGAAGGCAGCCGACAGCTCGCCCTGGTGGTGACCGACGGCGGTGACGGCTATGACTCCGACCACGCCGACTGGATCAATCCGGTCGTGAACCTTTCGGATGGCTCCACGGTCAAGCTGACCGACGTGCAGTACCTCCGCGGCACCGTGGGCTGGGGTAGCATCCATAAAAACCAGAACCTCAACGGCGGCACACTGTCCATCAACGGCACGACGTATGACAACGGCTATGCCGTACATGCCAATTCCATCCTGCTGTTCGACCTGCCGGAAGGTGCCGAGACGTTCACGGCTTTGGCCGGCATCGACAACACCGGCTCCGACCAGGGAAGCAAGTCGTCCGTGGAGTTCATGGTGTTCAACTACGACCCCACCGTACGGACGGAGACCACCGACCAGTGGAGCGGCGGCAACGTGACCATCAACATCGACCCCGGCAAGCAGGCCGCCTGCAGCGGTTTCATCGGCCGAACCACTTCCCAAACGAGGGATATCGAGGCAGACATCACGGGGGCGGAGAAGTTATATCTTGTAGTGACCAACGGCGGTGACGGGCTGGACTATGACCATGCGGACTGGGCCAACCCCGTGCTGGTGGACAAGGCCGGGAAGGAACACTCCCTGACCGAAATCGCATGGGACGCCAACCCCGTAAACGGGTGGAACGCCCCGCAGTTGAACAAGAACAACAATGGCAACACGATGACGATGGGCGGCCAGGCCTATGACAAGGGATTCGGCGTGAATGCGCCTTCCATGCTGGCTTTCACCCTTCCCGAAGGACATGACTACGTGAAGTTCAAGGCCACCGTGGGCTACGACGATGATGTGAAGAACGCCGACAAGGGCGTGACGATGGAGTTCCGCGTATTCACAGAGAACCCGGAACCCGACAAGTCCGCCTCCGTCGCTCTTGATCTTGTACAGCTGGGCTTTGCCGCCGACCAGCCCTGCCGCATCACGGAAATGTGGAAAGGCGAAGATATGGGTACGTTCAAGAACGCGGAGTTCGCCCCGATGCTCCGCCAGCACGCCAGCGGGCTTTACCGCGTGTCGGCGGTGGAACGTGCGTCCGGTGCCTCTGTCAGTATAGATGTTCCTGCGGGCGAGAAGGTTGCGGGAGAGCCTTTTGACGTGACGGTGACCGTTTCCGGCGGTCCGTCCGAGGGGGCGTACGTGCAGCTGCTGTGCGACGGCGGGATTATCGGTACGTTGCCGGTGGAGGCCGACGGGACAGCTGTCTATACCGCCACGTTCTATGGCGGGGAGTACGAGCTGCAGGCCAAGTATAGCGGCACGGTTGCCGTGGCACCCGCCGAGTCGGACGTGTGCAAGGTGACCGTGACCGGGGCCGCCGAGGACCTGACGCAGCTGGAACAGCGCCTGCAAGGCCTGATAGACGACGCGAAGACGATAGAGGCCGACAAGATTGCCGGTGCCACGCGCGAGCCGCTGGCCAGTGCGCTGGAAGCCGCCTCTCCCGTGGAGGGGAAGACCAAGGCGGAACTGGAAGAGGCCATCTCCACCTTGCAGGCGGCCATGGATGCGGCCCGTTTGTCCATGACCTCCATGACGGCACTGCAGGCGGCCGTGGATGACGCCACGGAATTCCTGGACGCTATCAGCGAGTCGTCGGCCAAGAACACGCTGTTGGCCGTCATTGAGGACGGGAAGGACGTGTATGCGGCTGAGGTCAGCACGACGGACGACCTTGACGTCGCTTGCCAGAAGCTGAAAGAGACACTCTCCGAGACGAAGAAGACCGCCCAGCCCGTGGCGGGACGAAGCTTCGACATGACGGAATTCCTGGTCAATCCCAGCTTCGAGTCCGGCACCACGGGCTGGTCCCTGGACAAGCAGACCACCGGCTGGGAGTCGTTCGGCACGTGGAACGACCGTCCGGCCCATGAGGGGGCGTATTGTGTCAGCGTGGCCTATGAGGGCATCACGTCCCTCGACCTTTACCAGACCGTTTCCGGCCTGTCTGCCGGCGTGTACAGCGTGCAGGGCGCGTTGCGGAACACCGACGGGGCGGACTGTCTGACCGACCAGCACGTGTATGCCCAGACGTCCGGCGGCACTTTTAACTCGGAGCCCTTGGCCGAAGTCAGCGGCGAGAACAACAACACGTGGTATGACTTCACCGTGTCCGGCATCAAGCTGGCCGAAGGAGAGGCCCTCCGCTTGGGCGTGCGTTCCTCCGGTACGGGCACGCGGGCCGGCTGGTTTCAGGCCGATGACTTCCGCCTGTATTACTGGGGTGTCAATCCGGATGCTATCCGTTCCGTTCAGGACGTGGTGGATGGCGTGACCGTGCAGGCCGTGGAAGGCGGCGTGCGCCTGACCGCCTCTTTCGCTTGCCGTATGCCGGTTTATACAGTGAACGGCATGCTTTACACCCAATGGACGCTCCAGCCCGGCGGGCAGACCCGGGCGTTGCCGCGCGGCCAGTACGTGGTGAACGGCAAGTTGGTGCTGGTGAAATAAAATGAATGTGTCAAGATGTGCAAAAGCAAACCGTCCCGCTTTGCAAGGTGGCGGTTTGCTTTTGCACATCTTTTTTTCGTCTTTTATGCTCGGAGAAAGGAGATGATGGCTCAGTAGAAATCCAGTGGGGACAGCCGTATGTTTCAGCGATTCCGGGAAGGGAAGAAAGGCGGCCCTCGGAGACTCCCTTGCCTGTTTCGGCGGCGTCGGCCACCTCCTGCCGCGAAGGCGCCAGAAGGCCTGCGGGCGGCAACAAGTCCCAAATTTCATTTTGTCAAAACGTCAAGGCTGCCCCTGCAGGAACCGCGCAAACGGGCGCGGGACGGGAACAGGACGGAAATACGCGAACCTCACGCGCCCAAGAGAATGCAGGATGAAAGCCGAAAGCTGGTCTTCGCGGCATTTTGCCGTCCGCCACGGAGCGCCGTGCGGCTGGAGCCCGCTCCCCGCGTCAGCTCCGCGAGGGGAATGGCTTGCAAAAGGACAAACGGGGTTTGCACGAGGGCGGACTCCATTCGGGACGGGAAAAGCCCTCCGAAGCCCTGTTTTTCCCTTCTTCCTGCACCCGCAGGGAGTGCCTTGCGGCAAAAAAGTTCCGTCTTTGCGGAAGGCGGTTCATTTCTTTGCGGAAAGCGATTCTGTTTTTGTATGAAAATAATAGGATAAAACGCAGAATAAAGCGAATTTGAGCATTCTCACTGACGGTCAGAGGGTTTGGCTTCGGG
>CALULQ010000052.1 GCA_944321525.1 uncultured Paraprevotella sp.
ACTCCGGACTTGCCGGTGCGGTGTCTCTCCCGCACCGGACGCATTTCCTTGTACTGCTCTTTCTTACCTATGTAAAATTTTCAATGAACTCTTTCCTGCCCCCGTTCCGGAACATCCCTGCGGGCGTCCTTCCCGAAAGCGAGTGCAAAGGTAGGGACTTTTACGGTTTCCACCAAACTTCCGCCCACTTTTTTTATGCTAAAAAGCATTTTTTCCGCCTCCGGGACGACAGCACATTATTATATCATGCGCGCACGCGCGAAGGGCGAAAGGCACGGAAAACGGCGCGCGGGACGAGCGAACGGGAAGCGCGGTCCCGACGAAGGCGAAACACACAGATGGCAGAAACTTCCCGCCCCTCTCTCCGTCCGCCAACGCAAAAAAACATGCATAAAGCACAATAAAACAAATATTTATTTGGAGAAACGGAGAAAAAAGCTTATTTTGCGGAAATTTTCGGCCGCGAACCTGCCGACGGGCTCTTCCGGCTCCACAAAAAACTGCACGTATGACACGGAAAAAGTTCTTTGCATGCTGCCTTTGCCTGATATGCGGAACCGCACTGCTCCCTGCCCAGAAACAGCAAAGCGGGAAGGCCTCGTATTACTCCGACAAGCTACACGGAAGGACGATGAGCAACGGCGAGAAATATCACCGCGACAGCATGACCTGCGCACACATGCACTACCCCTTCGGGACAATGCTGAGGGTGAGGAACCCCATCAACGGCAAGGAAGTGATCGTGAAGGTGACCGACCGAGGCCCCTTCTCGAAGCGTTACATCATAGACCTCTCCAAAGCCGCCGCACGCGAACTGGGCTTCATCCGCCAAGGCTTTTGCCAGGTGGAAATCACGCGCTTGCGCCCCAACCGCATCCCGTTCCGCCCCGAAGATGCGGAGGACATCCCCGAACTGCACCTGGAATACCAGGACATCACGCTCTACCCCGTGCCGGTGTGGCAGCAAGACTCCCTGATGGAGAAAAAGCCCGCACCCATGAAAATCAAAAAGCCCCACACACAGACAAAGGGAAAAGGAAAATAGACGACACATATACGTAAACACGAAAAAAAGAAAAGAGAAAAATGGAAAAGAAACTGAGAAAGGAATCCATCTGCGTACAAGCGGGATGGACTCCGAAGAACGGTGAGCCGCGCGTGCTCCCCATCTACCAAAGCACAACATTCAAATACGACGACAGCGACCAGATGGCCCGGCTCTTCGACCTGAAAGACACGGGCTATTTCTATACCCGCCTGCAAAACCCCACGAACGACGCCGTGGCCAGCAAAATCGCCCAGCTGGAAGGCGGTGTGGGCGCCATGCTGACCTCTTCGGGCCAGGCTGCCAACTTCTATGCCGTGTTCAACATCTGCGAGGCGGGCGACCATTTCGTGGCCTCGAACACCATTTATGGCGGCACGTTCAACCTCTTCGGCGTGACGATGAAGAAGTTGGGCATCGAATGCACCTTCGTAGACCCGGATTGGGACGACGAACGCATCGAGGCCGCCTTCCGTCCGAACACGAAGTGCTTCTTCGGCGAAACCATCTCGAACCCCGGCGGGCACGTGTTCGACATTGAGCGCTTCGCCGCCATGGCGCACCGCCACGGCGTGCCCCTCATCGTGGACAACACCTTCGCCACCCCCATCAACTGCCGCCCCTTCGAGTGGGGGGCCGACATTGTGATACATTCCACCACGAAATACATGGACGGACATGCCACGTCGGTGGGCGGCGCCATCGTGGACAGCGGCAACTTCGACTGGATGGCCCATGCCGACAAGTTCCCGGGCCTGTGCCAACCGGACGAAAGCTACCATGGACTGACCTATGCCAAGGCTTTCGGCAAGATGGCTTACATCACCAAAGCCACGGCACAACTGATGCGCGACTTGGGCTCCATCCCCAGCCCGTTCAACTGCTTCCTGCTCAATCTGGGCCTGGAAACGCTGCACCTGCGCGTGAAGCGCCACTGCGAGAACGCACAGGCCGTGGCCGAGTTTCTGGAAAAGAACGAACGGGTGGCTTGGGTGAACTACTGCGGACTGAAGAGCAACAAATACTACGAGCTGGGACAGAAATACTTGCCGAACGGCTCGTGCGGCGTCATCGCCTTCGGCCTGAAAGGCACGAAAGAAGATGCCGTCCGCTTCATGGACAGCCTGAAGATGGTGGCCATCGTCACTCACGTGGCGGACGCGCGCACCTGCGTGCTGCATCCGGCCAGCCATACGCACCGCCAGCTCACGGACGAGCAGTTGCGCGAAGCCGGAGTGGCTCCCGACCTGATTCGCCTGTCGGTGGGTATCGAGAACGTGGAAGATATCATTGAGGACATCCAACAAGCATTGGACGCTTCGAAATAAGTGCCGACAGCCGTGGCTTCCGCCACCGTCGACGGCAATCCCCTGGCCATGCCCTCCCCCGGAAAACGCGGACAAACGCGTTCCGGGGGAGGGCATGTTTTCATCGGGCGTATCGCAGCCAGCCCCCGAGAAGTCAGCAAACCGCGACCGCCTGCCGACAACACTTGTACGATATAAGAACCAGAGGCAAGGTGCTACAACTTGCCTTCTTGAGTCGGACTCCGCTACTCCCTATGGTTCCAGCGCTTCCTTCAGGCGGTTCAACTGATTGGCCCGGAAGATGTCCGCATCCTTCTCATAGTGCATGCCGTCGCGCACCACGTACCCGTTCCGGTCGAGCGTCTCGTAATGGGGTATGCCCAAGAAAGCGAACAGTTCCATCAGGCTGTTGAACTCGTCGCGGGTCACCTGCTGCACGTCCTCGCCCTCAAGGTATTGCTCCACAAACTGGCGGTAAGCGGCCTCGGACGATTCGCCCTCGGCATTGATGAAGAGGAAATCCACATCCGGATGGTTCCGCAACGCCCTACGCATTTCCAATGAGTTCTGGATGCCTGCCCGGCAAGGCCCGCACGACATCCCCCAAAAGTCGATAAGGAGATACTTGCCCCGATATTTGTCCGTCAGCCGCCGCAGCAATGCCGTCCCCGCCATATCGGGCAACGGATAGGTGGCCGAGCAACGGTTGCGCGCCGCAGTATAGATGCGGTCGGCCTGCGCTCGAAACTCTTCACGGTCCAGTAACGCATAGCGGCCTTGGAAGACGGAGTCCATTCTCTCCGGCAGCTCACAATAGTTCCTCTTCAAGTCATTGTACAAAGCCCTCAGCAACACCAGCCTTCCGAACAAGGAGGGGCGGTCGGAGCCGGTTAGCTCGCAGTCCACAGCCAACAGCGCGGAGTCTGCCTGCAGAACCTGTTCGGCCGACAGCAGTCCGCACGAAGGCAATACGGGGGAATATTCGTAACGGTTGAGGAAGATATGGGAATCCCAGAACATCAGGCAGGACGCGGCGCGGACGGGCATGCGGCGCATGAAACCGTAGTTCTCCTTTTCGGCGAAAGGCGCCATTTCCTTTTCCCAGTCCAGCTTCTCCCCTCCTATCAACCGCTGCGTCACTTCGCCTTTCTTGTCCATCTCATAATTGAACACCTCCATCCCGTGCATCATGCGGGTGTAGCATTCCGCCAGATGGCGCTCCCACGGCGTGTAGCCGAAGCGCCAAGCCACATAATCCGCCAGCCGCAGGGCCTTGTCCATCTTCCGCATCGTGCGGTCGGCAAAGGCCTTGAAATCAAGGCTGTCCCTGTCGGCCACATACTCCTCATGAGAATAGGCATAGCACAAGGACGCAAAGTCGAACTCCAAAGAGCGGCGTCGGGCAAAAGGCCCTTCGGGAGCCGCCTCGTAGTCCACCCCGCCGTCCGCACGCAACACCAAGCGGGACTCCTGTCCCGGCACGGCATAATAAGGCACCATGCGCCGGACATCCTTCCCCTCGATGAGCAAGAGGCCCTGTTCGGGATGGTAGGCGGGATAGCTGAACTCAAAGCGGCCATCCTCCCGGATGTACACCGTCAGCGGCAGGGTCTCGCCCGTCATGGGGTTGAAGCGGGTGCACTGCATCGTGGCATAGCCCTGCGACGGCGCGTAGCCCTCGATGCGGCCTTCCACCGTGATGGTGCCGTCCTGCAGAAACTGCTGCGTCAGTTCCTCGGTCATGCAGAACAGGCTGTCCGGCTCCGGCACGCGGATGTCCCGCCCGGCCTGATGGACGCCCATAATGCGGATGGCGCCTTCGGCCCGGCCCTCTATGAAATCGAAGAAACGGGTCTTCCGTGGCATCGGCTCGAAAAGCACCTTGAACTGCCCTTCGCCGGACTCGGGCGTGACATAATGGGCGCCCAACGTGATGCCCTCGCCCCGCAGCGCGCGGTATTCACGGCCATCCTCGCCCCGGAGCACGGCCTCTTTTGATATCTGAATCCACCATCCGGGCTTATACCGTTCATGGAAACTCACGACGGTGGCCGTGTCGGTGAACTCCACCTTCGTAATCCGCACTGTCTCCGTAGTGCTACCCAACCACTCCGGCTGTGAAAAGCCGCCACCCCTGCGCGCCATTGCGGGCAAGGCGCAGCACCACAAAGACAGGCACAGCCACACCATCGACTTACAATCCAATTTCATTCTCCGTCTGTTTCAAGTTAATACTTCCGCAAAAGTAAAAAAAAATGCGGATTCGCGCCATTGCGGAAGCAAAAAAGTTAAATCCGCCGCCTCTTTTCATCGGATGCGAAGCCCGAACGGGCGAACCTCAAATTACAATCCGGCAGAAATGGCCGGCCAATGCACACATGCACGACGGAACACTGGGCGCACCTCCGCCCCCTCCTCCGCGGCAAACGGAGAAACGGCATGCGGAGTCCCGAATTGTACTTTGCGGCAAGTACTCGAGTACTCTGCGCAAAGTACGCTGGCGCACGGCGCACGACGTTGCCGGGCACAAAGCCGGAAGTGCACCGAACGGCAAGTCCCTGCGACTGCAAGACTCATCCGTAGAAGGAAACCACGTCGAATGTCAAACAAGAGACCTTCCCCATTTTTCCACTACTGCCCCGTAGTCTTGTGCGTGGACCTTGCCGCTTGCTCTGACGATGATGATGATGAGCCGCAAACGACATCCAACCTTATAGGTTCTGTGTGGATAGGAACAAATCCGAATACAGGCTTCGAGGTCGAGGTAAGCATAAAGAACGACTCCAAATGCGTAGTCACCGTCTATAGGCCTAACAGCACAGACCTTTACGACCAAGAGGAATGCACCTATCTTTACAGTGAGACAACAGGCGTATTTTCCTGCGAATATGACAGTTATACGATAACAGGAAAAATCGAGGGAAATACGATGGAACTTACAGACAAGTACGGCAGTTATACTCTAACAAAGAAATAAGTGATACGATAAATTAATCAAGCAGGAGGTAAATACTAATCATAGGTATTTATCTCCTACTTTCGTATTTACCGCCCTCTCACGCCACCGCATGTGCCGTTCGGCATACGACGGTTTTGCTCTTGGCTGTATGACTTCCCGCTATTAGGGCGCATTGGGGGTTTGCTTCCGTTAACTAATACCCATGCCGAGCATACCCGACACGGCGGATGTGCCGCCTTTCTCCGTAGCCCACCCGCCATTTCACATTTTTTCCGCACCTCACGCAAGAAGAGATTCCCACGTTCCTACCGCGCGACCAGTTTGACGGTCTTCGCCACCAGCCCGTCGTCCACCGTCAGCAAGTAAATGCCGCGCGACGCACGTGCGCCCTCCAAGCGTTGCCAGCTGCCGTCGGGTCGAAATACACATTGGCATCCGCCGTGCCGAAAGCCAGCCATTCACCGTAATACGTCTGTCCCGAAGCTGAAGTGTAATAAGGCCGATACTTGTAATATGTGCTGGCGCTCAGGTTGCGCAGCGCCCCCGTCAGCACGCCGTCCACCACGGAGCAGGGCGACTGCGTGGAAGGCACCAAGTCCGGCGCGTCGTAACGCCGCCACTCGAATCCCGCGCCCGTCTCCATGTCGCTCAGGTTCGTCTCGGCGCAGATGAGCGCCACGGTGTTCGAAGTGGCTTTGGCGGGGAGGGTGGAGAATGCCAGGGCGAGAGTGGTGAAAGTATAGGAGATGGAACCCTTTCCGCCGTCCTCGCTCTCCACACAGTACCATGCGGAATATTTCTGATTAGGATTCAACCCTGCCAATTCCAAAATGGAGATTTTCCCTTCCTGAGACAGCAGCATTGTCCAGATTCGCAGTTTGAAAGAACAAAAGGTTTACGCTCTCCTTTAATTAAGTCTGTTCCTCATGTCTCTTATGACAGCATAAAAAAGACTTTTTGTTGCATGACAGACCGACATTGACATATTCACAGATGAAACACCCCTGCCGGCATAGGCATATTGCGAACATTTACCAACGGGTGTTTGTAAGCGCAATATTATTAGTCCGCTTATTACAATAGTTCTTACCGGACACCCAAATAGAAAAAAGGAGGCTGCCTCCGCCGATGAAGGAAGCAGCCTCCTTTTTCAAACGCACAAGACGCGAAAGCGTCAGCGCACCACCACCTTCTCCGTCAACAGGGCGCGACCGTCGGCGCCAAGCACCTGCACGACGTAGAAGCCGGGGCGAAGAGTAAGACTGGCGCCCGCAGAACCGACCGGAAGGACTGCCACGCCGACACCCGAGACGGCAGAGACGCGGACCTCGGCCGCCAATGGCGATGCTTCGACGTGAAGCGTGCGACCCGCGACGTAAACGGCAGGCAACAAGGCATCGGCCGACACGGCCCCGACGGCCGTCTCGTCCGGCAGGTTGGTGCTGCCATAGCGGTTCGTGTTGCCGAACTTCACCTGATAAGGCCACTGCTCATCGTTCGAGTCATTGTCGTCCCACACCTGTCGCCAATACTTCTTCGGCCCTCCGCTCACCACGAAATAGAGGCGGCGGCAACGGTCGGGGCATTCGAAGCGCAAGGTGTCGGTCGGCTCGTTGTAGGTGGCCTTGCCCATGTCGCTATACACGCGGCTGCCGTCCTGCAACTGCGCCACGAAGCCGAAGCGCCATTCGGCGTAGGCCGGATTCTTCACCCGGTAGCCGCTGGCCCGGTTCAGTCCCTCGAAACAAGCCGTGACGGTCTTCCCCCGTGCCGGAGCGTTCAGTTTGATGATGTTGTGCCCCGTGTTCTCCGGCGTCACGGACGGGCTGATGCGCCAATAATTGTTGTCCTGGCGCAACATGGCGGGCTGCGGACGGGCATCGATCTTCGCCGCGCCGTAAGCCTCCAGCGCTGGGATGTCCCACGTGGCGAAGCGGGCGGCGCAGTCGTACATCTCGTCGTTGAACTCGCTTTCCGTGATGCCCGTCAGGCGCATGTAAGCCTCCACCGCGTCCTCCGGGTTGCGGCTTTCGTTCCAGAGTCTTCCCATGAAGTCCATGCCGTGCAGGTAGCTCCAGTAATCCTGGATGAAATAGTTGTTGTAGCGCGGCGCCTCGTGCAGGATGTGCTTGTGCACGTTCTGCAGGTAGCCGTCGAACCATTCGTTGTTGAACTGGTCGGCGGGCATGATTTTGTAGGCCTGCCACTGCGCGCACTGTTCCCAGAAAGCGCAGCCCAGCCCGTTGCCCGGCGCATACATCCAGCCGTTCCAGTCGCCGTTGTCGCAATGCACCTGATATTGGAAACAATGGCCAATCTCATGATAAAGCGTCTGCCAGTTGCGCGAGGGGGCAGCCCAAGGCGTCAGAGTGAGCAGCCCGATGAGGTCGTCCACCCCCGAGCCACTGGCTTCCCACTCGGTCGGCTCGTAGCGCAGGCGGATGACCATCTTGTAGGTGTCGGTCTTCGACCGTCCCGGATGGATGAACTTCAGCGAATCGGTGTAGAAGGCGAAAGCGATTTCGGCATGGCGCAACACCTCGTCGACGTCAATCGTGTGGCTGCCGCAAGTGAAAGCCTTGGGATTCTCGCCATAGCCTTTTTCCCAGAACAGGATCCAATTCTTCGACTGGCGCGTGCGGCCGATATAATAATTGTTGTTCGGGTCGTTCACGTTCCCCATCGACCATTGCGCGGTATAGATTTTCTTGTCCACCTCGGAAGTGACCGCCCGCAAGTCCGCCTCGGCGGCCTGGATTTCTTCGTCCGTCAGGCCGGCATTGTCCATGGCCGCCTGGGCCGCCTGCAGTGCCGCCTGCATCTTGGCGTGCTTCGCCTCGTCGTCGGCATACCATCCGGCCACCTGGGCCGCATAGTCCATCGCCTCGGCCAGCGAAGCATAGAGCGCGGCCGACGCCTCCATCGCGGCCATGGCCTCGTCCAGCGCCGCTTTCGCCTCCTGCAGGGCCGTCATGTCCAGCGGCTCTCCACCGATGGCCCCGTCGGCATTCTCAAGGGCGTCCTCCGCCACCTGGCGGACCGAAGCCTGCACCGGACGCTCCTGCAGCTCCGCCCGTACCACCTCGGAATACCGCTGCAGGTAAGCGGCATAGTCTTTAGCCGTGTTCTCGCCCAGATAGTGCAGGACGAAGTTGTCCAGACAAAGCCAGTTGCCCGTGGCGTTCTCGGCCCTGAGCCCGATGGTGACTTGCCCGTCCACGACGGTGAAGTAAAGGTCCTTCTGTCGCTTCATAGTGTCCACGGGCGTTTCATAGAAACCGGCATAGAGCACGACTCCCGTCTGCTTCTCGCCCGCGTTCACGGTGCTGTTCGCACCCGTCTGCTGTATGTTCCCCACCGCAGCCCCCAGGCGATACTTGCCATTCGGCACCTGCGAAAGCGTCTGACTGATGGCCACGTCCGGAATCTGCGAACCGATGTTTACCCAGCGCTCCACATACGTATTGCCCGCCTTGCCGGGGAACACGGAGTTGGTCTGGGTGAAGAGGCCGTCGTTCTCCCACCCAGTGGTGCCGTCCTCGAAACTCGGATTGACGATGTAGGACGTGACGTCCAACGGATGCTCAGCCGAGGCATTCTGCCGCCAATAAGCCTCCGTGGCCTCCGTCAGGTCGCGCGTGCAGGCCAGAATGTCTGCCACGGAGGCCCCGCCGTCGTCCGCCACGGCCTGTGCCTTCTCCATCACGGCCTTCAGCTCTGCGGCTCCGATGCCCGAACCATCGCCGTAGGCCTCGGCAGCCTCGGCAAGCGCAGCCTCCAGCCCGCCACGGTCCACTTCGTCGCAAAGCAACGTCACGTAGTCCACCAATATTTTAGCCTGATTGGCCGAACCGCTACCCTCCAACGCGGAAAATCCGATTCGGATCTTTCCCGCGGTCTCGTCGGCCACGGTGAAGACCAGTGTGTCCGCAATCCATTCTCCTACGGGAAAGCTCTTCACAGCAGAAACCGTGGCCGTGCCGCTACCGGGAAGCCATGCCAGCAAGCTGTTTCCCGCATCAGCCGTCCCCACATTATAATATGCAGCGCACAAACGGTAAGTCCCCTTGGGCAAGGTCACCTCCTGCGAATAGACCAGTTGCATTCCCCAACCGGTGGTCAAGCCCAACGCGCCACCGGCCGAACCGCCATAACCGGCCGCCGGCAAGGCAGAACTGTTGTTGAACGTCACCTTCTCATTATAGGCGAAAGTGCCGGCCACGGTGTAAGTGGCAGTCGTTTCGTTCGTCCAACCATAGACTTCATTAATCACATCGCCCGGCACATTGCCCTCCAGCTCCGCCCCATAGTTGAACGCGGTGTCAAAACCGTTGTTCTCCAGGAAGAAGGCAGAGACGTCCGACTGGGCCATGCCCGGCGCTCCCAACATTAAACAAAAAGGAACAAGTAGACTTTTTTTCATACAATAGGTTTTAAGTGAATGCGTAAAGGTACGCAAAAATAGCCGGAAGCCGCAAGAACAGAACCGGAAAAAACAAGCCGAGGCATAAAAAAACGCCCGCCATTGGCCATCGACCCGGCCAACTAAAGAAACAAACACACCCCACACGACATTATGCCTCACAAAAAAATCGGCTCAGTAGAGATTCAGTGGAGACCTGCAACAATGTCCGTGTCGGATTGTCACCAAAGCACGGAATTTCCTGCCAAGAAGAAAGGCTTTCCTTCCGCTTCCGTGTTTCAATGACAGTACGACCGGCTGCGAACAAGAGCCGGACTGTTAAAAAACGGGTGAAGAAACTGTTTGTATGGAGCATTTCTCCGTCCCGGTGGGTGTTTTTCCGCGGTAAAAACAGAGTCGCTTTCCGCAAAGAAATGAACCGCCTTCCGCAAAGGCGAAACTTTTTTGCCGCAAGGCAGTTCCTGCGAGTACTGGAAGAAGGGAAAAACAAGGCTTCGGAAGACTTTTCCCGCTCTGGATGGAGTCCGCCCGCGTACAAACCCCGTTTGTCCTTTTGCAAGCCATTCTCCTCGCGGGGGTGACGCGGGGGACGGGTTCCGGCCGCATGGCGTTCCGTGGCGAGCGGCAAAATGTCGCGAAAACCGGCTTTCGGCTTTCATCCTGCATTCCCTTGGCGCGCGAGGTTGCGTATTTCCGTGCTGTTCCCGTCCCGCGCCCCGTTTGCGCGGTTCTCGCAGGAGCTGTCTTGACATTTTGTCAAAATGTCATTTGGAACATGTTTCTGCCCGCCAGCCTTTTGGCACCTTTGCGGCAAGAGGCGACAAGAGGCGGCCGACGCCACCGAAAGAGGCAAGGAAGTTCCCGAGGGCCGTCTTTCTTCCCTTCCCGGGATTGCTGAAATATACGGCTGTCTCCACTGGATTTCGACAGAGCCAAAGGGGATCAGTAGAAATTCAGTGGGGGGACCTGCAACAACGCCCGTGTCAGATTGTCACCCAAGCACGGAATTTCCTGCCAAGAAGAAAGGCTTTCCTTCCGCTTCCGTGTTTCAATGACAGGACGGACCGTCGCAAACAGGAGCCGAACTGTTAAAAAACGGGTGAAGGAACTGTCTGTATGGAGCATTTCTCCGTTCCTGCGGTCGTTTTTTCGCGGTAAAAACAGAATCGCTTTCCGCAAAGAAAGGAACCGCCTTCCGCAAAGACGAAACTTTTTTGCCGCAAGGCAGTTCCTGCGAGTACTGGAAGAAGGGAAAAACAAGGCTTCGGAAGGCTTTTCCCGCTCTGGATGGAGTCCGCCCGCGTGCAAACCCCGTTTGTCCTTTTGCAAGCCATTCCCCTCGAGGGGGTGGCGCGGGGGACGGGTTCCGGCCGCATGGCGTTCCGTGGCGAGCGGCAAAATGCCGCGGAAACCGGCTTCCGGCTTTCATCCTGCATTCCCTTGGGCGCGCGAGGTTCGCGCATTTCCATTCTGTTCCCGTCCCGTGCCCGTTTGCGCGGTTATCGCAGGGGCAGTCTTGACGTTTTGACAGGATGTCATTTGGGAACTTGTTGCTGTCCGTTGGCCTTTTGGCGCCTTTGCGACAGGAGACGGTCGGCGCCATCGAAACGTGCAAGGGAGTTCCCGAGGGCCGTTTTTCTTCCCTTCCCGGAATCGCTGAAATACACGGCTGTCCCCATTGGATTTCTACTGCCCCGCCCGTGTATGGGTGGAATGCGTGGAACGTCCCGTCCTGAGGAAGAAAGGCGAAAAGGACATCCCCTCCCCGTCCATCCTGCAGGCGCCCGCCCCCGTCCCGGTGCTTGGTGGGGGGCATGTGGCCGCCGACTTCCTTGCCGGGGTGCTCGCCGACAAGTTCGTTTACCACATCCCCGAATACCGCCA
>CALULQ010000053.1 GCA_944321525.1 uncultured Paraprevotella sp.
AAAAAAGTTTTGCCTTTGCGGAAGGCTGTTCATTTCTTTGCGGAAAGCGATTCTGTTTTTACCGCGAAAAAACACCCGCCGGGACGGAGAAATGCTCCATACAAACAGTTTCTCCACCCGTTTTTTAACAGTCCGCTTCTGTTTGCGGCGCTCCGTCCTGCCATTGAAACACGGAAGCGAAAGGAAAGTCTTTCTTTTTGGCAGGAATTTCTGTGCTTGGATGACAATCCGCCGGCGCATGTTCTCACAAAAAAATGGTTAAATAGTTGGAGAAGCAAGTAACTCTTCCTACTTTTGTGGCAAACAACTAAAATAACTTTAAACAAAAGATATGGAAAAGTACGCCCGCACATCAAAATGCAACCTTTTCAGCGCAGCCCTGCTGGCGCTGACGCTCGGAATGGCTTCGTGCAACCTCAACGACGGCAAGGGACAAGCCGCAAAAGAAAGCCAGGAAATGAAAATCGAATCCGTCACATGGGAAGAAAAGCCTTCGGCCGAAGGCTGCAAAATCTCGGCCAGCTTCCCGGCCGACACCACCATGGCTGTCAGCCGCAACGTGTGGGAATGGATCAACGAAGAGCTGGGCGGCTCGTATGACGGATATCTGTTCGACGGAGAAAAACTTGCCGAGCATTACGGGACGCTACATGCAGAACAGTTCAAACGCGCCATCGAGGAACTGGGGCCCAACACGGCCATGGACCATTGTGCCTACTACGCACAATTCAAGAAGGTGTTCGAGACGTGCAAACTCGTCACCTTCACGGCCGAAACATACGAGTACGCCGGCGGGGCGCACGGGGGCGAAAGCCTGGAGGGCTGCGTGTTCCGCAAATCGGACGGCCGAAGGTTCGGATGGGAAATGTTCACCGCCGAAGGGAAGGAAAAACTGCGCGACATCATCAAGGAGAGGCTGAAGAAGTTTTATTTCAAAACGGGAAGCGACGAAGAGTTCTATGCCATGCTGCTGGACGAAAACGCCTCCTACTCCTTCCCCCTGCCCGAAACCGCACCGATATGCAGGGCCAATGGCATGCAGTTCATCTACCAACAATATGAAATCGCACCCTATGCCGCAGGCATACCCACCTGCACCGTCCCCTATACCGAACTGAAAGGATTGTTCACCACGACCGTGGAGCCGCTGATTGAGAGCACCACGGATTCGCTGGCCATGAAGTACAACCCGACGGTCGTACAGTGACACGGGCGACAAAAGACATTCAAAGGCTAAGGGGCGTGCCGCAAACATCGCGGCGCGCCCCTTAGCTATTGCATCCCCCTGCGGGGAAACGGGTCAATTCTTGAAACTGTGGATGGGAGCGGGAATGCGGCCCACACGGTTGACGAAGGCATCACACGCGAAGGTGTTGACCGGCATCACGGGCGCATGGCCCAACAATCCGCCGAATTCCACCGTGTCGCCCACGGTCTTGCCCACCACCGGAATGATGCGCACAGCAGTGGTCTTCTGGTTCACCATGCCGATGGCCGCCTCGTCGGCTATGATGCCCGAAATCGTGGTGGCCGGCGTGTCGCCCGGGATGGCAATCATGTCCAGGCCCACGGAACATACGCAGGTCATCGCCTCCAGCTTCTCGAGCGTCAGCGCCCCGCACTCCACGGCGTCGATCATGCCTTGGTCCTCGCTCACGGGAATGAACGCACCGCTCAGCCCGCCCACGTAGGACGACGCCATCACGCCGCCCTTCTTCACCTGGTCGTTCAGCAAAGCCAAGGCCGCCGTCGTGCCCGGCGCACCGGCATGCTCCAGTCCGATTTCCTCCAATATCTCGGCCACGCTGTCGCCAACGGCCGGCGTGGGAGCCAGCGACAGGTCGATGATGCCGAAAGGTACGCCCAAGCGGCGCGAAGCCTCCTGCGCCACCAACTGCCCCACGCGGGTGATCTTGAACGCCGTGCGCTTGATGGTCTCGCAGAGCACCTCGAAACTGGCCCCGCGAATCTGGCTCAGGGCGTGCTTCACCACGCCCGGGCCGCTCACGCCCACATTGATGACCGCGTCGGGCTCCGACACGCCGTGGAAAGCCCCGGCCATGAAGGGGTTGTCGTCCGGCGCGTTGCAGAGCACCACCAGTTTGGCACAGCCCAGCGAATCTCTGTCCTGCGTGCGCCGCGCCGTCTCGAGCACCGTTTCGCCCATCAGCCTCACCGCATCCATGTTGATGCCCGTCTTCGTGGAACCCACGTTCACGGAACTGCAGATGCGCTCGGTTTCGGCCAGTGCTTGCGGGATGGAGCGTATCAGGAGTTCATCGCTGCGCGTCATGCCCTTCGACACCACGGCCGAATAGCCTCCCAAGAAATTGATGCCCACTTCGCATGCGGCACGGTCGAGCGCATGCGCCACCTTGACGTAGTCTTCCGGAGTGCGGCACGCCGCCCCGCCCACCAGCGAGATGGGGGTGATGGAGACGCGCTTGTTCACGATGGGAATGCCATATTCCTTCGAGATGTCCTCGCCCGTCTTCACCAAGTCTTTGGCCAGCCGCGTAATCTTGTCGTACACCTTGCTGCAAAGCGCGTCCACGTCGGCGTCCGCGCAGTCCAACAAATTGATGCCCATGGTAATGGTGCGCACATCCAGATTCTCCTGCTCGATCATCTGGTTGGTTTCCAACACTTCATATATGTTAATCATAACGCTTCGGGAAACGGGCTGGTTAAATACGGTGCATCTTGTCAAAAATCTCCTCGCGCTGGCACTTCACCTGCACGCCGATGGACAGGCCGATTTCCGCAAGCTCGTTGGCCAGCACCTCGAAGGGCTTCTCCACTTGCGACAAGTCGGCAATCATCATCATATTGAAATATTCCTGCACGATGGTCTGCGAAATGTCCAGCACATTGGCCTTGTTCTCTGCCAAGTACGTGCAAACCTTGGCAATGATGCCCACGGCATCCTTGCCCACAACCGTAATAATCGTCTTATTCATTGCTTTCCTCTCAAAATATGATCGTTTTAAAAAAAGACACAGCCTGCCATACGCGGCACCGCCCCTTGCGGCATCCCGTATGACAGGCTGCATTTCAGTTCATAAGTTATAGTTCAGCCTTATCCATAGATAATCTTTCCGCTTTCGTCGCGGTTCTCGTCGATGAACGACTTCTGGTACTGCACCATTCCGCGCAAGGACATGCCCATGCTCGAGAATCCGCCGTCGTGGAAAAGGTTCTGCATCGTGACTTTCTTGGTCAGGTCGGAGAACATCACCACGCAATAGTCGGCGCATTCGTCGGCGCTGGCGTTGCCCAACGGCGACATGCGGTCGCTGAAGTCATACAGCCCGTCGAATCCCTTGATGCCGCCGCCGGCCGTGGTGAACGTGGGCGACTGCGAAATCGTGTTGATGCGCACGCCTTTCTCGCGGCCGTAGATGTAGCCGAAACTGCGTGCAATCGACTCCAAGAGCGACTTGGCGTCGGCCATGTCATTGTAACCGAAGAAAGTGCGCTGGGCCGCCACGTAGCTCAGGGCCAGGATGGAGCCGTTCTCGTTGATGGCGTCCAGCTTCTTGGCCGTCTGTATCATCTTGTGGAAAGAGATGGCCGAGATGTCGAGCGTCTTGTTCAGCAGGTCATAGTCCAAGTCGTCGTAGGTGCGCTTCTTGCGCATGTTGGCGCTCATGGCCACGGAATGCAGCACGAAGTCTATTTTCCCGCCCATGGCCTCTTGGGCCTCGACGAACAGTTTTTCCAAGTCTTCCAACGAAGTGGCATCGGCCGGAATCACCGTGGCGTGGGTTTTCTCGGCCAGCTCCGCGATGGTGCCCATGCGGCAGGCCACCGGTGTATTGGTCAACACGATTTGCGCGCCTTCTTCCACTGCGCGTTCTGCCACTTTCCACGCGATCGAAGCGTCGTTCAACGCTCCGAATATGATGCCGCGCTTGCCTTTCAATAAGTTATAAGCCATACAAATTATCCTATAATTCCTTTAATATCGTGGGCAAAGATACAAATTGTTTCGCACTTTAACGGACATTCCGGGCAAAACATTGAAAAATTCCATGGCGCACGGCGACATGCCCCTGTTATTTCCCCCGGATTGCCGTCTCGAACATATTATAAAAAGGAGAGCGCCACAAGCCGGCATCGCGATACCAGCGCAACGTGGTGAAATAGGCCAGCTGGTTCCACTCCGACATGAGGGAGTTGGCCGACGGCACGTAAATGTTCAGCCCGCAATATGCCCCTTCCTTGATGGGAATCTCCAGCCGGTAGGGATAATAATTGCTCACCGAGGCATATTCGCCATGCTCTTCGTAGACCACGGCCCGCTCCAAAGCCCCGCGCACCTTATCCACGTAGGGATTGTCCAGCCCCAAGCTGTCCACCCATTCCCCGAAATCGTACAGGGGCTTGCCATTTTCAAAGCGTTGCAGGGTGTTGCGGTTGATGTCGGACGGACGGACCTGCACCTCGGACGACATGAACAACGAGTCCATGTACAAGGCCAAAGAGTCCATCTTCGTCAGGTCGGTCAGACTGACGGAGACGAAGTCGTCCCAGTCCGTCCCGTTCTCTTGGAAATACTGCATATACAACTGCGACGTGCGGGTCAGCCCTGCCTCGTCCATTTGCAAGAGATACGGGAGGATGTCGGCATAGGGGAATCCTTTGGCTGGCACGGAATTGGGCGTGGCCAGATAGTAGCGGGCCACGTCCTTGAACTCGTATGCCGTCTCCACGCTCCCCATGAGACAGGCGTCGAACATCAGCAGGTCCAGATGCGGGCAGCCCGACAAGGCATCGCACATCTCCGCCACGTTTATGCCATAGTTCCCGCTTCCCTCGTCGCCGAAGATGCGCTTGCTCACCGTTTGGGAATGATACAGGCTGCCGTCGGCATGCGACGAGAACGTGACGCCCTTGCGGGCGGCCGGATAAGCGGTGAACACGTCGTTGATGACCTCGCGCATGACTTCCGGATCCACCGAATACTGGTCCGGATAAGTCTTCACTGTCGCCAGGCGCACGGCTCCGCTCTTGTCCTTGTCTATAAGATACAATGTGGGCGCGGCACTGATGTCGGCATAAACCAGCACGTTGGCGTTCACGCCACAGTCCTCATAACCCACTTTCAAGTCGGTGATATTGTCGTTGAGCTCGTCTGCCAAATCGTTCTGCCCCACCATGTAGACGAGAAACGTAGCCTCTTTCGGGTCGTTCTGCGGTTCGCCCCCGTCCTCCATGTCGTCCTCGCAGGCCGCGAAGAAGCAGCATGCAGCGAGACCCAACAACAGTTTCTTCAGATTCCAATCCATGTCGTATGCGTTTGGTTTGCCCCGCAAAGGTATATAAAAAAAGCGATTTCCCGCGCCTGGTCCATAAGAAAGTCCAATCCGCCCCAAACTTTGCAATCCGACCGGGGGGATACGGGATAGTTGCACACGTGGGAAAGAATACTTTTCCTCTCCCTGATAAAAAGTATAATCAACGTCGTTGTTTATATGATTAACGACGTTGATTATATAAACAACGACGTTGATTATAGATTTGAAGCGCACAAAATAAAGTTTTCCGACTGCTTATCCGGAATTGCCACCAAAGACAACCTGATTTCGGACCATGGTTTTATGCCATCCAAAATCCCATGCTCAAAAACAGGCCAAAGGGCCTGGCCAAGTTCGGAAGCAGAATCGGATAGAGCTTTCTTAGAAGAAAAACGGGAGGCATCAACGGTGACGCAACCATTATCTCCGCAGACATCCTCCGCCTCCTGCGCGTATCCCTGTTCCCCCACCCCACGCATCCCCTCCCTTCGTGCGCTATGCCCCGACGGGGCGCAAGTTCGGATTTTCAAGATCTTTTGCCCAATCAGAGGTCCTTTTGGTATGCGGAACGAAAATTAATCCGTATCTTTGCACGAAACGAACACTCAAAAAGCAAAGACTTATGTACGAAATTTCAACCAACGCCAAGGGCTCGCGGCAGATGGACATCGCCGACAGCCATTTGGAAACCATACGGAAATATGCGCTCTTCGAACAACTCGTGGACAGCAACGGCATCATCGACGAAATGGTGCTCGAAAAACTGCGGCTCAACGTGAGGGCCCTCATGGAAGCCCATCCCGAAAACGCCGACTTGGTGGACCTCTGCCGGAGCGTGCTTTTCCACGACAACATGAAGGCCTATGGCTTAGGGCAGTTGGCACGTTTATACAAAGACTGGTCGGAAAAGCATCCTGAAGAAAACGGCGAGGGCGGCACAAACGACTGACATGGGAGAATTGCAGCTGACAGACTGGCTCCCCACGACGAAAAAGGAAATGGAGTTGCGGGGATGGGATTGCGCGGACATCATCTTGTTCAGCGCCGACGCCTATGTGGACCATCCGTCGTTCGGGGCGGCCGTCATCGGACGGGTGCTCGAAGCCGAGGGATTCCGCGTGGCCATCGTGCCGCAACCCGACTGGCACGGCGACTGGCGCGACTTCAAGAAATTGGGCCGGCCGCGCCTGTGGTTCGGCGTGGCGCCGGGATGCATGGACTCCATGGTGAACAAGTACACCGCCAACCGGAGGCTGAGGAGCGAGGACGCCTACTCGCCCGACGGGCGGCACGACCTGCGCCCTGAATACCCCACCATCGTCTACACCCGCATCCTCAAGCAGCTCTACCCCGACGTGCCGGTCATCCTGGGCGGCATCGAGGCCTCGCTCCGCCGCCTGACGCACTATGACTATTGGCAGGAGCGGTTCCGCCCGTGCATCTTGTGCGACAGCGGAGCCGACCTGATTGTCTACGGCATGGGGGAAAAGGCCGTGACGGACATCGCGCGACAGCTACAGGACGCCATCGCGCGGAACGACGAGGCGCTGGACTACGACGGCACGACGGGCGCGGCGCACATCGGCATGAAGGCCTTCCGCCGGCTCATCACGGCGCCCGGAAACGTGCCGCAGACGGTAGCCCTCTACGCCTCCAAGGAAGATATCCCCGGCGGCATCGCGCCCGGCGACATCCTGCTGCATGCCCACGAAACATGCCTCAAGGACATGAAAGCGCAAGCCGAGAACTTCCGCCACATAGAGGAAGAGAGCAACAAGCTGCACGCCGCCCGCATCATCCAACCCACGGCGGGGAAGTACGTGGTGGTCAACGCCCCTTATCCCCCCATGACGCAAGCTGAAACAGACCACTGCTTCGACCTGCCCTACACGCGCATGCCGCATCCCAAATACAAGGGGAAACGCATCCCCGCCTACGAGATGATTAAATTCTCGGTCAACCTCCACCGAGGTTGTTTCGGCGGTTGCGCTTTCTGCACCATCTCGGCCCACCAAGGCAAGTTCATCACCAGCCGGAGCAAGGAAAGCATACTGAGGGAGGTGAAGCAAATCACCCGCATGCCCGATTTCAAAGGCTATATCTCCGATTTGGGCGGACCGTCGGCCAACATGTACGGCATGGGGGGGCGCAACCCGAAAGCCTGCGAGGCCTGCAAGCGCCCTTCGTGCATCCATCCCGAAATTTGCCCGAACCTGAACACGGACCACAGCCCGCTGCTGGACATCTACCGGGCCGTGGATGCCCTGCCGGGCGTGAAGCGCAGCTACATCGGCAGCGGAGTGCGCTACGACTTGCTCTTGCATGATGACAAGGACGAGCACGCCAACCAGTCGCATGCCGACTATGCCCGCGAACTCATCACCCGCCACGTGAGCGGCCGGCTGAAAGTGGCACCCGAACACACCTCGGACCGCGTGCTCCGGCTCATGCGCAAACCGCCCTTCAGCCAGTTCGGCCGCTTCAAGGCCCTATTCGACCACATCTGCCGCGAAGCCGGACTGCGGCAGCAAATCATTCCTTATTTCATCAGCAGTCACCCTGGCTGCACGGAGGAAGACATGGCGGAACTGGCCGTATTGACCAAAGACATGGACTTCCGGCTGGAACAGGTGCAGGACTTCACCCCCACGCCCATGACTGTCAGCACCGAAACCTGGGCCACGGGCTACCATCCTTATACCCTCGAACCGGTATTCAGCGCCCGCTCGCCACGGGAAAAACTGGCGCAACGGATGTTCTTCTTCTGGTACAAGCCGGAAGAACAGGCCGCCATCCGCGCGGAACTCCGCCGCATGGGACGCACAGACCTGGCCGAAAAGCTCTTCGGCAAAAGGAACTCCAAGGAATGGAACAAGGACACAGACTCCAAGCATCATGACACATACGGCACACACGCTACACATAGGAAAGACTTTCCGGATAGCCGAACAGGCATGCACGGGAAAGAGGCCCGCGGAACAGCAAACCCCGGACAGCCTGTGCGAGGACGGCATCGCGGTCGGCGCTGACTTCGCTGCCGTTGTCGACGGTTCGACCAGCAAAGGCAGCCTCCGCGTCGGGGGCAAGACGTCCGGGCGGCTTGCAATGGAAATCCTCACGGATGCCGTCGCGAACGACCTCGCGCCCACCGACGACATGCGGCAGGCCGCGGACAAGCTCACGGCCCGCGTACGCCGGTTCTACGAGGCGAACGGACTCTGCGACGAGGCGCTCCGCCATCCCGAGAACCGACTGACGGCCAGCCTTGTGGTCTATTCAGCCCGCCGGCACGAAGTGTGGTTTATGGGCGACTGCCAATGCCGCTTCGGCGGGACGACCTATACGCATCCCAAGCCCACAGACTCCCTCCTCTCCGCCATGCGTTGCAGCATCCTGCGCCACCTCGTCTCGAAAGGGCATTCCATCGCGGCCCTGCAGGCCCGCGACTTGGGGCGAGAGTGGATATGGCCGTTCCTCAAAGACCAATGCGCTTTCCAGAACGCGACGGATGCAGGTCCGTTCGGCTACGCCGTCATCGACGGTTTCCCGCCCCGCACGGACCTGATGCGCCGGTTGCCGCTTCCGGAAAACCTCAGCGAACTGATATTGGCATCGGACGGCTATCCCGTGGTATGCGACACGCTGGAAGCCTCCGAACGCGAGCTCTCGCGCCTGCTGGCCGAAGACCCGCTCTGCATGGGGGAGCATCCCTCCACGAAGGGACTGAAACCGGGCAACACCTCATTCGACGACCGCACCTACCTGCGGCTCGCCTTTATTCCACAACACGAAACAACGACAAAAGCATGAATCCCACAACTGTTCAAACCAACTCGCCGCGCGCATGGCTGTTGGCCGCGCGGCCCAAGACGCTGACGGGCGCCGCTGTGCCGGTCATGATCGGTGCCGCCTCGGCATGGGCCGACGGTACATTCCGCCCCGCCGCAGCCGTCTTGTGCTTCCTCTTTGCCTTCCTGATGCAAATCGACGCGAACTTCATCAACGACTATTTCGACTTCCGCAAGGGACTGGACGACGAAAAACGGCTGGGCCCCAAGCGCGCCTGCGCCGAGGGCTGGATCAGCCTGCCGGCCATGCGGCGGGGCATAGCGGCAACTACCGCCCTGGCATGCCTCACGGGCCTGCCCCTGGTGCTCTATGGCGGCTGGCCGATGGTGCTGGTGGGAATGTGCTGCGTAGTGTTCTGCTTCCTCTACACCACCTGCATGGCGCGCCTCGGACTGGGCGACGTGCTGGTGCTGGCCTTCTTCGGCCTCGTGCCCGTCTGCACCACCTATTACCTCCAGGCTGGCAGCGTCACCCCGGCAGTGTGGACGCTGTCCGTGGCTTGCGGGCTGGTCATCGACTGCCTGCTCGTGGTGAACAACTACCGCGACCGTGACAACGACAAGGCCGGCGGCAAAATCACCCTCGTGGTGCGCATCGGCGCGAAAGCCTCCGAAGCGCTCTACCTGTCATTAGGCGTGGCGGCCGTGGCCCTCTGCCAAGTGCTATGGCTCGCCGGACAGCCCGCCGCGGCCCTGTTGCCCTGCCTCTACCTGCTGCCCCACGTGGCAACGTGGCGGCGCATGGCGCGCATCAACCGCGGAAAAGCCTTGAACCAAATCCTGGGCGAGACGGCGCGCAACATCTTCATTTTCGGCCTGCTGCTCTCCCTCGGGCTGATTCTTTAGCCCTTTCTTCAGCAAGAAAAATTCTTTAACCCCATAAAAACCAACAAGACAATATGGCAACAGTAGACGACAAGAAAATCATCTTTTCCATGGTCGGCGTGAGCAAAACCATCCGCCAGACGAACAAGCAAGTGTTGAAAGACATCTACCTGAGTTTCTTCTACGGGGCTAAAATCGGCATCATCGGCCTCAACGGCGCCGGAAAGTCCACTTTGATGAAAATCATCGCCGGACTGGACAAGGACTTCCAAGGCGAAGTGGTGTTCTCGCCAGGCTACAGCGTGGGCTACCTGCCCCAGGACCCGCAGCTCGACCCGGCCAAGACCGTGAAGCAGGTGGTCATGGAAGGCGTACAGCCCATCGTGGACGCGCTGGCCGAATACGAGGAAATCAACCAGAAGTTCGGCTTGCCCGAATACTACGAAGACGAGGACAAGATGAACGCCCTCTTCGCACGGCAGGGCGAACTGCAGGACATCATCGACGCCACCGACGCCTGGAACCTGGACAGCAAACTGGAACGGGCCATGGACGCGCTGCGTTGTCCGCCGGCCGACCAGCCGGTGGAGCATCTCTCGGGCGGTGAGCGCCGCCGCGTGGCCCTCTGCCGCCTGCTGCTGCAGAAGCCCGACGTGTTGCTGCTCGACGAGCCCACCAACCACCTGGACGCAGAAAGCATCGACTGGCTGGAGCAACACCTCAACCAGTATGAAGGCACGGTCATCGCCGTGACCCACGACCGCTACTTCCTCGACGACGTGGCCGGATGGATCCTGGAGCTGGACCGCGGCGAAGGCATTCCCTGGAAAGGCAACTACTCTTCGTGGCTGGAACAGAAAACCAAACGCATGGAACAGGAAGAGAAGACGGCCAGCAAGCGACGCAAGACGCTGGAACGCGAGCTGGAATGGGTACGAATGGCGCCCAAGGCAAGGC
>CALULQ010000054.1 GCA_944321525.1 uncultured Paraprevotella sp.
CAGATGGCCGCGTAAGGCTCGTCCATGCTGATGTTCTCTATGTTGTTCAGTTCGCTGAAGATGCTGAGCTGGGAGAATTTCGTAATCCCCGTGAGGAACACATAGCGCAGGTAGGGGTCGCAGGCCTTGAGCGGGCTATAGAAGTTGCGCATGACGTTGCGCAGCACCGGAAGGTCCTTCTCCTCGTGCACCACGTCCAGCAGCGGAGCGTCGTATTCGTCGATGAGCACCACCACCTGGCGGCCCGTCTGCTCGAAGGCCCGTTGGATGAGCCCCATCAGGCGCTGGTTGGGTGTAACGTCACCCTCATTGCGCCCATACAAGGCTTCGTATTGCAACAGTTTGCGCTCCAATTCCAGCACCAAGGTTTCCTTGTCCACGTGCTTGGCCGTACTCATGTCGAAGTGCAGCACCGGATATTCCGTCCATTCCGTCTCCAGCCTTTCCATCGCCAGGCCCTTGAACAAGTCCTTGCGCCCTTCGAAATAAGCATGGATGGTGCTTGTCAGCAAAGATTTCCCGAACCGGCGCGGACGGCTCAGGAACATATAGTTGGATGCAGAATGTGTCATGCGGTAGACATACTCTGTCTTGTCAATATATAAGTAGTTCCCGCTTCTGATTTTCTCAAAAGTCTGTATTCCTATTGGATATTGTCGTTGCGGCTGCATCTTCACTCCCTTTCTTTTTCGTTCCGTATCATCTGCAAAGCTATGAAAACCTTTGCAGAAACACAAATCTGTCGGGGCAAATCTTTGTGGTAAGAATATTTAATCTTCCAAAAACTGCAAGGTCATTCTTGCGCCATGTTCACTTGATGGCGGCATTTGTCCGTGCACGATGCTTCGCGGTTCCGTGCCGAAGCCGTCACAGTACTCTGCGGAGAGTACTCGAGTACTTTGCGGCAAGTACAATTCGGCTCTCCGCAAGGCATCCGTCCTTTTGCCGCAACGGCAAGCCCGGCAAAGGGGGCGATGTTTCATTGCACAAGGGAATATTTTTAAACCATTATCACTTGGGCCATCCGCACCCCCACAAAAAAACAGGAAGGCCTGTTACCGAAACCAAGGCCAGCACTTGGCGCAAATCTACAAAAGCTACAGCCCGACCACACCGCCAATGCCCCTTACCTTCTATAAATAAACGTAAGAAACATTGGGGCACTCAAAAAACTTTTGTAATTTTGTCCCGAATATCGAAACCTGAATAAAAATGAATGTTTTAGAGTTAAGCGAACAAGAAATCGTCAGGAGGAACAACCTGGACGCCCTTCGCGCCATGGGCATCGACCCGTATCCGGCCGCGGCATATCCCACTAACGCCTATTCGGCCGACATCCGAGCCGAATACGATGAAACGAACGAAGAAAAGCGCCAAGTGTGCATCGCCGGCCGCATCATGAGCCGCCGAATCATGGGAAAGGCCTCGTTCATCGAATTGCTGGATTCCAAAGGGCGGATACAGGTTTACGTCACTCGCGACGATATCTGTCCCGGAGAAAACAAAGACTTGTACAACACCGTGTTCAAGAAACTGCTCGACTTGGGCGACTTCGTGGGCATCAAAGGCTTTGTGTTCAAGACTCAAACAGGAGAAATAAGCGTGCATGCCCAAGAGCTGACCGTATTGGCCAAGAGCATCAAGCCCCTTCCCATCGTGAAGATGAAAGACGGGGAGGTCTACGACTCGTTCGACGACCCGGAATTGCGCTATCGCCAACGCTACGTGGACTTGATTGTCAATCCGGGCGTGAAGGAGACCTTCCTGAAGCGGTCGGCCGTGCTGAAAACCTTACGCGCTGCCCTCGACGAGGCCGGCTACACCGAGGTGGAGACGCCCATCCTGCAATCCATTCCCGGCGGAGCCAGCGCCCGCCCGTTCATCACGCACCATAACACCCTCGACATCGACCTCTACCTGCGCATCGCCACCGAGCTCTACCTGAAGCGGCTCATCGTGGGCGGATTCGAAGGCGTGTACGAAATCGGCAAGAACTTCCGCAACGAGGGTATGGACAAGAGCCACAACCCGGAGTTCACCTGCATGGAACTCTACGTGCAATATAAGGATTATAACTGGATGATGGATTTCACCGAGCGCCTGCTCGAACGCATCTGCATCGCCGTGAACGGCAGCACGGAAAGCGTGGTGGACGGAAAGACCATCAGCTTCAAGGCACCCTACCGCCGCCTGCCCATCCTGGAAGCCATCAAGGAAAAGACGGGATACGACCTGGACGGCAAGAGCGAAGAGGAAATCCGCGGCATCTGCAAGGCTCTGAACATGGAAATCGACGACACCATGGGCAAAGGCAAACTCATCGACGAAATCTTCGGTGAGTTCTGCGAAGGTTCTTTCATACAGCCTACGTTCATCACCGATTATCCCATCGAAATGTCGCCGCTCACCAAGAAGCACCGTACGAACCCAAGCCTGACCGAACGCTTCGAACTGATGGTGAACGGCAAGGAACTGGCCAACGCCTATTCCGAGCTGAACGACCCCATCGACCAGGAAGAACGCTTCGTCGAACAAATGCGCCTCAGCGAAAAGGGCGACGACGAAGCCATGTTCATCGACCAGGATTTCCTGCGCGCCCTGCAATACGGCATGCCCCCCACCAGCGGCATCGGCATCGGCATCGACCGTCTTGTGATGCTCATGACGGGGCAGACCACCATACAAGAGGTGCTCTTCTTCCCGCAAATGCGTCCGGAAAAGAAAATACCCAAAGACAGCCCGGCCAAATTTGCCGCTGTGGGCATCAACGAAGGAATCGTGCCCGTTCTCCAAAAGGCAGGCTACAACTTAGTGGCAGACCTGAAGGGCGTGAACCCGCAAAAGATACAGCAGCAAATCGGGGAAATCATCAAGAAGTATAAGCTCGAAATGGAGAAACCTTCGGTCGACGAAGTGGCCGGATGGATTGCCAATCTGTAACAACCGCGTGACATGGGAGATTGTGGAACCATAGCCATCATGGGAGGCGGCAGCTGGGCTACCGCCATCGCCAAGATGATGCTGGAGCGAAACGACACCATACATTGGTACATGCGGCGGGACGACCGCATCGAGGAGTTCCGCCGCTTGGGCCATAACCCGGCCTACCTGACCAGCGTGCACTTCGACGTGAACCGCATCTTTTTCTCTTCCGACATCAACAGAATCGTGGAAGAGGCGGACACGCTGATTTTCGTCACACCCTCGCCCTACCTCAAGAGCCACCTGAAAAAGCTCAAGACGCGCATCCGCGACAAGTTCATCGTCACGGCTATCAAAGGCATCGTGCCCGACGAAAACCTGGTGTGCTCGGAATATTTCCACCAAGTGTACAACGTGCCCGACGAGAACTTGGCCGTGCTGGGAGGCCCCAGCCATGCCGAAGAAGTGGCCTTGGGAAGGTTGACTTACCTGACCGTCGGGTGCGCCGACCTGGAAAAGGCCCAGATGTTTGCCGACATGATTTCAAGCGAATACGTCAAGACCAAAGTCAGCGACGACGTCATCGGCATAGAATATGCCTCCGTGCTGAAAAATGTCTATGCCATAGCATCGGGCATCTGCAACGGTTTGAAATACGGCGACAACTTCCAAGCAGTCATGATGGCCAACGCCGTGCAGGAAATGAACCGTTTCCTCACCGTGGTGCACCCCATCGGGCGCAACATCATCGACTCGGTCTACTTGGGCGACTTGCTGGTGACGGGCTACTCTAATTTTAGCCGCAACCGCGTGTTCGGCACGATGATTGGCAAAGGCTACAGCGTGAAGAGCGCGCAGATAGAAATGGAAATGATTGCCGAAGGCTATTACGGCACCAAGTGCATGAAGGACATCAACAAACTCCTGCACGTGAACATGCCCATTTTGGACGCAGTATATAATATTCTCTACGAACGCATCTCGCCGAGCATCGAGATTAAACTGCTCACAGACTCATTCCGATAAACTCATTTTAAAAAGTGTAAAAAGATGAAGAATATCCAATTAGACATTACAAAAGCGGCCCAGTTCCTCCACACGGACGCTATTGCGGCCTACGAACCGCAAGTGAAAGCCGCACAGGAGGCTTTGGAAAACGGCACTTGTCCGGGCAACGACTTCTTAGGCTGGTTGCATCTGCCGTCGTCCATCACGCCGGAATTCATTGCCGAGCTGAACGCCACGGCGCAAGTGCTCCGCGAGAATTGCGAAGTGGTGGTCGTAGCCGGCATCGGCGGCAGCTACTTGGGCGCACGCACCGTCATAGAAGCTCTGAGCAACAGTTTCCAATGGTTGCTCGGCGACAAGAAGAACCCTGTCATCCTGTTTGCAGGAAACAACATTGGCGAAGACTACTTGGCCGAAATGTGCGACTACTTGAAGGACAAGAAGTTTGGTGTCATCAATATCTCTAAGAGCGGTACGACGACCGAGACGGCACTGGCTTTCCGCCTCCTGAAAAAGCAATGCGAGGAACAGCGTGGCAAGGATATGGCCCGTAAGGTCATCGTTGCCGTTACGGACGCAAAGAAAGGCGCGGCACGCACCACTGCAGACAAGGAAGGATACAAGAGTTTCGTCATCCCTGACAACGTGGGCGGGCGCTTCTCCGTACTCACTCCAGTAGGCTTGCTCCCCATTGCCGTCGCCGGATTCGACATTGCCCAACTCGTGGCGGGTGCTGCCGACATGGAAAAGGCTACAGGTGTGGATGTTCCTTTCATGGAAAACCCCTCTGCCGTATATGCGGCATGCCGCAACGCGCTGTACGCCGAAGGCAAGAAGATTGAAATACTTGTGAACTATCAGCCCAAGCTGCACTATCTGAACGAATGGTGGAAGCAACTCTTCGGAGAGTCGGAAGGCAAGGACCAGAAAGGTATCTTCCCCGCAGCCGTAGACTTTACTACCGACCTGCACTCCATGGGACAGTGGATCCAGGACGGCGAACGCACCATCTTCGAAACGGTCATCAGCATCGAGGAACCGAACCACAAAGTGCTCTTCCCCATGGATGAAGAAAATCTGGATGGCCTGAACTTCTTGGCCGGCAAGCGCGTGGACGAGGTGAACAAGATGGCCGAACTGGGTACGCAACTGGCTCACGTGGACGGCGGAGTGCCCAACATGCGCCTCAGCGTCCCGCAACTGAATGAATACTATCTGGGACAGATTATCTATTTCTTCGAGAAAGCATGCGGCATCAGCGGCAATCTGCTGGGTGTGAACACCTTCAACCAACCGGGCGTGGAAGCCTATAAGAAGAACATGTTCGCCCTGCTCAACAAGCCGGGTTACGAAAAGGAAAGCGAAGCCATCCGCGCCCGTTTAAACAAGTAACCCCATGTTTGAAACTGAAAGAGACCAATATTTAAAGAAGCACGGCTTTGGGGCGGCCAGCCTCAAGGCCGTGCTTTTTGACATGGACGGCGTGCTCTTCGACTCCATGCCCAATCATGCTTCATCCTGGACCCGTGCCATGGCACAGTTCGGCCTGCACATCACGCCCGAGGAGGCATACGAGAACGAAGGACGTACCGGACACGGCACCATCAACATCCTGACCCGCCGCCAATGGGGGCGCGACGCCACCGAAGAGGAGTGGAGACGGATGTACGACGCCAAGTCGGAACTGTTCAAGCAATGTCCGGAAGCCCCTCAAATGCCAGGAGCTTACGAGTTGCTGCAGAAGGTGAAAGCCGATGGCATGACACCCGTTCTGGTGACCGGTTCGGGGCAATTGAGCCTCATCGACCGCTTGAACCGCAACTTCCCCGGCATCTTCCGGAAAGAGCTCATGGTGACCAGTTTCGACGTGAAGCATGGAAAACCCGCTCCTGAGCCCTACCTCATGGGGTTGCAGAAAGCCGGCATCCGACCGTGGGAAGGCATCGTGGTGGAAAACGCCCCCTTAGGGGTGCAAGCCGGTACGGCGGCCGGCATCTTCACCATTGCCGTCAACACAGGCCCGCTGCCCGACCATCTTTTGCTCGACGCCGGAGCCGACCTGCTCTTCCCCTCCATGCAGGCTCTCTGCGACCAATGGGAAGAGGTGAGCCGCGCGTTCTCGAAGGCGGAAGCCTGCTCTCGCAAATCCTAAAAAACATTCAGCATCATGAAACTTTCAGAATTTCTTTTGAACGACCGTTTCGCCCGCCAGGCAGGCGCGGAAATCCTCACCATCGAACCCGGCTATGCCAAAGTCCGGATGGAAGTCACCCCCGACCATCTTAACGCTACCGGAGTATGCCAAGGCGGTGCCCTCTTCACCTTGGCCGACCTGGCTTTCGCAGCCGTGGCCAACAGCTACGGCCAAATCACGCTCTCGCTCTCGGCCAACATCACCTTCCTGAAAGCCGCTTCCAACGGCTGGCTTTATGCCGAAGCCCGCGAAGTGCACCACCACAACCGCATCCCTTACATTGAGGTCCGCATTGCGCAGGAAGACGGCACGCTCATCGCCATCATGACCAGTTCGGGATATCGCAAGAAGGACATTCTCCCCGTGGAACCTATTACAGATACGGAACAATCATGAAAATTCTGCTCGTAGAAGACGAAAAGGAACTGCGCGATACGGTCAAGACTTATCTGGAACGTGAAAAGTTCGTCGTGGAGTGCGCGGAAGACTATCCCACGGCCATGTCCAAAATCAACGACTACGACTACGACTGCGTGCTGCTGGACATCATGTTGCCCGGCGGAAGCGGCCTTTCCGTTTTGTCACGTCTCAAGCACATGCGCAAGCAGGAAAGCGTCATCATCATCTCGGCCAAGGACTCCATCGAGGACAAGGTGGAAGGACTCGACCTTGGCGCGGACGACTATCTGGCCAAACCATTCCACCTGGCGGAACTCAATGCGCGGGTGAAGTCCTTGCTCCGTCGCAAGAAAGCGGGCGGCGACACCAGCATCGTGTTGGGCAACCTGACCCTGACTCCCGACACAAGGAAAGTGGCGGTGGACGGAACGGAACTAAGCCTGAACCGCAAAGAGTTCGACCTGTTATACTACTTCATGAGCAATCCCAACCGACTCATCAACCGCACGGCATTGGCCGAATCGGTATGGGGAGACAACATCGACCAGGCCGACAGCCTCGATTTCATCTATTCACAAGTTAAAAACCTGCGCAAGAAGATGAAAACCGCCGGAGCACAAGCAGAAATAAAGGCTGTCTACGGCTTCGGCTACAAACTTTCTTTCGAGCCTTAACATCATCCTGCGAACGACATGAAACTCCTGCGCTACACCCACTTGAACCTCTCCGTGCTGCTCTTTTTGTTGCTCGGTGGGTGGGGCACGTTTTTCTATTTCGCCGTCATCGACGAGGTGATGGACGAGACGGACGACTCGCTGGCCAACTACCGCGACATCATCGTAGGCAAGATCCTGGCCGACTCCACCCTGCTGAAAGCGGAAGACCAAGTCATCCACAGCTACAGCATACGGCCGATAACAAAAGAGAAAGCGGCCGATTACCGCGAACGGTTCTACGACGGAAAAATATACATTGAGACGGAAAACGAGTTCGAGCCGGTACGCATCATGAAATCCTGCTTCATGGCCACCGACCTCCAATACTACGAACTGGAACTGCGGCTTTCCACGTTGGAACGCGACGACCTCATCGCCGCCATCCTCAAATATCTCGTGGCGCTCTATGTCGTGTTGCTCTGCTGCCTCGTGTTCTCCACCCGCCTCATCCTGCAGTCGGTGTTCCGTCCGCTCGACCGTTTGCTGGAATGGCTCAAGTGCGCCACTCCCGGACAGTCCGCCCCTCCGTTGGATCCTCACACCCGCATTATCGAATTCCGCACCTTGAATCGCGCCGCACTTGAGATGCACGAACGGGCGGAACGCGCTTACCGCGAGCAAAAAGAGTTCATCGAGAATGCTTCGCACGAGCTTCAGACACCGCTGGCCATCGTGCGCAGCAAACTGGAACTGCTGGCCGACCACGACAACCTGACTGAGGAGGAACTGAAAGAAATCGACGACATGTACCGCAGCCTGAACCGTGCCGTACAGCTCAACAAATCGCTCCTTCTGCTCTCACGCATTCAAAACGGGCAGTTCACCCAGACCACAACGGTGGACGTGAACATGCACGTGCGGCAAATTGTGGACTTGCTTTCCGATGTTTACGAAGACAAAGCCTTGACCTACGACCTGCGGGAGGAGGGGCACTGCACGGCAGAGATGGACGAGTCGCTGGCCCATACCCTGCTGAACAATCTCGTCAAGAATGCCATCGTGCATAGTCCGGACAAAGGACATGTGGAAGTGCGCATTGGCAGCCGTGACGTGGAAATCAGCAACGACGGCTCTGCCGCTCTCGACCAGCAGCGGATGTTCCGCCGTTTCCACAAGGGCGACACGAACCACAAGGACTCCACCGGACTGGGACTCTCCATTGTGCAATCCATCGCCTCCTTATATAATATAGATGTCGCCTACCACTACGACGGGCGGCATCATTTCGTGTTAAAATTCCCAAAATAGGCGCGACGGGAAGAATATTCCCAAATCTTTCCCAATTCATCTCCTTACTTTGCGGTACAGAAATGAGATTACTAACCCTCTAAAACGTACCGTCATGAAAAAGATCTTTGCCATACTGGCCGTCGGTTTAGCCTTCTCCGCCACGGCATGTGCCGACCGGAAGGACGTGTTCAGCCGTAACACCGGCGACCTGCCCGCCCCTGCACGGGCCACCCTCGACAAGGAATTCCCCGAGGAGAAAGTGTCTTACATCAAAATCGAGAAAGAAATCTTCCAGTCCACCACCTATGAAGTCCAGTTCGTCCACGGGACGGAGGTCTGCTTCAACAGTGACGGCGAGTGGATTGAAGTGGACTGCAAGCGCGAGGCCGTCCCGGCAACCTTCATTCCGGAGGCAATCAAAAGCCAAGTGGACGACATGTTTCCCGGAGAGCCCATCACAAAAATCGAAAAGGATTCGCGCGAATATGAAGTGGAACTGTCCAATGGCGTGGAACTGAAGTTCGACAAGAGATTCCGGCTTCGGGAGGTGGACTGACCTTTTTCAACAACTTATTGAACACTAAATCTTATCTATTCACCCATAAAAACGTACTACAATGAAAGACTTGATGAAGAAAATATGGAAACCGGGCTTGGCACTGATGGTGCTCTCTGCCCCAGTGCTGTTCGCCTGCGATGACGACGACGATAACGATGGCGGACTCAGGAACGACCCGAACATCACACAGGCCGCGCAAACGCGCTACCCCGGCGCACAAATCCGGGAAGTGGAACGCACCCCGGGCGGATTCGAAATACAACTGTGGATGAACAATGGCGAAGTGGACATGCACGTCAATGCCGGATACCAATGGCTCTACACGGAATACGAAGACATTCCTTGGGCATCAGTGCCCGAGGCCGTGACCACGGCTTTCTCTGCCGACGGGTTCACATTCAATCCTCGCGAAGACGATGTCGACCGCATAGAATTCCCCGAAGGGAACACGACCGGCATGTACTACCGCATCGAATTGGACCGCGAACCACAGGACATCGTGCTGAGATACAACCCCGACGGGACCCAATATCAGCCCACGCAAGGTCAATATCCTGACTATGGCGACATCTATCCGGGTGGAAACACTCAAACCGGGACCACGCAGCAAGCCATCACCGAAGCCGTGAACGCGCGCTATCCGGACGCACGCATCACGGAAATCGACCGCACAGCCCAAGGATACGAAGCGGAACTCATCATCAACAGGATGGAAGCAGACATGCATTTCGATGCCGAACTGCAGTGGATCTTCACGGAGTTCGAGGACATGCCTTACGCGTCTCTTCCGGAAGCTGTTGTGACGGCTTTCACAAGCGAAGGTTACACATTCAACGCCTACGAAGATGATGTCGACCGCATAGAATATCCCGAAGGAAATGCCACAGGCGAATATTATCGCATCGAATTGGACCGCGAACCGCGCGACATTGTCTTGCTCTACAATCCCGACGGGAGCAAACGCAACTGATTCCCCCTTGACTTCTGGCGCGATCCAGATTTATCTATCACCCATCAGCCCTCCATCCCCGCAGGGCTGACGGTTTTTTCGCACATCAATATATCCGGACGGCAAAAGGCACACCGTCCGTCTGTCCCCACTATGCTGCCGGAACTTTCTCGATGCCACGCCGACCGTCTGGCAAGCATGCGTGGGGTGGAAAAAAGACTTGTGACGGCATATCCTCATGGAATGGCCGATGGGCGGACGGCAAAGAGCACGAATGCAACCGGCCCTGCCCGATGCCCCATAGCGTCGTGCGGACGTCATTTCCGTACTCAGCGCAGAAGACTCGAGTACTTTCCGCAGAGTACTCGAGTACGTTGCGGAAAGTACGATTCGGAAATCCGCAAGGCATTTGCCCGCCTCCAGCGGCATAGCCATCGGCATTACAAAAGGCCGTAGGCCATTCTGTACGCTTTTGCCGATTCATTTCCTCTGCCGCTTGAAGCCGTCCCGAGTATCTAAGATTTTCTCACCACGCGCTCAGAAAAGGTCTGGCACAACTTGCAATTCTGCAAAGGTTTTCATAGCTTTGCAGAAGATACGGAACGAAAAAGAAAGGGAGCGAAAATGCAGCCACAACGACAATACCCAATAGGAATACAGACTTTTTCCGAGATACGGAGAAAGAATTATTTGTATATAGATAAGACGGAATATGTCTACCGCATGACGCATTCCGCCTCCAAATACATGTTCCTGAGCCGTCCGCGCCGGTTCGGAAAATCTTTGTTGACAAGCACCATCCATGCTTATTTCGAAGGGCGCAAGGACTTGTTCAAGGGCCTGGCGATGGAAAGGCTGGAGACG
>CALULQ010000055.1 GCA_944321525.1 uncultured Paraprevotella sp.
GGCTTGCGTCATGTTTCGCGGTTTAAGGGGTTCATCCTTACAAAAGTATGAATTTGTTTGCAAAGCCGCAAGCGTATCTTTCAGAAAACTTCCAGCAGTACATGTGGTTGCCTCGTCTGGCCGTCAGACGGCGGGGCATCAGAAAACGGGTAAGCGGAGTGTGGAGTACGGAATTGTACTTGCCGCAGAGTACTCGAGTACTTTCCGCAAAGTACGCTGGCGGCTGCCGCACGGTGTTGCGGAGCTTTGGGCAAGGGCGGGGCGGCCGGAGCGTGGTCATGAGCATGACGCACGGAGAACGAAGGCAGCTTTGATCCGAGGCCGTTATTGTCCTCATATTTCTGTAAGGCTTTCGTGTATTCCAAGGGGCTGAAAAAGCATTAAGGAGCGACGCCGGATGCGCCGCTCCTTAATGATAAGATGTTTGCGTGTGTTAGCAATACATGTTGACGATGGCTTCGTAGAGTTCCTGCTTGCCGCTGGTCTGTGCGGGCTCGCCTTGCGTCTTGGCATAGGCTACCACGTCTTCCAACGACAGTTTGCCTTCCTCGAAATCCTTGCCCTTGCCGCTGTCGAACGAAGCGTAACGGTCGGCCACCATTTGTTTAATGGGCGATTTTTCCAGCAGCTCGGCTGCGTTCTCCAAGGCGCGTGCCATGGCGTCCATACCGGAGATGTGGGCGTAGAAGATGTCGTCCAAGTCGGTGGAGTTGCGGCGAGTCTTGGCGTCGAAGTTCGTACCGCCGTTGCCGAAACCTCCGTTGCGGATGATTTGCATCATGGCCTGGATGAGTTCGTAGTTGTCGATGGGGAACTGGTCGGTGTCCCAGCCGTTCTGGTAGTCGCCGCGGTTGGCGTCGATGGAGCCCAGCATGCCGGCGTCGACAGCGCAGGCCAGTTCATGCTCGAAGGTGTGGCCGGCCAAGGTGGCGTGGTTCACTTCGATGTTCACCTTGAAGTCCTTGTCCAGACCGTGTGCGCGGAGGAATCCGATGACTGTCTCCGTGTCGGCGTCGTACTGGTGCTTGGTCGGTTCCATGGGTTTCGGCTCAACGAGGAATGTGCCTTTGAAGCCTTTGGCGCGGGCATAGTCGCGGGCCGCCTTCAGCATCTGTGCCAGGTGTTCCTTCTCGCGCTTCATGTCGGTGTTGAGCAGGCTCATGTAGCCTTCGCGTCCGCCCCAGAACACATAGTTCGTTCCGCCCAATTCGATGGTGGCGTCGATGGCATTCTTGATTTGCACGGCGGCGCGGGCCACCACGTTGAAGTCCGGATTCGTGGCCGCTCCGTTCATGTAGCGCTTGTGGCCGAACACGTTGGCCGTACCCCAGAGGTTCTTGATGCCCGTGGCCTGCATCTTCTCCTTGATATAAGCCACAATGGCCTTCATGTTGGCTTCGTATTCTTCGATGGAGTTACCCTCGGAGATGAGGTCCACGTCGTGGAAGCAGAAGTATTCGATGCCCAGTTTCTGCATGATTTCGAAGCCGGCGTCGGCTTTCTGCTTGGCGATGGTCAGGGCGTCCGTGCCTTCGTTCCAGGGGAAGGTCTTTGTGCCGGTGCCGAACTGGTCGGTGCCGTCGGCGCAGAGGGTGTGCCACCATGCCATGGCGAACTTCAACCAGTCTTTCATCTTCTTGCCCATGATGACCTTTTCGGCATCATAGTAATGGTAAGCCAACGGGTTCTTGCTCTCTTTGCCTTCAAATTTGATTTTCCCGATGTTAGGGAAATACTCTTTCTGTGCCATAATGTTTTCCGTTTAATTAAAAGGTTTATGAAATATGTTTGGAGATTAAAGATGTCATGCCATGCTTTGCAGCACGCCCAACCAGCGCTGATAGGCTTCCTCGTAGGCGGGTTGCATGCGCGTGTCCGGTTCGATGACCTTGAGCCGTTCGAGCGAGGCGAAGGCTTCGCGGTTGTCCTTGTATATGCCTGCCCCGATGCCGGCGCCCTTGGCCGCGCCCACCGAACCGTCGGTTTCGTACAATTCGATGATGGCGCCCGTCACGCCTGCCAGCGTGTCGCGGAAGAGGGGGCTGAGGAACATGTTGGCCCGTCCGGCGTGAATCTTGTCCACCTGCATGCCCATGCCTTTCATCACGTCGATGCCGTAGCGGAAGGAGAAGACGATGCCCTCCTGCGCGGCCCGCACGAGATGTTCGCGGCGGTGGAGGTTGAAGTTGATGCCGTGGATGGCGCAACCCGTCTCGCGGTTCTGCATCACGCGCTCGGCCCCGTTTCCGAAGGGGATGATGCTGAGGCCTTCGCTGCCCACGGGCACGCTCTCGGCCATGCGGTTCATCTCGTCGTAGGAGCAGCCTTCGGGCACGATGTTGCGGCGCACCCAGGAGTTCAGGATGCCCGTACCGTTGATGCAGAGCAGCACGCCCAGACGGGTCTGTTCCGCCGTGTGGTTTACGTGGGCGAAGGTGTTGACGCGCGAGAGCGGGTCGTAGTTCACCGTGCCGTTCACGCCGTAGACCACTCCCGACGTGCCGGCCGTGGAGGCGATCTCGCCCGGGTTGAACACATTCAGCGACAGCGCGTTGTTCGGTTGGTCGCCTGCGCGGTAGGTGACGGGTATGCCCGCCTTAAGCCCCAGTTCGGCGGCCACGGCAGCCGTCACGCGGCCTTGTTCGCCGAAGGTGGGCCGGATTTCGGGAATCAGGTCGGTGCTGAAACCGAAATAGTCCATCAGTTCCTGGCAGATGGCATTGCGCCGGAAATCCCAGAATATGCCTTCGCTGAGGCCGGACACCGTGGTGCAGGTCGTTCCGGTGAGCCGCATGGCGATATAGTCGCCGGGGAGCATGATTTTGTCTATTTTCGCGTAGAGCTCAGGTTCGTTCTCCTTCACCCATGCCAGTTTGCTGGCCGTGAAGTTGCCGGGTGAGTTGAGCAGGTGGCTCAGGCAGAAGTCCGTGCCGAGCGCTTCCATGGCCCGGTTGCCATAGGGCACGGCCCGCGAGTCGCACCAGATGATGGCTGGGCGGAGTGCCTTTCCGTCACGGTCGGTGCACACCAGCCCGTGCATTTGGTAACTGATGCCGATGGCGGACAGTCCGTCCCTCAGGGCGGCCACGCTGCATCCCGCTTGTTCCGCGGCAGCGGAGATAGCTTCGGCGGTGGCGTCTTTCAGGTAGTTCCACCATGCTTCGGGTTCTTGTTCCGCCCATCCGGCTTTCCGGCTCAGGATGGGAGCTTCTTGTTTGGGGTAGAAGGCGTTGCTCAGGGTTTTCCCGCTCTGCGCGTCCACCACGCAAGCCTTTACCGAAGAGCTGCCTATGTCATATCCGACGAGGTACATAATGCTTAGATGTTTTTCTGTTGCGTACTATTTTAATTGTCGGTCTTGCGCTTCGGCATCTCTGCCGGGCAGGGTTGCGGGGGCGCTCGAGCCGTGTTGTCTTTCCTTGCAAATATAAGTGTCTTTCCTGAAAACGGTTATTTTTTTATCTTAAAAAGCATTTATGGGGAAAGCAAAAAAGCATTTTTCTGATTTATGTCAGAATTGTGCCTGTGCGCTGTCTGTTTTTTCGCCGGATTTTGTTATCTTCGTCGCATGATGGCAAAAAGAGATTTGGGAATAGCGGGTGGCCTGAAGGCCGACAATGTGCCTTCTTTCTCCGTTTTGTCGGAGGAGGAACGGAGGGCGTTGTCGGACATTCTGGTGCTGAAGAGCGTCCGCCGCAAGGAGATGGTGGTGGAGGAAGGGCAGGTATGCCACTGCATGGTCTATGTCTGCCGCGGTCTCTTGCGCCAGTTCTATTTCAAGAACGGACGCGAAATCACCGAGCATTTCACTTGCGAGGGCAACATCGCTTATTGCATCGAGAGCATTTTCAAGAACAAACCGTCGCATCTGATGATGGAGGCGCTTGAGAACAGCGAACTATGTCTCATTCCTTATGCCGGGCTGGTGGAACTTTCTTATCGTTACCGTGGCATAGCCGACTGGTTGCGCGACTTCTTGGAGAATAATCTCATTTTGCATCAGGTGAAGGCTGATTCGTGGCGTTTCGAGTCGGCGCGTGAGCGCTACGAGCGCTTCCTGCGCGAGTTTCCCACCGTGGCCCATCGCGCTTCGGTGAACGACATGGCCTCTTACCTGCTCATGACGCCCGAATCGCTGAGCCGGGTGCGTACGGCCGTGGCGAAGGCTGGGGAAGAGAAAACCGCCCGCGGGAAATAGCCCTTCCGTGTGCCCTGAAAACAGGAAACTCACAGTTAAGCCTGAACTTTAGGACTGTTCAGTCGGTGTTTCCCTGCTGCAAAGCCTGAGAGAGTGTGTGGACATGAAAAAACAATCCCTTCCGCTGTTTGCTTTTGCGGAAGGGATTGCTTATATAAATGAAAAAGTAATAAGTCCTCTGCTGTGTTATTTGTCCTTGCTTTCGTCGTTGCTCAAGTCAGCTCCTTCTTTGATGCGGTGGCCCAGCGTGAGGAAAGCCACAGGGGCTGCCATGAAGATGGACGAGCAGGTGCCGATAATCACACCAAGTATCATGGCGAACGAGAAACTGCGGATGCTGTCGCCTCCCAAGAAGAAGATACACAGCAACACGATCAAGGTCGTCATTGAGGTGTTGATGGTACGGGTCAACGTCGTGTTCAGAGAATCGTTGAACAGACGCTGCTTGTCGCGCTTGGGATAGAGACGGAGGAATTCACGGATTCGGTCGAACACCACCACCTTGTCGTTGATGGAGTAACCGATGGCGGTCAGGATGGCGCCGATGAATGTCTGGTCCACCTCAAGCGAGAACGGAACCCAGCCCCAGCAAATCGAGTAGATGCCGATGATGAGCAACGTGTCCACGGTCAGGGCTACAACAGCACCCACGGAGAACGATACGTTGCGGAAGCGGAGCAAGATGTAGAGGAAGATGGCTATCAAAGCCAATACCACGGACACGATGGCACCGTAGGTGATGTCTTCTGCTACAGACGGGCCCACCTTCTCCGAACTGATGATGGAGCCGCCCGCGCGTTCGTCGCGGTTGATGAACGTCTGCAAATCGAGGTCGGAAGCCAACAGGCCGCCGCCCTTCAGCACGTCGAACAGCGTGGCTTCGATGTCGGAATCCACGTCAGTGCCTTCCTCGTTGATGCGGTAGTTCGTCGAGATGCGGACGGTCTTGTGGTCCGTACCCAAGGCGATTACTTGCACATTGGCGTCGCCAAACTTGTTTTGCAGCAAACCACGCACGGTCTCGGGTTCCACTTGCTGGTCGAACACAACCACGAAGTTGCGGCCACCCGTGAAGTCGATGCCCTTGCTCAGGCCACGCACGGCCAACGAGGCGATGCCCACCAGCAACAAGATGCCGAACACGGTGAACGACTTCTTATACATGCTCATGAACTTGTAGTGCGTGTCGTGCAGGAAACGGCGCGAAATCTTGGTCGTAAACTGCAGGTGCATCCATTTCTCCTTGTTCAGGTAGTGCTCATATACAATGCGCGTGAGGAACACTGCCGTGAAGAACGATACCAAGATACCGATAATCAACGTAGTGGCGAAACCACGGATGGGACCCGTACCGAAGTTGTACAAGATGATACCTGTGATAATGGACGTCAGGTTGGAGTCGAAGATAGCCGAGAAGGCGTTGGAGTAACCGTCGGCCAAGGCTGTCTTCACGTTCTTACCCGCCCGCAGTTCTTCTTTCGTACGTTCGTAAATCAACACGTTGGCATCCACCGCCATACCCAGCGAGAGCACCATACCGGCGATACCGGACAGCGTCAGTGCAGCTTGGAAGGATGTCAGCACGCCCAACGTGAAGAAGAAGTTCAGCACCAAGGCGCTGTTGGCCACCATTCCGGGAATGAACCCGTACATACCGCACATGAAAATCATCAGCAGTATGAAGGCGATGACAAACGAAGTGAAGCCTTGGTTGATGGATTCCTGTCCAAGGGTCGGACCCACGAACTGTTCCGACACGATGTGTGCGGGAGCTGGCATCTTACCCGTGTTCAGCACGTTGGCCAAGTCGCGCGTGTCTTCCAAAGTGAAGTTACCCGTAATGGATGACACACCGCCCGTGATTTCGTTCTGCACCGTGGGGGCGCTATATACATAGCCGTCCAGCACGATGGCGATGGCTCGATGCACGTTTTTCTTCGTCAGGGCAGCCCAACGGCGTGCTCCGTCAGAATTCATCGTCATGCTCACGCAAGGCCGTCCGTTCTGTTCATAGTCGTCGCGGGCTTCTGTCACCACATCGCCTTCCAACGGCGCGCGTCCGCTACGTTCCGTTATCTTGATGGCATAAAGTTCGAATACATCTCCGGCATTCCCGCGTCCTACGGGTTTCACGCCCCAATAGAGTTTCAGGTCGCTGGGAAGCACTTCCTTGGCTGTGGCGGAGAGAATGCAACGGTTCACTGCGGCCGTGTCACGCCAATTGGCATAACCCACCACGCAGCCCATCTGTCCTTGTGCGAATTGCAGGATGGAGGCCAACGGGTGCTGGCGCTTCAGTTCTTCGTCCACTACGGGACCTGCTTCGGCTTTTCCTTCTGCCGTTCCGCCTTTCAGTGCGGCTGCCAGGTCGGCCGATTGCGCTTTGGCCGTCGTGTCGGCTTCCGTCTTGTTCTCGGCCACCATGGCTGTGTCAGCCTTAGCCTGCGCCGTGGTGTCCGTTACGCCTGTGTTTTCAGCAGCCAGCCGGGAGTCCAGCGTAGCGAGGAAGGGGACGATTTCTTCTGTGTTGTACGTCTCCCAGAATTCCAAGTTGGCACTTCCTTGCAACAACTTGCGTACGCGTTCGGGTTCTTTGATACCCGGCATTTCCACCATGATGCGGCCCGACTGCCCTTCAAGGGTCTGGATGTTGGGCTGTGCCACGCCGAACCGGTCGATACGCGTGCGGAGCACATTATAAGAATTACCAATGGCAGCATCCACCTCTTCGCGCAACACTTTCTCCACTTCGGAGTCCGAACTTTGGGTGTTCACCCTGCCTTTCAACTGTTGCGTGGCAAACAGTTCGGCCAGCTTGCTGTTCGGCGCCAGTGCTTTATAATTCTTAATAAATAAGGTGATGAAATCGCTCTGGCTGTTTTTTGATTCTTTCACAGCCTGCTCCACTGCTTTGTTGAACGCGGGGTCCGTCTTGTGGTCGGCCAATGCCTTGACCACGTCCGGCACTGATACTTCCAAGATGACGTTCATACCGCCTTTCAGGTCCAAGCCCAAGCTGATTTCCATCTCGCGGCAGTCCTTCAAGGAGTAAGCACCCAGCCACACTGGATTGTTCATCACGGAATCCAGATAGCGCGCCCCGGCTTCTTCTCCCTGCGTTTGCGTGATTTCTTCCACCTTGTTCATTTGGTAACGAGTTACAAATGAGAAGGATAGGTAAAACACGCACACAAGGGTAAGCAGTAAAGCGAAAACTTTAACAAATCCTTTGTTTTGCATTTTAATTAATAGTTATGATGTTGTTATTTAATAGCTAAACGGGCTACAAGGGCGCAAATATAATGTTTTTTTCACGTTTAAGCTGCAAGTTGGCGGATTTATTTGCGTATTAAATCTCTTTTTTACGCTTTTTCAAGTAGGTAATCATAGGATAATGGTCGGACCACGGGGCGCTCTTGTCCACATGGGTTTCATACGTCTGCCAATAATCGGAGACGAAGACGTGGTCGATGCGGAAATAGAAGCCTTTCTGATTATAGGACAATCCCAGTCCGTTGCCTGATTGGCGGAAAGCGCTTGTTAGTTCGGAGGACAGGCGGTGGCAGGAATAGGAGATGGGGGATTCGTTGAAGTCGCCGCACACGATAACCGCTTCTCTTCCGGATGCTTTGATATAGTTCAAAACGGAATCCACTTGCGGACCGCGCAACCGGCTTGCGCCGGCCATCTTGCGCACCAGCTCCTTGGAGTTGCTTTCCGCATGCCCGCTTTCCGGGTCTTTGATGATTTCCTTGTACTTCTTCTTGTCTTCCGGAGTGAGCTTGTACGATTCGAAGTGATTGTTCACCAGCAACACGGTGTCTTGCCCGTATTGCAGTTCCATGGCCAGGCTTCCGTTGGTGGTGCTTTCGTATGCGATGCGGTTGATGGAGAGGATGGGCAGCCGGGTGTATATGATTTGCGATTCCGGTTTTCCGTCTTTCAGGTGGCGCACCTGGTAGCCAGCCGCCATCATGATGCTGTCCACGTATTCCGGTTTGGGCGTTTTGTTGGCCACTCCTTCCTGGAGGCAGATGATGTCGGCCCCCGACGCGGCAAGGTAGTCCAACAACGGATAGCGCCCGTCGTCGCCTTTCACACCCTTTCCTATGAATTCCGTGTTGTAGGTGAGCAACTGGAGCGCGTCTGCAGGACGTTTCTCCGGCCAGTTCAGTGGACAATAGTCATATATATAAGGTATGGATAGTAGCATCCCGGCGAAGGGAAGCCACACGTGGCGCACGTGGAAAACCAGCCAGAAGGCCACGAAGGCGATGTTCAGCAACAACAGCAGGGGAAATCCTAATCCGAACAAGGCCAACCGGGGATGTACTGCGGGGTTCACTTCCGAACTCAGCCCGCAGGCCAGCAGCAATAAGGCCGCCATGACGTTGGCGCCGATGGCCAGCTGCACCATTATCCGTTTCAGCCATTCCATTTCTTTTGCCTTAACGCTGGCTGGCGTCGAACAATTTCCGCTTTTCCTCCTCGGTCAGGCTGGCGTAGCCGGACTTACGCACTTTTTCCAATATGCGGTCCACTTCCTCTTCGTCGGCCCTTTTGCGCGCGTTGTATTCATAATCGTCTTTCCGGTCGCCCATCGAGGTCTTCATCTTGGGCTTGCGGTAGGAAGAAAAACGGTCGCGCCGGTCGAAGAACCACCGCTTGAATTTCTCGGAGTACGAAGAACCGCTACCACCGTAGTAGCCGCCGTCGCGCCTCCTCCATGCCAAGATGAGCAACAGGCCGAACACCATGCCGCCCAAGTGGGCGAAGTGGGCCACGCCGTCGCCGGAGTTACCCAAAGCTGAGAGCAATTCAATGACGGCATATCCGATGACGAAGAACTTGGCTTTGATGGGTACGGGAAATGGGAATATGAACAATCGCTCGTTAGGAAACGACATGCCGAATGCCAGAAGAATGCCGTAGACGGCTCCCGATGCGCCGATGGTTGTCCAACGGTTCAGGTAGTCGCCCATGGAGATGACTGCGTAGCCCACGTTGACGGAGTCGTAAGCGTTGAGCCCCTGCCATAAATATTGTATGTATTGCACGCCTTCCTGCACTACGCCGGCGCCCAGCCCGCACACGAAGTAATAGATGAGAAAGCGCCGCGCTCCCCAATAGGATTCCATGACGCGGCCGAACATCCATACAGCGAACATGTTGAAGAGAATATGCGTGAGTCCACCGTGCATGAACATGTAGGTGACGAACTGGTAGAGCCTGAAGTCGGGAGCCAGAAAGAAGTGGAGCCCCAGCAAATCGTCCATGTCCACGCCATAACGCGTGGCCACCAGTTTGCCTAAAAAGAATAAAACATTGATGATAATCAGGTTCTTTGTTACGGGAGGCATATTCATCATATTCGTGCTGCTTCTTTATGTTGTTATTGCGCGGCAAATTTACGAATTTTATTCTATTCCGTTTAAAATAATCCACCGAACCTTGTGCTTTTTCATAAAAAGAAATATTTTTTCAAGAAAAAGTTTGTTTTAACAGCTAATTTACATACATTTGCAAAGCAGGACATAAAAACCAATAATAATTATCTACTAAATTACTTCGTCAAATGAACAAAACAGAACTCATCAATGCCATTGCAGAGAATGCAGGATTGAACAAAGCAGATGCCAAGAAGGCCTTAGACGCCACTGTGAACGCCATCGCTGATGCATTAAAGAAAGGCGATAAGGTTGCGCTTGTCGGTTTCGGCACTTTCTCCGTCAGCGAGAGACCGGCCCGCACGGGCATCAACCCGAGAACCAAGGAGCAGATTACCATTGCGCCCAAAAAGATAGCCAAATTCAAGGCTGGTGCTGAATTGTCAGACGCACTCCAGTAATTTTAGAATAACCTCATTCGCGGGAAAGAGAGGGTGTATCTATACGACGCACCCTCCTTTTGTTTTTAATTTGCAAAAGCCTATGGTAACGAAGGCTTTTGCGCGATAAGAGTCAAAGTTTGGCGATTTCCTCCAGGCTGAGTCCTGTGGCTTGGGCTATGACGTCGGGAGACACACCCAATTTCTTCAAATTGCAAGCATTCTTCATACGTTCATCCAGTTGCCCCTTTGCTAATCCCTTGGCCAAGCCTTCTTTACGTCCTTCCTCAAGGCCTTCCGCACGCCCTTCCGCACGTCCTTCCTCAAGCCCTTCCATTTTCGCCGTGTTCAACACGTCGTTTTGAATCATGACGGCATTCAGGTGCTCGTCGTAGGCGTGGCGTTC
>CALULQ010000056.1 GCA_944321525.1 uncultured Paraprevotella sp.
TTCCTCAGCGCATCGGCGCTCGACAAAGGACGGGACTACATCGTCAAGATGAGGGAGAACGGGTTCACCGACGAGGAAGCGTGGCCCGACTACTACGTCAAGCTCGACCACTTCCATCCCCGCTTCCCCAAACCCTACAACTACTACCAGGACATGCCTGCCAAGGACCTCGTCCCCGCCGGTGGGGACAGCCTGGTGCGGGCACAGGACTCCTTCACCGACCGCACGCTGCCCTCCGTGGCCGTCTATGCCAAGAGGAACGGGCTGCGACACTACGACCCCACCAAGCCCGCCATAGTGGTGGACGCCTACGAGGCCTACAACATGGTCGCGGATGCCGGTATCTATGGGGGAGACAGGCCGTTCTACCACATCGTCAAAGGGGACAAGGAATATCGCTACATGCAAAGGGAGCAAGACGAAAAAGGTTGGAAGAACATGACCAACAAACTGGGATTACTCTATGTGGCCGACATGGGAATGCACAGAGAATTCTACCGGCAGACGCGCTTGGGCGGGAAACCGCTGCAAACCAAGGCTGCCGAACAGTTCACAGCCCCAAGAAATCGCCTCGGATTGGTTCAAGTGGACATCCCCACCCCCATGGCTGGCGGGGCCAAGACGCAAGACAAATACCGGAAGCTTAGCTTCTTGGACAAATTCTATATTTACACCGACTACTCACCCCGCGAGCAAGGCAGCTGGAAGTATGAACAAGACAACCAGCCGGAATTTATCGTGGACTACCGACTCAAGCCCAATGAAGAATACACTCCCGCCTGTCGCGACCGACGCTACCTGTGGCGCGGCTACGCCGTCTGCGACGACTTCTACAGTCCCGACTACAGCCAACGCCCGCTGCCCGACACCAAGGACTACCGCCGCACCCTGCTCTGGATGCCCGACGTGAAGTTCGACAAGGAAGGAAAAGCCACCGTACGCCTCTACAACAACAGCAAGCAGACCGCCATCAGCATCGAGGCCGAGGGCATCACGCGGAGCGGGAAACCCATACAATTCAAAAACACAACACCATGAAAACGAAACACCTATTCGCCATCCTCCTGGCAACCGGACTGGCCGGTTGCCAGGACGCGCCTCTTGAACCGGCGCTGGAACAGGCCGGCGACAACCGGAAAGAACTGGAAGCCGTGCTGGAACACTATGCGGACGAACCGCTGAAGGAGCAGGCCGCCCGCTTCCTGATTGAACACATGGACGCACAATATGCCTTCGGCGGGGAAGCCGTGGAGCAATACGGCAACTGCATGGACAGCCTCTTCAGGCACTGCAACGGCGACCGCGTGTTCTGGATCATGAAATACGACACCCTGCTGCAACGCATCGGGACCGAACTGTCGCTGTGCCAGCAACAGAAACTGCCCGACACGCAGACCCTCACGGCCGGTTTCCTGACCGAACAAATCGACAGCGCCTTCACCCTGTGGCAGCAGAACTGGACCCGGCAATACAGCTTCGACACCTTCTGCCGCTACGTGCTGCCCTACCGCGTCGGGCACGAACGGACCGGCAACTGGCGACGGACCTTCGTCACCCCCGTCGGCATCAGGGCCGAATATCGGACCGCCGCCCCCAACACCACCTACGCCTACGGCATCGCCAACAACATCCTGGGCAGCATGCGGTCGGAAATCTACTATCCGCCGCAATTCCTGCCCGACTTGCCGCTCGAGGCACTGGCCCACGTCAAGTCGGCCTCCTGCAAGGAATATGCCCACCTGTGCGTGACCTTGCTGCGGGCCCACGGCCTGGCGGCCACGGTGGACTTCACCCCGCAATGGGGCAACCGGAGCATGGGGCACGAGTGGTGCGTGTTCTTCCCGGACGACCACACGGCCATCCCCTTCAACCCCGGGGAACGGCTGGGCGACCACTTCATGAAGCGGAAAGAAGACCGGCTGCCCAAGGTGTTCCGCACCACGTATGAGAAACGCCCGGAATCGCTGTGCATGCAAAACCAAGGGCGGGAAGCGATTCCCGAGGTGTTCGACACGCCCTGCCTCATCGACGTGACACGGGAATACACCCAGACGGCCGACGTTGAAGTGCCCCTCTACGGCGGCCTGCCACACAGCCGCTATGCCTATCTGGCCGTATTCGACAACCAAGACTGGAGCATCGTGCACTGGGGAGAGCGCAAGGGCGGCCGCGCCTCGTTTGCCGACATGGCCTGCGGCATCGTCTACCTGCCCGTGCTCTATTCCGACGAATACGGCGTCCAGCCCGCCGGAGACGCCTTTCTCCTCGACACGGCCGGGACGGTGCGCCCCTTGGTGGCCGACACGGCCCGCCGCCGGACAGTGCGGGTGAAACGCAAGTTCCGCGACACCCGCTCCAACCAGTTCCTGCAAGCTGTCGTCGGCGGGAAGTTCCAAGTGGCCAACAAGGAAGACTTCAGCGACTCGCTGACCCTCCACGTCATACCGCGGCTGGAGGACAACAAATACCACCTCGTCAGTCCCCGCTGCCCGGGGCGCTACAAATACTTCCGCTACCTGTCGCCCGACTGGTCGCGGGGAAACATGGCCGAACTCTACACCTTCAACGCTGCCGGAGACACGCTGAAACCCAAACGCCTGATGGGCAACTTCCACGTGCGGCCCTGGTGCGGCCCGGAGAACCTCTTCGACGGCAACGTACTCTCCTTTTACGACTCGCACGACGTGTTCGGCGTGTAGTACGGTTGGGAACTGGAACAACCGGACACGATAGCCCGCATCCTGTTCCTCCCCCGCAACGACGACAACTTCATCCGCGAGAACGAAGAATACGAACTGTTCTACTGGCATCGCGGCACTTGGCTGTCGCTCGGACGCCAATGGGGCAACTTCGAAGCCGTGCTGGAATACGGCAACGCGCCGGACGGCGCCCTCTTCCGCCTGCACAACCGCACGAAAGGCTACGAGGAACGCATCTTCACCTACGAACAAGGAAAACAAATATGGTGGTAACGCGCAATAACATAAAAAGAACAATAAAGAAAACTATTCAAACAAAAGCTACATCATGAAGAAAGCAATCATCCTGACCGTCATGGCCGTCCTGCTGGCCTGCGGTTGCCAACAAGAAAACGAAGAAGTGTACAGCTGCGACAAACGGCTGAACGAATGGGCGCACCGCAACCTCGCCTCCATCCGCTCCATGGACCGGGAAGCCTGGCTGCAACTGGACGAGGACTACAAAATCCCGGCCTTCAACGCCCTCATGCCGGAACAGAAACTGCTCTTCTGGAAAGACAAACTGAAAGAAGTGATGACATCCTTCGAATGGAACGACGCCGAAATGAAGCACCTGATGAAGCTGTACCAATACATGGAAAGCCATCCGGACTTGTATACGCAGGAATTTGCAAACGATTCAATCAAAGAAAAAAACTTCGATTTATTCGTAGCAACCTGGACCACAGACGCCATGATTGACTATGAATGGAGTGAGGAACTCATTTATGGAATATTATTCACCGGAAACCGGTTACTGGACAAAGAAGGCAACTTCCAAACCTTTCGCCACAAAAGAATATTAAGCAACCGGGAAGCAGCCCCGGACTTGGACTGCAATTGTAGCACTCAATATTCCGACAACTGCAAGAAAGGGGAATGCAAAGAAGTTTATGGATGTGGCCCGTTGAATAAAAAGAAATGCAATGGAACAAAAGAACAATCATAGAATCATTTATATATCGGCATACACCTTATGCCTGATATTCCCCCCGCTTGTGTTAGTCCCCCTGCTCCACCAAGAAACCCGTTTCTGGACTGATTGGTGGCTCTACCTGCCGCTATGGGTTGCAGGAATCATCGGAACATTCTTGGGCAAAAGGGCACAGAACCTGATTTTCCTGTTCCAGATACCCGTCGCAATGCAGGTATTCTTTACAAGCACATTCGTGATAATGCAGGAAATAAGCCAGGCTTATTACATCGTTGTCACCACAATCCTCTATTGCAACCTTTTCTTCTTATGGCACGAAGTCGCCAAGCCCCTTGTCAATGCGTGGCAGATACTTGGGAGCATCATCGCCGGGTTCTTGTACATTTTCCTCTATGTGGGCATCGTGGCTACGGACAATTGGGAAGACCTTGTCAGATGGATATTTACCGACAGCTTCCCCACGGATTTTGCCTACCTGACAAGCCTCGCCCTCACCGCCCTGCTATGCCACATGCAAAACAGCATCCTTAAAGGGGCTATGGTTTGTGCCCTCATCGTTTACATCTTCGCCGCAGGGTTCCGCATCGCACCGGCCATCCTGCGCAAGCTAGACTTCGGGACATTCAGCGGACGGATGAACGAACGAGCCACTCTCGTCGCGCACCATCCCGACCATACGACAGAGACCTTCCAAGGCTATCAAGTGTTCCTATTGGCAAGGGGCTACCACATCTTGGTCATTAAGCAGTATGAAGGGTTAGCAGCTAAGTTCCACGGCCGCCCCATAGACTTTTCCATCCTGAGCATCAGGCAGTCGCACGAACAGGTCATGGCCGTCAAACAAATGTGCAAGACCCTGCACGTAAGAATGCCCTTATACTCCGTCAAGCAGGAAGACTGGAAGCGTTCCCCGCTCAAGGCCAACACAGATGACGCTTACATCGCCATCTTCAAGAACGACACCTTGATATATAAGGGGGAGGCCAGCCCCACGGACGGGGCGGCCCGCTTCCTCGCCAAGGAACTGCAGCCTGACAGGGAAGAGGAGAAACATGCAGCCCCGCAATGACCCGGACAGGCAATGCGCATGCCATTTCCGGACCGTCATGGATAAGCCTGCCCCAGGGCAGGGCCAACGCACGCACAACGTCGCGGCTACACCCCGGAAGGCATGTCCCTGCCGGCTGCCCGTCCGGGCCACGCCTTGCGGAAAGCGCCAGCGTACTCTGCGGCAAGTACTCGAGTACTCTCCGCAAAGTACAAATCGGTACTCCGCCTTAAAAAACTCAAACTTCATACGTATCACTTAAAAACGAACAGGAAGCCATGCCCATTTTGTCTTTCTTCTACTTCGCGATTTGGTTCGGGGGCGCGTTCTGGAGCGCCTCCGGGCGGTTTCTGGATGCCGAAACCGCCCCCAAGGTCTATTGGGCGCTGTTTGGCGCCGCCCTGTTCAGCCTGGGCTGCGTTGCAACGGTCTTTTCCGGCCGCGGAGAAGCAAAAAAGCCCCATTTCATCGGCATTTCTGCCGCCATCGTGCTTTGTGCGGTCTCGCAGTCGGTCTACGCCCTGCTGCAATGGAGCGGCGCATGCCCTTCCGCCGGGCCGTTCCCTGCCTGCGGCAGCTTCGACAATCCGGCCGGACAGGCCTCGGCCCTGGCCTTCAGCCTGCCGTTCGGGCTGCACCTGGCCGAAAACTGCCAGCGCCCGTTGCGGTCCGCGCTCTGCGTGGCCATGGCCCTGACGGCCTGCGCCATCCTGGCTTCCGGTTCGCGCTCGGGCATGCTCGCCATGGGCGCCGTGCTGCCCGCCTATCTGCTGACGAAACGGAAGCGGACGCGCAACGCATTGTTCCTCACGTTGTTGGCAGCATCCGCGGCCGTGGCTGCCGCCGGCCTCTACCACTACAAAAAGGACTCGGCCGACGGACGGCTGCTCATCTGGCAATGCACATGGGAACTCATCAAGGAAAGCCCCTGGACGGGGCATGGCCCCGGAGGCTTCGAGGCCCACTATATGGAAGCACAGGCCGACTACTTCCGCAGTCATCCCGACAGCCCCTATGCCCGGCTGGCCGACGACGTGAAAGCCCCTTTCAATGAATATCTCGGGCTGTGGACCGGCTTCGGCCTCGCCGGCCTCCTCGCGGCGGCGGCCGCCATCGTCCTGCTCTGTCGTGCCTGGCGCAGGCATCCCGGGGGCAGCTCTCTCCCCGCCGCGCTCTGCCTGTTGTCGGTGGGCGTATTCTCGATGTTTTCCTATCCGTTCCGCTATCCCCACACGTGGATGTTCGCCGGGCTGTCCGCCGCCGTGCTGCTTCTCAATGCCTACCCGCCCGGCGTCCGCCAGCGGCGGGCCGTGGCTGTCCCGGCCGCCCTCGTCCTCTGCCTCCTGTCGGCCTTTGCCCTGCGGCGGATGCAGGCGGAAATGCGGTGGTGCGATGCGGCCAACCGTTCCTTGTGCGGACAGACGGAGCAAATGCTGCCAGTCTACGCGGCGCTCCGGGCGGAACTGAAGGACAATCCCCTCTTCCTTTATAATTATGCCGCCGAACTGAACGTGGCGGGGCGCTATGCCGAGAGCCTGCGCATCGGAAGTGAAAGCGAACAACGGATGGCCGACTACCCCACGCAACTCCTCTTGGCAGACAACTGCAAACAGCTGGGACGTCGCGGCGAAGCGGAACGCCACCTGTGGCAAGCCGCCTACATGTGCCCCAACCGCTTCGTGCCGCTCTACGAACTTCATCGGCTCTACAAAGCATTGGGCGACACCACAGGCATGTGCCGCACCGCGGATGCCATCTTGCGAAAGCCCGTCAAAGTGGACTCGCCACAAGTGCGCCGCATCATCGCGGAAATGAAACGGTTCAGGGAAAGGCTAACAATCGAAAACACGAAGGACAAAAGCATGAACGCCGACGACCAACCGTCCCACGCTTCCCACGTACAAGTTCCTACCCCCAAATGTGCTATTTCCCCATCGGCTTCCACACAACGTAACAAAACCGGACCGATACAGATTTCCCTAAAAAAAAGAGAAAATGCCCCATGGAATGCTCTTTTCAGCGCGTTAACTGATGTTAATTCAACAAAACTGTAATGATAAATACTCTAATAAGTGTTTCAACGCTGATTTACAGACCACTACAAGCCATCCGGAAAATGCATTTGTCAACACGATTTTTTGGAATTTACCCTTCGTTTAGTATAACTTTGCAATGGCATCTAAACATATCATTATTAACTAATAAAAAAACATTATGAAAAAGTTAAGAAAAGTACAAAGCAAAGTCATTGCCACCGCATTCATCGCTTTAATCGGTGGCCTCACCATCTGGAGCTGCTCCCAAGATGAGTTGGACGATTTCGGGCAACCGATCTACCGCTATACCGCGGAAGAGATTGCCACACTGAAAACACTGGCGGAAGACTATGAATACCCGACAAAGAACCTCGTATTCGAAAGCAACACCCCACTCCCTTCCATTGAGGAATGGGAAGAGCAATTCCAAGTCGCTTATGGAATAAAACGGGACCTCTCTTCTCCACTGGATACAATAGCAATCAGCAACGATACCATCCATTTACGCTCAATTATTATCCAAAAACCCTTCAAGAGGATCCATTCTGGCGCTATGGAATACAGCGGTTCAACGCAACAAACCTTCAGAAAAGATCCCGCCATAGATGGGGAATACATCAACGGAAACTTCGCTTATATCGATGTAAAGGTAACACTTACTAACGCATCTCCAACTGATCCACGGGATCCAGCCGGCTCAACCTCCAAAACCGTGTCCGTTTCAGCCTCAATGTCGCTGTCATATCAATTAAAAGAAAAAGGATATAAAGTGGACAAATTCGATTACGATTGGGTTTGGCGAGGCAGCAGCACTATTGAAATTACATATAATTATAAGATTACCAATACAAACAATGACAAATCGTTTACAGATGAAGGTTCTCAGTCTATCAATGTTGCTTCCATACTCCACTAACATGCATTCATTTATCTGAAGAGCATATTATATGAGGTTGTTACTTACATCTTTTCTCCTTCTCGCCGGAATGGCCCGTTCCTTCGGAATGGGCATTCCCGCGCAGGAGAAAGTGTACCTGCACTTCGACCAGACGGGATACTTCCTCAAGGAAACCATGTGGTTCACGGCATACGTACTCAACGAAAGCAACCGACCCACAGACATCAGCAAGGTGCTCTACGTGGAACTGCTCTCACCGGAAGGAGGACCGGTGAAGACACACAAATACAAAATCGAGGACGGGATGTGCCACGGCGAGTTCTATCTGGACAGCGCCTACCTCTCCGGATTCTTCGAGGTCAGGGCCTACACACGGCACATGAGAAACTATGGGGAGGACAACTATTTCACCCGGGTCTTCCCCGTCTTCGACATCGTATTCCAAGGGGATTACGGATACCGGAGAATTTACGACCGCACGCGACCGGACTTGCTGAACAAACACAAGAAACTATGGATTGACAATAAGGAAGACTGGAAAAGGCTCAAGGAAAAGGCAAAGGCAAAAAGGGAACCATTGCCTGATTCCGTCCTACAGATCATGCAAGCCGTAGGACGGTACAACCAAGACTTCCATGCGGCCCCGATCCGATGCCTCACACCGCAGCCCGGAAGCCTGAAACCGGGGGAGAAAATCGAACTCACCTTCCGGACCACACCCGGAAGCCGATTCTCGCTGGCCGTCACGGACGCCTCCTCCAGAATACCCACTAACTACGGGGGAGACATCCACCGCTCGCTCTTCCTCGACAGCAGCTGGGTGGCACGAAGCTACTACGCCATGCGGAACTTCGATCCCGAACAGGACATCTTCCTCTCCCCGGAAAAAGGACTGACCGTGGACGGGGAGGTCTATACACGCTCATCGCGCAGACTCATCAAGAGGCTCGAACCGGGATGCCCCGTCAGAATGAACATACCGGACGACACCTGCAGAATGACAGGAGAGACCACTACCACCGGAAAGGGATATTGGGCCTTCTACCTGAAGGACTTCCATGGCGACAGAATCGCCTACCTCTCCACATCCTACATCGTACCGGACGGGAGAAAGCCCGCCATCAAAACCTATAAATGGTTCTGTCCCGTTCCCAGACCCTACCGGGAAGAAGAGACACGGTTGCCCGAAAACACCTGCAAAGCAATCGACGGGGATGCCCTGCAGGAAGAGGACGACGGCACGAAATCCCTGCAGGAAGTGGAAATAAAAGCCAGACGCCGCCGATATACCCGCAAATACCTCAAGGTCTCAACCGTACATTTCCCATTGGCCGAAGAAATAGACTATCTCGCAGATCACGCCCCATACAGTGGTGTTACCACACAGGAAATCGGAACGAGCATCATGAGCCGCTATTACTATCCGGACGGCGGGGCCAGATGGATGGTATTGGACGAATATCCCGGAGACCACGTCCCCGTAGAAGGGGAAATCAAAGAGATATCCGAAAAACTGCCGCCCGACATCAAGGAAGTCGTCATCCGGACAGACCCGGAAACCTGCAGGCGCTACGGATTCGACAAAAAGGACTTTGTAAGAAAGTGGTGGAGCGGAGGTGGATGGGATTGGCAAAGGCAGCCTTGGGGAGATACCGAATCGGCTGACCGCATATTGTGCTATGTGGTCTGCTATGTCAAATACAGT
>CALULQ010000057.1 GCA_944321525.1 uncultured Paraprevotella sp.
AGCCTCTTGTCGGATTCGAACCAACGACCCCGAGATTACAAATCACGTGCTCTGGCCAACTGAGCTAAAGAGGCAGTTGCAGCCTCACACATCCATCGACATGCTCTAAACGGCTGCAAAGTTAAGTCTATTTTTTGAAACCGCAAACAAAAACGGAACTTTTTTTAGCGATTTCTTTGTTTTTCCTTGTATTTGGAGATTTGGCGCACCAAAGCATCCAAACAAACGTCTACAGCTTCTTCAAATGTATCGCAAACTTTCTCCGCGAAAAACTCTCCTGTGGAAGCCAGCACCTTGATGGAAGCTTCCTTGTTCATGGAGGTTTCGGGCTTCACGACTTTCAATGACACCTCTACCTTTCTTATTTCTTCGCTAAATTTCCCAAACTTGGTTACTTTCTTCTCGATAAACTCTTGGAGTTTCGCCGTGGCATCGAAATGAATCGCCTGAATTCTTACTTCCATAGTCATTGTCTTTTTAAGCCCTTGGATGAGCTAGGTTATACATTTCTTTTAATTCCTCAAAGGTGGTGTGGGTGTACACCTCCGTGGTGGAGACGCTCTCATGCCCCATCAGTTCCTTCAAGGCTTCTAAGTCTGCATGATGGTTCAACATCGAGGTGGCAAAAGTGTGGCGCAACACGTGCGGGCTCCGTTTCCTTTGCGTGGTCACCATGCCCAGATAGTGGCGCACCAAGGCGCGCACCTTCACGTTTTTCAGCCGCTGCCCTTTTTGGTCCACGAACATCGCCCCTCCGTCTGCCAGTCCTAAGGAAGACTTCAGGTCCAGGTATTCCCTGATCTGCGTTTCCAGTTCGTCCCCGAAAGGCACGACCCGCTGCTTGTTCCGCTTGCCTGTGACCTTTATGGCCCGTCCCTGCAAATCCACGTCCCGATTGTCCAAGCCCGTGAGTTCGGAAAGCCGGATGCCGGTCGCATAAAACATGCCCACAATCAGCCTGTCTCTTTTGCCTGCGAAATCGCTGCCGAAGAAATCCCCGTCCAAGAGCCGGTCCATCTCGTTTTCTTTCACGAAAGCCGGCAGCGGTTTCTTTTTCTTGGGCCCCCGTATGCCTCTGGCAGGGTCGGCCTTGACCCACTCCCGCTTCAGCGCATAACGGTAGAGCGCGCGCACCGCGCTCAGCCTCCGGTTCACCGTTGTCGCCGCCCGTCCGGCCTCCATCATTGAGACCATCCAGTCGCGCACGATGTCGCCGTCGATGTTTTCCCAAGACAATGTGGCATCCACCTTCTTAAAGTACGCCTCGAACGCGTTCAAGTCGTCCCCGTATTCTCCAACAGTGCGGGCGGAATAGTTCCGTTCGTACTTCAGATAGTCCAAAAAGGTTTCAATCCACATACCTCGTTGTTTTCTGACAACGAATATAGGAAATAAAAATGAAAGTCCAAAGAAAAATAGCTAATTATTCTTCAATCCGGCGCAATTTCTGCACATAAATCGCGTGTTCCTTGGCAAGCCGCTTGACCACTGAAGGTTTGTTGAACTGCTGCCGGCTTCTCAATTCCTTCATGACACCAGTCTTTTCAAACTTTCTTTTGAATTTCTTCAGCGCTCTTTCAATGTTCTCGCCTTCTTTTACAGGTACTACAATCATCTTTTCTTCTTTTTTTAATAGTAATATTATAAATGATTATTTTGCAAAAATGCGGTGCAAAATTAAGCAATGTTTTTGAATCGGCAAAGAAAACCGCGGTTTTCTGCCTCATATAGGGCATAAAAAAGGTGCGCACCCAAGAGATGCGCACCTTTTTTAAACTTTATCAGGCCCCGACGGCTTACAGGTTCGGGTTGATTTTGCTCCATTCCGAGATGGCCGGAACGATGTTCAGGTCCACCAGTTCGTCGCGCATCTTGCAGAGGTGCTCGTAGCTGGCGTCCAACTTGGCCATTTCGTCTGCCGTGCCTTCGGGCATCGTGTAGTGGCAACCCGTGGCGTCGAGCGTCGTGTTCATGGCCATCATGATGCTGTCGTATTTCTCGTTCTTCACGAATGTGCCTGCAGGCCAACGGAAAGCAGCGCCGCCCATGGCCGCGCGGATCATTTCCACCGACAGGTAAGCCGGGCTCTGGAAAGACGAGCGTCCGCGGAGTTCAATGATCTTGGCACCGCCCTTCGTCACGTCCACTTTCATCTGCTCCCACTCCTCATTGGTGAAGGCCGGCGTACCAATCAGGTCGTGCAAAGGCTTGCCGTCGATCTTCACGGCTGAGCCGAACACGGCCATCTGCTCGCCATGTCCGCCGTATGTGGCGCAACCCGTCACCTTGTTCTGCATCACGCCGAACTTCTTGGCCAGCGCGCTCTGCAGGCGGGTAGAGTCGAGGGCGGCCAGCGTGGTCACCTGCGACGGTTTCAGGCCGGAATACAGCAAAGTCACCAAACCGGTCAGGTCGGCCGGGTTGAAGATGATGACCACGTGCTTCACGTCCGGGCAATAGGTCTTGATATCCTTGCCCAGCTGCTCTGCGATTTCGCAGTTGCCCTTGAGCAGGTCTTCGCGCGTCATGCCGGCCTTGCGGGGAGCGCCGCCCGAAGAGATGATATACTTGGCGTCCTTGAAAGCCTCGGCCACATTGGTAGTAGCCGTAATGTTCACATCGTCGAAACCGCTCTGGCGCATTTCTTCGGCCACGCCTTCGGGCGAGAACACGTCATACAGGCACAAGTTCGGCGTCAAGCCCATCATCAAGGCTGTCTGCGCCATGTTGGAACCAATCATGCCGGCTGCACCGACAATCACCAATTTGTCATTCGTCAGAAATTCCATATTCTTATTATATTTAGTACAATCTGTTCCTTTAGAACGTCACAAAGATAGCACTTATTTCGATAAGGTGAGGGGTAAAGCATGAAAAAATATGTGAACTAATGTTTAGAAGTTGCCTGATTTTTCAGATGCAGCCGCACGGGCGCCTTGCGGAAGGTCGGAAAGTACTCTGCGGAGAGTAGTCGAGTACTTTCCGCAAAGTACGCTGGCGGCCTGCGCAGGACACGGAGGGGCGCGGCGGCACGGCGCGCACGGCTTTGCAGGAAAATGCCTGACGTCCGCCGCTCCGGCCCGCCGCGCGAACCCATGCCTCCGTCCCCGCAACACGCACCGGAGCATCCGCCTCCGCTCCACGAGAAAAAAATCCGGCTGTTTTGCTGCTCGTTGGCAAATATAATTGTAAATTTGCCAACGGACTTTTGCTTAAACGAACATGAACGAGACTATCACTGAACGAATAAAAGACTTACGGCAATATCTGGACCGCAACGGCCTGGACGCCTACATTTTCCCCAGTACCGACCCGCACTACAGCGAATATCCGCCCGCACACTGGAAGACACGCCAGTGGATTTCGGGTTTCGACGGGTCGGCCGGGACGGCGGTGGTCACGCGCCACGACGCCGCGCTCTGGACCGACTCCCGCTATTTCCTTGCGGCTGCGGAACAGCTGGCGGGCACGCCGTTCCGCCTGATGAAGGAACGCATCGAGGGCACGCCTTCCATCGCCGGATGGCTGGCGGACGTCCTCCCCTCCGGCAGCCGCGTGGGCATCGACGGATGGACCAGCAGCGTGGACGACATCGACACCTTGAAGGCCGACCTCGGGCGACACGGCATCTGCCTGGAAGTGGCCCGGAACCCGGCCGACACGCTGTGGACCGCCCGCCCGGAACTGCCGGACGCCCCGGTCCGCATCCAACCCTTGGAATATGCCGGACGGAGCGTGGCCGAGAAGCTCGCCCTCGTCCGCGAGGCCATGGCCGAACGGCAAGCCGACGGCCTCATCCTGACGGCCCTCGACGACATTGCCTGGACGCTCAACCTGCGCGGCACGGACGTGCACTGCACCCCGGTGTTCGTAGCCTATGTGCTCGTCGGTCCCGACGCTTGCACCTTATATATAAATAAGGTGAAACTCACGCCGGAAGTTGCCGCCCATCTGGAGGAAGCCAATGTCCGGACGCGCGACTACGACGACCTCGCGGCCGACCTCCGCCGCTCCCCCTTCCGCCGCATGCTCCTCGACCGCCGGAGCGTCAACCTCATGCTCCGCCAAGCCCTGCCCGAAGGGTGCGACGTGGTGGACGCCCCCTCCCCCGTGGCCATGCTCAAGGCCGTGAAATGCCCGGCCGAGGTGGAAGGCTACCGCCGCGCCATGGTGCGCGACGGCGTGGCCATGGTGAAGTTCCTGCGCTGGCTGAAGCCGGCCGTGGAAGCCGGCGGACAGACTGAGCTCAGCATCTGCCGCAAGCTGGACGAACTGCGCGGCGAGCAGGACCTGTATCGCGAGAACAGCTTCGACACCATAGCGGGCTATGCCGCCCACGGGGCCATCGTACACTACAAGCCCACGCCGGAGACCGACATTCCCCTGCGCCCCGAGGGCCTGCTGCTGCTGGATTCCGGCGCACAATACGACGACGCCACCACCGACCTGACCCGCACCATCGCCCTCGGACCCGTCACTGAAGAGGAGCGGCGCGACTACACGCTGGTGCTGAGGGGGCACATACGTCTGGCCCTCGCCTGTTTCCCACAAGGCTGCAACGGCACGCAGCTCGATATCTGCGCCCGCTACGCCATGTGGCAGCAGGGCATCAACTATCTCCACGGCACGGGGCACGGCGTGGGCTCCTGCCTCTGTGTCCACGAAGGGCCTCACCAGATACGCATGAACTACATGCCCACGCCGTTGCTCCCCTACATGACCGTGACCAACGAACCGGGCATCTACAAGGCCGGGCGCCACGGCGTGCGCATCGAGAACACGCAGCTCATCCTGCCCTACAAGGAAACGGAGTTCGGCAAGTTCCTCTGCTTCGAGCCGCTCACCCTCTGCCCCATCGACAAAGCGCCCATCGACTGGACCATGCTCACCGCGGAAGAAAACGCATGGCTCAACCGCTACCACCGGCAGGTGTACGCACAGCTCGCTCCCCTGCTCGACACGGAGCACTGCATCTGGCTGTGGGAAGCCTGCAAGCCGCATTACTTTTGATTCAAACGGAAAAACAATTAAAACATGGCAATCATCAAGAAACTCAACGACCTTGCCCCGAAGTTCGGCAAGCACTGCTACTTCTCCGAAGGGGCGGCCATCATCGGCGACGTCACCATGGGCGACGACTGCACGGTGTGGTTCAACGCCGTCCTGCGCGGCGACGTGCATTACATCAAAATCGGCAACCGCGTAAACATCCAGGACGGCTCCTGCCTGCACACGCTCTATGGCAAGGCGCCCATCATCATCGGCGACGACGTGACGGTGGGCCACAACGTCACCCTCCACGGCTGCGAGGTGAAGAGCGGCGCCCTCATCGGCATGGGCTCCACCGTGCTCGACCATGCCGTCATCGGCCACGGGGCCATCGTGGCCGCCGGTGCGCTGGTGCTGTCGCACACGGTGGTGGGCGACGGCGAACTGTGGGGCGGTGTCCCAGCCAAGTTCATCAAGAAGGTGGACCCGGAGCAGGCCAAGGAACTCAACATCGGCTACGCCCAGCACTACATCATGTATTCCGACTGGTACCGTCGTTCGGACGCCCGCCCCGACAACACCCGCCATTGCACCACCTCGGAGGAATACGAGGCGGCGGAGAACACCGCGAAATAAGCAAATCGAACCACACGACAAATCGCCGGAAGCATGTTTACACATTCTTCCGGCTCTTATTTTTCCACACCAACGAACATTAAATCAAGTTTATAAAGGTTTTCGGTAGTAGAGATTCTAAAAATAAACAAAGAAATCGAAAGAAATGTTTGCAAACCTAAACATTCCTTTATAACTTTGTGTTGAAAAAATTAACTTAGAACTAAGGACTCTGATTCCAGCCATGAAACGGTTTGCACTTTCCATCATCGCTTTCCTTTGCCTTCTCGGATGGGACGCCCCAGCCTTCGCACAGAACTACGACAACAAGCTTGCCACATACCGTGCCAGGATGAGAAAAGAAAATCCTTTCCGATGCTATTTCAAAGGACAAGTCTTTGCCATCGATGAGTTCCACGAAAAACCGTTCCCGCTGGAAGGCGCCCACGTGCAAGCCTACTGCACCGCCGACTCCGCCCAAATGAAACGCGCCACAACCACCAGCTTCGAAGGCAAGTTCTCGGACGACATTAGGGGAAAGAAGAAAGTGAAGAAGCCCGAAATCAGAATCGTCATCACCTACGTCGGCATGGACACGCTGGACTGCGTCCGCCCCGCCGTGAAGACACAGGACGAGTACGGGGCGGCCTACGAAGTCCGTCTGGACAGCGTCGTGCTGCACAGCCACCCCATCACGCTGGAAGAGGCACAAATCATCGACGAACTGAAGAAAATGTACCAGAAAGGAGACACCACCGTGTTCAACGTCGATGCCTACGAGATGCCCGAGGGGACGGTGCTGGTCCAGCTGGTGCGCCGCCTCCCCGGGCTGCGGTACGACAACCGGAAGAAACAGCTCACCTACAAGGGGCGCAGCATTGAGGAAATGCGGCTCAACGGCGACACTTTCTTCAAGCACGACATCTCCATCGCGCTGAAGAACATGCCCAACGTGAAGCTCAAGCAAGTGGAAGTCTACGAAACGGAACGCGACACGCTCGACGCCACGAAGGGCAAGATGCTCGTCATGGACATGAAGAGCAAGGAGGAGATAAAGACCGTGTTCTTCGCGAATGCCGAAGCCGCCACCGCCGACCAGAAAAAGAAATACCGCCTGACGGCCGACGCGAACCTCTACATTAAGAAAGGACCGCAATTTTCCTTCAATGGCGAACTGGAAGACATGCCGGACGGACTAACGGCCGAAGACAAAAGCATCAGGAAACATGCCCACGGATTCTACGACCAGAATTTCAAGAAGGCCTCGGTCAATGCTAATTTTCGATACAACGAAACACGGAACGTGGGCAAGACCACCCAGACCACCAGCTCGTTCCTGCCGGAGGACATGACGAACGACTATTCCGTATCAGAATACGACAACCGCTCCCGCAACCTCAACCCGACCCTGAGCTCCGACTTTCGGCTCGGCAAAAAAGGGATGCTGCGCAACTACCTGCAATTCAACTACACCCGCTCGTCCATGACCAACCGGTCTTCGTCCGTAGCCACCGCCGGGGAACAGGCCGACACGCTCAACCTCAACACCACCGAGCAACGGACACTGACGGACAACAAGTCCATGAGCTGGCAAGGCTCGCTCTTCCGCAGCGTGGCCGACGACGATGAAACGGGCATCCGCACCAACCTCTTTTACATGAAGAACAAGAGCCGGACCGTGAGCCGCTCGCACACGGCCTTCCCCTCCCTGGGCGACAGCCTGCTGGACGTGCGCCAGCAGCAGGCCAGCCCCAATGAGATGCTGACGTGGCGGGCAGAGGCCTATTATCAGTTCCGTTTCCGCAAGAAACACTTCGTGGAACTGAGCTACGAATTCTGCTACGGCAAAGACGACAGCCGCACGGAGCATACGGACCTGACCGACGGCCCGTCCTGACCGACAGCCTGAGCTATGCCACCCGCGACCGCGTGCAACAACACCAGCTGAAGGCCGACCTGAGCCTGGAGTGGGAGAAAGCCAGCCTCTCCGCCACGTTCTCCGTGACGCCCACGCGGGATGAACTCTCCACCGAACGGCGGGACGGACAGGCGGCCAGCCGCGTCTACCACTTCCTGCTCCACGAGCAACACATCAGCCTGAGCGGCAAGCTGGGAACATACAACAGCATCGAATTGTCGTACTACGGCAGCAGGGACATGCCCGGCACTTCGGACCTGATTTTCATCCCCGACTATTCCGACCCGCTCAACATCCGCATCGGAACCCCGGACCTGAAAGCATCGTACAATGCACGCACCGAATTGAGCCTCAACACCCTGAAAGGCAAGGGAACAATCCGGCTCAACTACGATGTCACGCGGAACGCCACCGACAACCGCATCGTCTTCGACCCGGAAACCGGCGGGCGCCGGTCCACCCCCGACAACATTAACGGCAACTACAACCTGGGCGGGCGCCTGTCCTACTACGACAACCTCGGGCCGCTGACCTGGGGCAGCAGCGCCACCTACAGCTACCGCCACACCGCGCAATTCATGCAGTATGCCGGCGAGAGCCAGGCCTCCCGCAACATCGGAGAAAACCACTCCGTGCAAGTGGGCATCAACCCCAGCTACAGCAACCGGTTCCTGCTGACGGAACTGGACGCCACCTACACCTTCGACCACCGCACCAACCGCTCCATGCCGCAGGGTGACTATCGCCTGCAGCAATACCGCGCCGAATGGAAGGCCACGGGCTACATCGGCCACGACTGGGAAGTCAACACGCGGGTGGACTGGTCGCACCGGAAAGGCATGCTGATGGGCGACGCCGACGGCAACGAATGTATCTGGGACCTGGGGGTCGCCTACAAGTTGCTCCAGCAAAAGCTCACCCTCAAGGTGGAGGCCTTCGATCTGCTACACAACCGGAAGAACTACCGCACCACTTTCGGGAACAACGTATGGACGGAAACGCGCCAAAGCGGAAACACCGCATACATTTGTTTTTCCGTCGCCTACCGTCTCAACAGGATATAAGAATAAGGTGGGACTCACCTGCTGTCATCCCTAACAACAAACAGGAAGAACGGAAAAGGTTGCACCCGCACGCTTAAGGTGCGGGCGTAGCCTCCTGCGACATGAAAGACCGGGCGCCGGGACAGGAGCGGCATGCGGAAATGAAGGCAACGCCTTGCGGAGAGCGGCAGCGTACTCTGCGGCAAGTACTCGAGTACTCTCCGCAGAGTACAATTCGGCCTTGCGGCAGCCCGCCCACTGTTCGGCCGTCCTCCCGGCGCACTATTGCGCGACTTATCGCCCCGACGCGGCATTAAGGAAAAAATGTCGCCCGCAAGAAAAAAATGTCTTATCCTTTGATTTTATTAAATATATTCCCTATTTTTGACCCGTAAGTTTAGGCGGACTTACACTGTGTTTTCCAATTTAATTATTAATCTAACAAAATCACTCTATGAAAAAAGTACTACTTAGTTTGGGTGCATTCTTGTTTGCCGTGGCCGGGTGGGCACAAGCCTGGCAGGACGTAACGGACACCTATGTGAAAAACGCTGGAATGACCGAGAATGCTGACACGCAAACCGCTTGGCAAGTAGAAGGCCTAACCGACAACGGACCAAAAGACGGATACAACATCTACGGCTTCTACTCCGGCTGGGGTTCCTTGGAACGGACCGCCGGAAGCGCCACGCAGGAAATCACCTTGCCCGCGGGAAACTACAAACTGACGGGATACGGCTTCTTCCG
>CALULQ010000058.1 GCA_944321525.1 uncultured Paraprevotella sp.
AGTCATTACCTCACTCTTTGAGAAAAGCTTATAAATAGCTTGTTTCTAACAGATTCCTATTTGTGTATCGAATTTTACTGTGAAAAGACGACCGTCGGGACGGAGAAATGCTCCATACAAACAGTTCCTCCACCCGTTTTTTAACAGTCCGGCTCCTGCTTGCGGCGGTCTGTCCTGTCATTGAAACACGGAAACGGAAGGAAAACCTTTCTTCCTGACAGGAAATTCCGTGCTTGGGTGACAATCCGACACGGACGTTGTTGCAGGTCCCCGTTGAATTTCTACTGAGCCGAGATAATGGTTCAGGCCAGTATGTACCAAGTACTGACCTTGATTCCTTGGGGCATCATTGTGCACAAAGGCTTTCCACGGCCGCGTCCAGGTCCTTTATCTGCTCGTCGCGTGCCACGAGGTCGCCGTTCCGGTCGATGAGGAAGTAGGTGGGCAGCCGGCGCACCATGTAGGAGCCCAGATAGCCCGAGGCTTCCCCCTCGCTGTCGCGCACGCAAATCCACGGCAGGTGTTCGCAGGCCGTCTTCCAGTAGTGCTCGTCCGGGTCGATGGACACTTGGTAGATTTCAAAGCCCCGCGCTGCATATTTGTTGTAGAGCTGCCGCATCTGCATGATGCGTTCCTGCGACTGCGGCAGCGAGTAGGCCGTGAAGTCGAGCAGCACCACCTTGTCCTTGATGCCCGACAGTTTGCGGCTCCGCCCGTCGATGTCCGGCAGTTCTATTTCTATGATGCCCGCGGCGGTCACCTTCTCCGGGTCGATGTCTTCCAGTGCGGCAGGCACGGGGCGTTTGGTGTTCTTCCGTCCCTGCAGCGCGATGTTGCGCAGGTTTTCCGTGCGTTGCGCGTCGGGGTAGAGTGCTTCCCACGCGGTGGCCACGGCTCCGGCATACCTGACGTCGTCGGGGTTGCCCACGGGGTCGAAGAGCAATCCGCCCCCGATGGTCTGGAACAGGGCGAAGTAGGCCGATGGCGCGGCGGGGTTCTTCAGGATGTAGTCCCGCTTCATCTCCTCTTTGTAGCGGGCCACCCGCTCGTAGGCCAGCCGCTGCTGTTCGCCCAGCGTCAGCGTCTTGTCGGTCATGATGTCCTGTATTTCCTGTTGCAGGGCGGTGAGCTTGTTGCTGATTTCCTTGATGACGCGGCAGTTGTCCGAGCCTTCCACGCGGTAGTCCGTCCCCATGGTGGGGAACGTCGCTTCCACGCTGATGGTTTCGGTGGAGTCCACGGAGAGGTTCACGATTTGCCCGTCGATGCGCAGGCGGTAGAATTCGGGGTTCGCGGGCCTCGGTGCGCGGAACGAGAACCCGCCTTCCTCGTCGAGGCGCGCGGAGTCGACCGCCTCGATGCCGTTCAGTGTGGCGGCTTCGAAATAAAGCATTTTGTCGGCGGCGTCGCCGATGCGGCCGTTCACTTCGAATTGTTCTCCCTTGTCGTGGCAGGCCGGAAGCAGTGCCGCCGCGGCGGCCAAGGCGCAAATCATTTTTTTCATATCGGGCATTCGGATTTACAAACTGATTGCAAAGATAGGCTGTTTCGCCCTTTCTCATGGCTGCCGGTGGGCTTTTTTTGTGAAAAAAGAGCTGCGGGGCGAATTTTTATGGGCTTAAAATCTGATTTATCATTATTTATGTGTAAATTTGCTCGATTTATTGATGAAACATTTTAAGAAACCAATGAACGTAATTACGAAAACAGTCGAATTGCCTGATGGAAGAACCATCAGCATCGAGACCGGGAAATTGGCCAAACAAGCCGATGGAGCCGTGATGCTCACGCTGGGCAACACCATGCTCTTGGCCACTGTTTGTGCCGCCAAAGATGCCGTTCCCGGAACAGATTTTATGCCTTTGCAGGTAGAGTATAGGGAGAAATTTGCCGCTGCCGGACGCTTCCCGGGCGGCTTCACCCGGCGCGAAGGAAAGCCTTCGGACAATGAAATCCTCACCTGCCGGCTGGTGGACCGCGCCCTGCGCCCCTTGTTCCCCAGCAACTATCACGCGGAAGTTTATGTGAACGTGATACTGTATTCTGCCGATGGCGTGGACATGCCGGATGCATTGGCCGGTTTTGCAGCTTCTGCCGCGCTGTCTGTCTCCGATATTCCTTTCGAAGGGCCCATCTCGGAAGTGCGCGTGGCGCGGGTGAACGGCGAGTATGTCGTCGACCCCACTTTCGCACAACTGGAAAATGCCGACATGGACATCATGGTGGGTGCCACTGAGGAAAACATCATGATGGTGGAAGGAGAGATGAAGGAAGTCTCCGAGCAAGACCTGCTCCAGGCGCTCAAGGTGGCCCACGAAGCCATCAAGCCCATGTGCCGACTGCAGAAAGAGCTGGAGAAGGAAACGGGCAAGGACGTGAAGCGCGAATACTGCCACGAGGTGAACGACGAGGAACTGCGCGAGGAGGTGAAGAAAGCCTGCTACGAGCCGGCCTACCGCATCGCTGCCGAAGGCAACCGCGACAAGCACGCACGCGAGGACGCTTTCATGGAAATCCGCGAGAACTTCAAGACGGCTTACGCCGAGGCGCATGCCGACTTGACGCCCGACGAACTGGAGGAGAAGAACGCCATGATCGACCGTTACTACCACGACGTGGAGCGCGACGCCATGCGCCGTTGCGTGCTCGATGAAGGCAAGCGACTCGACGGCCGTGCCACGACCGACATTCGCCCCATCTGGTGCGAGGTCAGCCCGCTGCCCGGTCCTCACGGGTCGGCCATCTTTACCCGTGGTGAGACGCAGTCGCTCTCCACTTGTACGCTGGGCACGAAGCTGGACGAGAAGACGGTGGACGAGGTGCTCGAACAAGGCAAGATGCGTTTCCTGCTCCACTATAACTTTCCCCCGTTCTCCACGGGCGAGGCCAAGGCACAGCGCAGCGTGGGACGCCGCGAAATCGGCCACGGCCATTTGGCTTGGCGCGGACTGAAGGGCCAGATTCCTCAGGACTTCCCCTACACGGTGCGCGTCGTTTCCGACATCCTTGAATCCAACGGTTCGTCTTCCATGGCCACGGTGTGCGCCGGAACGCTCGCCCTCATGGACGCCGGCGTGCCGATGAAGAAGCCCGTGAGCGGCATCGCCATGGGACTCATCAAGAACCCGGGCGAAGAGAAATATGCCGTGTTGTCCGACATCCTCGGCGACGAAGACCATTTGGGCGACATGGACTTCAAGACTACGGGTACGATCGACGGCTTGACGGCCACGCAGATGGATATCAAGTGCGACGGCCTGAGCTACGAAATCCTGGAGAAGGCCCTCATGCAGGCCAAGGCCGGACGCGAATACATCCTGGGCAAACTGACTGAATGCATGCCGGCTCCGCGCGCCGAACTGAAGCCGCATGTGCCGCGCATCGTGCAGATTACTATCCCGAAGGAATTCATCGGTGCCGTTATCGGCCCGGGCGGAAAGATTATCCAAGGCATCCAGGAAGAGACCGGTGCGGTCATCGCCATCGAAGAGACGAACGGCGTAGGCGAAGTGCAGGTCAGCGGTGCGAACAAGGATGTGATCGATGCCGCGTTGGCCAAGATCAAGGCCATCGTGGCCGTGCCCGAGGTGGGCGAGGTCTACGACGGCGTCATCCGCAGCGTGATGCCCTACGGAGCTTTCGTGGAATTCATGCCGGGACGTGACGGCCTGCTTCACATCTCCGAGATAGACTGGAAGCGTCTGGAGACGGTGGAAGAAGCCGGCCTGAAGGAAGGCGACCACGTGAGGGTGAAGTTGATGGAAATCGACGAAAAGACGGGCAAGTTCAAGCTTTCCCGCCGCGTGCTGATGGAAAAGCCCGAGGGCTACGTGGAGCGTTCCGCCCGTCGTGAGCGTCCGGAGCGCCGCGAGCGCCGGCCGCGTGGTGGCGAGCAGAAAGGCGAATAATTTGTTTCATCAAGTTTGAATGAATAAAAGGAAAAGGGGATGCCTCCGCAGGGGCATCCCCTTTTTGCGTCCGTTTCGTTCTTTTTCGGAGAATGGCCTATGCGCCTGGCGACGCCTTTGCAAGGGGCAGGAGGCTGTTGCTGTTCCTGAAGGCTGTTGTCTGCCAATAGCAGAGGAAGCCGTCCTTTCAGGGACAAAAGGTTGGGGCCAAGAGGGTTGGCGACGGGCCCGGACCAGGTGGGAGAGGGCTTTCCTCCAATGGCTTCGGTTTTCCTTGTTTGAACGATTTTTTTAGTTAAAAGCAAGAAAATGTTTGGAAGATTGCTTGTCGCACTTTATCTTTGCTGCATGAACTAAAAACATCGTTGAAAGAATGAACAAGCTGACGGAGAAAGAAGAAGAGGTCATGGAGCTGATATGGCAGTTGGGAGCCTGTGCGCCGAAGGACGTGCAAGCGGCCTATCCCGAACCCAAGCCCCACATCAATACCATTGCCACCATGTTCCAGTTGTTGGAGAAGAAGGGCTACCTGTCGCACCGCGTGTCGGGCCGTGGTTACATCTACGAACCGATGGTGGAGAAGGAGTCCTATGGTTGCAACAAGCTCGATGCTTTTGTCAACCGCCATTTCGGACGGTCGTACATGAATGTGGTGTCGGCCTTGGTGCGGGAAGAGAAGGTGACCGAGGAAGAGTTAGTGCAGTTTTTGAAGGATCTTAAAAAGCGCTGAGGCTTATGGCGGCATTCCTGGTTTACATCTTGAAGTGGGCGTTGACGCTGACGCTCTTGTATTCGCTCTACGGGCTATTGTTACGGAAGGAGACTTTCCATAGCTTCAACCGCGTGGTGCTTCTGGGCATCCTCTGCCTTTCCTTTATGATTCCCCTTTTTCCGTTGGAAACGGGGCACGCCACGGTGGTGTCGCGCCAGATGGACGAGGTGGAGGCTGTTGTGTACGAGCTTATGTCCGTGGGAACCGATGGCGGGGCGGACGTTCCTGCTGCCTCTTTCGCTTGGTGGCCGAGGGTGTTTGCCTGGGTCTATCTGCTGGGTGTGGTCGTATGCTTCGGGAACTATTTCTGTTCGTTGTTCTCGCTCGTGTGGGTGATTGTGCGTGGCCGTCGCCTTCGGGTCGAAGGACTGCCGGCCGGTGTCCGTGTCGTGTGGAACGTCCGGCTACCCATTTCCTGCAGTTGGATGTGCTGGGTGATACTGAACGAGGCCGCCGCGGCCCGTCGCGGTCATCCCGTCATGGAGCATGAGTTGGCCCATGTGCGCCTGGGGCATTCGTGGGACATGCTGTTGTGCGAACTGACGGCGCGCCTTTTGTGGTTCTTGCCTTTTGCCTGGATGCTGCGCAAGGACTTGCGCGACGTGCATGAGTTTCAGGCCGACCGCCGCGTGTTGCGGCAGGGCGTGGAGGAGGAAGGCTACCAGCACCTGCTCATCCGCCACGCCGCGGGGTGCCGTGCGTTGTCGGCTGCCAACTCCTTCGACCAGAGTTCCATCAAGAAGCGGCTCGTGATGATGTGCCGTCGCCCGTCGGCCCGCAAGGCGGCCTTGAAGGCCGTGTACATCGTGCCGTTGGTGATGATGGCCGTTGCGGCTTTTGCCCGTCCCATGGCGGTGAACGACTTCAGGCTGACGCTGGAGCGCGAGGAAGCCGCGGCCCCATTGCTTTCTCCGGCAGCCTTGGCCGAAGCCGTGGTGCCGGAGAGGGCGGAAGAGCCCGAGCCCGTGTCCGAAGCGGAAGAACCGGAACCGGCAGCGGAAGTCTTGCCGGCGGAGAAGAAACTGCTGGCGGACAGCGTGCCGGCGGCCGACAGCGCACCGGCGGCAGACTTGGCGGTGGTGCGGATGCCGGAAAACCAACCGGTAGTCCCGGAAGCCAAGGCAGACGAACCGGCCGTCGTGCGCCGCATCGCCACGGCGCCCATCACGCTCAGCGAGTTCTTCCGGATGGGAGGTCGCAACTATTGGATAGAGCTGCGCGACGGGGAAACCTACCTTACTTTGTTGTGGCCCGTGCGCAGTGATGAGGAACCTATCCGGATTGACGGAAGCCTGTATAGCTTGCAGGACATGCGGACGGGCGACTGTTATATATGCCGGCGGATTGAAGGCTACCCCGGAAAGGAGGTGGACATGGTGCTGAAGAATTACCAGAACACGGTGGTGGAATTCACGTTGGTGTTTCCGCCCTTGGAGGAGGGCGTGAAGCGGATACGCTTGCGGCATCCGCAACTGATTCCCCAAAGCTACAGGCTGAAAAGCGTGCTGAAGAAACCTTATAAAGTAATCCGATAAAAAAGAAAAGAGAATGAGAACACACAAGAAACAAACCCTTTGCATGGCCCTGTTGGGAGCCATGATGCTGGGCGCTTGCGCCACCAGCAAGTTGCCGGCCTACGACATGCGCCCCGAAAACCGTCCGCCGGGAAAGATGACGCGGGCGGGGTCGCCTGATTATGACATACAGTTATACCAGACGTTTTATGCGTTTGAGGATCCTTATACTGTGTATCGTCCTCAAGGGACGAGGCTTCGGGGATGTAGTGGGTATTATGAATTATATCGGGCCAAGGAGGCAACTTATTTGACGACTACCTATAGATGTCAAAGCGATCATTTCTTTTTCTGCTTCTATTCCGGCGACATGCTGATAGACCGCAAGACGGGCGACCGCTACATGATGCGCGGGTTGGAATATTATCCCACCGACACTTGCTTTTGGATCAATGGTTCAGAAGGAAAATATGTGCGTTTCGTGCAGGTGTTCCCGCCGCTTCCCAAGCAGGTGAAAGAGATAGACATCTTTCAGGCCGGCGGTCCCTCGCGGGATAATTTCGACGGTTCGCCCAGACGCATAGAAGGATTGCGGGTGGAAGACTTGCGCCCCCGGCGGGATGTTCCCCAAGGACGGATTATCCGGTAGGCGGCGGTTCGTCGTGACGTATAGGAAGAAAGAGGCATGGCTGCAAGGTCATGCCTCTTTCTTCCTATACGCGGTCATGACCGCAAACGGGTCGGCCGGGATGTGCGGGCGGCTAAATATTGTCCGGTTCTTCGAGCAACGCCCTCCGCGCTCATCTTCTGAAGGCGGACGGCGTCACGCCAATCCGCTTTTTGAAGATGCTGGTGAAATATTCCGGCGTCTCGAAATGCAGGCGGTAAGAAATCTCCTTGATGGGGATGGACGTGCTGCGGAGCAGCTCCTTGGCCCGGTGCAACCGCAGGTTGATGAAGTATTGGGCCGGCGACAGGCCCGTGTATTTCTTGAACGTGTGGCGGAACGTGGCGTAGCTGACGTTCAGGTGGCAAGCCACGTGGGGCATGCTGATGTCTTTCTCTATGGCGGATTCCATGTATTTCTTGGCCTGTTCCACCATCGCGGGAATCTGCGGCGAGGCCGAAAGCGTGCGGTTCTGGCTCGTCATGAACATCAGTCCGAGCAGGTGGTTCACGATGCCGGCCAGCAGCTGCTGGAAGTAGGCTTCCTGCTGGCTGGCGGTGCGGATGGCCTCGTCGTAGAGGCCGATGACGGTTTCGTTGTAGCCGATGTGGTAGAGCGGCGACTTGGCCGAGAAAAACTCATGCTCCACCCGGTGGGCGATGTTCACGCCTTGAAACCCTATCCAGTATTCTTCCCAGCCCGTCTCCTCGTCGGGGCGGTAGGTGTGCCATTCGCCGGGGAAGAGGAGGAACATGTCGCCCGCCTGGATGTTGTGCGTTCCGCCGTGGCGAGTGGACAGCCTGCCTTTCCCACCTATTATATATAGCAGCTGGTATTCCTGCAGGATGCGTCCCTTTTCCGGCTGGAAAAGATACTCCTGGTGGTGGCCGCCGGGCGGATATGCCTCGTGCGGCCCTATCTTCTGGTAGCCCACGGAGCGCACCGTGAGCCCCCAAAGCGCGTCGCGGCTGTTTTCGACGATGTATTTGATGGGTTTCATGCTGCAAGTTTACGAATATTTTTTCGAGAAAGGAAGTCTTGGGACATTTAATGTAGGCGATGGGGCAAAAAAGCGGGCCCGTGTTCCCGTTCCGGCTCGGGACGTCGCCCGGTTGCGTCGGCACAGGCCATGAACGGCAGCCGTGCTTGTGCCAGTAGCGGGTCGGTTGCCTTGCGGGATGTGGAATGCCGTCCCCGTTTCGGGACTTTCCGCTGCGCAAGGCGGGAACCGCTTTTGCGGAGTCCCGGATTGTACTTTGCGGCAAGTACTTGAGTACTTCCCGCAGAGTACGTTGGCGCACTCCGCACTGCATCGCGGCCCGTCGGGCACGAACGCTTCGCCGCGGGGTGCATGCCGGGCGTGAGGGCGAGGCCTTGTCGGCCGGACACGGCCGGTGGCGTGGAACAAGTGTGACCGGCCGTGTCCGGGCTGTCGGGAAGGCCTTGACGTGGGCTGCGTTTTTTGCATCCTTTTTTGCAGGGAATGTTTGGAAATCCGGACAGGAAACTGTATTTTTACAGCAGGAACTAAAAACATAGTCGACTGGTGAATATTTTTCCCGACGCGGGTGGCGTGGTTGCGGCAGCAGTGTGGCCGCCGGCCGGGCGGCGTGCGGACGGATGTTCATCGGATGTTTCACTAAGAAAAAGGAGCGAAGATGAGAACACACAGGAAACAAACCCTTTGCATGGCCCTGCTGGGAGCCGTGATGCTGGGCGGGTGCACTACCGGCAAGTTGCCGAAGTATGACGCGCGCCCCGACAACCGGCCGCCGGGCCAGATGACGCGGGCGGGATCGCCCTATTACAACATCGAAAACGAGCACACCTTCCCCGTGTTTAAGGACCCGTATACGGTGGCCATGCCGAGAGGGAGAGTGTTGTTCGGGGGAAACTTGTATGAATTGTACCGCGCCAAGGAGGCGACTTACGTGACGGCCACTTATGGATGTCCGGCAGACTGGTGGTTCTATCATTTCAATTCCGAAACCGCGATCATTGACAACAAGACGGGCGACCGCTACATGCTGCGCGAGGTGGAGTATTATCCCACCGACACCTGTTTCTGGATTAACGGTTCGAAGGGCAAAAACATACGTTTTGTGATGGTTTTCCCGCCGTTGCCCAAGAAAGTGAAGACCGTGGACTTCTTCATCCCCAGCAGTCCGTCGCGCCATAATTTCGACGGTTCGGCCAAGCGTGAGCGGGGACTGAGCGTGAAGGGCCTGCGTCCCGAATCCGCGCTGCCGGCCGGTCAGGTCTTCCTGTAGGCCGCAGCGGCCCGGTGGATACAAAAAAAGGAGACCTCTCGTAAGGCCTCCTTTATTTTGCGCTTCAGGATGGGCTTGAACCAACGACCCCCTGATTAACAGTCAGGTGCTCTAACCAACTGAGCTACTGAA
>CALULQ010000059.1 GCA_944321525.1 uncultured Paraprevotella sp.
AGCAATCAAAAGCGAAAACAAATGGCGAAATTTGATAAGTTTGCAGTCATGCAGAAGATTGGGGAGACGGGCATGGTGCCGGTCTTCTATCACTCCGACGCGGAAATCGCCAAGCAGGTCATCAAGGCCTGCTACGAAGGCGGCGTCCGTGCGTTTGAGTTCACCAACCGTGGAGATTTTGCGCAGGAGGTCTTTGCCGAGTGCGTGAAGTTCGCCGCCAAGGAGTGCCCGGAACTGGCGATGGGCGTAGGCTCCGTGGTGGATGCCCCCACGGCGGCCCTTTACATCCAGTTGGGGGCTTGCTTCGTGGTGGGGCCCTTGTTCAACCCCGACATAGCACCGGTGTGCAACCGCCGCCAGATACCTTACTGTCCGGGATGTGGCACCGTGTCGGAGATAGGCAAGGCGCAGGAACTGGGCTGCGAGTTGTGCAAGCTTTTCCCCGGTGACGTCTACGGGCCTGCCTTCGTTAAGGGCATGATGGCCCCGTGCCCCTGGACCAAACTGATGGTGACGGGCGGGGTGGCTCCGACGAAGGAGAACCTGACGGCTTGGGTGAAAGCCGGAGTGTATTGCGTCGGTATGGGGTCGAAGCTCTTCCCGAAGGAAGAAGTGGCGGTCGGCAACTGGCAATACATCACCGACAAGTGCAAAGAGGCCTTGGGCTATATTGCCGAGGCCCGCGGATGATGCATTTTACATGGTTCTTATACATGGCTTTACTCTTTTAGTTTAACACACATATTAATAGGGCGTGCCGCTGTTTGTGAAAATGGCAGCATGTGTTTTAGATTAATATTGTAGAAATGAAAAAATAGGTTTACGCCTGTTGCTTCTTTGTGAAAAGGGGAACAGGCTTTTTTATTCATAGGTTAACATTAGAAGTTTAGAGGTGCTTGCTTTGTGAAAAGCGGCATCTTTTTTTATGTCCTTTCGTTGTCAGGATATTGGAAACGAGGTCGCGGCGTTCTTCCTTTCCCGTCTGGCAGAATCGCCAAGCCAGGAAGGTGGGCGGCTCTTTCCCTTGTGCGATGAATCTCCATCCTCGTTTCCGGCTATCCCGCCGCGCAGGACGAGCAGACGCTTTGCGGAGTGCGGAGTTGTACTTTCCGCAAAGTACTCGAGTACTCTCCGCAGAGTACGCTGACGGCTTCCGCACGACGTTGCCCGGGTGGCGGCCAGTCAAAGACGACCGGAGCGGAAACCGAAGCCTTGCCGTCGGTGGACTTGGCGGTCGCGGGAAACACGGGCCTGGCATGGGGCAATAAACTTCCGTTATGTATTCCTTTTGTCGCATTTTTTGTGTTCAGATGCCGGACATGGCAGGATGCCCTTCCTTGTGCCGTTCCTTTCGCGAGGTCATGGCGCAAGAGGTGGTTTCCGTTGCAGCCCGAATCCTTGCCCTATTCCCGGTCTCCGATGTATATTCCTTTTGCAACCAAGTTGCAGGAAAACGGACTTAACTTTGCAACAAGAAAATAAAAAGGTAAGACGATGGAAGAAAATGTGCATGCTTGTTGCGCCGGATATTGTGCCGGGGAAGAGCGGGGAGAATGGAAAACCTATCTCAGGCTTTTGTTTGCGCTGGCGATGTTGGTTGCCGGCATTGTGGGACAACATGCCGGGGCGGCCTTTTTCCGTCACGAGGTGTGGCGCCCGTGCTGGTTTGCCCTGGCTTGGCTGCCGGTGGCCCTCCCGGTGGCGAAGGAGGCTTGGGAGACCCTGCGCAAGGGCGACGCTTTCAATGAGTTCACGCTGATGTTGCTGGCTTCGCTCGGGGCCTTCTACATCGGCGAATATCCCGAAGCCGTGGCGGTCATGCTCTTTTATGCCGTGGGCGAGATGTTCCAGGACAAGGCCGTGGCCAAGGCGCGCGGACACATACAGTCGTTGCTCGACGTGCGCCCGCGGACGGCCACTGTGCGGCGCGGCGGGCGGTGGATGGCCGTGGCGCCGGAAACCGTGGAGGTGGGCGAAGAAATAGAGGTGAAGGCCGGCGAGCGCGTGCCGTTGGATGCGGTGATGCTGGAAGGCGACGCCTCGTTCAACACGGCCGCGCTGACGGGCGAGAGCGTGCCGCGCCGCATAGGGGAGGGCGGCGAAGTGCTGTCCGGCATGATTCCGTCGGACAGGGTCGTCCGCCTGCGTGCGGTGAGGGCCTACACCGACAGCGCCTTGTCGCGCATCCTCGACATGGTGCAGCATGCAGCCTCGCGCAAGGCCCCCACGGAGTTGTTCATCCGTCGTTTTGCCCGGGTCTACACGCCGGCGGTCACGTTGTTTGCCGCGTTGTTGGTCGTTTTGCCCTACGTCTATTCGTTGCTGGCCCCTTCGTTTGTGTTCGATTTCCATGTATGGCTCTACCGGGCGCTGGTGTTTCTGGTGATTTCATGCCCGTGTGCGTTGGTGGTCAGCATCCCGTTGGGCTACTTTGGCGGCATCGGGGCGGCCTCCCGCAAGGGGATTCTGTTCAAGGGCGGGAATTGCCTGGACGCCATCACGCATGTGGACACCGTGGTGTTCGACAAGACCGGAACGCTGACCCGTGGCGTTTTCCGCGTGCAGGAAGTGCGTCCCGTCGCGGGCACGGAGTCCGGCAAGCTGGCGGCATGGGCTGCGGCTGCCGAGGCCGGGAGCAACCATCCCATAGCGCGTGCCGTGTGCGGCTATGCGGAAGGGCTCGGGCTGGCGCTGCCCGAGGTGAGGGACACCGAGGAATTGGCAGGGATGGGCCTGCGGGCCGCCACGGCGGAAGGCGAGTTGCTCGTGGGAAAGGCGGCCCTGCTGGCCTCGCGTGGAGTGGATTGCCCCGAAGAGCTTGCGATGGTTCCCGAAACCATCGTGGCTGTGGCTCTGGACGGCCGCTATTTGGGCTGCATGTTGCTGGCCGACGAGCCGAAGGAAGATGCCGCCGTTGCGGTGGAGCGCCTTCGTTCGCTCGGCATCGGGCAGCTTTGCGTCCTTTCGGGCGACAAGTCGGCCCTCGTGGCGAAGCTGGCCGCACAATTGGAGATTCCCGCTTCCCATGGCGACCTGATGCCGGAGGACAAGGTGCGGTACATCGAGAAGTTGCAGCACGACGGAGCGGCCCGCGTGGCTTTCGTGGGCGACGGACTGAACGATGCCCCCGTGTTGGCCGTCAGCGGAGTGGGGATCGCCATGGGCGGACTGGGCAGCGACGTGGCCATCGAGGCGGCCGACGTGGTCTTGCAGACCGACCAACCGTCCAAGATTGCCGATGCCATCGCGATAGCCCGCCGCACGAGGGCCATCGTGTGGCAGAACATCGTTGGCGCCATTGGCGTGAAACTGCTCGTCTTGTTGTTGGGCGTTTTCGGCGTGGCCACATTGTGGGAGGCCGTCTTTGCCGATGTGGGCGTGGCGCTGCTGGCCGTGTTGAACGCCATGCGGCTGCTGCGCGACAAAAAGGCGGGCGCGCATGCGGGGAGTGTGCGATAAAGTTTGTACCTTTACCCGTAGTTTTGGAAAAAATGTTCTTGCAATGGAAGAAAGTGAATATTTGCACAAACTGGAGTTGAGGGGCGTGAAGCCCACGGCCATCCGGCTGCTCATCCTGCGCACGATGATGGACATGAACCGCGCCGTGTCGCAGCCCGATTTGGAAGAACGGTTGCAGACGGTGGACAAGTCGACCATCTTCCGCACGGTTTCCCTCTTCCTGGACCGCCATCTGATTCATGCCATCGACGACGGGTCCGGGGCGCTGAAGTATGCCGTGTGCAGCGACGAGTGCACATGCTCCGTGAGCGACCAGCATGTGCATTTCTATTGCGAGGGTTGCCATCGCGCCTTTTGCTTCCGCCAGCAGGCGGTGCCGGTGGTTCAGGCGCCCGAAGGCTTCGTGCTGCGTGGCGTGAACTACGTGCTGAAGGGCCTTTGCCCGGCTTGTGCTGCGCGGGAGCAAGGGGAGTGAAGGGCACGCCTGTAGGGCAGATAAAATGCGAATCATTAGGAAATAGGTTGGGGTTAAAGAAAGCCGGCGGAAAGCTTGTCTGATTCATGCTTTCCGCCGGCTGTTCCATTCCATTTCGGTTACGCCTTTTTTGGGGGAAAAGGACTGTAAACGGTTACTTCACGAAGACTTTCCTCGTCGTTCCGTCGCTCATGCGCAGGATGTTGAGGCCCTTGGCGGGGGCGACCAACCTGCGGCCCGACGCGTCGTAGCGGGCGGTCACGGTCGGCGTGGGGCGTGTGGCGTTGTCGATGCCCGTCCCCGACGTGGTCCGGAATCTTCCCGTGAATTGAGCCAGAACCTTGGCCGGCGTGCCATCGTGAGCGGGTAGAGAATAGGCCGTCAGGAGATAGTAGTAGGTGGTTTCGGCGGCCAGTCCCGCAGCGCTGACGCTCACGCCGTTGTCGCGTGTGGAGCGTGCGGTGGAAACGTCCGTGGTGGCCGAGGTCACAAGTACCGACAGACTTTCGTCGGCATAAATGTCGGCTACGTATGAGGATGCGCCCTCCACGGTGTTGAGGTGGAGCGATACGCCGTCCGGTTGTGGCGTCACGCCGATGGCACCTTCGTCGGGCACGGGCACGAAACGGGCCACGAGCGAGCGGCTGTCGGTGACGGTGAATGTCAAGTCGGCATCGGTGGTTATCAGTTCGTCGTTTTCCAGCCAACCTTCAAAGCGGTAACCGTGGTGGGCCACCGCACGCAATTCTGCTGTTTGTCCCGGGCGGTATTCGTCGAGGCCGTATATCACGCCGGCATATTCAATGGTCTTTTCCACCACGATGGCTATCGGTGCCTCTTCCTCAAAGTAGTAGAAGTTTTCCCATCCCGGGCTACGGCGGTAGAGCTCCGTAGTGTTGTAGGGGATGTGGAGCTTGCAACTGCTCACGCGCACTCCGGTGAATGTCTCGTCGTAGGCTGCGGCAGGGTCGGCACCTTTGCAGAAAATGTCTTTCAGCTTGGAGCAACCATAGAGCGCCTTGTCGCCTACCATGTAAAGGGTAGTGGGCAACACGAGGGTGTCCAGCATGTTGCAGTTATATAGTCCGCCGTAAGGAATCATTTCGCATCCCTCTGAGAGCACGAGCTTGCGGAGGTTGGCCGGGAGGTAGTATGTCGCTTTCTCACCGCTCTCCGACTCCTGCACCACGGCACGCATGCCGTCCGCGGGCGTGGTGCCAAACAGTTGGCCGAAGTTGCTCACGTTGCTGGCCGAACCTGCGCCGGGGAAAGGCAGTTCGAGGCTTTGCAGGTTGACGCAATAGCGGAACAGGCCCGCGCTGAGTTCCTTCACGCTGTTCTCCACCACGACGCTTTCCAAGTTCGGACAATTCCGGAAGGTCTCCGCCACGAGGCCCGTGTGGCCGCCCAGAATCACTTCCTTGATACCCGAGTTGTCGAGTGCGGCTTCTCCAATGTGTGTGGCCGGTCCGGTGAGCCGGACATTCAGGAAATCGAGGTTTTCAAACGCGTGGTCGGGGATGGTGTCGGGCTTTCTCACTTCCAGCGTCTTTAGTGAGCTGCTGAGGTGGTATATTATCTTGTCGCCTTGCGTGATACCTTTGCCGCCTTGGGCTTGGAAGGTGGTATTTCCTATGCGCCCATCGAAAGCGAAATAGTATCCGATGGGATGCTCCAGACTTCCGACGGACAGCAGTTCCAGGCTGTCTAATGGATACATGATGCTATATCCTTCGCTGTTCTTGTAGGCAAAGGCATTTTGACCGAGTCTGGCATGTTCGGAGAGGTATAGTCTCTTCAAAGCCGTGCAACCGCTAAAGGAGTTGAATGTGAATTCCACGTCCGTGACGCTGTTGGGGATGGTGAGTTCCTCCAAACTGCTACAAGCCTGGAACGCATTATCGCCAATACTGGTGACGGAGGCGGGGATGCTGATGGATTCCAAACTGCGGCATCCTTGGAAGGCCTTGGTGCCCAGGGTCTTCGTCGAACGGGAGAGGGATATCGCCACGAGGCTGTCGCAAAAGATGAAGGCGGAGTCCTTTATGGCTGTCACGGAGGCGGGGAGCGCGATGGTCTTCAGGCCGCGGCAACCCTTGAAAGCGGAGATGCCTATCGTATTTACAGAACCGGGGATTTCTACCGACGACAAGCGGATGCAGCGGCTGAACATATTGTCGCTTATGGTGGCGAGTGAGTTGCTCAGCCGTATGGATTCCAGAAACGGGCAGTCGCCAAACGCTTGGGGGCCGATGGTGTCTACGGAGTTAGGGATGTCCAACGTGCGGAAGTAGTTCTGGGAGAAAGCGTGGTGGCCGATGGACGTGACGGAGCCGGGAATCGTTACGGCGGTGAGGCGTGAAAGATAGAAAGCATAGTCGCTGATGCGGGTCACGCCTTCGGGGATGGCCGCAGATTGGAGGGTGCCGTAGGCAGCAATGATGGTGGTCATGCCTTTGTCGTACAATATGCGGTCTATGGCCGTGTAGTATTCGTTCGCGGGGTCGACCGTGAACGAAGTGATGTTGGAACTGCCGGAGAAAGCCAATGGAGAAATGGACATCACGGATTTGGGGATGCTGACGGATGCCAGGTTGAAGCAGTTGCCAAAAGCATGGTCAAGGATGCTGCCTCCGGACGTCTGTCCTTCGATGATGAGCTCTATATTGGGGATTGCCACTGTCTTTAGTCCGTTGCATCCATAAAAAGCTCTTCTGCCTATCGTCATGAGCGAATCGGGCAAGTCGATGGAAGCAAGGTTGCTGCATTGGCGAAATGCTTCCGTGCCAATCGACCGGATAGTGTTGGGCAGATTGATGGAAGTCAGGCTGGTGCAGTTCTTAAACAAAGCGGAATTTATGCTTGTGAGCGCATCCGGAAGCCGGACGGAGGTCAGGCTGCTGCAATCAGCGTATTCATTACTCATTGATTATCAATATTATGCAACTTAAAAGGTAGAAAAGTGGTTTTATAGATTCTACCTGCATTTCAAAAGAGTGAGATTTAACGTATTTAACCTTTATTTGATGGAAAATCCATACCTTGCGTAGTCTAAACCTGCAATACGTTCCTTATAAATACTCCCAAAATCAATACCGAGTTTCGCTTCAATCTCGTTTTCAAAACGTTTTCAAAACTCACTTGCTATTGAAAAATAGCGAGAATTTCAGTGAAACATTTTGTGCTTAAGGGTAAAAGCTGTATCTTTGCACCATTAGAACCTGCCAAGCCTCTCAACGATGCTCAAATCGGCGGGTCGTTTTTTATTATACCTATATGAAAGCAAGTTTCACCAAGCCATATTCTTCTCCGGGTCAAATTGTTCAAATACTAAAGCAGCGTGGTATGCTGATGGATGACGAGCGGAAAGTCGAGAACTATCTGATGAATATCGGCTATCACCGTCTTTCAGCTTACATCTATCCATTCTACAAAAGTCCAAAGAGCGACTTGCGGCTAAAAGAGGGAACGACATTCGAGCAAGTCTTGACGCTTTACCGCTTTGACAAGAAGCTGCGTATTCTCCTCTTTAATGAGATTGAGAAGATAGAAGTGGCTATCCGTAGCGTACTGGCTAATATAGGATGTCAAGAGCTTGGTGATAAGTATTGGATAACAAAGGCGGAGTATTTTGCCAACGCCGAGAATTTCAATCAGACGCTGGCCGTCATAGAAAAGGAACTTGCATCAAGCAAGGAAGATTACATTGAGGATTTCAGGCGCAATTATGTTGAAAGCTATCCTCCGGCATGGATGATAACCGAAGTTTTGTCTTTCGGTAATCTGAACTACATTTACTCCAACATTGCGAGTAATAGGCTGATGAAGCGTATCGCTGATTATTTCGGCTTGAAACCGCAGGTATTCACTTCGTGGCTGACCGTACTTGTCAATCTTCGCAATATGTGTTGCCATCATGCCAGGGTGTGGAACAGGGATTTCATGCTGAATCCGGCAGAGCCCAAAAAGGCCAAAAACGCCTGGGTTGACACTTCAAAAGTGGATAAGAAAAGGATTTACTACCGCTTGTGTATAATCCGTTATTTCCTATTCTTGGTATCTCCCAACAATAATTTCAACGAAAAACTTTTGAGCTTGTTGGCTGATTTTCCCTCTGTAGATATAGCCGCAATGGGATTTAACAAGGAATGGCAAAAAGAAAAATTATGGAAATAACCTGTTAAGGATTCAAAGTTTAGATGGATTGTATTTATTATCATCTCCTCAATTACGCATCAAACTCATGACAACAACAGACTTATTAAAGGATTTATCTAACATTACGTGAGTTCGGTATAATAATCTTATGCAATAAGCCTGCTTTTATCAATGATGTCAATATTGAGTGACGGTTTCTTA
>CALULQ010000060.1 GCA_944321525.1 uncultured Paraprevotella sp.
GAGTTCAGACGTGTGCTCTTCCGATCTGAAAAAAGGGAAGAACAAGGCTTCGGAAGGCTTTTCCCGTCCCAGATGAAGTCCGTCCGCGTGCAAACCCCGTTTGTCCTTTTGCAAGCCATTCCCCTTGCGGGGCTGACGCGGGGACCGGGTTTCGGCCGCACGGCGTTACGTGGCGGGCGGCAAAATGCCGCTGAAACCGACTTTCGGCTTTCATCCTGCATTCCCTTGGGCGCGCGAGGTTCGCGCATTTCCGTCCTGTTCCCGTCCCGCGCCCGTTTGCGCGGTTCTCGCAGGGGCTGTCTTGACGTTTTGACACAATGTCATTGGGGGACTTGTTGCTGTCTGCAGGCCTTTTGGTGTCTTCGCGACAGGAGACGACCGACACCACCGAAACAAGCAAGGGATACGCCTATTCCCACTGGATTTCTACAGGGCCGGAATGGGACAATAAGGAAACGGGAGTGGGAGAGTCCCATCCAGCACAAGGGGCGTGGCGCAAATTTTCAGTGTTTGCACCACGCCCCTTGTGTCGTAATCGTCAGGACAGGAATGCCCCTGCTGTCCGGTTATAGGAGACAACCCGCAGATTCTTTCCTTACCCCCGGTCAAAAAGAATCGAGGAAAAAGCGGTCCACGACGGCGGCCACACCGTCTTCTTCGTTCGACAAGGTGATGAAATCGGCATGCTGCTTCACGACCTCCTGTGCGTTTGCCATGGCCACGCCCAAGCCTGCGAACTGAATCATGGACAAGTCGTTGAAACCGTCGCCCACGGCAACCATCTCTTCCCGTCCCATGCCCAGTTTTTCCAGCAACACGGCAAGACTGCGTGCCTTGTCGATTCCGTTGGGCACAAGTTCCAGAAAAAACGGCTCCGAACGGAACACGTTCATCCGTCCCTCCAAGTCACATTTCATCTTTTTTTCCAGGACAGCCAATGGTTCCGGATTGCCCACAATCAAGCATTTGGGAACGGGGAAATTGATGACGTCCAGAAAGTTCTGCACGGTGATGCTCGGCATTTTGTTCAAGAAGGCTTCGTGCTGCACATAAGGGTCGCCCGCGTCTTCCGACACGATATATTCATCTTTATAGCTGAGGATGATGAACCCGTTCTCCCGTGCGCAACCATGCAAGTAGGGATATACTTGCGGATCAAGCTCGTTTTCATACATCAGTTTTTTTGTCGCCCAGTCTATGATTTGTCCGCCGTTGTACGAAAGGATGTATCCTTCGAAATCAGCGAGGCGCAGTTCCTCGGCCAGCGGAGCGATGCCGTAAGTGGGGCGGCCCGAGGCCAACACGATTTTCACGCCCTGTTCCTGCGCCTTAATGAGCGTGTCGCGGGTGTGCGGTGTGATTTCCTTTTTCTTGTTGGTCAGCGTACCGTCCAAGTCCAAAACCAGAAGTTTGTATTTCATGTCGTTGTCAAATTTTCAAAGTCAATGCGATGCGTTTGCGTTCCTTGTCCACCTGAAGCACTTTCACCGTCACCTGCTGGTGGAGCGAAACCACGTCGTTTGGATCGGCCACGTAGCGGTCGGCCAGTTGCGAAATGTGCACCAATCCTTTTTCGTGCACTCCGATGTCCACGAAACAGCCAAAGTTCGTGATGTTGGAGACGATGCCCGGCAACACCATGCCTTCCTTCAGGTCGTCCATCGTGCGCACATCCGGGTCGAAGGCAAACGCCTTTATCGTATCGCGCGGGTCGCGGCCCGGCTTGTCCAGCTCGTCCATGATGTCGTGCAGGGTAGGGAGGCCGCAGTCGTCCGTCACATATCGGTCCAAGTGAATGGCCCGGCGCAGTTCCTTGTCGCGGATGAGTTCTTCCACGGAGGCGCCGGCGTCGCGCGCCATGCGTTCCACCAGCGCATAGCGTTCGGGATGCACGGCTGTGTTGTCGAGGGGATGGGTTCCGCCCGGAATGCGGAGGAATCCGGCACACTGCTCAAAGGCCTTGGCTCCCATGCGGTGTACGCCCATCAGGTCGCGGCGTGTGTGGAACGGCCCGTTCTCCCGGCGGTAGTCCACAATGTTCTGTGCCAATTGCGGACCCAGTCCCGACACGTAGGTGAGCAACTGCCGACTGGCCGTGTTCAAGTTCACTCCCACGGCATTCACGCACGACTCCACGGTGCGGTTCAGCGACTCCTTCAATTTCGTCTGGTCCACATCGTGCTGATATTGCCCGACGCCTATCGACTTGGGGTCGATTTTGACCAATTCGGCCAACGGGTCCATGAGACGCCGCGCGATGGAAACCGCCCCGCGCACCGTCACGTCGTAGTCCGGAAATTCCTCGCGGGCGATTTTCGAGGCGGAATAGATGGATGCCCCGTCTTCGCTGACCACAAAGGCCTGCACGGGACGGTCGAAACGGACCGACTGCACGAAACTTTCCGTTTCGCGGCTGGCCGTACCGTTGCCTATGGCAATGGCCTGCACGTCGTATTGCTCCACCAGTTTCTGCAATTTGCGTTGTGCCTGGGCATACTCGTTTCGGGGCGGGTGGGGGTAGATGGTTTCATTGTGCAGCAGGTTGCCTTGCGCATCCAGGCAAACCACCTTGCAGCCCGTCCGGAATCCCGGGTCGATGCCCATCACCCTCTTTTGCCCCAAGGGCGGCGCCAAAAGCAGTTGATGGAGGTTCTGCGCAAATACACGGATGGCCTCGTCGTCGGCTTTCTGCTTGGAAGCCGAAGCGAATTCCGTTTCGATTGAAGGTTTAATCAATCGTTTATAACTGTCAGACAATGCTTGCCCTACAATCTTGCTGCTTTCGTTTTTTCCCTTGACCGTGAAGCGGCTCAGGCTTTCGACGCAGGCCTCGTCGTCGGGCGAGATGCCCACCCTCAGGATGCCTTCGGCCTCTCCCCGGCGCAGGGCCAACAAGCGATGCGAGGAGCAGCGCCTCAGCGGCTCGCTGAAGTCGAAATAGTCGCGATATTTTGCTCCTTCCTCTTCCTTTCCTTTCACCACCTTGGACGTGATGACCGCCTCGCGGCGAAAGTGTTGCCGGACGCTGTTGCGGCAGCGTTCGCTTTCGTTGAACTGTTCGGCTAAGATATCCGCCGCACCAGCCAAAGCCTCGTCCACGTCCTTCACCTGTCCGGTCACGTATCTTCGCGCGATGTCGCGTATGCCCGTTTCGCGCTGCAAGGCTATCAGGGTGGCCAGCGGTTCCAGTCCCTTCTGGCGGGCTATTTCGGCCCGAGTACGCCGTTTGGGTTTATAAGGCAAGTAGATGTCCTCCAGTTCGGTGGTGTCCCAGCAATCAGCGATTCTCTGCTTCAGCCCGTCGGTGAGTTTGCCTTGCGCCTCGATGGCAGAGAGGATGGTGTCTTTGCGTTTCACCGTCTCAACCAACTTGTCATAAGCATTCCTGATGTTTTCAATCTGCACCTCGTCGAGCCCTCCGGTGGCTTCCTTCCGGTAGCGGCTAATGAAAGGGATGGTAGCTCCCCCTTCGAGCAGTTCCAACGTGCGTGCCACCTGCTTTTCCGCGATGGAAAGGGCAGTGGCCACCCTTTTGCTTAGTTCCGCTTGCATGTGTCTGATGAAGTCTGTTAGGGTTCTTCGGGAGCAGCACGCAGGATGAGCGTGGTGGCCCCGATGGTAATGATGCTGCCGTCCTCCAGCCGGACGCGGTCGTAATTGGAGAGTATGTCGTTCATGTAGAAGGTGCCCGTGTTGCTCGGCGCGTCGCGCAGGGTGTACGACAGGCGTCCGGCCTTGTCACGCTTCACGTTGATGATGCAGTGTTTCGTGTCCATGCTCGGGTCGTTGGTCTCGATGGGCATGGAGACGGAAGTTCCCTTCACGTAGCGCCCGATGACATTGTCGCCCAGTTTCAGGGGCAACACCTGTTTGTAGTGGAACACGTTTTCCACCACCACGATGCTGCCGTAAGCGCCTTCGTCCTCTTCGGGCTGCTCTTCCTTTTGGGACGCCTTGAGTTTGGACTTCCCGATGCGTATGGCAAACTGTTTCCTGCACTCGGGGCATTCAAAGACGAGCGATTGCCCGTCCCCGTATTGTGTCTCGTCGAAAGTGATATAGCGGTCACATTTCGGGCATCTCACTCGTTTCATATTCTGTTGGGATATAGCTTACTTGATTCGGTAGACCCAGGCGGAAGCAAACTCTTCCGACCGGTCGCTGAGCGCGTTCATCTTGGCGTATGCTTGCGATTCGGTCTCATATCCTGGGAAAACCACGCGCACCATTTTCCCTTTCTTATAGACCCGGGCTTCGTCGTATCCCGCCTCGTGGAGCCGTTCCACGTAGTGACGTGCGTTCTTTTCCGAGATAGCACTGGCCACGACCACGCAATATCCGCTTTCCACGCCCTCTTGCCCTTTCGCCGCCTGGGCTGCTGCCTTGCTTTCCGTTCCGGCTTCTTTCTTTTCCGCAGATGCCGCAACGGAAACTTCCGTCCCTTTTTCCCCTTCCTTCACGATGGGTTCGGGCACGGTTTCCTGTGCGGCCGGCATCCACATCAACCGGGTGAATTCGGCCTGGCAGGCTGAAGCCATGTCGGTGTTCTTCACGTCGGGAGTGACCAGGAAGAAGAGCAGCACGACCGCGGCCACGGCAGCCACGTTCTGCAGCCACGACGTCTTCACCCGGATGGTGATTTCACCTCGTTTCTGCTCCGTCGCTGGCGTGGCAACCGTATCAACGGTAACGGTTTCTTCCACCGCCGACGTTTCGGCCGCCTCTTGTCCGCTTCCGGCTGCCAGTTCCTGCAACGGTTCAAAAAACAGCGCGTCGAGCCCGTAATAGGCAGGGCACACCGTTCCGGCCTGACAAGGAGAAAATTGCACGTTGCCCTGCGCGTCCAGCGTCAGCACTCCGATGCTCCCCAAGTCATACGTCCCGTTTTCCCACAATTCCTGTTGCAGGTCGCGGATTTGCTCGCCCAGCATTTTTTTTGCCTCGGCCTCCGTGCAATGGTAAGCCGACACATAGGAACGCATCAGCAGTCCGTCGTCCGCCTTCAGGCGCTCGTTGAAGCCCACCGTACGGATGGGCGGCAGGAACAAGTTCTCGTCCTCAATATATTTGGCTGGGGCGTTGCACGTTACAAAGCCCCCGATTTGCGGAACCACCACACAGTCGTGTTCCAACAATAGTATTTCGATATGTTTTACCAGCTCTTTCACACTACAAATTTACGGTTTTTCCCCGTACGCCGCCAATTTTAGGAGAAAAAGTTATCAAATATTTCATCCCTTATTGTCGATAGGAGTATTTTTCATTACTTTTGTCGCGCCAATTGCAGTCGGGCATCCGGACGCCGCGGTTTAGGGCTTCGCCCCGCAAGGCCGCAGCCCGTGTCTGGCCCAAAGGCGCTCCGGCCATGCTTTGCCCGCAGGCCCCGCATGCCGGAGACGAGTATAGATGTATTGGAGTCATAGCATGAAGCATTATATTATAATGTGTGCCGGCTTGCTGCCCGTGTTCTTGGGAGTAGCCGCTTGCCGGGAAGGCAGCACCGGTCCGGGCATCCCGGAAAACCGGATGGAAGAAGACCTCGAAGCCAAACAAGCCTTGCAGGGCATCTGGGTGGACAAAGAGACCGAAACCGTGTCGTTCCGGGTGAAGGACGACAGCATCTTCTATCCAGACACGGCCAACGTCCCCGTCCGTTTTTTCGTCCGGCAGGACACCCTCTACATGGCGGGAGCTACCACCACCGCCTATCCCATAGACAAACGGGGGCTGCATTCCTTCAACTTCCATTCCTCGACTGGCGAAATCATTGAGCTGGTGCGCTCTGACAACCCGGCCGACACGCTCTACTTCATGCACAAACAGCCAGCCACGCTCACCTACAACGAGGTGGTGAAAAAAGACACCGTAGTCTACCGCGGAGGGGAGCGCTACCATTGCTACGTCTATGTCAACCCGTCGACCCTGAAAGTACACAAGACCAGCTATACGGACGAAGGCATCGCCGTGGAGAATGTCTACTACGACAATGTCATCCACGTCTGTGTCTACAAAGGCCGCGACTGTCTCTTCTCGCGCGACTACAACAAGAAGAGTTTCACGGGACTTGTGCCTGCCGGATTCCTGAACCAGGCCATTCTTTCGAACATGGAATTCGACAAGGCCGCTGCCGACGGGTTCCACTTCCGTGCTACGGTGTGCATACCCGACGATGCCAGCTGCTACATGGTGGGCATTCTGGTGGACGACAAAGGCAAGGCCGGCATGGAACTGCTGGAATATTAACCCCCAAAAGTGAAGTTCCCGGGCACGGTGCCTGATTCCTTTTTGTTGAAGAGGTCGAATGTTGCCTGTATACCATTAAAATTCCACGACGGCCGGTTTTGCCGAATATCCTGAAAGGAAGCCCACAATGCCGTCAACAGTCTTTCCTATATTCCGATGGCGACAGATTGATTCGCTTTTGTACATACCGGCAGAAATAAGACACGGAAGAGAAGTTCATCCGTTCCGCAATCTCGGTCAGAGAAAATTCTTTCTGCCGGAGCAGACGGGTGATTTCCTGCATGGTGAAGCGGTCTATCCAGTAAGAAGCTGGTTTTCCGCTTACCTTCTTACATATTTCCGACAGATAGTGCGGCGTGACGCAAAGGCGCGACGCGTAAAATTCAAGGTCTCTGTTTCGGACATATCCACCGCCATACAGCAATTCTATGAATTTCCGCAGCAGGGAGGTAACACGCTCCGACACTTGCAACTCCTTGTTACTCCGCGCGTGAATGTCGTACAAATCAAGAATATGCGCGGTGAGTAGGCTGCCCAATAATTCTTCGCGGAAAAAATGCTTCTCATCTTCCATGCGCATACGCAGATATTGCAAGGCTGCCTCGCATATCCGGAAGTCCCGTCCGGACAGTTTCATGACAGGATTCCGCAAGAGCGACAGATGCCCTATGATGCCGTAGTTGCTGCGGATGGCAATCGAGGTGACGAATGCTTCCGAAAGGTTCATCAAGACACCTTGGAAATCATCCGACGCCGAGAAGCCATAAGCAAGTGCGGCATTGGGCAGAATGACATAATCGCCGGAAGAAATGTTATAATGCGTGTCTTGGAAAGTAAATCCCATATTGCCCTTCCTGCAAAGGATATGAATCACCCTGCCCGCATACCGCAAGGTGTTAAGTTCCTGCCAAGTGTCGACAAACACAATGCCGTCAAATTTCGTATCGCCCATTATCCAATAATCCGAATCTGCCCGCCCGCAAAAATACACAAAAACCACGAATAGTGAAAACATTGCCCCGAATTATGTAACAATGGAACAACAGGTACGCCGTAATTTTGCATCAGGATTTAAAGCACATAAAGATATGAAAGACGTAAGATTGAACAATGGCGTAATGATGCCGGCCATCGGTTTCGGCGTTTATCAGATTCCAGAAAAGGATACGGAACGTGCCGTAAGCGATGCCATCGAAGTGGGTTATCGGATGTTCGACACAGCCGCCTCCTATTTCAACGAAGAACAAGTGGGCAATGCCATCCGGCACAGCGGCATCAAGCGCGAGGAATTTTTCAT
>CALULQ010000061.1 GCA_944321525.1 uncultured Paraprevotella sp.
GCGGTGCGCGCCACGACGTTGCTGTCGCCGTCCAGGATGTGCACGTGCGCGCCTTCGAGTGCCGTGTCGTCAAAGGCGTCGCGCACTGCTCCTTGGACGATGATGCCTTGCGCCATCCCTTTCAGGGTGAACAGCAGGGACAATAACAGAAGTGCTGTCAAGTGCTTCATGGGTGCTTTCTTTTGAATGTATTGCAAATCTATTCCATGAAGCGGTTCCATCCAAGAATGCGGGTTGGCAAAAGCTTGGCATTTGTTGCAATGCCGTACTACGGGGGAGGAAAGAGAGTTTGCAAATAGTTTGCAAACGTCGTTAATGAACTTATAATGAAAGGATGAACTCGTCCCATTCCTTCGCTCCGCCTTTTTGTTGGAACACCTTTTTATATAGTCGGCTGCGGATGCTGCTGACGGTGCTGATGTCCTTGCAGAGCACGCCGGCCATCTCGGACGGGGAGAAGCGGAGCTTGATGAGCAGGCAGACTTGGTGTTCCACGTCGGACATTTTGCACAAGCCGGACAGGCGGCGGGCGAAGTCGGGATACACCGGCCTGATTTCCCGTTCCATCTCATCCCAATCTTCGGGTTTGAGCGTTTCTCCCGCGGCAATGCGCTGCCGCAAGCGGCAGAAATAGTCGGATTGGAAGAAGTCCTCTTCCGCCTGCTTGAAGGCTTTCGCCACGATGGGTGGCCTGGCGGCCTGCTCTTCCGTAATCTGGGCCAGCTGTTGCTCGACTTGCCGTTTGTGGCGCGACAGCCGGCGCAGGTAGTACAGGATGAGGTATACGGCCATCACCAAGGCGGAGAGCAGAAAAGTGAGCCGGTGGTTTGTGGCTTGCAGCTTACGCTCGGAGGTGGAGAGCACGTAGCGCATCACTTCGCCGTTGGCGTTCAGGCTGTCTCCCGCGATGATATCGCGGATTTCCGTCATGCGGTTCTCGGTCATGTGGCGGTTGCGATGGAAGGTATGGATCCGTCCGCGTTGCTGTATCACCAAGGTGGTGTCATCCGGCAGCGTCAGCGGTCGCCGGAAGCCGTCCTCGAAGTACAGGAATTCATGGTTGCCTTTGTAGATGAGGTCGAAGTCGCCCTTTGCGGTGGGGATGATGACGATGCCGGAAGGCGTGGAGAGAGCAACTGGCAGTCGTAATAGGTGGTGTCGCGGCCGAAGATGCGGCAATACGTTTTTCCCTCGTCAGGAAATGTCTGCTCATAGTCGCTGACTGGGTAATAGATTTTAGAAAGCGTCCACACGCCCGGCAGACCGTACAATTCCGGTTGGTCGGCGCGGTCGCGGCAACCCGTCAGTCCTGTCAGGAGCACGGTCAGGCATAGCAGGAGCATCTTTCTTTTCATGGTACTGGTCGGTTGCATGTTCTTATCCTCCTTGCGCCTCGATTCTGGCCTCCGTCACGTTGATGATGCAGTCGGAGAGCTGCTCGCATTCGTTGATGACGTCCATGTACATGGCACCCGTCTGGTAGCTGTACAGCCCGCGGTTCACGTCGGCGAAGTTGAGATTGCGCAGTTGGTTGCGGTAGTTGTTGATTTCCTTTTCTATGTAGTAGGCGGTGGGGCATTCGCGCGGCGGTTTCCGGGCGAAGAGCAGGGTGCGCATCTGCTCCAGGGCCTGTTCGGTGAGCTGGAACATCTGGTGGATGTGTTCCAGTTGGGCCTCGGTCAGGGGCTGGCTGCTGTAGAAGTTGCGCCGTGCCGTGTGGGCGATGTGGTGGCAGCTGTCTCCGATGCTTTCTATCTCCGCCAGTTCGCGCAGCATGCCGCAGATGACGGGCCTCAGGCTTTCGGGCACGTCCTCTTCCGCCGTGATGCGGTTCAGGTAGTTGGCGATGTCCGTTTCCATCTCGTCGCTGATTTCCTCGTAGTGCTCCACCAGCGTGAAGATGTTCTTGAAGTCCGTTTCGTTGTCGGCCGAGAAGAGGTAGCGCGTCTGGGTGAACATCTGGGTCACGGTGTCGGTGTAGTTGATGATTTCCTTGCGGGCTTCCATGACCGATTCTTCCGGCGTGTCGAGCAGGCCTTTGGTGATGAAGCGCAGTTCGCTTTGCTTCTCGTCGCTGTTCCGCGGTTTGCCCACGCGCTGCGTGGCCCATCGCTCCAGAGGCTTCACCCAACCGATGAAGAGGGCGGCGTTGCAGAGGTTGAAGCCCGTGTGGAAGGCCGCCAGCACGTAGGCCAGGTTATGGTCGGAGGCTGCGGTGCCGGCCGTGGGGTCGAGGTGGGCGAAGCCGCACAGGAAGTCGATGACGAAAGGGAAGGCCGCGAACATCCACGCCACGCCCACCAGGTTGAACACCAGCTGGCCGAACGCCGTGCGGCGGGCCTGGGTGCCGGCCGACGAGGCGGCGCGGCAGGTGACGATGGCGCGCCCTATGTTCTCTCCCAGCATGAAGGCCGCCCCGGCATAGACCGACCATATCCCCGTGGAGCAGAGCACCATGGAGGTGGCCATGATGGCGGCCGAGGACTGCACGGCGAAGGTGACGGCCGCTCCCACAAGCAGCAGCAGGACGTAGGCCCCGTAGTGTTCGCCCCGCATGCCCAGCCAGGCGGCCACGGTGTGCTGGTCGGCGGCGGGCATGCTGTCGTACAGGTGGCAGATGAGCCCGAGGCTCAGCAGGATGAAGCAGAAGCCGAAGACGGATTCACCCAGTGCGGGCCGCTTGCGGTACTGCACCAGCATGAAGGCCGCCAGCATCAGGGGATAGATGTAGTTGCTGAATTCAAAGTTGAGCTCGGCGGCCATGAGCCAGGCCACGAGCGTGTTGCCCACGGAAGCGCCCATCAGAGCGGGCAGGGCTTGCATGAAGGTGAGCATCCCCGCGTGGACGAAGCTGACGGTCATTAGCGACGCGGCGGTGGACGAAAGAATCATGGCCGTGACCAGGGCGCCGGTGAGCAGCGAGGTGAAGCGGTTGGTGGTCAGCGAGTCGAGAATGTGGCGGAGGCGGTCGCCTGCCAGTTGCTGCAGGCTTTCGCCCATGAGTTTGGTGCCGTACATCAGCAGGCCGAGGCATCCCAAAAGTTTTAAAAATGCTAAAACTACCATACGCTGTCGAAATATAAGTGAACGTCCGTTTGACATCTCCCTACCATTCCTTAACTTTAAGGCAGTTTGTTCAAATCCCTCAAGTCTTATGGTACAAGAAGTCAGAATCCGTTGCAAAAATAATAAAAAAAACATTCAAATCCCCATGGGGAGCACACTTTGGGACGCCTACCATGCGTTAAATCTGCAAATGCCCTACGGGCCGGTGAGTGCCAAGGTGAACAACAAGGTGGAAGGCCTGCACTACCGTTTCTATAACGACAAGGACGTGGAGTTTCTCGACGTCACTTCGCCTTCGGGTATGCGCACCTACACCCGTTCGCTTTTCTTCGTGCTGGTGAAGGCCGTGCACGACCTGTTCCCGGGGTGCGAAATCCGCATCGACACGCCCGTGTCGCGCGGCTACTATTGCGACCTGCGCATCGGGCGGCCGCTGGAGGAAGGCGACGTGACGGCCATCTGGCGGAGGATGAAGGAGATTGTGGCGGCCGACATCCCCTTCCGTCGCATACAGTGCCCCACGGAGGACGCCATCGAGATGTTCCGACAGGCGGGAATGAAGAGCAAGGTGAGGCTGCTCGAGAGCTCGGGCTCCATCTACACGCACTACTACCGGCTGGACGACACGGTGGACTATTTCTACGGTTCGCTGCTCACGTCCACGGGGGGACTGAAGGTGTTCGACGTGATGAAATATTACGACGGATTGCTCCTGCGCATCCCTTCGCGCAAGGACCCCGAGCAACTGGCCGAGATGGTGCACCAGGAGAAGATGCTCGAAATATTCCGCGAGCATCACCGCTGGCAGGATATCGTGGGACTGAGCACGGTGGGCGACTTCAACCACGCCTGCCAGGAAGGGCATGCCACAGACCTTATTAACGTGGCCGAGGCGCTGCAGGAAAAGAAAATAGCCCGCATCGCCGACGAAATCCATTCGCGGCGCGACCTGAAGCTCATCCTGATTGCCGGACCTTCGTCGAGCGGGAAGACCACGTTCAGCAAGCGGCTTTCCATCCAGCTGATGGCCAACGGGATGAAGCCGTATCCCGTTTCGCTGGACGACTATTTCGTGGACCGCGAACGGACGCCGAAGGACGAGCACGGGGAGTATGACTTCGAGTCGATCTACGCGCTGGACCTGCCTTTCTTCAACAGCCAGCTGAAGGCGCTGCTGGCCGGCGAGGAGGTGGAGCTGCCGCGCTACAACTTCCAGAAGGGCGTGCGGGAAATGAGCGGCAAGCGGTTGAGGCTGGAGGAGAACATGATTCTCATCCTCGAAGGCATCCACGGGCTGAACCCAGAGCTGACGGCGCAAATCGAGGACCAATACAAGTTTCGCATCTACGTGTCGGCGCTGACCACCATCCTGCTGGACACGCACAACTATATCCCCACGGCGGACAACCGCCTGCTGCGCCGCATCATCCGCGACTACAAATACCGTGGCTATTCGGCGGCCGACACCATCCGCCGATGGCCGAGCGTGCAGGCCGGCGAGGAGAAGTGGATATTCCCCCACCAGGAGCAGGCCGACGCCATGTTCAACAGCGCGCTGCTTTTCGAGCTGGCGGTCATCCGCAACCAGGCCCTTCCGCTGCTGGAACTGGTGCCCGAGAACGTGCCGGAATATTCCGAGGCCTATCGCCTGCGCAAGTTCCTGCGCTATTTCGTGCCTGTGGCGGACGACGAAATTCCGCCCACGTCGCTCCTGCGCGAGTTCGTGGGGGGCAGTTCGTTCCAATACTGACGGCCAGGAGTGAAGGTTACTTGGGGAAAAACGCGCGCTGCACGGCGGAGCGCGCCAACGTACTTTGCGGCAAGTACTCGAGTACTCTCCGCAGAGTACAATCAGGGATTCCGCAAGGCGCGCGTCCGCGCCGCGGACGATGTTTCATCCATGCGGGGGATGTCCGCCCACCGTCCCGTGGCGGACGTGCATGCCGTTGGGGGATACATTTTGCGGGCACACACGAAGAAAAACGTGTGTGCCCGCGTGAGATAAAAACATATCATTGCATGTTAAAAACAGCCGTTTGAAGCACTGATCTTTGCCCGGCAACCGGCTCCGGGTCTGTCTACAGCCAACCTTCCTTCCTGTACCAGTCGATGGTCTCTTTCACGCCGCGGTCCAACGGATATTCGGGGTGGTAGCCCAGTTCCTTGATGGCGGGGGCGATGTCGCATTGCCAGTTGCGTTGGCACAGGATGTGGAACTTGTCGCGGTTCAGCGTGGCCGTCTTGCCGCGCCAGCGGGCGATGCGGTCGCTCACGGCGCACACGGCGCGGAGAAACCACACGGGAGCCGTGACGCGCAGCATGAACGGGTGCCCCAAGGCGTCGCGCACCAGGTCGCTGAAGTCCGTGCTGTGGTACACCCGCCCGTCGCTGATGAAGAACTCCCGCCGCAGCACGTCCTTTTCCATGGCCGCATAGACGGCCTGCACGAGGTCTTTCACGTAGACGAAGGTGATTTCCTGCGGGCGGAAGCCCACGCAGAAATCCACGTGCTGCTTGATGCTCTGCGCCATGACGAAATAGTCTTTTTCGCGCGGGCCGTAG
>CALULQ010000062.1 GCA_944321525.1 uncultured Paraprevotella sp.
GGCACGGGACGGGAACAGGAGGAAAATGCGCAAACCTCGCGCGCCCAAGGGAATGCAGGATGAAAGCCGAAAGCCGCTTTCCGTGACATCTTGCCGTCCGCCACGGAACGCCGTGCAGCCGGAGCCCGCCCCGCGTCAGCCCCGCGGGGGAATGGCTTGCAAAAGGACAAACGAGATTTGCACGCGGGCGGACTCCATCCAGAGCGGTAAAAGCCCTCCGAAACCCTGTTTTTCCCTTCTTTCTGCACCCGCAGGAACTGCCTTGCGGCAAAAAAGTTTTGCCTTTGCGGAAGGCTGTTCATTTCTTTGCGGAAAGCGATTCTGTTTTTACCGCGAAAAAACACCCACCGGGACGGAGAAATGCTCCATACAAACAGTTTCCCCACCCGTTTTTTAACACTTCTGCTCCTGCTTGCGGCCGGCCACCCTGTCATTGAAACACGGAAGCGAAAGGAAAGCCTTTCTTCTTGGCAGGAAATTCCATGCTTGGGTAACAATCCGACACGGGCGTTGTAACAGGTCCCCCCCCTGAATTTCCCATCGGAGACATACTAAAATCCCGTCCTGCTGTGCCTGAAAAAGCATCCGCAGGACGGGAATATTTTAATGCTTCAGAACGTCTCTCTGATTATTCTCGCATCAGGAACGCTTTAAAGTCCTCAAAATTACGACTCATCGGAACGCTCTTCTTTTCCCCCTTCATGAAGGCCTCAAGCTTCGCCGGAACATCAACCGGACAACCAATGATATTCTCCACCGTAGACTTAAACTTGGCCGGATGCGCCGTTTCGAGGAACACTCCGGTCTCTCCCTCGCGCAAGCCCTCACTCAAAGCACGGAATCCACAAGCTCCATGCGGGTCGAGCAAGTAACCGTTCTGCTCGTAACATGCTTTCACTGTTTCAGCAATCTGCGCGTCAGAATAAGTAGCCCCGCTAATTTCAGCCGCGATGGCAGCATGGCTTCCCTTGTAGAGGTCATAAATGCGGGCAAAATTGCTCGGGTCGCCCACATCCATGGCGTTGGCGATGGTCTGTATGGACGCACGGGGATGATACTCTCCCGTCTGCAGATAATTGTAGAAAATGTCGTTGGCATTGTTGGCCGCAATGAAACGCTTCACGGGCAGGCCCATCACTTTGCCGAACAGTCCGGCCGTGATATTGCCAAAGTTGCCGCTCGGCACGCACACCACCAGTCGGCCGGCCTTGCCCAACTTCTTCATCTGCGCATAAGCATAGAAATAATAGAACGCCTGAGGCAAGAAACGGGCTACATTGATGGAGTTGGCCGAAGTGAGTTTCATGTGACGGTTCAGTTCATCGTCCATGAACGCACTCTTGACCAAAGCCTGGCAATCATCGAATACGCCGTCCACCTCAAGTGCCGTGATGTTCTGGCCCAAGGTGGTGAACTGGCATTCCTGAATGGCACTCACCTTGCCCTTCGGATAAAGCACATACACGTGGATGCCTTCCACTCCCAGGAATCCGTTGGCCACGGCGCTACCCGTGTCGCCGGAAGTTGCCACGAGCACGTTCACCTGCTTGCAACCTTCCTGCTGGATGAAATAGCCCAACAGACGAGCCATGAATCGCGCGCCCACATCCTTGAAAGCCAACGTAGGACCGTGGAAGAGTTCCAAAGAATAAATATTGTCCGTCACCTTCACCACCGGGCAATCGAAACTCAACGTGTCGTACACAATCTGTTTCAGCGTATCGGCCGGCACATCCTCGCCGAAAAACGCGTCCGCCACGCGATAGGCCACTTCCTGAAAGGAAAGATCCTGTATCTCTTCGAAGAACGAATCGGGCAAACGCTTAATGGTCTCGGGCATGAACAGCCCCTTGTCGCCTGCCAGGCCTTTCACCACCGCCTCATGCAGGGTGGCACGGTCGGCCTTGCCGTTTGTACTATAATATTTCATAATTGCGTAATCTTTAATGTTTCATAAACTCGCGGATAAACTCATCGCCGTGGAGCAGACCGTAACCGCCTTCCTTCGCCGCTTCTTCGTCGAAGACCTGCACGCCATCGGGCTCTATGCCGGGATAATAAATGGCAAAAGGCACAGGGTCGGACGTGTGGGTGCGGTGAGCACAAGGCGTCGGATGGTCGGGCAACACGGCGACAGCCACCGGTTCGTCCCAATCCTTCACGGCCTCAATGATGGGGCCTATGGCCCGACGGTCGAGATTCTCAATGGTCTGCAATTTCAGCTCCACGTTTCCGTCATGCCCGGCCTCATCGCTGGCCTCCACATGCAGATATACGAAATCCCCCTTTTTCAGGGCCTCAACGGCCGCACGGGCCTTGCCCTCGTAATTCGTGTCATACAGGCCTGTGGCCCCTTCCACGTCGATGACCTGCAAACCGGCGTAACGGCCAATGCCACGAATCAAGTCCACGGCCGTAATGACGGCTCCGGAACGAATCTGCGGATAAGTCACGGTGAGTGGCGTCATGGCCGGACGGTATCCCCCGCCCCATGGCCAGATGCTGTTGGCGGGGTCGCGGCCTTCGGCTTTCCGCTTGAGGTTCAAAGGGTGATTGGCCAAAAGTTCTTGCGACGCCAGGATCAGACGGTTCAGCAAGTCCGCAGTCTCTTGCGCTTCGGGCGTCTCAGCCTCCACCATACAGTCGCGGAAAGGCGTTCCGGGCACGTCGTGCGGAGGCGTGCAACGCAAATGCTTGTTCCCCCCTTTGACCACCAACAGATGGCGGTACTGCACACCGGTGTAGAAATGTATGCGTTCACTGCCCAACTTTTCTTGCAGGAAACGGATGAGCACGTCGGCCTCCTCCGTGTCCAAACGTCCGCAGGAATGGTTCTTTATCCGTCCGTCCTCGATGCAAATCAGGTTGCAGCGGAGCGCCAGGTCGTCATCGGCCAAATCCACGCCGATGCTGGCGGCCTCAAGCGGGCCTCTCCCTTCGTACACCTTGCGCTGGTCGTAACCCAATATGGCCGAATTGGCCACCTCGCTGCCCGGATGGAAACCCTCGGGCACGGTCTGCAGCAGACCGCACCGCCCCATCCGCGCAATCCGGTCCATATTCGGGATATGGGCGTACTGCAGCAAAGTCTTTCCGCCCAAGGCGGGCACTTGCCAATCGGCCATGCCGTCGCCCAATATGATGATGTGCTTCATTTCAGTCTTTTTACCTATTAATACTTACGGCCTACACGTTGGCCACGCTCATGATGTCCGCAAAGACGCCCGCCGCCGTCACGCCGGCTCCCGCGCCATAACCTTGAATGAGCATGGGATACTCCTTGTAGCGCTCCGTGGTGAGAAGGATGATGTTGTTCGATCCCTCCAGATTGTAGAACGGATGTTCCCGTCCCACCTCGCAGAGTTCCACACAAGCCTTCCCGTCCTCGTAACGACATACGAACCGCCAGCGCTTGCCTTCGTTTTCCAACACCTTGCGGCGGCGTTCGAAATCCGCATCCAGCGAAGGCAGGTTCTGCCAAAATTCCTCCAGCGAACCTTGGAAAAACGAATCGGGGACAAAGAGCCGCTTCTCCACGTCGGCCTGCTCGATACGATATCCGGCCTCACGCGCCAAGATGACAAGCTTGCGGATGACGTCTTTTCCGCTCAGGTCCACGCGCGGGTCAGGCTCGCTGTAGCCCTCTTCCTTGGCCAGCCGCACCGTCTCACTGAATGGCACCTCGGCCGAAAGCTTATTGAATATGAAGTTAAGCGTTCCGCTCAGCACGGCCTCAATCTTCAGAATCTTGTCGCCACTGTTGAGCAGATCATTGATGGTTCGGATAATGGGAAGGCCCGCTCCCACGTTCGTTTCGAAAAGGAACTTCACGCCGCGTTCCCGTGCGGTGTCCTTCAGTTTCCTGTATGTGGCATAGTCCGACGATGCGGCTTCCTTGTTGGCTGCCACCACTGAAATATTATGCTCCAAGAACTCTTGGTAAAGTCCGGCCACATCGGGACTGGCAGTGCAATCCACAAAGACAGAGTTGAAAATGTTCATGCCAATCACTTCGTCGCGCAACCGTTCCAGGTTGCTCGGCGCGCTGTCAGCCAAGCGCTCACGGCAATGGTCCAGGCTGATGCCCTCGCGGTCGAACATGGCGTTGTGCCCGCTGGCGATGCCCACGACCTTCAGTTTCAGGCCGCGCTCCGTCTTCAGCTTCTCGCTTTGCTGCGCCAACTGGCCTATCAGGCTACCGCCCACGGTGCCCACTCCGCAAAGGAAAAGGTTCAGCACTTGGTATTCGGAAAGGAAAAAACTGTCGTGAATGACATTGAGTGTCTTGCGTAGCGAACGGCCGTCCACGACGAACGAGATGTTCGTCTCCGAAGCACCTTGAGCACACGCAATCACGTTGATACCGCTACGGCCCAGCGTGCCGAAAAGCTTCCCGGCAATGCCCGGCGTGTGCTTCATGTTCTCGCCCACGATGGCCACTGTGGCCAACCCGCTTTCCGCTTTCATGCGGAACATGGCGCCCGTTTCTATTTCCTTGGCGAACTCGTTGTTCAACACCTCGCACGCGGCATCGGCATCGGCATCGCGCACGCCAATGGAGGTGCTGTTCTCCGACGAAGCCTGCGACACAAGAAACACGCTGATGCCATGCTCGGCCAAGACGGAAAAGATGCGGCGGTTCACGCCGATGACGCCTACCATGGACAAGCCGGAGACGGTGATGAGCGACGTTCCGCTGATGCTGGATATGCCCTTGATGGGCTTCTGGTCGGTGGCCACGTCCTGCTTGATGATGGTTCCCCGCCCTTGCGGGTTAAACGTGTTCTTCACCAAGATGGGAATATTCTTCACGCACACCGGATAAATCGTCGGGGGATACACCACCTTCGCTCCGAAGTTGCACAATTCCATCGCCTCCACGTAGCTCAGCTCGTTGATGGTGTAAGCGGCGGAAATCACCTTGGGATCGGCCGTCATGAATCCATCCACATCCGTCCATATTTCCAACCGGCGTGCATCCAAGGCCGCCGCGATGATGGCCGCGGTGTAGTCCGAGCCTCCGCGCCCCAAGTTGGTCACTTCGCCCGAATCGGCATCCGTAGAGATGAAGCCCGGCACAAGCGCCACGCGCGGCAGGTCGGCGAAAGCCTCCTTCACCAACCGGTTCGTCAGTTCGGAAGCCAGCAGTTGACGGCCTCCCTTGATTTCAGTCTTAATGAAAGCGCGCGAGTCAAACCAC
>CALULQ010000063.1 GCA_944321525.1 uncultured Paraprevotella sp.
AATACGCATTTTACAGATATATATTTTCTCTTTTTATGATTTTCTTTTCTTTATATCACTTTCCGACGCAAAAGTTCTTAAAGATATTCCCTAGGACTTCGTCCGTGGTGATTTCGCCGCCGGTGATTTCGGCGAGATGGAAGAGGCACTCGCGGAGGTCTTGGCTGACGAGGTCGTTGGGAAGGTGGGTGTGGAGGCCGTCCTGCACGCGGCGGATGTCTTTCAGGGCGCGGGTGAGCGCTTCGTAGTGGCGCAGGTTGGTGACGACGACGTCGCCCGTGTTGATTTCCGGCAGGGCGGCTGCTTCTACCAGCAAGGATTGGAGGCGAGTGATGCCTGTTTTTTCTTTGGCCGAAATGGGGAGCACGATCGTGTGGGGTGGGAGGATTATAGTGTGGGGGAGTGCCGCATCGGGGGTACGGTCAGCTTTGTTGAGCAGGATGATCAGACGCTTCTCCTGACAGAGTGGGAAGATGCGATGGGAGAGGGCTTCCATTTGGGTCTGGCTCTGTGTGCTGTCCACCACCCACAGGATGATGTTGGCTTGCTCCATTTTCTGGAAGCTTCGTGCGATGCCCATGCTTTCTATGGTGTCGTGGGTATCGCGGATGCCGGCGGTGTCGATGAAGCGGAAGGTGATGCCTTGCAGGTTCACGGTGTCTTCGATAACATCGCGGGTCGTGCCGTGAATGTCGCTGACGATGGCTTTGTCTTCGTTGAGCAACGTGTTGAGCAGGGTGGATTTTCCCGCATTGGTTTCTCCTACGATGGCCACGGGAATGCCGTTTTTGAGCGCGTTGCCAACGCTGAAGGATTGGACCAGCCGGTTGATGACATGTTCAATTTCTTCTGTGATGGCCGATAATTCGCTCCGGTCGGCGAATTCCAGTTCCTCGTGGTCGCTGAAGTCCAGTTCCAATTCCATTAAGGATGTCAGGTGGAGCAGTTTGTCGCGCAGGGCCGACAGTTCGCGGCTGAATCCGCCCCGCATCTGGTTCATGGCCATGCGGTGGGTGGCGGCCGACGAGGAGGCAATCAGGTCGGCTACGGCTTCGGCCTGGCTGAGGTCCATTTTGCCGTTCAGAAAGGCCCGTTGTGTGAATTCTCCGGGACCGGCGGTCCTGCAACCTTGCCGGACGAGCAGTTGCATGACTTGCTGCAGAATGTAGGACGAGCCGTGGCAGGAAATTTCCACGCTGTCTTCTCCCGTATAAGAATGCGGGGCTTTGAAAATGCTGACCAACACTTCGTCCACGGGCTCTCCTCCGTCGTTAAGGATGCGCCCGTAAGCAAGGGTGTAGGCATCCCGTGCCGACAATGGGGCGGAGGTGGGAGCCGCGGGGACGAAGATGCGTTCGGTGGCACAGATGGCTTCAGGGCCGGAGATGCGGATGATGCCGATGGCTCCGCCCGGTGCGGTGGCGATGGCGCAGATGGTGTCTTGTTTGTACATGTTTTTTGTGTTTGTGTGCGGGGCTATGAATAGAGCGTTTCAGCCATAAGGCGCATGATGTTTTCTAATCCTTCGCGGTCGGTGTCGTCAAAATCGGCGGGTTGGTCGCTGTCTATGTCCAGCACGCCTTTTATTTCCTTATTATATATAATAGGAACGACGATTTCCGAGCGCGACAGGCTGCTGCAGGCGATGTGGCCGGGGAATGCGTCGACGTCCGCTACCACCAGCGTGCGCCCTTCCGCCCACGCCGTGCCGCATACGCCTCGCCCTTTCCGGATGCGGTAGCAGGCCACATCGCCTTGGAAGGGCCCCAAGGCAAGTTCCTCGGCCGACGTCACTCGGTAGAAGCCCACCCAGAAGAATCCGAAAGCTTCTCTCAGTGCGGCGGCCGTGTTGGCCATCACGCTGGTTTCGTCCCGTTCGTTTTCAATGAGTCCGGCATATTGTGTGAGGAATTCCTCGTAGCGCGCTTTTTTGTCTTTGTCCGTAGTGGAATAGAAATGGGGTTCCATGATTCGTTCTGCAAATAGGGTTAGATTCGGTCGAGCACCAATTGAATCAGGTCGTCAATCCGGTTCTTGTAGCTCGGATCGGCTTCTCCGGCCACACGGTTGGCAATCACCATGCAGCATGTGGTGGCCCGGTGGCCCATCAGCCGGGCGAGTCCGGCCAGGGCGGAACTTTCCATCTCGAAGTTCGTTATGCGCAGCCCGTTGTAGTCGAAACTTTCGATTTTCTCGTTCTGGCGTGGGTCGGCGAGCGGCACGCGGAGCTGCCGGCCTTGCGGACCGAAGAATCCGCCGCAGGCCACCGTCAGGCCGCGCACCATGTCCTCTCCGGCGATGCGCTCCACCAACTCCGTGTCGGCGTCCACCACGTAGGGGGCAGGGGCGCACAAGTTGCCCGTCCAGCCCAGATGGTTCAGCAAGGCGCGTTCCAGCGGCAGGTCGCACACGGCGTTCCTCCCTTCGTAGAAGTTCAGCAGCCCGTCAAACCCGATGGATTTCACCGAGCAGATGAAGGTGCCCACCGGCGTGTAGGGTTGAAGCCCTCCACATGTGCCGATACGTACGATTTCCAAGGCGCGCAGCGCGTCTTTTTCCGTGCGCGTGCCAAAGTCGATGTTGGCCAGCGCGTCCAGTTCGTTCATCACGATGTCAATGTTGTCGCACCCGATTCCGGTGGACACCACAGTCAGCCGTTTTCCCCGATAAGTTCCGGTGATGGTTCTGAACTCGCGGCTTTGGATGTCGCATTCTTGCCGGTCGAAGTGTGCGGCCACCGTGGGCACGCGCCCCGGATCGCCCACGAGGATGATTTTGTTGGCCAGTTGTTCCGGCTTCACGTGCAGGTGGAACACGCTACCATCATCATTGATGATCAGTTCCGATGGGGCAAAATATTTTTTCATAAGCATGGCTTTTGGGTCATTTGTTCCGTGGCGGTTCTCAGTTTTTGGAGCGGGAGGCGATTTCCAGGTTTCGTATGGCTTTTTCTTCCGCTTTCATCGCTGCCAGGTCTTTTTCGCATTGCGCTTCTATTTGCCGGATTTGCGGGGCGAGGGCCTGTCGCTGCCCGTCGTTCGATGCGGCGTAGCGGTCGCGCAAGGCCTGCAGTTGCTGTTGGTTCTGCTGCATGGTTTGCCGGTTCTTTATCCAGGCGGCCATGCGGTCGCGCGCCTCCTTCGATTGGAAGTCCGTCAGGAGCGTATACGTGTTTTTGTCGTCGATGACGAATTCGAAGTCTTTTTTCTTTGCGACCTCTTTGGGCGCGGTCAGCACGGCTTGCAGCCGTTGGCGTGCTTCCTTCACGGCCCCTTGGTCGCCCCACGTGTCCGCGATGCGGGTGAGCAGGGCCAACGGCGCCAAGTCCTCGGGCGGATAGATGTTCGTGTCGTACACCTTGCGGATGTCGTTGGGTATGAACACGTAGATGCACACTTTGCCTTCCGGTTGGTTGCGGTCGGAGGCAAACCATCCCAAGCCGTTGAACTCGTCAATGGCCAGCATGTAGTCGTTGGCCGGTGAGTTGTAGGGCATGCCGAGGTTCTCGGGATAGAGGAATTTGTTCTCGTCCATGTCGTAACGGGTTACGAAGATGTCGTATCCCCCGATGCTCTCGCTGCCTTTGGCGGCATAATAGAGCGTCACGCCGTCGGACATCATGAAGGGATAGTTCTGCGCCTCGTCGCCTTCCAGTTCGCTGATTTTTCGTGTTTGGCTCCATTCGCCGCCCACGAGGTCGCTGGTGTAGAGCCGCAGTTTTTTGCTTTCGTCGCGTTGGGCGAAGTAAGTTTTGTTGCCCAATTCAGAGACGTAGGCCGTGCACTGGTCGGAATCCGTTTGGTGGAAGAGCTCGGCGCAGGTGTGCAGGGTGCCGCTCTCTTCGCTCAGCTTGATGCTGTTCAGAAACGTCTTTTTGTCCACCACGATGCTGTCAATGACGGTGAGCCGTTCCGTGGCTCTCATCATCGAACGCATTTTCTGCACTTCCTGCAACTGTTCTTCTTCGGCGGTGGTGGGCTGGCGTCGGCGTTTCAGCCGTTTGATGTTGTCGTTGATGAGTTCTTCCGCCTGGTCGAACTGGTAATGGTTCATGTAGTCTATGGCCGTAGGTTTGCCCGCGGGGGGCTGTTGGGCCTGCGCCGGCATTCCTAAAGCACAAGCACATAAGGCCGTGAGCACGTATGTTTTGATTTGATGCATCTCGTTGTCTCCTTTTGATTCAAAGATAAGGAATATTTTCCATATTCCGGTGCTTTTCTAATATAATTTAAGAAACGGCGGGGCGTAGGGGCATGTCCGGCTCCATGGTGGCGGATTCAAGTCCAGGGCAAGCCTCATTGCGCCGCAGCGCCGTGCGCAGGCCGACAGCGTACTCTGCGGCAAGTACTCGAGTACTTTGCGGAAAGTACAATTCTGCACTCCGCAACGCGGCGGCCGGAGACGAGGGCGATGTTTCATCGCGTTGGGGATGTTCGCAGTCCCTGTTTGTCTGGACGTGCAAACGCCGGTATGGCTCAATCCGCCGGGACGAGTGAACCTCATTGCCGTTCTTTTTGTCCGTAAAAAGTCGCTTCCTTCTACATGTTGTTCTGTTCTCAGGAAAATATCCGCCGGCCAACCGGATGAAGCGGCCCGAAAACTTGCCTGTTCCGAAATAAATTAGTTTCTTTGTAGGAGTCAAAATCAATTCGCCATGATGAAATATCCGATAGGAATCCAGAGTTTCAACCAGTTGATAGAGGATGGTTACGTTTATGTCGACAAGACGGCGTTGGTCTACAATCTGGTCAAGAACGGCAAGATATATTTTCTGAGTCGTCCTCGCCGCTTCGGGAAGAGCCTGCTGGTCTCCACCCTGAAATGCTATTTCGAGGGGCGGAAGGATTTGTTCAAGGGTCTGGCGATGGAACGGCTGGAGACGGAGTGGGCGGAATATCCGGTGTTCCATATAGACTTCAATGGGGATAATTTCACCCTGTCCGGCACTTTGGAACAGAAATTGGAAACGCGCATATCTGTGTGGGAAGGGGAATACGGGAAGGACGACAGAATGGTTACCATTGGCGATCGTTTCGCACATGTCTTGTCCCAGGCCCACCGGCGCCATGGCCGCCGTTGCGTGGTTTTGATAGATGAATACGACAAGCCTATGCTGGACGTGTTGGATACAGGTCTGAAGACGACGCTGGGCGGCGACACGCGCCTTTTGGAAGACTGGAACCGAGAAGT
>CALULQ010000064.1 GCA_944321525.1 uncultured Paraprevotella sp.
TGGAGTTCAGACGTGTGCTCTTCCGATCTGCGTTGTTGCAGGTCCCCGTTGAATTCCTACTGAACCTCCATTCCCCCACCCTTGATGGGAAAACGGTCAGTAGGTCTAAGCGTCTCTTCTTAACAGCAGAACAACATTCTCCACATGTTGCGTGTGGGGAAACATGTCTACGGGCCGGACAGCGGCCACTCTGTACTCCTCGTCCATCAGTGCCAAGTCGCGGGCCTGCGTGGCCGGATTGCAACTCACGTAGACAATGCGTCGGGGCGCTGCCGCCAGGATGGTGTCCACCACGTCCTTGTGCATGCCGGCTCTTGGGGGGTCGGTAATGATTACATCCGGCTGGCCGTGAGCGGAAATGAAGTCTTTGTTCAAGATGTCCTTCATGTCTCCCGCGAAGAAGAGGGTGTTGTGAATGCCGTTGATTTGCGAATTGACCTTCGCGTCCTCGATGGCTTCGGGCACGTATTCGATGCCGATGACCTTGCGCGCCCGTGCGGCCACGAAGTTGGCAATCGTGCCGGTTCCGGTGTAAAGGTCGTAGACGAGTTCTTCTCCTGTCAGTCCGGCAAACTCGCGCGCCACCTTATATAATTCAAAAGCCTGTTCCGTGTTGGTCTGATAGAAGCTCTTTGGCCCGACCTTGAATTTCAGGTTCTCCATCTGCAGGAAGATGTGGTCTTCGCCCTTGAAGGGCACTACGTCCAAATCGCCAATTGTGTCATTGAACTTCTGGTTGTTCACATATAACAAGGAGGTGATTTCCGGGAAAGTCTCACCCAAATGCGACATCAGTTGCTCGGCTTGCCGCTGTTCCTCGGCATTGGTGATGCAGAATTGCATAAGCAGCATGAGGCCGCCCGTATTGGAGGTGCGTATCATCATGTTGCGCAGCAGTCCCGCATGTTCCCGCTGGTCGTGGAAAGCGAGCTGGTGGGCATAGGCATAGTCGCGGATGGCATTGCGGATACGGTTGTTCACATCATCCATCAGGCGGCATTGTTCGATGGGCAATATCTTGTCGAACGAGCCGGACGTGTGGAATCCCACGGCTCCGGTCTGCGCATAAGTGTCGCCTGCCGCGATTTCTTCGGGCGTGAGCCATCGTTTGTTCGAGAAGCCGAACTCCAGCTTGTTCCTGTATTCCTCAGTCTTTTTTGACCCCAAGATGGGTAAAACCCCGTCGAGCTGCACCTTGCCAATTCTGGTCAAAGTGTCCAACACCTGCTTTTGCTTGTATTTGAGTTGCTCTTCATAAGGCAGGCATTGCCATTTGCATCCTCCGCATACGCCGAAATGAGGACAGAAAGGCGCGGAGCGCAAGGGGGAATACTCGTGGAATTTCACCGCCACAGCTTCGCAATAGCTGTGCTTCTTCTTCAGAACTTTCAAGTCCACCACGTCGCCCGGCACCACAAAGGGCACAAACACGACCATGTCGTCCACTCGCGCCAAAGCCTTGCCTTCGGCAGCCACATCTGTTATGGTAATATTCTCTAAAATAGGGCATTCTTTTCTCTTGCGGGCCATATCCAGTGTCTTATTTTGCAATTCAATTTTAATATCCGCGGCAAAAGTAGCACTTTTTTTGCATTTTTTTCGCTCTTTTCCTTTTGCAACCCATTTTTTTTGCGTAGTTTTGCACAAATTCATTTTGTTAACTAACTAAAAAGGTAACTTTGAAAAATGAGTGAAAAAAGAGTTTATACTTTTGGAAACGGGCAGGCCGAAGGCAATGCCCAGATGAGAGAGAAATTGGGTGGCAAAGGCGCCAATCTCGCAGAGATGAACCTTATAGGCATTCCCGTGCCTCCGGGCTTTACCATCGCTACGGACGTATGTAACGAATACTATGAGGTGGGCCAAGAGAAAATCACGGAGCTCTTGCAGGATGAGGTTAACGCGGCTGTGGCTCACATCGAGACGCTGATGAACAGCAAGTTCGGAAGCGTGGAGAACCCGCTCTTGGTGTCTGTCCGCTCGGGAGCCCGCGCTTCCATGCCGGGCATGATGGACACAATCCTCAACTTGGGCCTGAATGATGAAGTGGCCGAGGGTATGGTGAAGAAGACCGGCAATCCGCATTTCGTGTACGACTCCTATCGCCGTTTCGTGCAGATGTACGGTGACGTGGTGCTGGGCATGAAACCGGTGAACAAGGAAGATATCGACCCGTTCGAAGCTATTATAGAAGAAGTGAAAGCCATCCGTGGTATCAAACTGGACAAGGATTTGTCGGTGGAAGAACTGAAGGATTTGGTGGAACGCTTCAAGAAAGCCATCAAGGAACAGACGGGCAAGGACTTCCCCACCGATCCGATGGAACAATTGTGGGGAGCCATCTGCGCCGTTTTCCGCAGCTGGATGAACGAACGCGCCATTCTCTACCGCAAGATGGAAGGCATACCTGACGAATGGGGAACGGCTGTGTCTGTCATGGCCATGGTGTTTGGAAACATGGGTGACACTTCTGCCACCGGTGTTTGCTTCAGCCGCGATGCCGCTACGGGCGAAAACATCTTCAATGGTGAATACTTGGTGAACGCACAAGGCGAAGACGTGGTGGCCGGTATACGTACTCCGCAACAGATCACGAAAGAAGGTTCTCGCCGTTGGGCCGCCTTGCAGGGAATTTCCGAAGAAGAGCGCGCCAGCAAATATCCTTCCATGGAGGAAGCCATGCCTGAAATCTATAAAGAACTGGATGCGATCCAAACTAAATTGGAGAATCACTACCACGACATGCAGGACATGGAGTTCACGGTGCAAGAAGGTAAATTGTGGTTCTTGCAGACCCGTAACGGAAAGCGCACGGGAACGGCCATGGTTAAGATTGCCATGGATTTGTTGCGCGAAGGATTGATCGACGAAAAGACAGCCTTGTTGCGCTGCGAACCTCAGAAACTGGACGAACTGCTCCATCCCGTATTCGACAAAGACGCTTTGAAGAAGGCCAAAGTCATCACGCAAGGTTTGCCCGCTTCTCCGGGTGCAGCCTGCGGACAGATTGTGTTCCACGCCGACGATGCGCAGAAATGGCGTGAAGACGGCCACCGTGTAGTCATGGTGCGTATCGAAACCTCACCCGAAGACCTCGCCGGTATGTCTGCCGCAGAAGGCATTCTCACGGCTCGTGGCGGTATGACTTCTCATGCGGCTGTGGTTGCCCGCGGTATGGGAAAATGTTGTGTATCCGGCGCCGGAGCCATCAACGTAAGTTATAAGAACAAGACGGTTGAAATCGAAGGCGTAGTATATAAGGAAGGCGACTTCATTTCTCTGAATGGTTCCACCGGGCAAGTGTATGCCGGGGAAATTCCGACTAAGGCAGCAGAACTTTCTGGAGATTTCAAGGCCCTGATGGACTTGTGCGACAAGTACACTAAGCTTCAGGTGCGTACAAATGCCGACACTCCGCACGACGCTCAGGTGGCACGCGCTTTCGGTGCCAAAGGTATTGGTCTGACCCGTACGGAGCACATGTTCTTCGAAGACCAGAAGATTGTGGCCATGCGAGAGATGATCTTGGCCAATACGGTGGAGGGCCGCAAAAAGGCTTTGGAGAAATTGCTGCCCTACCAGAAGAGCGACTTCAAGGGTATTTTGGAGGCAATGGACGGCTGTCCGGTGAACATCCGCTTGCTCGACCCGCCACTCCACGAGTTCGTTCCGCATGATTTGCAAGGACAACAAAAGATGGCAGAAGAAATGGGCGTCAGCGTGAGCGAAATTCAAAAACGCGTGGAAAGCCTGGCGGAGAACAATCCGATGCTGGGACATCGCGGTTGCCGTTTGGGCATCACTTTCCCAGAAATCACGGCCATGCAAACGCGCGCCATCTTGAGCGCGGCTTGCGAGCTGAAGAAGGAGGGCAAGAACCCGATGCCGGAAATCATGGTGCCCCTCGTTGGCATCTTGTATGAGCTCAAACAGCAGAAAGAAGTGATTTTGGCTACGGCCAAGGAAGTCTTTGCGGAAGAAGGCATCGAAGTGCCGTTTGAAATCGGTACAATGATTGAAACTCCGCGCGCAGCTTTGACCGCCGACCGTATTGCTTCAGAAGCAGAATATTTCTCCTTCGGCACAAACGACCTGACCCAGATGACGTTTGGTTACTCCCGCGATGACATCGCCAGCTTCTTGCCGGTTTACCTCGAGAAGAAGATTTTGAAGGTGGATCCGTTCCAGGTGCTCGATCAGAACGGTGTGGGCCAACTCATCAAGATGGCGGTGGAAAAGGGCCGCAGTGTACGTCCCAATTTGCGCACCGGTATTTGCGGAGAGCATGGAGGTGAGCCTTCATCCGTGAAGTTCTGCGCCAAGATTGGCATGAACTATGCTTCTTGCTCACCTTTCAGAGTGCCCATCGCACGTTTGGCTGCGGCGCAAGGTGCGGTAGAGGATGCTCTCTAAGATTGGAAGCCCTCAGGCTAAACATTTCTAAATCATAATATCAGGCTGTAATTCACTGCATTAGCGGTATATTACAGCCTGAGTTGCGTTTAGGCGGTTCGTCCACTTGACCGCGATAAGTGAGCCAAATGACCGTATTTGCTTACGTCTCCATCCGAAACTCGGCGTGTTTTTTCGTTCGGTTTAAAATCTGAACTTTGCTCAAAAAAAGACATGTTCAATTTGAATGAGAACAACCGCTTCGTGATGAGTCGTAATCCTATGGATTTACGCAAGGGAGTGGATAGCCTGTGCGGCGCTATCCGTTCCTGCCATTTGGGCCCGTTGAATGGTGACGTGTATGTGTTTTTCAACCGCAGCCGCACGGTGCTGAAACTTCTCCATTGGGAACGTGGCGGTTACACGTTATACTATAAGCGCCTTTTATGGTGTGGAAAGACGACCAACATACGAAGAACTCCAGGCTCAAGTCCGTCGCATGGCCGAGCGCATTGCCTACCTTGAACGCCTGCTTTGGGGCGGCAAGCGCGACAGGCGTGTCGCCCAGGGGCC
>CALULQ010000065.1 GCA_944321525.1 uncultured Paraprevotella sp.
AGCTCAGTTGGCCAGAGCACGTGATTTGTAATCTCGGGGTCGTTGGTTCGAATCCGACAAGAGGCTCGAAAAAAAGAATGAAAGGCGAAACACGCGTGGTTTCGCCTTTTTTATTTTCAAGCAGTATGGGAGAAAGCAAGTATTACCATCCGGCAATGGAGGCCCGCCTTGCGGCATATTTCGAAGCGATGGATTGGCAGGGGCTGGCAGCCTATTTGGACGGGCTGTCGAACAAGGACTTCCGCATGGCGGGGAACATCTTGGGCGAGCGCCTGATGCCCCGCGTGGAGGCGCATGTCTTTTGGGGCGCCTTCCATGCGTTGCTGGCCTGCCACTCCAAGGCCTTTTTGGGCACGATGCTCAAGGCTGCCGCGTTGCGCAAGCAGGTGGCGGGCTTCACGTTGCGCCACGGGGGCTTCCTCCTGGTGGCCGGTTTCCTGAACGGACAAGGAACGGAGGTGGACCGCGCCAAGTTCGTGCGCGCCATGCTCGCCATTTTCGGCGAGGAGGTGGAAGAACTGGACTACATGTTCAACTGCCTGCAGGTGGACAGCGGGCGAGGTCGTATGGAATTTCTCTTGCACGGCCAGGGAACGGCATGCGCCTACCTGCTGTTCCAGTCCATGCGGCAAGTGGAGCACGACCGCGACTTGTTGGCGCGTTGTTGCCGCGTGTTAATGAAACGGGGAGATGCTCTTTCGTTCAATCTGGCCAGCGTAGCCAAAGTCTATTTCGACCTGCCGCAGGTGAAAGGCACGTTCTCCTTGTCGCTCAGTCCGTTTCAATTGGGGTGGCTTGAGACCTCATTCGAAAACTTCAAGAAAGTGATGCAAGGCATCTGAACCGATTTTTTTTCAGGAAAAGGATTCCATTTCTGTAAAAAGGGAGCTACCTTTATGGCCAAATATCCTGTTTATGACTCGAAAAGACTCATTCGGCATCTATCCTGGTAAGACGGCAGAGCAGATTTCTCTGTTGAGGTATTCCAAAAGCTCGTGTGGGGTGGACTTTCTGCTCAACACGGCGGAGAGCACGGAGAAGCGGGGATGGTTCGACACGGACAAACGCTACAAGACGGATTTTTTCGAGTTCTACTTCTTCCGGCGTGCCGAGGGCCATTTGTTCCTGGCGGGCGAGAGGGTAGAACTGCATCCCGGCATGGTGCTTGTCATCTCGCCATTCCAGCTGCAGGAGTGGCATGTGGCCTTGGAAAAGCTGGATTATACCTTCTTAGTGTTCCAAGAAGAGTTTGTGAACAAGTTTCTTTCGGACAAATATTTCATGTACCGCTTGCTGTATTGTTACCAGCATGCTTATCCCACGTGGTTCGACTTGGGAGACGAAGAGGCACGTCCCTTGCTCGGCTTGTTGCGGCGCATGAAGGAGGAGCTCCGTGAGCCGGTTGCCGACAGCTATCATCTGATTGTGGCCTATCTCTACCAGTTCCTCCTGTTGCTCAATCGGAAATATGCCGGGCTTTTTCGCCTGCCCTTCGCTCTGCCGCTGAACAATTATGCTTACCAATACAAGCAGCTGTTGGAGAAAAACATCTGCGACAAGACGCGGGTGGCGGACTATGCCGGGATGATGGGCATCAGCCGCGTGTCGCTCAACAAGGCCGTCGTGCGCGAGTTCGGCCTCTCGGCGGTGCGCCTGCTCAAGCAGCGTCTTCTGCAGGAGGTGAAGGACGACTTGCTCTTCACCGGCTTGTCGGTGAAAGAAATCGCTTTCCGCCTTCATTTTTCCGAGCCGAACCACCTTATGCGTTTTTTCAAACAAATGACGGGTCAGACCATCGGCGAGTTCCTGGAGGAGATGAACAGGGGAGAGGGGTAGGCCGCTGATGGGCTTTCTCCTTTTTGGGGGGCTGTTATCAAAATGGTAGCATTGGACGAAGTATTGGTAGTTGCCGTGCAGGTCCATGGGCTTACCTTTGTCCTCGAATAAAAACGGAGATTTTCAGAGATGGTTTCAGCAGAAAAAATTCAGTTGTTGAGGGAAAAGATAAGCGAGGCGGATGCCATTGTAGTGGGCGGAGCATCGGGGATGTCCGCCGCGTCGGGCTTTGTGTTCTATTATAAGGATGATGAGGTGTACCGTCGGCTGGCCGGTGGCCTGGCTCGGAAATACGGCATACACAGTATGTTCGATGCGTTTTACGACCGGCGACTGACGGCGGGCGAGCGTTGGGCTGTCATCCTGCGCACTACACGTTATATTTATGAATGCGGAACGGGCGGCACGTACCGCGATCTGGCGGAACTGCTGGAGGATAGGAATTACTACGTGGTGACCACCAATCAGGACGCGCAGTTCTTCCGTGTTTTCCCCACCAGGAACATCACACGCATCCAAGGCGACTGGCGCTATTGGCAGTGCAGCCTGCCCTGCCACGACGGCATCTACGACAATCACGATGAGGTGATGTGGCTGTGCGACGCCATCTGTGGCGATGCCTTGCCCGAGAAGCTCATTCCCCGCTGTCCGCATTGCGGGGCGCCGATGGAACCATGGGTGCGGTCGCACGTCTTCCTGCAAGGCAAGTTCTACCATCGCGAGATGAAACGCTATCGCGACTTCCTCGAAAAGCATCGGCAGGGCAAGGTGCTGTTCCTCGAACTGGGCGTTGGGATGATGACCCCGATGTTCATCAAGGAGCCGTTCATGAATATGGTCTACCAGTGGCCGCACGCTTTTTATGCCACGGTCAACCCGCAGCATGCCTTTGTGCCGGAGGAGATTGCCGGTCGCAGCCTGGCCATTGGCGACGACATCGCCGTCACGCTGAGACAACTGCTCGGAAAGTCCACGGCGGAGGTGAAGCCCTTCGATGGACGGGATTTGTTCAACCCCTCGAGAGTGTATTGAACATGGATGCCATAGGAAAAGCTGCAACGGCCATCGCCCGTGCCGATGCAATACTGATAGGAGCCAGCAACGGACTGTCCATCGCCGAGGGGTACCACATCTTTGCGCATAATGAAATGTTCCACCGGCAGTTTGGCGACTATTGGCAGCGTTTCGGCATACGGAATGTGCTGGAAGGTTGTTTCTTCCGCTATCCCCACGAGGACGACCGCAGGGAGTTCCTGCGCCGCTTGCAGCAGTATTGGGTGGCTGATTACCGCTCTTCGCCAGTGATGAAGGATTTGTTGGCCATCGTGGGAGGGAAGGATTATTTCATCCTGACGTCCAATGCCGACACTCATCTGGAATTGTCGGGATTTGCGCCCGAAAAAGTGTTTGAGATAGAAGGAACTTTTGAGAACATGCTCTTGGGCACGCCCGTGGCGGACAAGAGCCGGGACGCGAATGCCTTTCTCGACCGCTATCGCGGCCGGCGGCTCGCCATTCTGGAAATGGGCATTGGCAGCCGCAACCGATTGATAAAGCGACCGTTGATGCAGTTGGCCGCTTGCGAGCCGTATGCCACATACATCACGTTGAACTTGGCACATGAACTCTACATTCCCGCCGGAATAGCCCACAAGTCGGTCGGGTTGGAGGGCGACATTGCTGTCACGCTCAGGGCGTTGAAGAGGGCTTTGTCCTAAGGGTTGCGGGCCTGCATGTGCCACATCCTGTGGCCGAACAGTTCGCGGGCTTCCACGCGCTCGAATCCGAGGGAACGGTAGAGGCGTTCCGCCTCGGGATTCTCGACGTCGACGAGCAGGCCGGCCTTTTGGTGGCCTTCGGCAAAGGCCTTGTCGCGAAGGGCGGCGAGCAGCTTTCCGCCGATGCCGGCGCCACGGTATGCGGGCAACACGCCCAGCGAGTCCAGATAGTATTCGTCGGGCCCCGTCTCGTCCTGCACGTTGTCGAAATTCTGACGGGTGCGTTCACTTATCAGGCGTAGGGTCGGGCGGCGCAGTTCGTATAGCCTTGCGCCGTCGTAGCCCACGATGGCGCCGGCGGGAGTCCCGTCCGCTTCGGCCACCAGCGCGTTGCGGTAACTGTATTGCGTGTCCTCCCTTCGCACCACTTCCTCGAGCACTTCCGCATAATGCTCGCCGCAATACATCCGCATCGATTCCTCGCCGAGCGCCATGGTCAGGGCTGCGGCGATGATGGGGGCATCGTCCGGTGTGCCCGGCCGGATGATGACTTTCCGATGATTCATGACCGAATGAGATTCAAACATATTTCATTTTTCATGCCCGAAGGCTTTCGCCGGGCAAAGATCCTCCTGATAGAGTTTGGAACGCTTCAGGATAGCCCGCATCTTCGCCACTTGCTTCGTGAAGTCTATGGAGCCGCGCCGTTCCTTGCCGTTGCGGTCCGCTTCCTCCACGAAACGTGCCGCAGCCTTGCCGCGAAGCACCGGGATGGGCTTGATTTCTATTGCCATGATACGCTACATTATGATACCTTTCTGCAAAGGTAAGGCTTTCCGGCAAGAAAACCAAACATATTCACGGATATTGCGTTATGTGTGTTCGCTCGTTTTCCTTTTCGTCTTTGGATGGGATGGAGGAGTCTACTTCCCGACTTCCAACAGGGTATTCATCTGTCGTGGTATACAAAGAAATATCATCAAAGTTGCTGACTTTGAGGATATTGTTTTAGATTTGCTTATTTTATCAGCGGTGCGTACGGGACTCGAACCCGTGACCCCATGCGTGACAGGCATGTATTCTAACCAGCTGAACTAACGCACCTTTGAGAGCGGAAAACGAGACTCGAACTCGCGACCCCGACCTTGGCAAGGTCGTGCTCTACCAACTGAGCTATTTCCGCAGG
>CALULQ010000066.1 GCA_944321525.1 uncultured Paraprevotella sp.
TTCTTAGATGCAAAATTAAGAAAAAAACGGGAAAGTGTCACGTTTTTACAAATTTTATGGCCGGTTGGGATGTCGGGGCAAAGCGCATCGGGAGAAAGGTCGGTGGTTGGCCGGAAGAGAGGGGAAAAGGATGCGGAGTCCGGAGTTGTACTCTGCGGCAAGTACTCGAGTACTCTCCGCAAAGTACGCTGACGGACTGCGCATGGCGCTGCCGTGCTCCGGGCAAGGCTGTGCGTGCCCGTGCGTCTCTTCGTTCGGCAACCAGTGGAGGCGAAGTTTTCTTGTTGTTAAGATTCGTACTTATGGCAGCGCAGCAAGACGTGGCGCCCGTCGGCTGTCGTGGTGGCGAACAGATAAGTGTCGCCGCCTTCCTTCAGTTTGAGACGTTGGCGCAGGGAGGCCACGGTGGCGGGGAAGTTGCGCACGGTCAGGTTGGCCTGCCGCAGGTCTTTTAGCATGTCCCGCAGTTCCCTTTTGCCGAAGCCGCAGGCTGCTTCCACGACGAACGTGCGCCCCGGGAAGTGTTCCCGCCATTCGTCCGCGGTGTAGAGGTGAGAGTTGGGGTGAAACTTGCGCAATCCGTAGCGGGCCGCAAGGCAACGGAAGGGTTGGCATTTCATCAGCGAGGCGTTGGGCTCGTAGAGGAAACGGCCGGGCGTTTCGGCCCAACTGCACGCGGCTTGCTCTTCTTCGGCCGGCGTGAAGCAGAATTCCGGTTGCCCGGAGTCGAGGTTGACGCAGTGGAACGCGACGTGTTCCGGTGTGGTGCGGGTCATGACGAGCAGCAGTTCCTTGCATTCGCCTTGCACGCTGACGGCATGCACCTCTGCCGTGTGGGGCAGCGCGCGCAAGGCCTCGCCGATGTCCAGCATGGGCGAGAGCTTGACAAGGCAGAAGCGCGACCGGCGGCGGATGGCCTCTTGCAAGGCGTCGAGGTCCGGCTCGCAGTCGCCGATGGCCACGGTCTTGCGTCCCGAGGCGTCGCGCCGTGCGGGGTCGACGAAGCAGCAGTCGGATTCGGGCCAGCATTTCGGCGCTTGGGCGGAGTCGGTTTCGCGCACTTCGGCCTGCGACAGCCCCAACACCCGGAAGTTGTGTGTGGCGATGCGGCACAGTTCAGGTTGCCGTTCCATGTAGACGGCGCGGTGGAACAGTGGGGCGAGGAAGCTGAAATCGATGCCGAAACCGCCGGTGAGGTCCGTCAGTACGGGGGCGGACGAACCGCACGATGCGAGCCACCTCCGCACGACGTCTTGTTTGTAGCGTGCCGTCTGTTCCGACGAGCATTGTTCCATGGCAAGCCGGGGCGGGAAAAGCAGTCCTTCGCGCTCCGCCCATGAAGGCAGTTTCCGCCCGGCAGCTTGGCGGCCTTCGATTTGTTGCAAGGCTGCGCGCAGGTCCACGCCCGGCGGCGCGGGCTTCAGGGCCAGCAGCCGCGTGTCGTCTTGCCGGTGCGTTTGGATGAAGTGTAGGGTTTCTTCGTTCAGCATGTCGGGGAGGGTCAGGGGATGGGTTGATAGTGCGCCTTTGCTTGGGCGCGCGAGATGAAGTTGAAGTGCCACCACTCCGTGCGCAGGGCCTTGAATCCGGCCTGCCGCATGACGGAGCGCAGCAGTTGTCGGTTTTGCAGTTCTTGTCGGGTCATGAGTCCGCGTTCCGCCATGTCGGTTTCTGCGTCGATATGGGCCCGCCGCCCCAGGTAGTCGATATGCGTGCCCATGGGTAGCGTGTCGCCCTTAGCATCGCAGAGGGTGACGTCCACAGCCATGCCATAGTTGTGCAACCCGCCGCCGTTCTTGGGGTTGCTGACGTAGATGTTTTTGGGAGTACCCGCCACCACGTCCCACATCTTTTGCTGTATGTGCATCGGGCGGGCGGCGTCGTACACTTTCAGGCTGAGTTCCGGATGTTTGGATTTCAGTATTTTTTGTGCTTTGGCCAGTGCGTGCGCGGCCTTGGGGTGGAGGTAGGCTTCGCGCAGGTCGGTGTAGAGCACCTGTCCCGTGAAGTTGTCGGCCCGAGAGTACATCAGGCTGACCTGAATGGTGGAGTCCACGTCGCGGACATCCACGAATCCTGCCCGCTCCATGGCTTGTGCCGTGGGGCTTTTCTGGGCATGCAGCGCGGCGACAGCCAGGCAGCCGAACAGGAAAATGCAGAGCGTTTTTGTCATGATGCCGTACCGGTGAGAAGTTTCATGCGGCAAAGTTACGCATTTATTTGTATACCTTTGCAGGGCAAAAGAGATAAACGCACTTGAATTCGTATGCAGACCCGTTTGTGTTATCTGACAGCCGCCCAGGCCCGGGAACGGATGAACCGTTATGGGCGGGAGGCGAGGAAGTTTTTCTTTATGACCGACTTCGAAGCGCGGCGTTGCGTGGTGGAAGAGCCGGCGAGGCTTCCTGAAGACGAAATCCGCTTCGCCTTCCCTTCCGTCGCGCACGGGTGCACGGCATTGCAGACTTCCCGGCCGGAACATTTTGAGTGGGAGGTTTTCCCGCAAGCGTATGAGTCCTACCGGCGGTCGTTTGATGTCGTCCGCCGGAACATCTATGCCGGCAACTCGTTCCTCGCCAATCTGACTTGCGCCACTCCGGTACGCACGGACTTGTCGCTGCTGCAGGTGTTCGAGCATGCCCGCGCGCCTTACCGGCTTTGGCTGAAAGGGAGGTTCACGGTCTTTTCACCCGAAATATTTGTCCGTATCCGTGACGGCCGCATTTATTCTTATCCGATGAAAGGGACGGCGGATGCCGACGTGCCCCATGCCGCTGAGACATTGCTGGCCGACCCGAAGGAGGCAGCGGAACACGCCACGATAACCGACCTGATACGGAACGACTTGAGCCGGTTTGCCCGTGGAGTGGAGGTGGACCGCTACCAGTATCTGGACGAAGTGCCCACCCACCGGGGGCGTTTGCTGCAGATGAGTTCGGAGATAAGCGGCCGTCTGCCAGCCGGCTACGCGGAACATTTGGGCGACATGTTGTTTGGCATGTTGCCCGCCGGTTCCATATCGGGAGCGCCGAAACGGAAAACCGTGGAAATTATCCGTGAGGCTGAAACCTATGAGCGCGGATTCTATACGGGCGTCATGGGCTATTTTGATGGCGAGACGTTGGACAGTGCCGTGATGATTCGCTTCCTGGAACAGGACGGCGACCGTTTCATATTTAAAAGCGGCGGGGGCATCACGTTTCAAAGCCGTGCGAGGGATGAATACGAAGAGATGATAAGTAAGATATATGTGCCGATTTATTGAAACCATCTGTGTGGAGAACGGAAGGGCGCAGAGAGTGGCGTACCACAATGCGCGGCTGAACGCCACGCGGAAACAATTCTGGCCCGGAGCACCGGAAGTGGACCTTGCTTCCCTTGTGGACGCAAAAGAGGCGGCGGGCCGCATACGTTGCAGGGTGACGTATGCCGAACAGGTTCTTGGCGTGGAATATTTCCCGTATCATGTCCGTTCTGTGCGGAAATTGAAGTTGTTGGAAGCCGATGATGTGGACTATCGTTATAAATATGCCGACCGGACGGTGTTTGACATGCTCATGAGACAGCGCGGGGAGGCGGACGAGGTGTTGATAGTGCGTCGTGGCTTGTTGACCGATACGTCTTTCACGAACATCGCCTTATGGGACGGGGAGCATTGGTTCACTCCGGCCCGTCCTTTGCTGGAAGGGACGAAGAGGCAATTCCTGCTCGACCGTGGTATCCTGATTCCGGCCGACATCCCATTTCGCGCCCTCGCGAGCTATCATTGCATCAGCCTTTTCAATGCCATGCTTCGTTTGGGGGAAGTGGTGCTTCCTTGTGGGAACATCATGTGGTGAAGACGTGGTTTAACTCTCGGTTTAACTGCAAGCCTCCGTGCGCTATGTTTGAGGACTTTTGAGCCTGTCAAAGACTCCCCAAAAAAGAGAGCCACATCGCTGCAACTCTTTAATTTTCAGGTGGCGTTGCCAAGAGTCGAACATCCATTCAAACGGATGAATATCTTTGATTTGTGAATCGGCAAGTAGTGTAATCTCCCACTATTGCTCCACCGGATTGTTGCAGCGTTCTGCGTCAGATTGCGTGGAGGTTTCCTGCTGCAAAGATAAGCTTTTATCCTTAAAGTCGTGCAAGTCTTCGTAGGTATTTTCTCCCTTTATTCTTTCAAGTTCGTCTTGAAAGCGTTCCCATGCCATTAAATCCTCGTGCCAGCTTTCAAATTCTTCCAAATCGTCCATAATCCTTTATTCTATAATTTGCCAATATCCTTGCTTCCTGCCTCCTATACG
>CALULQ010000067.1 GCA_944321525.1 uncultured Paraprevotella sp.
CTTGAGTTCGTTGTCGCGGATCTTTCGTCCGATTTTCTCGTTGCGGTCGTCCACGATGGCGCGCACGTCCTGCTCGTCGAAGTAGGCGCAGAGGCGCTTGGCGTAGTCGTTGAATTTCTCCGAGATGGGCAGGATGGCCACCTGGTCGGGCGTGAGCCACAAGGGGAAGTGGCCGGCGGTGTGCTCGATGAGCACGGCGCAGAAGCGCTCCATGGAGCCGAAGGGGGCGCGGTGGATCATCACCGGACGGTGCTTCTGGTTGTCCTCGCCGGTGTATTCCAGTTTGAAGCGTTCGGGCAGGTTGTAGTCCACCTGAATCGTGCCCAACTGCCAGCGGCGTCCCAGCGCGTCTTTCACCATGAAGTCGAGCTTCGGCCCGTAGAAGGCGGCCTCGCCGTATTCCACCTTGGCTTTCAGTCCTTTCTCCTTGCAGGCCTCCACGATGGCTTCTTCAGCCTCGGCCCACACCTCGTCCGAACCGATATATTTCTCCTTGTCGTTGGGGTCGCGCAGGGAAATCTGCGCCTCGAAGTTCTCGAAGTTCAGGGCGCTGAAGATGATTTGGATGATTTCCATCACGCGGATGAACTCGTCCTTCACCTGGTCCGGACGGCAGAAGATGTGCGCGTCGTCCTGCGTGAAGCTGCGCACGCGGGTCAGTCCGTGCAGCTCGCCGCTCTGCTCATAGCGGTAGACCGTTCCGAACTCGGCGATGCGCAGGGGCAGGTCCTTGTACGAACGGGGCTTCCAAGCGTAGATTTCGCAGTGGTGCGGACAGTTCATCGGTTTCAGCATATACTCCTCGCCTTCCTCGGGCGTGTGGATGGGCTGGAACGAATCCTTGCCGTAGTGGGCATAGTGTCCGGACGTCACGTAAAGGTTCTTCCCACCGATGTGCGGCGTGATCACCTGCTGATATCCGTAACGCTTCTGAATCTTCTTCAGGAAGTCCTCTAGGCGCAGGCGCAATGCCGTGCCTTTGGGCAGCCAGATGGGCAGTCCCTTCCCCACCCGTTCGGAGAACATGAAGAGTTCCATTTCCTTTCCAATCTTGCGGTGGTCGCGCTTCTTGGCCTCCTCCAGCAGGGCGAGATACTCGTCGAGCATCTTCTTCTTGGGGAACGAGATGGCATAGACGCGGGTCATCTGAGGGCGTTTCTCGTCGCCGCGCCAATAGGCTGACGACACGGCCGTCACCTTCACGGCCTTGATGACGCCCGTGTTCACCAGGTGCGGCCCGCGGCACAAGTCGGTGAAGGCGCCTTGGGTATAAGTCGAGATGTGCCCGTCTTCCAAGTCCTCTATCAACTCGTTCTTGTAGGTCTGCCCCCGTTCGCCGAAGAACTTCAGGGCGTCGGCCTTCGAGATGTCGGCGCGCACCACGGCTTCCTTGCGCTGCGCCAGTTCCAGCATCTTTTTCTCGATGTCGGCGAAATCGCCCTCACGGATCACCGTGCCGGCAGGCGGCATCACGTCGTAGTAGAAGCCGCTCTCAATGGCAGGACCTATGCCGAACTGGATGCCGGGATAGAGTTCCTGCATGGCCTCGGCCATCAGGTGGGCCGACGTGTGCCAGAAAGCGTGCTTGCCCTCGGCATCGTCCCACTTGTACAGCACCACGGCGGCATCGCTCTCTATGGGGCGGTTCAGTTCCACCGTCTCGCCGTTCACTCCGCATGCAAGCACGTCTTGTGCCAACTTCTGGGAAATACTCTCTGCAATCTGCAGGCCCGTCACGCCAGCCTCATACTCGCGCACTGAGCCATCGGGAAAAGTTATCTTTATCATCTTTTTCTGTTTTGTCTCGTTTCAAGGTTGCAAAAATAGTTATTTTTCATGAGACAAAAGCACAAACCCATAAAAAATTGCCGAAATCCGCTCCAGAAACGGGGCTATTATATATAATAAGGTATAAACGGGCCGACGCTTGGGATTCAGGCAGGAAGACATTAGAACAGATTGCGTCCCGTTCACGCCTTCCATTCCACAAACACCGTTCCGGCAGATTCGTTTCGGCGGACTTGTTTCGGCGGATTTGAAATCCGCCGCGGCCCAATATAAGGATCTGCCATCCGAATAAAAGCATTCCACCTTGCAGACCGCAACAAATAGTACGCCAGTCGATTAACAAAGAGGAAGAAAGGATTTACGGATTGAAAATCCTTATACTTGAACACCCTCGGATTGAAAATCCGAGGGAACGAATGAGGGGACGAACGAGAGAACCCCGTTTCGGCGGATTTGAAATCCGCCGCGGCCAAATATAAGGATCTGTGATCCGAATAAAAGCATTCCGCCTTGCAGACCACAACAAGTAGTACGCCAGTCGATTAACAAAGAGAAAGAAGGATTTTACGGATTGAAAATCATTATATTTAAGCGCCCCCGGATTGAAAATGCGAGGGAACGGGCGGGGGGACGAACGAGGGAAGGGAGAAACGGAAAAACGAAAGGAACGGAAGAAAACGAAAACCCGGTTCGCATGCCGAAAAAGCACTTGTTGGAAAAAGCGCACCGGCAAAACATGCTCCACGGCCTGAAAACATACGGCGGCCATGCGGAGCGCAGGATTGCGCTTTCCGCAAAGTCGTCGAGTACTCTGCGGAGAGTACTCGAGTACTTGCCGCAGAGTACGCCGACGGACTCCGCACGGCAATGTGCGCCATTCCTCCCGCCGCTGCCCCGTCCGCCGCCCCTCGCGTCCGTTTTTTTTCGACGGACTTGCCATTTTTCCCTTCTTTTCCTCCGAAAACCCGCAAATTCCCCCTCCGGAAAAGCGCCGAAACCCACTTTTTTCTGATATGAACCATTATGGACTTGATTTATACATATTTTATTAATTACCTTTGTGGCGTAGGTATCAAACTACCATACATTCATGCTCTCGGCGGGAGCAACAGAAACATCGGCTTTGCTTGCTTGTACGATGCAACGTGAACCCATTAAAATAAGTACTAACCTTAAAATTAAGAAACGATGAAGATGATGAAGAAATTCCCGATTTGGTGCTTCGCCGCAGCAGCTTTCTGCGCCTGCAGTTCCGGCGAGGACACACTGCCCGAGACACAAGTGCCGCCAACAACGACCCCGGCGGAAAAAATCCCCATCCGCATCAGCACGGTGATGGAAGACGACATCAAGCGTGCCACGGACTACGCTTTCGAGGCCGGAGACAGAATCGGCCTCTTCGTGGTGAACCGCAACGGCGACGGCTCGGCCAAGCCCTTGCTGGCCGCGGGCAACCACGTGGACAACATGGGATTCACCTACAGCGGCACCTGGACGCCCGACACCCCCATCTATTGGCAGGACGACCAGACGCACGCCGACTTCTACCTCTACTACCCCTACACCGCCACCCTCGCCGACGTGGAGGCCATGCCCTTCAACGTCAGCGCCGACCAGAGCACGGAAGCCGCCTACAAGGCCGGCGACCTGATGATTGTTTTTTTTAATGACGCGGCGCCCACCGAGAATGCCGTCAGCATCACGGCCCGCCACGCCCTGAGCCAGATGGC
>CALULQ010000068.1 GCA_944321525.1 uncultured Paraprevotella sp.
CTGGAATGGTTCCTATTTCAGTTAATTTTCTATCCATACTGCAAATATAGCAATAATTTGAACAGAAAAAGAAATAATACTTCCTTTTCTATTCAGAATATTACTACTAAGGCAATCTTAAAAATAGCGACCGCTGCCACATAAGGCTGTTGTTTGTGATAATCACCGAAACACTGACCACACAGCAATTGAACTGTCTCAAAGCTCTTATTGCCTGCGAAAAGGCCATCAGTTCGACTGAAGTGATGCATCGCTATCAAATCTCTTCAACGACCTCAATATCCTGCTCAAAGGTTGCTCTTATCAAGAATGATATATTAGAAAATAAGGCTGGTGAAATCTCGTTCCAGAATCCGATTTATGTCTATTGGTTGAAGAGTGAGTACTTCGCAAAATAATCATAATGTGGCCCTCGGGTTAGAGCTATTTTTGTACCTTTTCTCATCAAAAATCGGCATTTTTCACAAGTTTTTGTACCGCACATTTTGATATTCAAGAAATTACACTTACTTTTACTTTCTAAAATGGAGGTACAAGCCGAGAATGGTGCTAAAAATCACTAACTTACACATTCTCAGATACTTGCCAACCTGCTGGTTGTATCTTTTAGAGTGCTATACTATTGATAATCAATGATGTACACATACTGCATCGAAATATACGGAGATGACAAAAGCCGATAAGATACAGGCATGCTATCAGCATCCTGTCTGCTCTATGAGAATGGCATGGAGTTGACCAACACATCATTGAGATCGCGCCTGGATATGAACAAGAATAACTCGGCAGGAGCTTCAAGAATAATATCCGACACCGTTGATGCAGGTCTGATCAAACTTTCAGACAAAGCCCCTGATTCCAAGAAATATTCCTCTTATGTGCCTTATTACGCATAGGAGTTTTATTTGCTGAGGAAATCAGACTTCGGACCTGTGAGACTTGCGGCCTTCTTCCGCTCCGCTTACTCCGTTCCGCCATCCTCACTCCCTGCGGCCAGGGCCTCGTAGCCAACATAGAGGATTGAGTTAAGTCGGGCTGCATCCGGAAAACTGCAATTCGCTTCATTGGCTGCTTCTCCAAAGGGTATGCTATACCTTCCGTCGGAACTGTAAACGGTAAAAATCGCAGAACATGCCACTACCCTGTATATAAACGCAAAACAATACAAACTAAGTCATGTTGTGTCTCCGAAAAAGAACCGGCGGAAAGTATCCTCTAGATTACTCTCCACCGGTTCAGTCCTATCTGGCTAATATGGATAAGCGCATCAGCAGCTAAGTTTATCAGCCTACCAGCTGTTCAGTATATCAGTAGTTCAGCATATCAACGCATCAGCAGTTCCCGTTTTTTGGCTTCTAATTCATCATTGCTGATAATACCCTTGTCTCTAAGTTCTCCCAATTTCAGAAGTTCCGTATTGACATCTTTCGGTTTACTGACCTTTACGAAGCATCCGCATATTGACAGTATGAGTCCGAGAACGCAACTTAATAAAGATACTCCGACCAACTCATAAACGACATCTTCTAAGTTTTGCATGGCTTCAACAGATGTATCAGACGTTCCGGCAAGAACTCCAAGACCGCCCACAAAATCAGCAACTTCTGTAATAGATTCCAAAGTATCTTCATCCACCATGCCGATGGCGGCAATCAAGTCCGCTGTCAATATTCCGAAAAGGATTGTTCCGATAATACTCAATATTCTGATTGCTTTTGCGCCCATGACAACATATTCTTTTAGTTCTCAAAATACTCCTCCAGTACAGCATCTATCATATCCGCATATTCAGGAAAATTCATCTTTGCCCTGTTAAGGCAATCTATACCCTTTAATGCATGGTCTGGATACAGCAGATATGCCTGTCCTAATTCTATGAGATCGTCCGGTGAGATGTTGTCCCTGTATTTGTAGATCTTGTCAAGGCACATTATCTCGGTTTCCTCAGTCTCGGCTTCCTGCCATGCATCCCAAAACATGTCCACATCAAGATACTCAGTTTCCCCATACTCCGAGTCGTAATAATCCAGATCAGTGTCATCGTATGATGAGTAATCAGATGAAAAGCCACTGCCGAAAACAAGTCCGCAAACCATTATTACAGCAGTTACAGCCACTGCAAGGGTATCCGCTGTTTTCCATTTGATGCCGTCAGCCGAATTTTTGCCTTTTTTTGCCAAAAGCACGATAAGCCATATCTGCCCTATGAGCGGGACAAGGGCGATGAATATCCACCAACCGCTTTTTCCGGTATCGTGAAGTCTTCTGATTGCGGCCGAAAGTCCCGGCAATATTATCAGAATGCTCACAGCCATCGTTATCCATCCGTAACCAATCGGGATGCCCAGTATATTTATACCTGTACCCAATAAAGCATCAAGGGATATTGCCGCTATATTCAGAAAGACCATGTACAGGTAAAACATCCAAAATGCCTTTCTCGGCATTTCTCCCTTGAAATCCGCATAATGCTTCGTGAACGAATCTACGAAAGCCGCACTTAAAAAACTTTTCTTTTCCATTGTTGATAATTTTTAGGGGACTTCTATAAATTAAATCCCTGATTATAAGTTGCATAAGCGGATAAAATGCTTATATTTGCAGAAACAG
>CALULQ010000069.1 GCA_944321525.1 uncultured Paraprevotella sp.
CGCCGGTGGGGCGCAGGATGACGTAGGGGAAGTCCGGCAGCGACTTGAGGTAGCGCTCGGCTTCCAGCTTGCTTTCGCCGTAGGCCGTGTTGGGGCGGGGCCGGTCGCTTTCGCCGATGGGGGCGTAAATCCAGGGGTTGTCCGCCGTGGCCTGCCGGACGGGTTGTTCGCGGATGGCGCCGAAGACGCTGAGCGAACTGATGAAGATGAAGCGGCGCGGCACCATGTCCAGCTCGCGGAGCAGGTCCACGAAGTGGCGCGTGCCCTCGGTGTTGGTGCGGAAGAAGTCTTCGCGGTGGAGGCATTTCGTGGCGCCGGCGGCGTGCACGATGATGTCCCATCCGCCGAAGTCGGCGTTGTAGGCGGCCAGTTGGGCGCGCAGCACTTCCGGGTGGGCGAAGTCCAGTTCGGCGAAGCGCGTGCGCGGGTCGGCAAGATATTGCCGGCTGCTGGTGGCGCGCATGCCTGCCCACACTTGGTGTCCCTCTTCGAGTCCTTTTTCGACGATGAAGCTGCCGATGAAGCCGCTGGCTCCTGTCACTAATATTTTCATGGTGTGTCTTTTTGTTGTTTTATTCTGCGTATTGCCCGTTGGCGTCCTTGACGGGTTCCACGTGGATGCCCACGTGCGTGTCCTTCCCGAATTGTTCCTTGATTTGCCGTTCTATGTCGGAGGCTTTGGCATGCGCCTCGTAGAGCGTCAGGTGGCCGTCCATGCGGACGTGCATCTCTATGGCGTAATGGTTGCCGATGCGGCGCGTGCGCAGGTTGTGCAGGGCCGACACGCCCGGGATGGCTTCCACGATGCGCCCTATCTGTTCCTCCACCTCGTCGGGCAAGGATTTCTCCGTCAGTTCGTCGATGCACGGCTTCAGCAGTTGCACGGACACCTTCACGATGAAGAAGCTGACGGCGACGGCGGCCATGGGGTCGAGCACCCGCCACGATTCGCCCAGCCAGATGGCGCCGCCGATGCCGACGGCCGTCCCGATGGACGAGAGGGCGTCGCTGCGGTGGTGCCAGGCGTTGGCGATGACGGCGTTGGAGTTCACCTTGCGTCCCACCCTGATGGTGTAGCGGTAGAGCGCTTCCTTGGACGCGATGGAAACGACGGCGCCCCAGAAGGCCAGCATGCCCGGTGCGGGCAGCGTGCCGCCTTGCCACACGGTGCGGATGGAAAGCAGCCCGTTCCAGCAGATGCCCACGCCCACGGCGAGGAGGGCGATGCCGATGATGGCCGTGGCCAGCGTTTCGTATTTGCCGTGCCCGTAGTCGTGGCTCTTGTCTTGGGGCTTGTTGGAGATGCGGGTGAAGACGAGCACGACGATGTCGGTGGCAAAGTCGGACAGCGAATGCACCGCGTCGGCAATCATGGCCGCGCTGTGGCCCACGATGCCGGCCATGAATTTGAACACGACCAGCAGGAAGTTGACGAAACTTCCCGCCCATGTCACTCTGTAAATGGATTTCTCCCGTTCTGTTGTTTCCATTTCAATTTTGGCTTATGGCGGGGCAAAGATAAGCATTTTCAGAAAAAATAAGAGAGAAAAGAAGGGCGGAATGGATAAATATGTTTAACTTGCAATAAGATTATGATTTATGAACCTCTAAAAGACCGAAGGTATGGGAAAAACAGGGAAAAAGGGAGGCAAACGCCTGAAGAAAAAAGATGTGGCCAGGATGCTGTGGGAACTGTTCCAAGGGCATCCCGATGAGGTGTTCGACATCAAGCGCATATTCAAGGAACTGAAGCTGGAAACCCATCCGGCCAAGTTGCTTTGCATGGACTTGCTGGACGACATGGTCAAGGACGATCATATAAAAGAGAAGCAGAGCCTGCATTTCCAGTTGAACACGGGAGGGCAGGTGTTTGAAGGCATTTTCAACCGGAAGGCGAACGGCAAGAACACGGTGTCGCCCGTCGAGGGCGGGGAGCCGGTGTTCGTGGCCGAGCGCAACTCGCTCCATGCCATGGACGGCGACAAGGTGAAGGCCACCATGCTGGCCCGCCGGAAGCACCACGTGCGCGAGGCGCAGGTGGTGGAAATCCTCAAGCGGAAGGACAAGACGTTCGTGGGGCGGCTCGAGGTGCGCAAGGACTTTGCTTTCCTGCTCACCGAAGACCGCACGCTGGCCAACGACATTTTCATTCCCAAGAATGCGTTGAAGGGCGGGAAGAGCGGCGACAAGGCCGTGGTGAAAATCACCGAATGGCCCGAGCAGGCCAAGAACCCCATCGGAAAGGTGGTGGACATCCTGGGACGGAGCGGGGACAACACGACGGAGATGCACGCCATCCTGGCCGAATACGGACTGCCATACGTTTATCCGGAGGAGGTGGAGAAGGCGGCCGACAAGATAGACCCCGGAATCACGCCGGAGGAAATCGCGCGACGGGAAGACATGCGGGACGTGACGACCTTCACCATCGACCCGCGCGACGCCAAGGACTTCGACGACGCCTTGTCCATACGCCGCACGGACGACGGCCTGTGGGAGGTGGGCGTGCACATCGCCGACGTGTCGCATTATGTGAAGGAAGGCAGCATCATCGACAAAGAGGCCGTGAAGCGGGCCACGAGCGTGTATCTGGTGGACCGCACGGTGCCGATGTTGCCCGAACGCTTGTGCAACTTCATCTGCTCGTTGAGGCCCAATGAAGAGAAACTGGCCTACAGCGTGGTGTTCAAGCTGGATGCCCGGGCCGTGGTGAAGGACTGGCATCTGGCACACACGGTCATCAAGAGCGACCGGCGTTTCACTTACGAGGAGGTGCAGAAGGTGCTGGAAGACCATCATGAGGCTTCGCCCGAAGACTACGGGAAGCCGGGCGACCACGCCGCCGATCCCAACTTCAGCGGCCCGGACGTGTTGCCCGCCGAGCACTTCGCCACGGAACTGATTGAGCTGAACCGCCTGGCCAAACTGTTGCGGGCGCGCCGCTTCGAGCATGGTTCGGTGGACTTCGACCGCGAGGAAGTGCGCTTCGACATCGACGAAAAGGGCAAGCCGGTGGGCGTTTATTTCAAATTCGCAAAGGACGCGAACAAGCTGGTGGAGGAATTCATGCTGCTGGCCAACCGCACCGTGGCGGAAAGCGTGGGAAAGGTGCCCAAGAACCGGAAACCGAAAACCTTGCCTTACCGTATCCACGACCAGCCCGACCCCGAGAAGTTGAGAAACCTGAGCGACTTCGTGGTGAAGTTCGGTTATAAGCTTCGTGCCACAGGCTCGAAAGAGGACATCGCGAAAAACCTGAACCACTTGTTGGAGGAGGTGAAGGGAAAGAAGGAGCAGAACCTGATTGAGACCGTGTCGCTCCGGGCCATGATGAAGGCGCGCTACAGCACGTACAACATAGGCCACTACGGTCTGGCCTTCGACTATTACACGCATTTCACATCGCCCATCCGCCGCTATCCCGACGTGATGGTGCACCGGCTGCTGACGCGCTATGCCGACGGTGGCCGCAGCGCGAGCCAGGATAAGTATGAGGAACTTTGCGAGCACTGCAGTGCCATGGAGCAGTTGGCGGCTTCGGCCGAGCGCTCCAGCATCAAGTACAAGCAGGTGGAATTCATGAGCGACAAGCTGGGACAGGTGTTCGAAGGAACGGTCAGCGGCGTGACGGAGTTTGGCTTGTATGTGGAGGTCAACGAGAACAAGTGCGAGGGGCTGGTGCCCATACGCGACCTGGACGACGATTATTACGAGTTCGACGAACGTAATTATTGTTTGTGGGGGCGCAGGCACCATCACCGCTATTCGTTGGGCGACGCCGTGAAAATCAAGGTCGCCAAGGCTAACTTGGAAAAGAAACAGTTGGATTATGCCTTAGTGACGGAATAAAGGATTAACTTTGCAGTGGAAACTTATCATCAAGGTATGTTATGGCGCAAAAAATAGTGCAAACCCAGGCGCTGCAGCAGGTGCAGACGCTTTCGCCGCAGCAGGTGTTGCAGGTGAGGCTGCTGGAAATGCCCTTGGCTGAACTGGAGGAGCGCGTGAAGAACGAACTGATTGACAACGGGGCGCTCGAGGAACGCTTGGATGCCCCGGGAGAGGACGGTCCGGCGGCCGAGAACGACGGGGACTACGACGGGGAAGACGCCCGTGAAAATGATGACCCTGCCGCCGACGGCGGACTGCCTGCCGATGACTACCGCACCCCGGAAGTGCAGCAGGCCATGGACGATTACCGCACGGCGGACGACGTGCCCGACTACTTGTGGCAGCAGGCCCAAAGCGGGCCGAGCCGGCCGGAAAACATGGACTATTCCTCCACCACCTCGTTCTACGACCAGATGCTGTCTCAGATGTCCGAACGCGAGCTGTCGGACCGGGAGAAGGAGCTGATGGGCTATCTCATCGGTTCGCTGGACGGCGACGGACTGCTGCGCAAGAAGCTGTCGGCGCTGGCTTCGGAACTGGAGGTGTACGCCGGGGTGGAGACCACGGCGGAGGAGCTGGAGGGCGTCTTGGCCAAGTTGCAGGAGTTCGACCCGCCGGGCGTGGGCGCCCGCGACCTGCAGGAATGCCTGCTCCTGCAAATACGCCGGGCGCCGGACCGCGGCTCGCGCCTGCGGCAGCTGGAGCTGGAGGTGGTGGACAAGATGTTCGACGACTTCACCCACCGCCGTTGGGACAAGATAGCGCGTCGGCTGCGCCTGACGGCAGGCGAGGCGGCGCGGCTCGAGCGGGAGCTCCGCCGCCTGAATCCTCGTCCGGGCAGCGCGATGGGCGAGGCGGAAGGCCGAGGGGCGCAGCAGGTGTCAGCCGACTTTCTTGTCGAGTCGGACGATGTCGGCGGCATGTCGGTGTCGCTCAACCGTGGCGGCGTGCCGGAGCTGCGCGTGAGCCCCTCGTTCATGGCGCTGGTGGAGCGCGAGGCGGGCCACGGGCGCGCCGCCATGGGGCGGGCCGAGCGCGCCGCCCTGCAATACACCCGCCAGAAGATAGACCGGGCGCAGGGCTTCATCGAGGCCGTGCGCCAGCGGCGGCGCACGCTGCTGGCCGTGATGGAGGCCATCGTGGAGCTGCAGCGGCCCTTCTTCGCCTCGGGCGGGGACGAGGCGGCGCTGCGGCCCATGGCGCTGAAGGACGTGGCGGCGCGCACGGGGCTGGACGTGTCCACCGTGAGCCGCGCCGTGGGGGGGAAGTACGTGGAGACGGGCTTCGGCACGTATCCCCTGAAGTGGTTCTTCGGCGACGGGCTCATGACGGCCGGCGGCGAGGCGGTGTCGGTGCGCCGCATTCAGGCCGCCCTGCGGGAGCTGGTGGAGGCCGAGGACAAGCGCCGGCCGCTCTCGGACGAGGAGCTGGCCGGGATGTTGAACCGAAGGGGAATGCCCGTGGCGCGGCGCACGGTGGCGAAATACCGTGAGCAGCTGGGCATCCCCGTGGCCAGGCTGAGACGGGGATGAGGGGGCAGGGGGCGGTGATGGCCGCGGCCCGTGCCCTTTCGTTCGTGTCGCGTCCTTATTACGTGCCGGTGTCGCTCTTCGTGTCGCTGTTCACGTTCACGGGCCTGCGGCTGCTGCCGGCGGGCTACAAGCTGTGGGTGACGGGGCTGGCGTGGGCGTTCACCGTGGCGCTGCCCCGCCTGTGCGTGTGGCTGTGGCGGCGGCTGAATGGATGGGCGCCGGCGCAGCTGCGGCGGCGCGAGCGGCGGGCGGTGCCCTACGTGCTCTTCCTGCTCTCTTATGCAGGTGGGCTGCAATTGATGTGGGGGCTGCATCTGCCGCGCTACATGTGCGGCATCGTGGTGGCGGCGCTGCTGGTGCAGGCCGTGGGAGCGGTGGTGAACGTGTGGTGGAAGATCAGCATGCACTGCGCCGGCGCGGGCGGCCTCGTGGGCGCGCTCGTGGCCTACTCGGCGCTCTTCGGCTTCGACCCCACGGGGTGGCTGTGCGTGCTCATCCTGCTCTGCGGGGCCGTGGGCACGGCGCGCATGCTGCTGCGGCAGCACAGCCTGGGGCAGGTGGTGGCGGGCACGCTCGCGGGAGCGGCGGCCAGCCTGGCGGGCATCTTGTGGCTCTGACGGGCGGCGCGGCATGGCAATGACAGACATAGTGACAACAATAACAATAAAAGAAAAAGACTCATGAAACCCTTAGTAAGCATCATCATGGGCAGCACATCGGACCTTCCGGTGATGGAGAAGGCTGCCAAGTTTCTCGACGAGATGGAAATACCCTTCGAGATGAACGCGCTCTCGGCGCATCGCACGCCGGCCGAGGTGGAGGCGTTCGCCGCCGGGGCCGCGGCCCGGGGGCTGAAGGTCATCGTGGCGGGCGCGGGCATGGCGGCGGCCCTGCCGGGCGTGATTGCGGCGGGCACGGCGCTGCCGGTCATCGGCGTACCCATCAAGGGGATGCTGGACGGGCTGGACGCCATGCTCTCCATCATCCAGATGCCGCCGGGCATCCCCGTGGCCACGGTGGGCGTGAACGGGGCGCAGAACGCGGCCATACTGGCGGCCGAGATGCTGGCCCTGGCGGACGAGGCGCTGGCGGCGCGCCTGGCGGCCTACAAGGAGGGGCTGAAGCAGAAAATCGTGAAGGCCAACGCCGAGCTGGCGGGAGTGGAATACAGGTTCAAGTGCAACTGATAAACGGCGCAGGCAGGATGGACTTGTTCAATTACCGGCGCAGGGAGACGGTGGAGGTGCACATCGGGGCGACGCCCCTGGGCGGCACGAACCCTGTGCGACTGCAGAGCATGACAAACACCAGCACGATGGACACCGCGGCAAGCGTGGCGCAGACGCTGCGCATAGCGCGGGCCGGAGGGGAGTATGTCCGGTTGACCACGCAGGGCGTGCGCGAGGCGGAGAACCTGAGGGAAATCAACGCCGGGGTGAGGGCGGCGGGCTGCATGGTGCCGCTCGTGGCCGACGTGCACTTCAACCCGCGGGTGGCCGACGTGGCCGCCCTGTATGCCGAGAAGGTGCGCATCAACCCGGGAAACTACGTGGACGCGGCGCGCACGTTCCGCCATCTGGAATACACGGACGGGGAATACGCCCGCGAGCTGGAGCGGCTGGAGGCGCGCCTCGTGCCGTTCCTGCGCATCTGCCGCGAGAACCATACGGCCGTGCGCATCGGGGTGAACCACGGTTCGCTCTCCGACCGCATCATGAGCCGCTACGGCGACACGCCGGAGGGCATCGTGGAGAGCTGCATGGAGTTCCTGCGCGTCTGTGTCAGGGAAGGGTTCACGGACGTGGTGGTCTCCGTCAAGGCCAGCAACACGGCGGTGATGGTGCGCAGCGTGCGCCTGCTGGCCGACGCCATGGAGCGCGAGGGCATGAAGTTCCCGCTGCATCTGGGCGTGACGGAGGCCGGCGACGGCGAGGACGGGCGCATCAAGAGCGCCGTGGGCATCGGGGCGCTGCTCTCCGACGGGCTGGGCGACACGGTGCGCGTCTCGCTGAGCGAGGCGCCCGAGGCGGAGATTCCCGTGGCGCGCAAGCTGGTGGACCATGTCGCGCGCCGCGAGGGGGCGACGATGATTCCGGGGCTGGCGGCGGAGGGCTTCGACTGGCTGCGCCCCGCGCGGCGGGAGACGGCGGCCGTGCGCGACATCGGCGGGGACAACGTGCCGGTGGTGGTGGCCGACCGCATGGACCTGGCCGCCGGCGGGCGGCTGAAGGACTTCCGCCCGCATCCCGACTTCCGTCCCGACTACGTGTATTGCGGGCGCGGGCTTCCGGCCGCCGCCGACCGCGAGGAGGGCACGGCCTACATCGTGGATGCCGACGTGTGGACGGGCGAGGAGGGGACGTTCCCGGCTTTCCCGCCGGACATGCTGCCTTTCGTGGGCGGCTGCCGGGCGGGGCTGAAGTTCCTCTTCCTCACCTACGGGGCGCTGACGGAGGAGGTGCGCGCCTGCCTGCGCCTGCATCCCGAGGTGGTGGTCGTCTCGCAGAGCGGACACCGGAACCGCCTGGGCGAGCACCGCGCGCTCATCCACGAGCTGACGCGCGAGGGGCTGCGGAACCCCGTCATCATCTTCCAGCAGTACGCCCACAGCCAGGAGGAGAAGGAGGACTTCCAGATAGAGAGCGCGGCGGACATGGGGGCGCTGCTCTTCGACGGACTGTGCGACGGCATCTACCTATATAACAACGGCACGCTGGACCACCGCGACATCGACGCCACGGCCTTCGGCATCCTGCAGGCCGCCCGCCTGCGCACGTCGAAGACGGAGTACATCTCCTGCCCCGGCTGCGGACGCACGCTCTACGACCTGCAGGACACGCTGGCCCGCGTGAAGGCGGCCACGGCCCACCTGAAGGGGCTGAAGATAGCCGTGATGGGCTGCATCGTGAACGGGCCGGGCGAGATGGCCGATGCCGACTACGGCTACGTGGGGGCGGCGCGCGGCAAGGTGAGCCTCTACCGCAGGAAGGAATGCGTGGAGCGCAACATTCCGGCCGAAGAGGCGGTGGAGCGCCTGCTGCGGCTCATCCGCGAGAACGGTGACGACCCCGAATATCAAGCATAACACATCTAAAACGGAAACATAACAATGGAACAGAAACTTTTCATCTACAATACGCTCTCCCGCAAGAAGGAGGAATTCACGCCCCTCACGCCGGGGCGGGTGGGGATGTACGTGTGCGGCCCCACGGTGTACGGCGACGCGCATCTGGGCCACGCCCGCCCGGCCATCACCTTCGACCTCTTGTTCCGCTACCTGCAGCACCTGGGCTACAAGGTGCGCTACGTGCGCAACATCACCGACGTGGGCCATCTGGAGCACGACGCCGACGAGGGGGAGGACAAGATCGCCAAGAAGGCGCGGCTGGAGCAGCTGGAGCCGATGGAGGTGGCGCAGCACTACACCAACCGCTTCCACGACGCCATGCGCGCCCTCAACGTGCTGCCGCCCAGCATCGAGCCCCATGCCTCGGGGCACATCATCGAGCAGATCGGGCTGGTGAAGCAAATTTTGGATAATGGCTTCGCCTACGAGAGCCACGGCAGCGTCTACTTCGACGTGGAGAAGTACAACCGGCAGCACCACTACGGCAAGCTCTCGGGGCGCAACCTGGAGGACGTCATCAACAACTCCCGCGAGCTGGACGGCGTGGGCGAGAAGCGCAACCAGGTGGACTTCGCCCTGTGGAAGCACGCCCAGCCGGAGCACATCATGCGCTGGCCCAGCCCCTGGGGCGAGGGCTTCCCCGGATGGCACTGCGAGTGCACGGCCATGGGGCGCAAGTACCTGGGCGAGCATTTCGACATCCACGGCGGCGGCATGGACCTGATCTTCCCCCACCACGAGTGCGAGATTGCGCAGGCCGTGGCCAGCCAGGGCAGCGAGATGGTGCGCTACTGGATGCACAACAACATGATCACCATCAACGGGCAGAAGATGGGCAAGAGCCTGGGCAACTTCATCACCCTGGCGCAATTCTTCAGCGGCGGGCACGAGAGCCTGGCGCAGGCCTACAGCCCCATGACCATCCGCTTCTTCATCCTGCAGGCGCACTACCGCAGCACGGTGGACTTCAGCAACGAGGCCCTGCAGGCCAGCGAGAAGGGGCTGGCGCGCCTGATGGAGGGCGTGGCGAACCTGAAGCGCGTCGCGCCGGTGGACGGCGAGGGCAGCGTGGGCATGGACTACGTGGACGGGCTCCGCGCCAAGTGCTACGAGGCGATGAGCGACGACCTGAACTCGCCCGTGGTCATCAGCCACCTCTTCGACGCCTGCCGCGTGATTAATACGATTATAGACAAGAAGGCCACCATCGGGCGGGAGGCGTTGGAAGCCCTCTCCGGCGTGTTCCGCACGTTCGCCTTCGACATCCTCGGCCTGAAGGAAGAGGCCGGCGACGGCGGGGCCCGCGAGGAAGCCTTCGGGCAGGTGGTGGACATGCTGCTCGAGCAGCGCATGGCCGCCAAGGCCAACAAGGACTGGGCCACGAGCGACAAGATACGCGACCGCCTGGCCGCCCTCGGCTTCGAGGTGAAGGACACGAAGGACGGCTTCACCTGGCGGCTGGACAAGTAGCGTCCCGCTCCCTTGGCGGCGCGGCCGTTCCGGCTGCCCGCGTTCCGGCGGATTTGCAATCCGCCGCAATCAAATATGAGGATCTCTGATCCGGTAGAAAAAATCCTTTCCCGTTCCCGACGGTTTCCCGCCTGGCGGCGGGGGATTCTTTTTACCGGATCAGGGATCCTCATTTTTTTGCCCAAGGGCGGACGGGGGCGGGGGCGGCGGGTGTTATTTCGTGCGCTTCACGGTGTGGAGCACGCGGCCGTCCTTGTCCATCATGTAAAGGTCCAGTTCGCGCTTGTCCACCGTGACGAGCGAGAAGCCCGACAGTCCGCTGCAGAACACGGTGCCGTCCACGGGCTTCACCTCCGGGCGGCTGAGCGACCCGGAGGAGTTCACCACGTAGTCGATGCCGCAGCCGGGGCGGCGGATGTGCTGGAAGTTGTGGATGTGCCCGCAGAGGTACATGTCGACGTTCTTGTGGCGGCGCAGGATGGTGTCCACGTTCTTCTGCATGTCCGTGCGCTCGGACTCGCTCTTGTCCGTGTCGGCGTAGATGGGATGGTGGCCCACGACGAGCACCCAGTCTTCCCGCGCGGCGGTCAGCACGGAGTCAATCCACGTGAGTTGCTTCTGCCAGTCCTGCCGCCCGGCGTCGGGGTATTTCTCCGTGTCCTTGCGGTATTTCTCCAGCAGGGGGGCGGTGTCTATCATGACGAGGCGCAGGGTGGCGCCGTCCTCTTCCATCACCTTGGTATAGTAGCGTGCGGGCACGTTCCAGCGGGCGCTCACCTGCGTGTAGTCCACCACGGCCTGCGTGTTGCCGCGGTATTCGTGGTTGCCGCAGATGGCGTACCAGGGCAGCATCAGGTCGGGGTGGCTGTAGATGAGCTCGTAGTTGGTCATCCAGAGCGGGTCGGCGGTGCTGCGCACGCCTTCGAAGTGGTGCACGTCGCCGGCGGCCACGACGAACTCGATGTCGATGGCCTCGGCCATGCGCCCCATGGTGGCGGCGATGGGCTTCTGGTCGTAGTATCCGTTGCGGCCCAGGTCGTTGCAGAGGTAGAAGTTGAGCGGCTTCTCGAGGGCCTTCCATGTGGCGGCATCCTGCGCCGGCGCTATGATGGCGCACAGCGCGAGCGCCAGGCTCAGAAATAGTTTCTTCATAAGTGTTACGTTTGATGGTTTTAAGAAGTCCCGCTTCCCGGCGGGGCCGTGCGGCGCCCGCGGGAAGCGGGGGAAAGTCCGTTTTCTTTAGTTCGCGGCGGGCTGGTTGCATCCGAACCATGCGCCCACGGCGGGCGAGGTGTAGGTCTGTCCGCCCACGCTCAGGCCTGCCGTGGCGAAGTGGGGCTGCGCGAAGGCTTCGCTGCCTCCGTATGCGCCTGCGAGGCTGACGGTGGGGGTGAAGTCCCAGCTCTCGTCGTAGACGACGTTCTTCATGCTGGCGCCCTCGAGGTCGTAGTTGCGGAACTGCGGGTCGTAGCGGTTGTCCTCGGTGGCAATGAGGCTGTTGGCATCCACCGCGGGGATGACGGTCACGCCGTCCTCGGCCACGCTGACGGCCCGGTGGTAGTCCTCGTGGTCGTAGTTGTAGCCCTTCCAGGCGTAGTCGATGCCCTGTCCGGCGATGATTTCGCCGTCGTCCTCCCACTGGTCGATGACGAGGTCGCTGCGGCTGGCGGCTGACACGTAGCAGTTGTAGTCGATGACGGAGCGCGTGTCGAATCCGCCGTCGGTGTTGTTCGGGTCATCCCAGCCGGGCACCTGCGCGCGGTACTTGCAGTTGACCATCATGTTGTTGAACACGTTGGCCAGCACGTTCTCCTCCACGTAGACGCATCCGCCCTTCTCGCCGTCGCGGCGCCATCCGGCGTTGAGGATGGTGTTGTTGTAGGCGGTCACCTCGGCCTGGTAGCGTTCGCCGCCCTGGCCGCCGCTGGAGAGCTTCAGGCCGTTGGTGTTGGGCGAGTACATGATGTTGCGCGCCACGTCGACGATGCATCCCGACTTGACGTTGACGGCTTCCTCGCCGTCGTATCCGTTGCCGGCGAAGATGTTGCCGGCGATGATGGCGTGTCCGCCCATCATGTAGATGCCGTCGGACTGCCCGTAGCGGATGACGCTGTTGGTCACGACGTAGCGTCCCTGCGGGTTGTTGGTGGTGATTTGCGGGTAGATGTCGTCGCCGGCCTCATAATAGCCTGCATCGGCGGCCGGGGAGCCTTGCACCACTTCGCCGCCGGTGTATTCGATGACGGTGTGGTCGATGAGCATTTCCTCGCAGGATTCGTAGGCCACGATGCCGCCCCACTCATGGTCGGCGTTGTGGATGTTGGCCGTGGTGCGCTCGTCCTCGGGGATGGTCATCAGGACGGGGCGCTCGGCCGTGCCCTTGCAGTAGAGGTTGCCGCGGACGATGAATTCCACAGGCACGTGGTTGGTGCCGACACCCTCGGTGGTGAACACCACGGTCACGCCCTCTTCGATGGTGAGGCTTTGGCCTTCGGGCACGGTGATGTGCCCGGTGACGCTCACGGTGCTGCCGGCCTGCCAGATGCCTGACACTTCGCCGGAGGCTGTGATGTCGGCGCCCGTGCCCTGCCCGTCGCCGCCGCCCGTGCCTTCGTCGCCGCCCGGACCGATTTCCGTGTTGTTGTCATCGTCGTCGTCGCACGCCGTGGCGACCGTTCCCAGCGTTGCCATCATGGCAACTGCATACAGATAATGCTTGAATTTCATACTGTTGTAAGATTTAAATATGGGTATGTTATAAAAAAAAGTTTTCCCGTCAGAGTTTATAGCGGATGCCTATCATGAAGTTTCGTCCGCTCCACGACTCGCGTTCCACCACGTGGCCGTCCTCGCGCCGCGAGGTGACGTTCACCGTGTGCGGTCCCTTGTGGATGTAGCGCAACAAGGGCGTGTCGAGCAGGTTCGAGGCTTTGGCAAAGAGGGTAAGGCCGAACTTGAAGCCCTTCTCGAGCGAGGCGTCGAGCTGGAAGAAGCCCTTCTCCCAGATGTCGTCGTCCTCCCATTGCGAGATGTCGGCCAGCCGCTTGCCGGTGTAGGTGCCCAGCACCTGCCCTTCCCAGGCGTGCTTCTTGCTCTTGAAAAGGAGCGAGAGGTTGGCCACGTGGGCCGCCTGCCCGTAGAGGGGGCGCGTCTGTTCCGTCATCACCACGTCGTTGCCCTGCATCTTCATCTTCTCGGAGGTGATGGAGGAGTGCGTGTAGGTGTAGTTGGCCTTGACGCCCAGCCAGCTGAAGTATTTCATGATGTCCACTTCCACGCCCAGGTTGGTGGCCGTGCCCAGGTTCATGGGCATGTAGGTCAGGTCCTGGCCTTCGAGCACGAGTCCGTACTCGATGGGGTCCTGTATGTTTTTGTAGAACACGCCGACCATCAGCTGTTCACTGGTACGGGGGAAGAACTCGTAGCGCAGGTCCAGGTTGTCGGCCACTGTGTGGTTCAGGTCGGGATTTCCGGCTTCGTTGTAGTCTTCGCCCACGAGGTCGTAGGGCGCGATTTCGAAGAAGCTGGGGCGGTTCACGGCCCGATAGTAGGAGAAGCGCAAGTTGGCGTTCTCGTGCACGTTGTATTTAAAGTGCGCGGAGGGCAGCCAGTCCCAATACTTCTGATGCCCCTCGGGGTCGGAGTTGTCTTCGGGGAAGAGCAGCCTGTATCCTTGATCGGTGTGCTCGGCACGCAGGCCCACATTGATTTCCCAAAGCGGACGGGCATATTTCAGCATGACGTAGGCGGCGCCGATGCGCTCCGTGGCATCGTAGTTGAGCGGGTCGCCGATGTTGCCGTAGCGGCGGCGCGGGGTGAACTCAATGTCGTCGAAGTTTTCCCAATCGTATCCGGTTTCGGAGTTGAAAGTATAGCTGTTGTAGAAGCTTTCGCGCTTTTTGTCGCGGTAGAGTCCGCCCACCTTGAAACCGATGCTTTGTCCGGCGGTCATCTTCAGTTTGTAGGCCAGGTTGGCGGCAGCGGAGAGGTCGCGGTCGGAGTTGTGTTCCCAGCTGCGCTCGGCGCTGTTCTGCGAGTAAACCCGGCGTCCGTTGAATTCCATTTTCACATAGTCCGGCGTCTCGTTGAAGGCCCGCGAGCCGCCCGCCGTCCAGTCGAGCATGAGAGCGCCGTCTTTCAGGAATTTGTGTTCGCCCTTCAGCGTGGAGTTGAAAATGTATTGGTGGTTCCATTTCAGGCGTACCTTGCGGTCTCTGTCGTCAGCACCGTCGCGCACTTCTCCCTCGCGCAGGTCCATATATCCGTTGTACCACGTCAGCTTGTTCGTCCCGTTGATATGGCAGTCCAGTTTCAAGTGCACTCCCGTGCGTGTCTGGCGCACGGAATAGTCGCGGTGCTCCGTGCCGTAGAGTGTGGTTCCGGGATTCCATGAGATGTCGCTCTCCCGTCCGCGGCTGGTGTTCTGGAAGCTGGCCGCGAGCATCACGCCCAGCCGCTCGCCCGCGAAACGGTCGCCGTAGGAGAGTCCGGCCGAGATGTCCGGCAGAGGCTTCTTCTCCGTCAGGTGCAGCACGGCGGGGTCGAACATCGAGGCATCCATGCGGCTGCCGGTGCGCGTCGTGCCGAGACGCTCGTCGGGCGATTCCTTATTGATTTTGTCCCAGGCGAACGACTTGAAGTCGCGGTCGAAGTACATGCTGTTGTATCCCGTGGAGACGTTGGCGGTGAATTGGCGCTGCATGGGAGCGTCCTTCATCACGAGGTTCACGGCCCCGCCTATGCCGTCGCCCTCCATGTCCGCCGTGAGGCTCTTGGTCACCTCCAGGCGGTCCAGCATCTCGCTGGGGAAGATGTCCAGGGGCACGAAGCGGTTCTTGTTGTCCGGGCTGGAGATCTTGGCGCCGTTCACGAGCGTGTAGTTGTATCGCTTGTCCATGCCGCGCAAGATGGCGTATTGCCCCTCGCCGCCGTCGCCCCTCTCCACGGCCACGCCGCTCATGCGCCGTATGACGTCCCCCACGGTGATGTCCGGGCTCAGCTCTATGGCCTTGGCGCTCATCACGTTCACCACGCTCATGGCGTTCTTCTCTATCAGCCGCGCCCCGGCCTCGCTGCGCCCCGGGTTGTGTGCGGTGACGGTCACGCTTTTGAGCTCGATTTCCTTGCAGACCAAGGGAATCTCGATGTTCCCGCTGCCCTCCCGGACCTGCACTTCGAACGGCTGGTAGCCCATATAGGTGCATATGAGGGTGAAAGAATTCTGACCGTAGTTCAGGTTGAACGAACCGTCCAGCCCGCTCACCACGGCCGAAGCCGGGTTTCCTTTCACTTCCACGCGCGCGCCGATGATTTCCTCTCCCGTCCGCGCGTCGCGTATCTTTCCTTTGACGGTGCGTGCGCCGGCCTGCAGGGCCGCGGCGCCGAAAATAAGAAGCGGCAATAACCTTTTCATAACCTTTATACCTTTTACCTTGATGTATGCCTTGTGCTGAATTCCGGGGCAAAAGTAAGGGAGGAGTGTTACGGAGGGGTTACGGAGGAATGAAAATGCGGTGAAGTTCCTTAAAACGGAATCAAAAGAATCAGAAAATCCCGGATCTTTCCAGAATTGGGATAAGGAGAGGGTGGGGAGTGTAACAAGTTTGAAACGGACGGCCTCGCTTTCCGTTTGCGAGGCCATCTGTCTCCCTTCCCTTTAAAAATCTTCCGGATAATCTTTCGTCCGGTTCTTGTGGAAGAAGTAGTCCGTGAGGAACTGATGGTTGTCGCGCACGAGTTTCCGCCCGTGTTCTTCGCCCTTCAGGCTGTTCAGCCTTGCGTCCGGAATCAGGTTCCGGTCCTGCAGCCAGCAGCTCAGTTCGTAGGTGATGGCCTCATCGCCGATGCACAAAGCGATGGCATCCGAGCCTGCTTTCTCCTTATTATAATAAGGGTTGTCGGGCGATGCGATGCATTCGGCTCCTTTGGGGACGAAGAAAAGCCCTCCTTCGGGCGAAGCAGTGACGACGATGCCGGTTCGTCCGTTCAATGTTTGGGGGAGCGCCAGATTCTCCGGGAGCCTGTATCCCAAATTTTCCGGCCGGAAATCCTCTCCGTTTCCTGTTTCTCATCCTTCAATCACCCATTCCTTCAGGGTCCTCGCGTCGCGGTCGAAGCTGATACCGACTTTCACCACGGGCAGCCCGCAAAGGGCGAAGCGCTCCGGATAGTTTTTCAGGTTGATTTGCCCCAATGCCCCTGCGGCGTTCCCGTCCAACTTCAGCTCCACCACGTAGAGTTTCGTGGGCGTGCGCATGACCATGTCGACTCTTCCCCTCGGCGTGCGCACTTCCACGTCGACATACATCCCGAGCAGGCTGAAGATGATGTACATCATTTGCTGGTAGTGCCCCTCGTAGTCCGTGTTGTCGGTGTAGGGCACGGTGGATAGGAAGGCCTGCAGCAGTCTCAGGGCATCGTCCATGTCTTCCTGCAGGAGCGACTTGTACATTTTTGCCACCATGGTGTTGGATAGTCCCGCTCCCCGCACATAGTGGGGCAGCAGGCTCCTCATCAGTCCGATGCGGATTTCACGGTTGGGGAAATCGAGCGTATAGAGTTCCGCTGTCTTGTCGTAGTCCTTGATGGTGACGTACCCGCTTTGGTAGAGCAAGGGCGTGATGCTTTCCATCCGTTCCGTGGGGGCGTCGAAATCGGCGGCGATGGCCTCGATCCTTCCAATCTGCGATGGCAGCACATCGAATTTCCTGAGCATCTCGATGAGGTAAGTCGGCGTCCCGCTTCCGAACCAGTATGCGTCCATCCTCTTGTTGGAGAAGGCGTTCAGCAGGCTGAAGGGGTT
>CALULQ010000070.1 GCA_944321525.1 uncultured Paraprevotella sp.
AGGCTTTGCCGGTACACCTTGAAAACAGCACGCAATTAGCACTGTTTTAACTGGAAATTATCCCGAACTCGCGTATTCTTTGCTACGAAAATCCCCATCGCCTTTTAGCGGGCGCACACCTATCTCTTCTGCATTCGGTATATGGTCTCCATTCTTATCGCCTTCATAAACCAAGTAAACGGCTTGTTCGCTCTTGTTTTGGCTGAACAAGTCAATGTCCTGATTCTTATAGCAGGTGGTAATCAGTTTCTTCAATCCAAGGAACTCAAAGTTATAAGCGAAATAAGTGAAGAAATTGCTTATACGCGGGTCATCACAATTGCATAACACGGTCTTACCGCGAAAATGTTCACGGTAATGCCGCAACTCGTTGTTGATGTCTTCCAGTTGCGTATAAAACTCGTCTTTCTTGGCTTTTTTTGCCTTGTTTAGATTCCTATTAGCCATATCATTTAATCAAATTTACTCTTGTTAATCAAATCTTTTGTATTCGTTTCCAAAATTTCTGTTCTCTTCATCAGCATTTCTAGTGAAGGTTAGGTCGCATTGGAACATCAATGTGAAACGTGTTTAACCAACCGTTTCCTCAATTTCCCTTACTCTATCAACACTATTTTTAATTGATGTATTTGCAAATATAATGATTACCCACCAAAACCTTTCAAGTTTTGACAACAAACTGCTCTTATAATTAGCAATTTGTGTGCTGCCTGTTCTTTTATGGAGGGCGTATCGGGCGTTTTTTTAATGTGCTATATCTTACTTTGGGATTTTTTCAATTCTAATTTTTCCTGTATCAAACGGTCGGAAATGGTTTCCAAATCTCTGTCATAGTCGTGAGCCTTTTGACGCAGCCGGTCTATAGCTTCCTCATTGCGGTGAATGTTGAACGTGTCATTCAGCCAAAGGATGGCCTTTAGTTGCATCCTCCCCATGGATGTATCTATTTTATTAGGAACCATACCCAAAAAGTTGATGCCACTCATGAAATAAGAAAGGTGAATAGGGCCACTGCAACCCCTATGTAGAAATCCTTGTCCTCTGTGGTTGGTTTATCACAGCAAGTTTAACACTCGGTTTAACTGCAAGCCTCCGTGCGCTATGTTTGAGGACTTTTGAGCCTATCAAAGACCATAAAGAAAGAGAGTTACATCGCTGTAACTCTCTTTCTTTCAAGGTGGTGCCACCAGGAATCGAACCGGGGACACAAGGATTTTCAGTAATTAATTGATATATCTATTATTGGCTGATAACCAGTTAAATACCTATACATTCTTACTCTATGGTTAAAACTACAAATAAAACAAAGAATGCCTTCTGAGTTAATATCGAATTAAGTAATTTCTTTAATTATTCTATCCATTATATAGATAAAGAATAAACATAAGTTTCTATACGACAGCAATTTTTTATTTCTGTTTTATAAATCGCTTATTGTGCCTATTATTAATATAACTTTTCACATCTGTCAAGAATGAGTTAATATATAGATAAAGTTTTATGTGATACAAATTCAGTGAAGACTAAAACTTTTTATGATTGCATACAAGATATTATAGTCCTGCTCATTATTACTAAAAAGTTGAAACATAATAGTATAATATTCCGTGGGTATCATAAATACAGTAATATTCTGATATTCGCACTTTATATTGAAAACTTTTCCTTCTATATCAGATATGGTAATAGGTAACATAGGAGTGGAAGATATATATGAATCAGCATATGTTTTTAAGGACAAGTCATATAGCTCTTGATAATTACATTCACCTTTGTCTATAGTTATATAGAGATAATTCATTTCATTCCCTTTTATAGACAATTCGTATAATGTACTTCCTGACGAAACTGTGCGCCCATGTTCTGTTAAAGTATAAACAGAACTATAAGTTAAGCTAAAGTCATTATTGCTATATATTTTATTTATGGGTATCTTATTTATTTCAGGATTAACCGTAGCATCAATCATTAATTGTTTAGAGGTTGTATCATTTACTTGACTATTAGTTTCTTTTTTTGAGGCATTGGTGCTACATGCGTATAAGCAAATAGCAAGTGAACATATACATATGAATTTCATCATTGATTTATTTTTAGTAAGTTAAATTATATTTCGTTGAATAATCTGGAGTTTATCTAAATCTATAACCCATCTATTTTCCATTAGAAAGTCAGTTCCAAGTAGCCCATATACCTGTATTCCACTTTCAGTTTCAATATCCTTAAAGGCTTCAAGAAGTGGCTTTACACAGAAGTTTGGTCTATATAACTGACCCTCAAAAGAGAAAGGCAATGTAACCACATCTACCTTATGCTTAGTCCCATCTATTCCACTGACATTATATTCTCCTACAGGAGTTATAATATTCTCGAAGTATTCTACTACATTATTATCAATCAAACTGCAAGTGCTTCCTGTATCTATGATGAAGCAGAGATACTTACCCTCTACTTCAACAGGAATAATGGGAAGTTTGGTCTTATCTAATCCATAGCTCAAACTATAAAAAAGTACGTCCTTCTTCTTCATAAAATTTTGGCTCATAGTGAAAAAATGTCTTTGCACAATAAATAGATTCCAAACATTTCTGAGTGACTTCAATAGCATTGTCAAATTCTCCATTTATTAATTGTGATTTCAATCTATTAAAGTTATCTCTATAATCATGCAAATAAAACTGTTTCATTCCCTTTTGTATCTTATCTGCATCTTGTTTAAGTACATAAACTCTATTTTCAATTCTATCCAACTCCTTTGTGAGCATTACAGTTAATGAATCATATGACATTCCATCTACTGAAGTATACCCATTAGCTTTGGAATATGCCATAAGATACAACATTTGAAGCACCAAGTAATAGTTATCAATTGTTGCCTCTAAATTCTGCTCATATTGCATCAATGAGCTTCTTGAATTTACGCAAGAAGAAGTTGTTAGTGTAATTAATATAATTAAAAATATTCCTATTCTTTTCATTATGAAAAATTTTATCGAGATTTTACCACGATTCTATAATACTTATCATCAGCTCTGATGGCTATTACACATTCACTATCTCTAAATATATCATAACCATCACTTGTGGTAGTTATATATGTATTTTTTATGCTATCAATCAGATTGGTAATGGCATTTGTAGGATATACCATATCAACGGCAATCATACATTCAACACTATTATTTAATATATTGTAATAATATGTATTAAAACAATTAAGCATGATAGGGTCCAAATTTCCATTAGTATATGCTATGGACTTATGAGTAGAAAATTCTTTATCCTCTTGATAACCGTTTTTGTTCATGATAGAAGAAAACTCATTATAGGATAGCTTACCCAATGTTTTTAAGGTCTTTGCCGTTGGTACTATTACAGAACAGTTTTCTTTATATGTAACATCTACATTTTGTGCCTGTCCTACTATATTCATAAAGAACATAGAAAATAAGACTAATAACATTTTCTTCATAGCTGTTTGATTTTAAAGAAGTTCTATACTTGATATTTTATCAATAGATATGCCATGTGCAGCTTTATCTATAATGATACCTATTATAAGATGTGGCTCATTTGCAGATAATTCAAATCCTGTAATAGTGCCTCTAATAATATTACAGTCTTTAAGCATTACACAAACAAGCTTACCTCGGAAAGCCTTTTCCATATCCTCATTAGACATAAGGAATAACTGATTTGATTGAAAAATTTGTCCCATAGTTTTAATCCTTTTATAGCCATACCACAAAAAGAAAGGTGCAGGCTCAACCCGTTGTTATTCTGAGGTATCGCCAAACACCTTTATCCATACAACAAGGAAGCCCACACCTTATGGTGCAAGCATTCACTCTCTTGCTGCTGATGGATAATTCCTCTAATTTGGCGATTTTCAGAATACATCAAGCAAGAAGCAAACACTTCTTTTTCTAATATGTCTTTGTTAAACCTTTACTTCATTGGCAATTACTTTAGTCATTACTGCTACAAAGGTAGCACTTTCCAACGAGAAACAACCATATAACCGCCACTTTTTCAAAGTTAAACTCCAATATATCAGACACCATAGGCATGGGCTGTACCTTAACCACATACAAAGGTACTCTTATTCCCTGTTATTAATGCAGGATAGTTTAAGTAAAGTGCTGTTGCTAATAATGCAGCAATGAACTTTACTGATAATATCCATTCATCATAGGTATAGTGCATCAAAAGCCCCAACCTGATAATAAGCTGGGGCTTGTGCAACATTAAACTACAGACATGGACTGTTACCAGTCCAATACCTTAGCCATTATGAAGAGACCAATAAAGAACATTGCTATCTCTCCTAAAAGGTCTAACACAATTTCCATTTCTTCAATCTGTTATTTGTTCAACATACTCAATACAAGTGGCATTCTTATGGTCAAGAAGAGGGTTAAATTAAGGATGAGAGAACAAGCCATATATCCCTAACTTCCTTAAACAAACCTCTTCCTGACCATAATAGCCAACCTCTTTAATGACCAAATGCACATCTAACTCTGTCTTTATATAGATAAATTTCAAGTTAGATGTGCAAAACTGTCCTGCCCTACTTATTCTTAATGACTGGTGTACTCACTTTTCTATAAATCAAACAAGAGAAGTGAGTACAATCCTGCTCTGCCGTAAAGCTAATATATTATGATATATAACTTAGTGCGCAAGTGTCGATTCTTATTTCAGCTTCTATAAGTGGAACTGATGTTTTTTCGACACTGCAAGAATTTCCTACCATAATGGATAAGGGAGGTAAGGGGAGGGAAAGTTTACTAATCAAAGTAATTACTGGATAAACCAGGAATATTCATTTTCTCCATAGAGAGCCTTGTTTAACCCATCAGCAAGTTGGGTGGCATTATAAGCCCTGTCCAAGAAGTTATCTATGTAGGAAGACTTGTTTGCCCCTGTGAGCAAGTTATATACATTCCACATGGATATTTCATTGCCATGCTCTATGGTTGAGAAATTCTCATCATGGTAAAAGGATTTGGCTACTATGCCTATCTGCGTGTCAGTCATAAGCATCTGTGGCAGCATCTTCTTCTGTTCCACAGGAAGGTATTGGTACAATCTGCACTTACCCAAAAACTGTGCAAACTGATGTTCTGTCATATAGCTGTCCTTGAAAGCATCCATATAATAAAGGTGTTTGGCTGCATTGTAGTCTTGAAAAAGCTGTATGGCAGCATTGAACAATCCATGTATATCC
>CALULQ010000071.1 GCA_944321525.1 uncultured Paraprevotella sp.
GGTTCTTGTCGGCGATGGACTTGATCAGTTCCGTCGTCACGATGGTCTTTACGATGAATTCGTTGCCCTTCATCTTGCCCATCGCGATGCGGTTCTTGATGATGTAGTAAAGGAAAATCATGCACGTCTGGTTGCCGTTCACCAACACCCATTCGCCGTTGCTATCCTTGCAGGCCATACCCACGCGGTCGGCATCCGGGTCGGAAGCCATCACAATGTCGGCATCGATTTTCTTGGCCAACGCAATTGCCATCGAGAGCGCCTCGGCATTCTCCGGGTTCGGCGACTGCACGGTGGGGAAATTGCCGTCTTTCACCATCTGCTCCGGCACAGTGTTGATGTTCTCGAATCCCCACAGCTTCAACGAACGCGGAATCAGCATCATTCCGGTGCCATGAATGGGCGTGTAGACAATCTTCATGTCTTTCTGTCGCCGGATGACTTCCGGATCGATGGATATGGTCTTTATTTGCTCGAGATACAGTTTGTCTATTTCCTCGCCAATGATTTCAATCAACGGATTGGCTTCGTCCAGCACGGTGCTCAGGCCCTTGATGTCTTCGGCCTTCACCTTGTTCACCTCCTCGATGATGCCCGTGTCATGCGGGGCCAACACCTGCGCGCCATCGTCCCAATAAGCCTTGTAGCCGTTGTATTCCTTCGGGTTGTGGGAAGCCGTCAGGATGATGCCGCTCTGGCATCCGAGCTGACGGATGGCAAAAGACATCTCCGGAGTGGGACGCATGTCGTCGAACAAATAAACCTTGATGCCATTGGCCGCAAAGATATTGGCGGAAACTTCGGCAAACAAGCGGCTGTTGTTGCGACAGTCATGCCCGATGACCACGGCAATCTGCTCCAAGTCCTTAAAATTCTTGTTCAAGTAGTTGGACAAGCCTTGAGTAGCGGCTCCCACGGTATAAATATTCATGCGGTTCGTTCCGACTCCCATGATGCCGCGCAAACCGCCCGTTCCAAACTCCAAATTCTGGTAGAAGCATTCCACCAAGTCCGTTTTGTCGGAGTTCTCAAGCATTCTGCGCACCTCGGCTTGGGTGTCAGCATCGTACACCGACGACGAAAGCCATTCCTGTGCTTTCGCCTCACATGCCTTAATCAGTTCATTATCCATGTCGTTCAATTTGTTATGAATCTTATTTTTATCAAATTTGGTGCAAATATAGTCATTTCACGGCACACCGCCTACGATGAAAGTTGAAAAAACACAAACACCATGATTATTTCACTTCAAAACGGTCTCCCGTGGCTTTCACTATTTCACGACGGTAACGCTCGGGATATCCGGGACGCTCCACTGGAACGCCCAAGCCGCCGGGCGTACGTAAGAACTGCCCGTCGCGTTCCGGCCGGACTCCTCCGTCAAGATACTTCACCATCAGTCTCTTGCCCAGTTCCATCCATTCATAGAGCATGCCGGCGGCCACACGGTTGGTATAGTCCGTCAGATAGTCGCGGGCAGCCTCCTCGCCTTTCCCGTCCTCCTTGGCCAAAGCCAATGCTTCCTTTTCCGTCCGATCTTGCAGTGCATTATAGTCCTTTTCTAAACGGTCACGTACGTTTTTCAGTTCGCCAAACATCTGACTGTAGCGGGGATAGACGATACTGCTCACCCAATTGCAAACCCAGAAAGCACTTTTGAAGGAGAAGTTCAACCCGTCCGCCACCTTGTCGCTATAACATTCAGGCACAAGATCCGTGCAGCAATACACCGGCGTGAAGGCCATCATGTTGGCGTCGTCGCAACCGAACCACAGCACGCCGCCCACGTAATCCGGCAACCAGGAACGCATCTGCGACACCATGACGAATGCCGACTGCTGCGTGGAGATGGGCCGCTCGTTGAAATAGGTCTTCCCATCCACGCTCCACGTCAAGGGCGTAGGACGATAAGGGGCTTCGAAAGGCCCCATGCCGGGATCGTCGTCCAAAGCCAAGGGTGTACCTTCGTAGTGGTCGCGCATCATGTCTTTCACGTCCTGCACGGAAAGTTTTCTTTCCGGCCGGACAAAGAGCGGCATCGGTTCGCCCTGCAAATCCTCTCCCGAAGCGTATGGCAGGTAGCGGTCCATTCCCTCCGCATAACGGTTGAAGAAGCTCCACACCCTCGCCTCACAAAAGCGCAAGGCGCTGAAATCCGCCGGAGCGTATGCCTCACAGAAAGAAAAGTCGCTGTCCTTTCCTTTATAATAGCCTTTCTCGCGGGCCAGCTCCACGACGTCCTTGGCATAAAGGCAGTTTTCGGGGTCGTCCATCGGAAAGCGCCGGATGCGGCTCTGGTTGGCATGGGCACAGATGCAGTCGTCCGGCACCCGCATGGCCACCCAAACGGCCCCCTTGCGCCCCGGGCCCTTTCCTATCAGGTCCATCACCCAAGCCTCGTTCTCGTCCGCAATCGTGAAACTTTCGCCCCCGCTATTGTAACCATACCGGTCTATCAGGTCCGTCATCACGCGGATAGCCTCCCGCGCCGTCTTGGCCCGCTGCAGTGTGATGTAAATCAAACTGCCGTAATCCAGCAAGCCCGTGGAGTCCACCAGTTCCGGCCGCCCCCCGAAGGTTGTCTCCGTAATCGTGAGCTGATGCTCGTTCATGTTGCCAATGACATTGTAAGTCTCCGCGACCTCTTCAATTTCCCCGGCATAGTTGTTCGTTTCCCAATTGTACACGGAACGCATGCTGCCTTTCCCGTGCTTCCCCGCCGCGAAATGGCGGAGATAGCCGAAGCTGCCAAAATCGTCCGCGCTGTACGAAACAATGACCGACCCGTCGGCCGAAGCGTTCTTTCCCACAATCAAATTGGTGCAAGCCTCGCCCCGCAAGCTGCAAGCGGCCAACACCAGCACCAAGCCCCATTTGCTTTTCATCCTTTTACAAATCCTTATTCTTAATAAATAAACTCTTTCGTTTCTGTTTTCTCATTTCCACAACGGTCAGTCAGTTTCACCACCAATTGGCGGCACCTGCCCTCGGGCTTCAGCGGCGTGTCTTTCAGCCGGCAAGTCCAAACGCCTTGATAAGATGTGAACAACACGAACTGCCCGTCCACGTATGCCTTGAAGCTTTTCAACCCCGACTCCTCGTCGGAAGGCGAACAGCGCAAGACGTTCAACCGACGTCCGTCCACCGCCGTCAGCCATTTGCAACGCGGTGCCACGGTGTCTACCGCCAAAGCGTATGATTCGCCCAAGTCGCGGATACGGGCCACATACCATCCATCCTGATATTCGCCTCCCGCATATCCACGCGACGATTCTATGTATCCCTTTTCGGGATGCTCCAACGGCATCCGCGGCGCCAGCATCAGTGCGGCCCGTTTGGCCAAGGGCAAGAAATCGTCGTGCAGGGTGTAACAGTTGGAAATGCCCTCTTCCTGCGCTTCAATCCGCACGTTCACAATCTCGTCCCGGACCAATGCACCGACGGGAATGCGGAGTTCCATGCCCGGCCCCTGCACCACGTTAGGACGATCATACACCAGACGCGAACCAGCCTCCGCGCGTTGCCGCTCACGTTCGGCCTCTTCAGCCAGAGCCGCCTCGTTCCGGACGCCGCGCACCGTAAAACGGCACACCCGGCGGTTGCCTTTCAAGTCCTCCAAGGTATATTCAAACCGATAATCCCGCTCCTCGTTGATGTCCACCCAGCCGCGGTTTTCATCCGCCGAAAGGATTTGCAACGAATTGCCGGGGTCGATGAACGACTTCAGATACCAATGCTTGGTTTTCCGGAAATGCGCATAGTCGCCCCAAAAGTTCACCAACGGGTTTTCGTCCGGCAAGAACTCGTCCATCACGCTTTGGAACACCTGACACCCGTCCACCTTCAACGTGATGCGCCAAAGGCCGAACTTATTGTACGTGTCATCCATGCGGTCGTCTGTCCAGACCGCGGCGCCTACCCGCCCCCAAGCCTTCACCACCCGGGCGGAAGCATCGGCCGTGACAGTGAACGTGGTGGCACGCCCCGTCCCGTTTACCAATCCAAGACCGGGACAAGGATAGAGCTTCACGCCGTGTACCACGGGATTCATCGTGTCTTTGGCCAGATGGCGGAAATAAGGCAATGGGTCGACCAAAGCACCGTCTGAAACCCGGTGCAGTTCCAAGTGCAAATGCGGGGCGAGCGAAGCACCGGTATTGCCGCTGTAAGCAATCAGTTCTCCGGCTTTTACGGGGAAATCCCCGGGAGCCAGCGCCACGTCTACCCGCTCCGACTCCTCTTCATACTGCTGCCGGCGAACCCGCTCTTGCAGTTCGGGCACAAACCGGTCCAGATGGCAATACACCGATACCAACCCGTTGGGATGCGTCACATACGCGGCATTGCCGAAACCGTCGTACCCCACGGTGAGCCGTGACACGTAACCGTCGCACACGGCCAACACTCGTTTGCCCGTCACGCCTTGCGTCTTCACATCAATGCCACAATGGAAATGGTTCGGGCGCGGTTCGCCGAAACTGCCCGACATCAGGAACGGAATATCCACAGGAGAGTGGAAACGCGCCTCTTGCGCCCCGGCCGGAAAGGCCAGCACGCAAGCGGCGCATAATGCCAGCCAACGCCTGTCCATACGCATCAGCAAGCCTTGAAACTCATATCGAGCCCCTTGACCGAATGGGTCAGCGCTCCCACGGATATGAAGTCCACGCCGCACTCGGCATAATCGCGAATCGTGTCAAAAGTAATGCCACCACTCGACTCTGTCTCTATCCGGCCGGCAACCATCTCCACGCCCTTCCGTGTGTCCTCCAAAGAAAAATTGTCGAACATGACGCGGTCCACGCCACCGATGTCCAACACCTGCCGCAGTTCGTCCAGGTTGCGCACCTCGATTTCTATCTTCAAGTCCTTGCCTTTTTCTTTCAGGTAAGCATGGCAACGGTTGATGGCATTGGCTATGCCTCCGGCAAAGTCCACGTGGTTGTCCTTCAACAAAATCATGTCGAAGAGACCGATGCGGTGATTCACCCCGCCCCCGATTTTCACGGCCGCCTTTTCCAGCATGCGCATCCCCGGAGTGGTCTTGCGGGTATCCAGCACCCGGGTTTTCGTCCCCTCCAGGCGCTCCACATACTTGTGCGTCATGGTAGCGATGCCGCTCATGCGCTGCATGATGTTCAGCATCAACCGCTCCGTCTGCAGAAGGCTCTGCACCCGTCCCGTCACCACCATGGCCACGTCGCCGGGCTTCACGTGCGCCCCGTCCTGCAAGAACACTTCCACCTGCATCTCGGGGTCGAAGCGGCGGAACACCTCTTTCGCTATTTCCACACCCGCCAAGATGCCTTCCTCCTTGATGAGCAGTTTCGACTTCCCCATCGCATCCTTGGGAATGCAGCACAACGTGGTATGGTCGCCGTCGCCAATGTCCTCGGCAAAGGCCAAATCTATCAAACGGTCATTCAATTCTTCTACTGACAACATAATCTTCTAAATTTGCTTAATATTATACGTATAACATAAATCAAGAGCAAAGATAGCCACTTTTATCCGATTATTCGCCGAAATCGCGTTCTTTTGTCAGTCCACTCTTCCATTTAATAACTCTTTTTTGTTACTTTGCAATATGGATGGGAACAATGCAAAGAAAGAGTTCATGAAACTGACGTACATTTTCCATAGTGGTTTTGCCCTTGAGACACAAAGATGCATCCTGATATTCGACTATTGGATGGATCCGGCCCGCGTCGTGCCGAATTTATTGGAATCCCCCAAACCGATGTACGTATTTTCCAGCCACTTCCATGAGGACCACTTCAACCGTGACATCTTTTCATGGAAACTCAAGAAAACGAACATCTCCTTCATTCTCTCCAAAGACATTCTGAAACACCGGCGGGCAAAGAAAGAAGAAGCCGATGCCTGGTTGGCCAAAGGAGCGACATGGCAGGACAGCCTTATCCATGTCTGTGCCGCCGGAAGCAACGACAGCGGCGTGTCATGGATTGTGGAAACCGAGGGACGCATCATATTCCATGCCGGCGACCTGAACAATTGGTATGCCCGGTTCCTTAACGAAAGCGGACAAAACAAACAAGCCTACAGCCCGGAATTCGGGATCCGCATCGACCCGGAAAAGGAAGAAAAGCGCTATCTGGGCGAATTGAAGGACATCCGCAAAATCACCTCCCGTTTTGACGTGGCCATGTTTCCCGTGGACGGCCGCATCGGCAATGGCTACACCCGCGGTGCCCGCCAGTTCATCGAACAGTTCCAAGTGGGCTGCCTCGTTCCCATGCACTTCGTAGCCAGCGGTTTTGAGTCCGCCTGGCGGATGAAGGATTTCGCCAATGCCCAAGGCGTGCAGTTCTGGTGCATCAAGGAAAATGGGGAGAGCCGGGAGGTATTTCAATGAAATCCATTTTATTCTACATCAAACCACAACAAATTTTATGCCTGTTTTGATTGAGTTCGCGTTGTATATCCGTTCTTTTCTACATCAAACCACAACTAAATAACGCCGCCTGATATTTTTTATTCGTTGTATATCCGTTCTTTTCTACATCAAACCACAACCGCCCCCTTGGCCTCCTTTCGCTTTCAGTGTTGTATATCCGTTCTTTTCTACATCAAACCACAACAATGGGCGCTTTGTCGAACATTCTGCCCCGTTGTATATCCGTTCTTTTCTACATCAAACCACAACCTAAACTGTGGATGATAGTCCATACATCTGGTTGTATATCCGTTCTTTTCTACATCAAACCACAACTGATACGTCAGTATGTGTTCAAGTGTGACCGTTGTATATCCGTTCTTTTCTACATCAAACCACAACACAGCTTCCGCGCTCTCGCGCGGGGTGTTGTTGTATATCCGTTCTTTTCTACATCAAACCACAACTCAAATCCGCTCCATCTATATTTCTTTCCGTTGTATATCCGTTCTTTTCTACATCAAACCACAACTTGTAAGTGATTCCCGTTTGGGTACTATCGTTGTATATCCGTTCTTTTCTACATCAAACCACAACGTACCGAATGTAAAGGAGATTGAATATGAAGTTGTATATCCGTTCTTTTCTACATCAAACCACAACCCGCTCAACTGGTTCACGTCACCGAATAGCGTTGTATATCCGTTCTTTTCTACATCAAACCACAACCCTTGTGGGGAAAGTTAAACCAAATTTGCAGTTGTATATCCGTTCTTTTCTACATCAAACCACAACATGAGCCTTTTAAGCGATTGGAAATAAGTTTCATATGCGCATATTGACAACAAGAAGTGGCTATACCGACATAGAAGACACCACAAAAATACTAAAAAAATTCCAGTTGGATGGGTGCTTTTATCTCTTTTTTTGCAGCTTTGCCAAATACGGTTTCAATTTCTCCATACTGCTTGTCTGTGACTGCAAGCATGCTTACTTTTCCGGTGATAGGCATTACACCCTTTACGCGCTTTTTATGTACAACAAGGCTTTCGTATGATGCGCAATGACGGATATACACAGAAAACTGCATCATTACAAATCCATCCTTTAATAAATCCTTTCTAAAATCGGAAGCAATCTTCCTTTCTCGTTTTGTTGTTACAGGTAAGTCAAAGAACACAAACAGCCACATGATATGATAAGCATTCAAACGACATTCACTCATACAAACGAAGGATAAATGATACTTTCCTTTTTATCTTTCAACGCACGGACAAGAGATGCCGTCGTCATGGACAAAGCAACTTGAAGAGGACGTATTTGACCTTTCATTTTCACGTCTGTAAACAGCACCCTCACAAGTTGCTGTTTGACCTCCTTATCTAAACAAGCCTCTGGCGAATCTTCGAAGAGCTGATATACGGCATAGTCCACAAACGGGCGATAAGGCTCCATGACATCATCGGCCAATGGGAACGCATTGTAACGATTACGGTGAAACAAACCAAAAGCAGGGAACAGTCCGGACCCCAACAACGCACGGGCTACCGCCGCACGAAGAATGGCATACCCATAGTTCAACCATGAATTGGGAGACTCGCCATTGCGGCTACGGTTGAATGACCGTCCATACATCTGCTGCCAATAGATTTTGGCAGCCAGCCCTTCACGGTTATCACTGTCGCCCGACAGCACATTCATATAATATGGCTTTAAAAGATTCCCATCGCGGCCTAACAGGTCGAGCAATACGGCCTGATTGCGTATCTTATGCTCTATGATTTCTTTCCATATTCTCTTTTTCGTAGGCAAGGAAACCTCTGTCTGAAGCCGGTACACTTCTTGCTGGACGGCATTCGACTCCAAAGGCATCAACATCGTGTTGGGCATGCATTGCGCATTGCAGAATACCACGGCAACATTATTGTCGGCCAAGGCATTCAACAATGGGACTGTGAACTGCACCAACTGGCTCTCCACGATGACAACACCCACATCTTCTATCGGCCTTGTTATAACCTCTTCAACGTCTTTATACCGTATTTCTATTTGGTTATATTTCAAGGACAGCAATACTGGAGTCGTAAAAAACAAGGTTTGCTTTATCATCGGTTCTTGAATTTAATTTTTCCCAAATCATCCATTTCAAAGTCACTACCTTGCACCAAGGCCTTAAATTGAGTGTGAAGCAAGACGATAGCCGCCCTTGTCGGTTCACCGTTTTTAAATGCCCCATTCTTCGCCTTGACATCTGTTGAAGAACGGGCTTCCTGATGGAACAACAAAGAAAGCGTACCATAATTAGATCCATGCACTGTCATGGAAGACATTCCTGTTATTTTATAAAGCCGCTTGCACAATTCCGCTTCGCCCAGTTCGTATATCTCTTCTGGGCTTTCGTCATACAACAGCACCATCGTTCCTATTTTGAGTGTCCATCTTAGCGGATAGCCATTGTCGCTTTCCGGACGCAATATATCAATGCCTTGTGCCGATACCCCGCTGTTATAATATCCGACGGCATCCAGGCGGTTAACCAATTCGAAGTCCCGCTTCTCCTTGCCACTTTTGTTTTTCCCCACATAAATACCCATCATGTAGTTTGAATCGTTGGCCACATGGAATTTATGTTTATATTCTTTAGACGAAAGGTCGCGCTGCAAGCGGATGTGTAACGGGCGCTGGATTTGCGGGGCATAGACTCTTACTTTACGAATAGCGACCCGTTTGTCTTGATTCATCCAAATGCCGGCTTCTACGGCTTTTTTCAGATTGCCATATTGCTTTATGGCCTCTTCCACTTTTTCACGAACGGTATCGTCCACAATATTCCTTACGTTCTTTTCATCCAACAGGTCCAAGGGCTTACGAACTACGTATCTGATTTCTCCGTCACGTTCTATAGCTCCATAATAGGTATCTTGATGCAACGACCCACGAGCTGTATCGCCTTGCATATATTGGCCGGTGATTTTTCCGTTCTTACGCAGTTTCTTACGAGTTTGTTTACCCAAATTATCAGCGGTATAATGGCTAATAAGTAATGCTTCATCAAGATGTTTCATATCCTCCGTAAACGTGCTCCATGGTTTGGGGAATTCTGCACGCCGTTTGTCCATTCCCCATTCCCAACGCTCTTCATCATGATAATACTGGGCCAATCTGTCATACTCAGCTTTACCGATACATGCAATGGTAATGGCATCTATCACATGATGGCAATGATTCACACGCTGTTTTTTCTCATATTCCTCCTGAATTCCCCATATTTTCCGGAAATCCGAGGTCGCGATGCCCTTAACCACATAAACATTTCTAAACACAGACTTCAAGTATGACCGCGCATATTTTGAGATGACGCTTATATCCACTCCTTGACGGCGGGAAAAACCTTCGGGAACTTCGGTCATGGTAAACCGGCTATATTTTCCTTTCCAATAGTTGCATTCCAATATGAGGCGATGACGTTTCTGAATCATACGGTCTTTTACTTCTTTATCACTGATGCCCCGTGTATTAATCTTGCGTATTTCCTTTTCCAGCTTCTCTCTTTTTTCTTTCCAATCGGCTATTCGTTCCATAATCTGTTCATGGTCGGCCAATTGCGACGGAAGTTGTGCCCGTTTGACCTCGCGGTTATAACGGCTGTTGCAGACCGTCAGGTTCTCGTCTGTAGAATCACCGCCTACACTCCGGGGAACAGTATGTTCTATATCGTATTTATTGGCATCAAAAAGATCCGCGAGGTCTATAGGCTTCCCCGTATAAAGGCAATGATGCCCCTGTTCTTCCCATAGCAAATATTTGAGCACATCAACCGATGAAGGCTCATAATTGCTGCCGAAATATTCCTTAATTCTTTCTGCAGCCGCCTTGCGCTGTTTGTTGCGTTCATTCTGCCACTGACGTATCGCCGCACGTTTGTTAGAATCATTGAGTTCGCGTGCAAACTCAATACGTATGGTAGTATTTTCATCAATCTTCCCATCTTTTAACAACGCATTTACAACGTGGCGAAGGCGGAACAACGAATGCATCGCCATCGGATTGCGCATACTGCTGGTTCGAGGCGAACCTAATTGATAATAACCTCCGGTGGTCTGTTGACGCACTTTGGGAAAAGTTTCTACCATTGATGGGTGGTAAAGCTTCTTCAGCTTACGTTCCTCCTTTTCATCAAGGTTGTATTTATAGGCGATGTATCGCTTCACATACTCTTCTTGGGTACGGATGGCGGACGTGGCAGGGTCGTAGTCGTAGAACGCCTTCACAATGTCATCCGCGTCTTCACGCGGCAACATTGGTAGCAAGGCATCTTTATCCACTTTACAGGAAACTACACCGGGAAGATTGGCCAGGAACACGGCATGGGAATAAATCATGCCATACGTCTTCATGTAAGGAAGAATCTTCCTGATGGCTTTCAAGGAAAGCGATGCGTAGCCCGATGGCAGATGTATCTTGCTGAATAAACAAGCATGTTCCTCATCCATTTGTAGCTTCTCTCGGGCAAACTCTTTTAGTTTGTCCTCGCTATCAAAAAAGAACAATACATGCCAAACGTCGTTCATGATTTCATAACGGTTTTTCCCAGAACCGCGTGTATAGATTTCGCAAGCCCTTTCCAACCATTCATCTATTTGATTTTTTACATCAAATGCTTCAGACAATTGGGCAATAACCGGACAACCGCCGACCAAGGTATCCATATAATAATTGAAGCGGTACGCACACTCTGTCCGGTCTTTGTAATAACAGAAGTTCTTTTTACTGTTTGAAAGTTTCTTCGCTATTTCCTCAAACTTGAACTCTTTCTTGGATTTCCTCAGGAACAAAGGAACTATGGTCTGTATTTCTTTCTCGGTCAGTGCCCTCAGTTCATCGTCAGCGGGTCCTTGCATTCTAATATTGTTGATAAAAGCATACATACGATACTGCTCATACAGCGGATGAGATATCGGGCATCTGGACTTGGAAGGCTCATAAACACATCTCCCCACCGTGTGTTTTTGTGACTTTAGGGGGCGTTGCGTGATAATTGTCTGGCGAAGTTCTTGGGTCAGTTCTTCAGACAAACCCTGTTTCCTGCAAATAGCAAGCAGTTCTTTTTCACAGTCCATCCGACTGGTATAATGCGTCCGTATTTTCTCACCTTTCTGATACAACCGATAGAAGTATTCTCCCAAATACTCTGTTTCACAATCCCGCATGGATTGTGACAATTTTTCTATATCTTGTTTGACTATCCCATCGCTTTCCTTGGTATTCTCCTTGCGGTTGCTTAAAAAACCTCGTCTTTGATTCAGGTGATAGAGGGCACGGCCTACGATATAACGATTCTTTAGACTTGAAAGATCCAGCTTTTGGGTAAGACAGAGATGACGGAAATAATAAGGATTATCGCCTGTGTTATCATCAGTGCGTTGCCAAGCCATAAACACTTCTTCCTGAGGATATTTTTTCTGTGAACGCCATTGTTTCAGTTCTTCCATGGACAACGGAGGACACAAATGGTTCTTCACAAGAATTTTAAGCAACCTTATTTTTCGCGTTTTCCTGCGCCAGTAACCGACACGTTGGTGCCTGTACCCGGTACGTTCAGATGCTTTTGACGATTCTATACCTTTTTCTATCTTCACGCCTTCTTGAAAGATATTTCCGCCCTTATCTATCAAAGCATATCTGTTTTCCGATACTTCATCATCACAATCTACTATAGCCCATCCTATACTATTTGTGCCGGTATCTATACCTAAAATTCGTTTCTTCATTATAGTATTATAGTTAAAATTCAAATATTCCGATTATTGTTTGCAAATATAAGAAAAAAGATTTATCTTTGCCGCATAAGATTTCTACATCTTATCACAATAAAGGCCTTCGGGCCGAAGGGTAAAACCTATACTCCCGCTTCGGTGGGAGTTTTTTTATGCTTCTTATGAGTCATGATTTCCCTTATTGTCCAAATCCATCCTGACAGAACGCAGGAGAAACGCGAGTTCGGGATAATTTCCAGTTAAAACAGTGCTAATTGCGTGCTGTTTTCAAGGTGTACCGGCAAAGCCTCTG
>CALULQ010000072.1 GCA_944321525.1 uncultured Paraprevotella sp.
GGGCATCTCTGAGGACGAACTCACAAAGTTACTGCCTTACAACTTTACTTGAAACACGCCGAGTTTCGGATGGATACGAACGAAAAAACACGCCGAGTTTCGGATGGATGCATAAAAGCCGCCCCACATTCACTGTGAGACGGCTTTCTTTCAGTATAGCAATAAAGATTCTTATTCAGCCTTCGCAGGTTCTTCAGTTGCAGGTTTCTCTTCTGCCGGAGCAACAGTTTCCGTTGCAGCAGTTTCAGCAGCAGGAGCAGCCTCTGCCTTGGCGGCAGATTTCTTGGAACGACGCGTGCGCGTTTTCTTCGCAACAGTCTTGGCCATGTTCTCATCGTAATCAACCAATTCGATGAAGCACATCTGTGCGTTGTCACCTTGACGGAAACCCGTCTTGATGATGCGGGTGTAACCACCCGGACGATCGGCCACCTTTGCGGAGATTTCCTTAAACAACTCCGTCACAGCATATTTGTTTTGCAAATAGCTAAACACGACACGACGAGAATTAGTAGTGTCGAGCTTCGACTTTGTAATCAACGGCTCCACGTATTTCTTCAAAGCCTTTGCCTTTGCAAGAGTCGTAGTGATTCTTTTGTGCATGATCAGAGAGATGGCCATGTTTGCCAACATAGCGTGTCTGTGGGATGCAGTACGACTCAAATGGTTGAATTTCTTATTATGTCTCATTGTTTTTAATCTTTGTCTAATTTATACTTAGAAATATCGGTTCCAAACGACAGATTCAGACTCTCTAGCAAATCATCAAGCTCAGTGAGCGATTTCTTACCGAAGTTCCTGAACTTCAAGAGGTCGGTCTTATTGAACTGTACCAAGTCGCCGAGCGTTTCCACATCGGCAGCCTTCAGGCAGTTCAATGCACGGACAGAGAGGTCCATGTCGACCAACTTCGTCTTCAGGAGCTGACGCATGTGCAAAACTTCCTCATCGAACTCTTCGTTGCCCTCACCGTCGGAATTCTCCAACGTAATCTTCTCGTCTGAGAACAACATGAAGTGATAAATCAGGATTTTTGCAGCCTCTTTGAGGGCGTCTTTCGGGTGTATGGAACCATCTGTAGAAATTTCAAGAACGAGTTTCTCGTAGTCAGTTTTCTGCTCTACACGATAGTTTTCAACAGCGTACTTAACATTTCTTATTGGAGTGTAAATTGAATCGATGGGAATCACATTGACATCGGTACAGAAGATACGGTTCTCCTCTGCGGGAACGTATCCACGACCTTTGTTAATGGACAATTCTATCTGCATTGTTGCCTTAGCATCCAAATGGCAAATCACCAATTCAGGGTTTAACACTTCAAATCCAGTCAGATACTTGGTAATATCACCGGCCTTGAATTCAGTAGTATTCTCAACCGTGATACTCACTTTCTCATTCTCGAATTCTTCTACTATCTTCTTGAATCTCACTTGTTTGAGATTCAAGATAATGTTGGTTACATCTTCCTTCACTCCTGGCACAGAAGCAAATTCATGTTCCACACCGGAAATGCGCACTGTGTTGATGGCATAGCCCTCGAGAGATGAAAGAAGAATACGGCGTAAAGCATTACCAACAGTAATACCGAAACCGGGTTCCAACGGACGAAATTCGAACTTGCCGAACTTGTCATCCGCCTCCAACATTAATACTTTATCAGGTTTTTGAAATGCTAATATCGCCATTATCTTAATTATTATTTAGAGTACAACTCAACGATCAACTGCTCCTTAATGTTCTCAGGAATATCCGCACGTTCCGGCTTATGGAGCAACTTACCGGCCTTCGTGTTTTCATCCCATTCCAACCAAGGATACTTGCTGTGGTTGAAACCAGCCAAAGCATTGGCGATCACCTCCAAAGACTTGGACTTCTCGCGCACGCCAACAATCTGTCCCGGTTTTACCGAATACGAAGGAATGTTCACCACTTCGCCGTCAACGACGATGTGCTTATGCCCCACCAACTGGCGAGCAGCAGCACGCGTGGGAGCGATACCCAAACGGTAAACCACATTATCCAACCGGCACTCCAAATTCTGCAAAAGAATCTCACCCGTAATGCCGCTTGTACGTGCAGCCTTCTCAAACATATTACGGAACTGCTTCTCCAGCACGCCGTAAGTATATTTGGCCTTCTGCTTCTCAGCCAACATGATGCCGTATTCAGAAGTCTTTCTTCTACGATTGTTACCATGCTGGCCAGGAGGGTAGTTCTTCTTCGACAAAACCTTGTCAGCACCGAAAATAGCCTCGCCGAAACGACGCGCAATTCTTGATTTTGGTCCAGTGTATCTAGCCATTTCTATTTCTATTTTTTAGGTTGTAGCAGGATTCCATGTCATTGCAGCCGCGACTACAGAAAGGAAATGAAGCCCATTGAAATCGATGGAACCTGCCGTTTTAATTAAGGTTATCTCTATATTAAACTCTTCTTCTCTTAGGAGGACGACAACCGTTGTGGGGCAATGGAGTAACATCAATGATTTCTGTCACCTCGATGCCTGCGCCATGTATGGTACGGATAGCCGACTCACGTCCGTTACCCGGCCCTTTCACATAGGCTTTTACTTTTCTCAAGCCAAGATCATAAGCGATTTTCGCACAATCTTGTGCTGCCATCTGGGCTGCATAGGGAGTGTTCTTCTTGGAACCGCGGAATCCCATCTTACCGGCAGAGGACCATGAAATCACTTGGCCCTCGCTGTTTGCTAAAGACACAATGATGTTGTTGAAAGAACTATGTACATGCAACTGTCCCATAGCATCAACCTTCACATTTCTTTTCTTAGCTGCGACTGTTTTTTTTGCCATATCCTAATTATTATTTAGTAGCTTTTTTCTTGTTTGCAACTGTCTTCTTCTTACCTTTGCGCGTACGGGCATTGTTCTTCGTGCTTTGCCCACGAACAGGAAGGCCCAGACGATGACGAATGCCACGATAGCAACCGATATCCATCAAACGCTTGATGTTCAGCTGGATTTCCGTGCGAAGGTCGCCCTCCACCTTATACTCCGCGCCAATCACAGCACGGATCTTACCTGCCTGCTCATCCGTCCAGTCCTTCACCTTGATGTCCTTATCAACACCTGCCTTGGCAAGGATTTTAATCGAACTACTGCGACCTATTCCAAAGATATAGGTCAAAGCGATTTCCCCTCTTTTATTCTGGGGCAAATCTACACCTACAATTCTTATTGCCATATACTTGTTATTTCTTTATGCTATAATAAATCAACCCTGACGCATTTTATACTTCGGGTTCTTTTTGTTGATCACATACAAACGGCCCTTCCGACGCACGATCTTGCACTCGGGGGTGCGCTTTTTCAAAGATGCTCTTGTTTTCATATTCTTGCTGCTTTTTTATTTATATCTAAATACAATGCGACCTTTTGAAAGATCATAAGGGCTCATTTCCACCCTCACCTTATCACCTGGAAGGATCTTTATGTAGTGCATTCTCATCTTCCCAGATATATGGGCCGTGATTTCATGCCCATTCTCCAACTCTACTCTAAACATCGCGTTAGAAAGAGCTTCCACAATCACACCGTCTTGTTCTATTGCCGACTGTTTTGCCATACTTAATATAACTTTCCTTCTACTTTTTCAATTTCATCAAACGAAGACAAGATGTCCGCCCTGCCCTGATGCACAGCAATCGTGTGCTCGAAATGAGCGGCCCACTTCCCATCGCGGGTCTTAATGGTCCACCTGTCAGGCATCATCATGATATCTGGAGAGCCTAATGTTATCATTGGCTCTATGGCTATACATAAGCCATCCTTAATCAGGACTCCACTGCCCTTCCGGCCATAGTTAGGAACTGCAGGCTCTTCATGCATCGCCTTACCAATGCCATGCCCTACAAATTCCTTCACGACACCATATCCGTTAGATTCACAATGGCGTTGAATAGTATATCCGATATCGCCAATCCTCTTTCCGGATAAAGCCGCCTTGATTCCAGCGTACAAAGACTCCTTTGTTACTTTTAAGAGCCTTTTCACTTCTGCTGAAACTTCGCCCACGCAAAAGGTGTAGCAAGAATCACCATTATAACCTTCCAATAAGGTTCCACAATCCACGGAAACGATATCACCATCCTTCAAAGGACGATCATTCGGAATCCCATGCACCACTTCATCATTGACCGAAGCACAAATTGAAGAGGGAAACGGGCCTCCATAAGGATTTGGGAAACCCTTAAACGTAGGCACCGCCCCGTGGTCCCTTATATACTCCTCCGCCAGATGGTCCAATTGCTTGGTCGTAACCCCCGGACGGATGACTTTCGCGATTTCAGCCAACGTATCTGCCACCAAAAGGTTTGCAGCACGCATCAACTCTATCTCATCTTCTGTTTTAAGAAATATCATACTAGATAAATCTTAATAAGCAGACATGCCCGAACGCCCGTGAATTCTACCAGAACTCAACAAGCCATCGTAATGGCGCATCAGCAAATGGCTCTCAATCTGCTGCAAAGTATCCAAAACGACACCCACCAAGATTAACAAGGAAGTGCCACCAAAGAACTGTGCGAACTCAGCCTTTACGTCCAACAAGCCAGCAAAAGCCGGCATGCAAGCGATAAGTGCCAACGCCAAAGAACCCGGCAATGTGATTCGAGACATAATTTGATCAATGAACTCTGCCGTAGGTTTTCCCGGCTTGATTCCTGGAATGAAACCGTTATTGCGCTTCATATCCTCAGCCATCTGTGTCGGGTTCAAGGTTATGGCGGTATAGAAATAGGTGAATGCAATAATCAGCAATGCAAAGATTACATTATACAACACACTATTAGAATCTACCATCATCTGCATGAACGGAGTCGCCTGATCAATTGTCGTAAAACCAATCAGAGTGATAGGGATAAACATCAATGCCTGAGCAAAGATAATCGGCATCACATTGGCAGCAAACAGCTTAAGAGGAATATATTGGCGTGCACCACCAAATTGCTGGCCACCAACCACCCTCTTAGCATACTGCACCGGAATTTTCCGTGTGCCTTGTACCAACAATATCGCCGCACAAACCACAAACAGCAAGATTGCTATTTCGATGATGAACATCAAAAGGCCACCACCACTCAGGTTATTCAAGCGTGCAACGAATTCCTGACCAAAAGCTTCCGGCAAACGTGCGATAATACCAATCATGATAATCAAAGAAACACCATTACCAATACCCTTGTCCGTTATACGTTCACCTAACCAAAGGATGAACATACTACCGGCAGCCAAAATAATGGTAGATGTAACCATGAAAGTAGTCCAACTGATGGCCGGGCTCAACGCGCCAGCAGATTGCATCTTCAAATTAGTCAAATAGGCTGGAGCCTGCACCAACAAAATCAGTATCGTTAAATAACGCGTATACTGATTCATCTTACGCCGGCCGCTCTCGCCTTCGCGTTGCATCTTTTGAAATGCAGGAACAGCAATGCCCAACAACTGAATCACAATGGATGCAGAGATGTAAGGCATGATTCCCAACGCGAAAATAGACGCATTAGAAAATGCACCTCCAGAGAACATATTCAACAAAGACATCAAACCTGTCTCAGTCTGCATACGCAATGCAGTCAGCTGCGAGGGGTCTATTCCCGGCAATACCACAAACGACCCCAACCGATAGATTGCGATAAACAGAATGGTGATGAGGATCCGTTGCCGAAGATCCTCAATCATCCATATGTTCTTAAAGGTTTCGATTAACTTTTTCATTGAATCAAAGTTTTGTAGCGTTACCACCAGCTGCCGTAATTGCAGCCTCTGCACTCTTAGAGAATGCATTTGCCTCTACATCCACCTTAGAAGTCAGTTGTCCTTTACCCAATACCTTTACCAACTGCTTAGCCGAAGCCAAACCAGCAGCTACGATATCAGCCAACCCTACCTTCTCCAAGTTCTTGGCCGTAGCCAAAGCTTGGATGGCATCAAGGTTCACAGCCTTATACTCAACCCGATTGATGTTCTTAAAACCAAATTTGGGCAAACGACGCTGCAAGGGCATCTGTCCACCTTCGAAACCAATTTTTCTCTTGTAACCAGATCTTGCTTTTGCACCTTTATGGCCACGAGTTGAAGTGCCACCCAACCCAGAACCGGCACCACGTCCAACCCTCTTACGGGTTTTGACAGAACCACAAGCAGGCTTTAAAGTATTTAATTTCATTTCGTATCAATTTTATAGGTAAATAATTAATCTAGCACAACAACCAAATGGTGCAACTTCTGAATCATGCCGCGAGAAGAGGGAGTATCCTCAACTTCAACAACTTGGTTGATTTTTCTCAAGCCCAAGGTGTCAAGCGTCCGCTTCTGGTCTTTCGGCGCACCGATTCTACTCTTGATCTGCTTAACTTTTATTGTTGCCATAAGAAACTCCTTTATCCTCTAAATACTTTACTTAAACTTACACCACGATTTTGTGCCACTGTCTTGGCATCACGCATCTCGGCCAAAGCCAAAATTGTCGCTTTTACAAGATTATGAGGATTTGAAGATCCCTTTGACTTAGCCAAGCAATCCGTAATTCCCACACTCTCGAAAACAGCGCGCATAGCGCCGCCAGCGACAACCCCCGTACCAGTTGAAGCAGGCTTTATAAAGACTTCTGCACCGCCAAATTTTGCCGCCTCTTCGTGAGGTACCGTACCATTCAGCACAGGAATCTTCACCAAGTTCTTTTTTGCGGCTTCCACACCTTTGGCAATAGCTGCAGTCACTTCACCGGCTTTTCCCAAGCCCCAGCCAATGATACCATTACCGTTGCCCACGACAACGATGGCAGCGAAAGTGAATGTCCGACCACCTTTTGTCACCTTAGTAACACGATTGATAGCGACCAATCTGTCCTTCAATTCGATATCACTGCTTATCTTTACTCTATTAATTGCCATAACTCATTAAAATTTAAGTCCACCGTTACGTGCAGCGTCTGCAACTTCCTTTACCCTACCATGATACAAGTAACCATTACGGTCAAATACAACGGTAGTAATTCCAGCCTCCAAAGCCTTCTTGGCGATTAATTCGCCAACTTTTGCAGCCTGCTCCTTCTTCGGCATGGCCTCCATACCCAATGAAGAAGCTGAAGCCAAAGTCGTACCCGTTACATCGTTGATGATCTGAACATAAATCTGTTTGTTACTTCTAAAAACAGACATACGCGGACGCTCAGTCGTGCCTGAAATCTTATTGCGTATTCTATACTTGATCTTTATCCGTCTTTCTAATTTCGATACCATAATCTTACTATTTTAAAATTACTTTGCACCCGCCGACTTCCCAGATTTTCTGCGAATCTGTTCGCCAACAAACAAAACACCTTTTCCTTTATATGGTTCCGGCATACGGAAAGAACGAATCTTAGCACAAACCTGTCCTAACAACTGCTTATCACATGATTCCAAAATGATAAGAGGATTCTGATTCCTTTCAGACTTCGTTTCCACCTTGATTTCCTTAGGCAACTGAAGGAAAATATTGTGGGTATATCCCAAAGAGAACTCGATCAAATTCCCTTGGTTGCTGGCACGGAAACCGACACCAACAAGTTCCAACTTTTTCACATAGCCCTCGGATACACCGACAACCATGTTATGCACCAAAGAACGGTACAAACCATGGAAAGCTTGCTTCTGCTTCATTTCCACGGAATCGTTCTGCTCGTCAATCGTGAAAATGACCTCCGAATTTTCAATCCCGACTTTAATTGAAGGATGTACAGCTTGGCTCATCTCACCCTTGGGTCCTTTTACAGTAACCACATTATCATCATTCACAGCCACCGTAACGCCTGCAGGAATGTGAACTGGCAATTTTCCTATTCTAGACATATTTCGATCCTCCAATTAATATACATAACAAAGCACCTCGCCACCTACTCTCAGTTCGGAAGCCTCCTTGTCTGTCATCACACCTTTGGATGTAGATATGATAGCAATACCTAATCCATTAATTACTCTCGGCATGTCCTTATAACCGGTATATTTACGCATACCCGGCGTAGAGACACGGATCAACTTCTTAATCGCGTTGACCTTGTTCACTGAATCGTATTTCAGTGCCACTTTGATTGTACCTTGAGGGCCATCTTCTACGAATTTGTAGTTCAAGATGTAGCCCTTCTCAAAAAGGATTTTCGTGATTTCCTTTTTCAAATTCGACGCAGGGATTTCAACAACCCTATGCTTCGCCATAATGGCGTTTCTCAAACGCGTCAAATAATCAGCTATTGGATCAGTCATTTTATATAAAGTTTAATTAATCGGGACTCTCCCGACAATATTAAATAATAAATTACCAACTTGCTTTTTTTACGCCCGGTATCAAGCCACTTGAAGCCATCTCACGGAATTGGATACGTGAAATGCCGAACTGGCGCATATATCCTTTCGGACGTCCCGTCAGCTTGCAACGATTGTGCAAACGGATAGGATTTGCATTCTTCGGAATACGCTGCAATTTCTGAGCAGCCTCGTAAGCCTCTACAGGATCGCCAGTATTCACGATCTTCTTCAAGGCGGCACGCTTTTCGGCATATTTAGCTACAAGCTTGGCTCTCTTCACCTCACGAGCCTTCATAGATTCCTTTGCCATATCTCTTATTAATCGTTTTTAGCGTTTTTAAAAGGCAATCCGAACTCCTTGAGCAATGCATAACCTTCCTCGTCCGTCTCAGCCGTAGTCACGAAAGTTATGTTCATACCCAAAATCCGGTCAATTGCATCAATGTTGATTTCAGGGAAGATAATCTGCTCCTGAATACCCAACGTATAATTTCCACGACCGTCGAACTTGCTCTCAATTCCTTTGAAGTCACGGATACGCGGCAATGCCACACGAATCAACTTCTCCAAGAATTCATACATCCTCTCGCGACGCAGAGTAACCATCACACCGATAGGCATCTTCTTGCGCAACTTGAAGTTTGCAACGTCTTTCTTAGAAACAGTAGCAACGGCCTTCTGACCAGTAATGGCCGTCAACTCGTTGATAGCGACATCGATAATCTTCTTATCCGCCGTAGCCATACCCAAACCTTGATTAATCACAATCTTCTTGAGCACGGGAATCTGCATCGTTGAAGAATAATTGAATTGTTTCTTCAATGCAGGAGCGATACGCTCTATATATTCTTTCTTAAGGCTAGCAGTATTTACCATTACTTCATCTCCTCCCCTGATTTTTTAGCATAACGAACCAACTTGCCGTCGGCATTCAATTTCCTACCAATACGCGTCGGTTTGCCAGTCTTAGGATCCACAAGATTCAAGTTCGAAATATGAATGGGAGCCTCCTGCTTGACAAAACCTCCTTGAGGATTCTTCGCACTCGGCTTCTGGCTCTTCGACACCATGTTCAAACCTTCCACGATGGCGCGGCGTTCATCAACGAACACCTTCAACACTTTACCTGTGCGGCCCTTGTCATCGCCAGCGTTCACGTAAACTGTATCGCCTTTTTTAATATGCAACTTACTCATTACTCTATTCTTTTAAATTAAAGAACCTCAGGTGCCAATGAAACGACTTTCATATTAGCAGCACGCAACTCGCGAGCAACAGGACCGAAAATGCGGCTTCCCCTCAACTCACCGGCATTATTCAACAGCACACAAGCATTATCGTCGAAACGGATATAAGATCCATCGGCACGACGAATTTCCTTCTTTGTACGTACTATCAAAGCCTTTGATACTGCACCTTTTTTAATATCACTCGACGGAATGACGCTTTTCACAGCGACAACAATCACATCACCTACAGAAGCATAACGCCTTCTCGTACCGCCCAAAACGCGGATACAAAGAGCTTCACGGGCACCGCTATTATCAGCGACAACTAATCTAGATTCTGCTTGTATCATAATTACTTAGCTCTTTCTACGATTTCTACAACTCTCCAACTCTTTGTTTTGCTCAAAGGACGAGTTTCCATAATCAACACCGTATCGCCTACATGGCAATCGTTCTTCTCGTCGTGAGCATGGTACTTCTTCGTTTTCGAAACGAACTTACCATAAATCGGGTGTTTCTCCTTGAACTTAGAGGCCACAACAATAGTCTTATCCATCTTGTCGCTGATTACAACACCCGTTCTTGTCTTTCTTAAATTTCTAGCTTCCATGCGGACCATTATTATTTATTAAGTTCTCTTTGACGCAATACGGTCTTCATCCTTGCAATATTACGCCGCGCAGCCTTAATCTGTGCAGGGTTCTCCAAGGGAGACACTGCATGATTCAACAGCATCTGCGTGTAATTAGCCATTTCTGTCTGAATGCGCTCGGCCAATTCTTCGGTCGCCAATTCTCTAATTTCAGCAATCTTCATAATCAAGCGTTTTTATCGTAATCACGTCTAACAATAAACTTAGTTGTAACCGGAAGTTTCTGTGCGGCAAGCCTCAAAGCTTCCTTCGCAATCTCGTAAGAAACACCTTCAACCTCGAAGATGATACGTCCGGGAGTAATAGGGAATACATACCCAACAGGGTCTCCCTTACCTTTACCCATACGCACGTCTGCCGGCTTCTTGGTGATAGGCTTATCGGGGAATATGCGGATCCAGATTTGTCCTTCACGCTGCATGTAACGAGTCACGGCGACACGTGCGGCCTCAATCTGGCGCCCAGTAATCCAATGCGTTTCAAGAGACTTGATTCCGAACGTTCCGAAAGCCAACTGGTTTCCACGCTGCGCATTGCCCTTGCAACGCCCTTTTTGTGGTCTTCTATATTTTGTTCTTTTCGGTTGTAACATAATTCTTCAATTTCAGTTTAACGATTAATGTTCTTCTTCTTACGGAAGTTTCTGCCACCGTTACCGCCACGGGCATTGTCTTTCGCCTGTGCAAAATTCGGGGCCAAATCGCGCTTGCCGTACACTTCACCGCGACAAATCCAAACCTTAATACCCAGCAAGCCGACTTTCGTCAAGGCTTCAGTCTGACAATAGTCAATGTCCGCCCGGAATGTATGCAAGGGAGTACGTCCTTCCTTATACATTTCGGAACGAGCCATTTCAGCACCGTTCAAACGTCCGGAAATCAAGATCTTCACGCCTTCAGCACCACTTCTCATCGTATTGGCGATAGCCATCTTGATTGCGCGACGATAAGCGATCTTGCCTTCAACTTGGCGAGCGATATTATTAGCCACAATCACGGCATCAAGTTCGGGCTTCTTCACCTCGAAGATGTTGATCTGGATATCCTTGTCCGTGATCTTCTTCAACTCCTCTTTCAACTTGTCCACCTCTTGGCCGCCCTTACCGATTATCAGACCCGGACGAGCTGTGCATACGGTAATAGTCACGAGCTTCAACGTGCGCTCTATAATGATCCTCGATACGCTAGCTTGAGCCAAACGGGCATTCAAGTACTTGCGAATCTTGCTGTCTTCCAACAAAGAATCGCCAAAGTCCTTGCCACCGTACCAGTTAGAATCCCAACCTCTTATTATACCTAAACGGTTGCTTATCGGATTTACTTTCTGTCCCATACTACTTTATCTATTAATCATTATTTTTAGTGCCCACGAACAAAGTCACATGATTTGAACGTTTGCGAATTCTATACCCTCTGCCTTGAGGTGCCGGCCTCATTCTCTTCAACGTGGCACCACAGTCAACATATACCTTAGTCACGAACAACTCGCCATCTTCGGCCTTACGCTCGTTCTTCTGCTCCCAGTTAGCAATGGCAGAACGCAAAACCTTCTCCACGTCGGCAGATGCTGCTTTCGAAGAGAACCTCAAAGTTCCGAGGGCTCTGTTCACTTCCATCCCGCGAATCATGTCCACCACATATCTCATCTTGCGCGGAGAAGAGGGTACATTCCTCAATTTAGCGAAATACTGGGTCTTCAGGGCTTCTTTTCTTTTTTCAGCCGCAATTTTCTTTCTTGCTCCCATTATAGTTATTTTATTATTTCAAATAATCAACCTGTTTACTTCTTCTTGTTACCAGCATGGCCACCGAACTTACGCGTAGGGGCGAACTCACCCAACTTGTGTCCAACCATATTTTCAGTAACGTAAACAGGAATAAACTTATTTCCGTTGTGAACTGCAATTGTATGACCTACAAAATCAGGAGATATCATTGAAGCTCTGGCCCAAGTCTTCACGACGCTCTTCTTCCCGCTCTCATTCATAGCGAGAACTTTCTTTTCGAGCTTTACTTCTATGTATGGACCTTTTTTTAATGAACGACTCATAATTTACTCAGATTTACTTGTTACTTCTTGTTAGCTCTTTCGATAATATACTTGTTGGACTGCTTCTTCGGAGCCCTCGTCTTCAAGCCCTTAGCATACAAGCCCTTGCGAGAACGCGGATGACCTCCGGACTGACGGCCTTCACCACCACCCATCGGATGGTCTACCGGGTTCATTACCACACCACGGTTATGCGGCCTGCGACCCAACCAGCGGGAACGTCCGGCCTTACCAGAGCTTTCCAACGCATGATCCGAATTGCCTACGCTACCAATAGTGGCCTTGCAAGCACAAAGAATCTGGCGTGTCTCGCCCGAAGGCAACTTAATCACGCAATAACGTCCCTCACGGGAAGTCAACTGAGCAAAATTACCTGCAGAGCGAACCAACAAGGCGCCTTGGCCGGGACGCAATTCAATGTTATGAATTACCGTACCCACCGGAATGTTCTCCAGAGGAAGCGCGTTCCCAATCTCGGGAGCCGCATCCTTGCCCGACATCACCGTGCTGCCCACCTGCAAGCCGTTAGGAGCAATTATATAACGTTTTTCACCATCTGCGTAAAACAACAAAGCGATTCGAGCCGAACGGTTCGGATCATACTCAATTGTTTTTACCACAGCTGGAACACCGTCTTTTTCTCTCTTGAAATCGATAATACGGTATTTTCTCTTGTGACCGCCGCCGATGTAGCGCATTGTCATCTTCCCGACATTATTACGGCCACCTGTTGAGCGCTTACCATATACAAGAGACTTCTCTGGTACCGATGCAGTAATCTCTTCAAAAGTACCAATAATCTTATGTCTCTGCCCCGGTGTTGTGGGCTTAAATTTACGTACTGCCATCTTCTATTTAAATATTGCTATAAAAATCAATAGTTTCGCCTTCCTTCAACGTCACAATAGCCTTCTTAAAGGCGTTCGTGCGACCCTGCACAAGGCCAGACCTCGTATAACGGCGCTTCGATTTGCCCGCATATTTGCAAGTGTTCACCGCCACGACCGTTACATTATACAAAGCTTCGACTTCCTTCTTAATTTCAATTTTGTTAGCCTCAGGACGGACAATGAAGCCGAACTTGTTCTGCTTCTCTGTGATTGCGGTCATCTTCTCAGTGACCAATGGTTTTATGATATATCCCATAATAGTTTCCTATTCCTTATTTGGTTAAGATTTCATCGACAACTTTAAGCGAATCTTCAGTCACGACCATAACGTCTGCATTCAATACGTTATAAGTATTCAACGCAGCCGCAGTCATCACATTGACCCGTTCGAGGTTACGAGCTGACAAATATACGTTTTTATTGGAGCCCGGCAAAACGAACAAAGCCTTCTTGCCATCAACTTTAAGATTATTTATGATTTCAATGAATTGTTTTGTCTTCGGAGCCTCCATTGTGAAGTCCTCAACTACTACAATACCATTCTCTTTGGCCTTATACGTCAGGGCCGACTTGCGGGCCAAAACCTTAACCTTTTTGTTCAACTTGAACCGGTAATCGCGGGGCTTCGGACCGAACACGCGGCCACCACCTACCAACACAGGCGAGTTGATGTCACCACGACGGGCACCGCCACCACCTTTCTGACGGCCCAGTTTGCGGGTAGAGCCACTCACTTCGCTTCTTTCCTTCGACTTAGCCGTACCCTGACGCTGGTTAGCCAGATACTGCTTAACATCAAGATAGATGACATGGTCATTCGGCTCTATATTGAAGATCTCGTCATTCAGAAGGGCTTTTCTCCCGGTATCTTCACCTTTGATATTTAATACACTGACTTCCATTACTTCTCAATTATTACGATTGAACCTTTGTAACCCGGTACAGAGCCTTTGATAAGCAACAAGTTGTGCTCCGGAATTACCTTTAATACTTGCAAATTGTGCGTAGTCACGCGTTCATTACCCATTTGGCCAGCCATGCGCAATCCCTTGAACACTTTGGCCGGATAAGAACAAGCACCGATAGAACCCGGCTTGCGAGCACGGTTGTGCTGTCCGTGAGTAGTCTGGCCTACACCACCGAAGCCATGACGCTTTACCACACCTTGGAAGCCACGTCCTTTAGAAGTGCCGATTACATCTACATAAGCAGCATCTTCAAACAAATCAACGGTAACAGTGTCACCCAAATTCAATTCTTGTTCAAAACCTGTGAACTCGGCCAAGTGTCTCTTGGGAGTAGTACCAGCTTTCTTAAAGTGTCCCATAAGAGGAGCGCTCGTGTTTTTCTCCTTAGCTTCCTGGAAGCCGAGCTGCACGGCTGCATAACCATCTTTCTCCACACTCTTAATCTGAGTTACTACACAAGGACCAGCTTCGATAACAGTGCATGGAACATTCTTTCCATCGGCACTGAATACGGATGTCATTCCGATTTTCTTTCCTAATAATCCTGGCATTTCAGTTATTTTTAAATGTACTATACTTTGATTTCCACTTCCACTCCGCTCGGCAATTCGAGTTTCATCAAGGCATCCACAGTCTTTGCCGTAGAGCTGTAAATGTCGATCAGACGCTTGTAAGAGCACAATTCGAACTGCTCACGGGCTTTCTTGTTCACGAATGTAGAACGGTTCACCGTGAAGATGCGCTTGTGCGTCGGAAGAGGTATCGGGCCACTTACGATAGCACCTGTTACTTTCACGGTCTTCACAATCTTTTCTGCAGACTTGTCCACAAGATTGTGGTCGTAGGATTTCAATTTGATTCTAATTTTCTGACTCATTGCTTTGTTTGTTAAAAGTTATCTGATAAGGAAAGAGGTATGCCGGTTAAGAGTCATTCGCTAACCGGCACCTCTATCCTCTTTTTCATTTTTTTAAACCAAGTCCGTACGTCCCTTGATTTCCTCAAGCACCGTCTTGGCAATAGAGCTCGAAACAGGTGCGTGGTGGTCATACGTCATTGAAGAAGTCGCACGTCCGGAAGTGATGGTACGCAAGGCCGTCACGTAACCGAACATTTCAGCCAACGGCACCATGGCTTTCACGATGCGGGCACCGCTACGGCTGGTATCCATACCTTCCACCTGACCACGGCGCTTGTTCAAGTCGCCGATTACGTCACCCATGTTTTCCTCAGGCGTTACCACCTCAAGTTTCATGATGGGCTCCATCAAAACCGGCTTGGCTTGTGCGCAAGCATTCCTATAAGCCTGCATGGCGCAGATTTCGAACGACAACTGGTCGGAGTCTACCGGATGGAATGAACCGTCCAAGAGCTCCACCTTCAGGCTGTCCATCGGGAAGCCACCCAAGATACCATTCTTCATGGCGTTCTCGAAGCCCTTCTGCACAGAGGGGATGAACTCTTTGGGAATGTTACCGCCCGTAACCTTGTTCTCGAACTGCAGACCGCCTTCCTTGTAGTCTTCGTCCACCGGACCAACATTGACGATGATATCGGCAAACTTACCACGACCACCAGACTGCTTCTTGTAAACTTCACGCAAGTTCACGGTCTTAGTGATGGCTTCCTTATAGTTCACCTGAGGCTTGCCTTGGTTACATTCCACCTTGAATTCGCGCTTCAAGCGGTCGATAATGATATCCAAGTGCAACTCACCCATACCGGAAATCACCGTCTGTCCCGTCTGTTCGTCCGTGCGAACCGTAAAGGTCGGGTCTTCCTCGGCCAACTTGGCCAGACCGTTAGACAGCTTGTCCAAATCCTTCTGCGTCTTCGGTTCTACGGCGATACCAATCACAGGATCGGGGAAGTCCATGGACTCCAATACAATCGGAGCATCCTCGTCGCACAACGTGTCGCCCGTACGGATATCCTTGAAGCCGACTCCGGCACCGATATCACCTGCGCCAATCACCTCCACAGGATTCTGGTGGTTGGAGTGCATCTGGAACAAGCGGGAAACACGTTCCTTCTTGCCCGAACGAGAGTTATAGATATAAGAACCTGCCTCGATCTTGCCCGAATATACGCGGATAAAGGTCAGACGGCCCACATAGGGGTCTGTGGCAATCTTGAAGGCCAAGGCTGCGGTCTTGTCGTCTTCCGAAGGCTTGCGGTCTTCTTCTTCGCCCGTCTCCGGGTTCGTGCCCACCACATTGGGAGTATCCAACGGAGAAGGCAAGAATGCGCAGACATAATCCAGCAACGTCTGCACGCCCTTGTTCTTGAACGAAGAGCCGCAGAGCATCGGGGTCACTTCCATCTTCACAGTAGCCGCACGCAAGGCACGGAGGATTTCCTCTTCCGTGATGGTGGAGGGGTCGTCGAAGTACTTGCTCATCAAGTCGTCATCGAATTCAGCCACCTTCTCCAGCATCTTGTCGCGCCACTCCTCGGCCTCGGCCTGCAATTCAGCAGGAATTTCCTCAACGTCGTAGTCGGCACCCATCGTCTCATCGTGCCACAGGATGGCTTTCATCTTGATCAGGTCAACCACACCCTTGAAGTTCTCCTCGGCACCGATAGGAATCACCACCGGACAGGGATTGGCACCCAGCACGTCCTTCATCTGGCGCACCACTTCGAAGAAGTCTGCACCCGAACGGTCCATTTTGTTCACGTAACCAATGCGGGGAACATTGTACTTATCAGCCTGGCGCCAAACAGTCTCAGACTGCGGCTCAACGCCACCAACGGCACAATAAGTGGCCACGGCGCCATCCAGCACGCGCAGAGAACGCTCCACCTCGGCCGTGAAGTCCACGTGTCCCGGAGTGTCAATCAAGTTAATCTTATACTTGTTGCCGTTCCACGACCAATACGTGGTAGTTGCAGCCGAAGTGATAGTGATACCACGCTCCTGCTCCTGGGCCATCCAGTCCATGGTGGCAGCGCCATCGTGCACCTCACCAATTTTATGCGTAAGACCCGTATAGAAAAGGATACGCTCTGAAGTCGTCGTCTTACCGGCATCGATATGCGCCATGATACCGATGTTACGGGTCAAATGTAAATCTTGCTTTGCCATTTTTTACCTAAACGAATATAAGATTAGAACCTAAAGTGAGCAAATGCACGGTTAGCCTCGGCCATACGGTGCATGTCTTCCTTGCGCTTGAACGCACCGCCCTGTTCGTTGTAGGCATCCATGATTTCAGCGGCCAACTTGTCGGCCATGGACTTGCCACCGCGCTTGCGGGCATAAAGGATCATATTCTTCATTGAAATGGACTCCTTGCGCTCCGGACGGATTTCCGTGGGCACCTGGAAAGTAGCACCGCCCACACGGCGAGACTTCACTTCCACCTGCGGAGTGATCTTGTCCAATGCACTCTTCCAGATTTCCAATGCGCTCTTTTCCTCGTTTGCCATTTTGGCCTTCACCGTGTCAAGTGCGGCATAAAAAATGCTGTATGAAATGCTCTTCTTGCCATCATACATCAAATGGTTCACGAACTTAGAAACTTTAACGTCGTTAAAGACAGGATCCGGGAGGATCACATGCTTTTTTGGTTTTGCTTTTCTCATTTCTAATAATTTTTCAGTTTGGCTGTACTGCGATAATCTTCAACCTCCCACCGGAGAGTTTACTCAACCTTTAGCTCAACAAACCAAAACTAATGAATGTAGTTTTTAATTTAGTGGATTACTTCTTACCGGCTTTGGGACGCTTGGCACCATACTTGGAACGACGCTGCGTGCGGTTAGCGACACCGGCCGTATCCAAAGTACCGCGCACGATGTGATAACGCACACCCGGCAGGTCTTTCACACGACCGCCACGCACCAATACGATGGAGTGTTCCTGCAAGTTGTGGCCTTCGCCCGGGATGTAGGAGTTCACTTCCTTCATGTTTGTCAAACGCACACGAGCGACTTTACGCATCGCCGAATTAGGTTTCTTAGGTGTGGTAGTGTACACACGTACGCAAACGCCGCGACGCTGCGGACAATTGTCCAACGCCGGTGATTTGCTCTTGTCTACCAGCACTTTTCTACCCTTTCTTACCAATTGTTGAATAGTAGGCATTGTTCTTATTTTTTAATTGTTATATTGTTATTTATATTTGATGCACGTCCACAAAAAGCCATACTAAGGCCTTTCAGGCCGCAAAGTTACGAATTAAATTCCAATCTGCAATGTGTTTTCTCCTTATTTAAAGGTTAATGTGCCTACAAAGCCCAAGGGAGCGCAAAGATTTAACAAATTTTATTTTAAGAAGCGTCTCCAGACGCAAGAAGCGATAAAATAAAAGGGAGGACTAAGCCTCCCCCTTATTGATTTTGAACGGCGCCACCGTGCGGGGGCCACCTTTCTGCATGTCAATCTCTCCGAAATTCTGCTCATACTTGCCGATATTGTCCTGCAAGGCATAGAGCAGACGCTTGGCGTGCTCGGGAGCCATCACGATGCGCGACTTGACGCTTGCCTTCGGCATGCCCGGCATCATGCACACGAAATCCAGAATCACTTCCGAGGTGGAGTGCGCAATCATCGCGAGGTTCGCATAAGTGCCCTGTGCCACTTCCGGAGAAATTTCTATTTGCAACATGTTGTCCTGCTGCGTCTTCTCTTCATTACTCATAATCGTTGAACTTTTGTTTTTAGTATTTCTTATATATAATAAGTACAAAAATAAGCATTTTCCTCGACAGCGCCTAATTTTGGGCAAGGAAATAACAAATCCGCGGCCAAGCATGCCTGGCAATCGGTGAAAAACGGCTACGTCTCCTCCACCCCACGGATTTCCACGCGACGGCCTTTGCCCACCATCCCCAACAACATGTCGAGCGAGGCGGCCTTGAGGGCGTCCTCCGCCACCTTGTCCTCCAGGCGGGCAATCCGCTGCTCCAGCGACACGATCTTCTGTTCCAGTCCGGCCAACGACCCGCGGCTACGGAAGCGCCTGTCCAGCACGGCGTCCTCCGGGTTAAGCGTTCCGTAGCGCTCCAGCCACCGGCGGACCGTGCTCTCGCCCTGAATCCCGTACTTCCGCGATATGGCCGACAGGCTGAGGTCCGTGGACTCGAACTCGCGCACCACCTTCTCCTTGAACTCAAGCGGATAGTCCCTCTGCGTCCGCCGCGCCGACTTGTCTCCCCTCCTGTTTTCCATCTCTCCCTCCGTCATAAGATAAAAAAAGACCGCCATGAAAGTCGCCCCCGAAAAAAAAATTCTGCGCGTAGGGACGTAACCAACCTCACTCTCATGGCAGTCTTGAAAAGTTAGCAATTCTCTCTCTTATTCGGCCACGCAAATCGTCACGCGGTTCTTCTCAACCCCGTCAAACGGCTGCACCGTGTCGCCCTTGAAGTCAACGTCCACACGCGAGGCGTCGATGCCCTTGGCCGCAAGTGCCGCGGCCACCGCCTTGGCACGCTTCTGCGACAACACCTTATTATATTGCGCAGTCCCCGTCGCCTTGTCGGCGTAGCCGCACACCGAGACGCGGGCTTTCGGATGCGCCTTCAGGTAGGCCACCAGACGGTTCACCTTCGCCTCCTCCGACGAAGAGATGACGGCGGAATTGATCTTGAAGAAGACGTTCTCCTGCAAAGGCTCCACCTTCTTTTCTTCTTTCCTTGCAGGCGGAACCACCACCCTCTTTTCCTCAGCCGGTTTCTCCGCCTGCGCGGGCGCCACGGGCTGCACCGGCTCTTCCGCCACGGGCTCCGGCGCTTTCTTTTTGCCGCCCAGACGGATGGTCAGGCCCGCCACGAGGTTGCACTGCCAATCCACATTGTGCGCCTTCTTGGAGTTGAACTTGTCCGAGAGAATGTTGGCATTGGCCTCCAAATTGATGGCCACACGCCGCGACACCCTGAAGTCGGCACCAAGCCCGAAACGGCCAGCCGCCGAGAATTGATTGTCCGTCCAAAGATATTCCAAGTGGTATCCCTGACGCTGGATGTCCACCGCCTCGTCGTTGTTGAACGCGCCATTGAAGCCCGCCCCGACGAAGAGATAAGGATTGACGATGCGCCCCGGCTTGTAGCCGCCGAAAAGGTTGCCCAAGTCCAAAGTCACGTCGACATTGCCTTGAAGGTAATAAAACTTATAATCCTGCAACGGATTCACCCACGCCCCTTTGGCCTGCCAGCCTGAAACTCCGGCGCGCAGGCCCCACAAGGGGGTGAACTTGTAGCCGGCACTCAACGCGCCAGCGGGCGACAGCAATTTGTCGAACGCCGTCTCCCCGATGGTATGCGCCGCTCCCGCCTGCACTTGCATGTACCAATGCGGCGTAAATTCCTCTTTCCCATTTCCGGCACCAGCCCCTATGGTCTGGGCCGACATAGCCATTGCCGATGACGCCAAAGCTATTCCAAACAAAAGTTTTTTCATGATTATTGGTTTTTAGTGAAACATGTCCGGCTCGTCAGGAACACACAAGGAGCAGCAGGCCTCCTGCCACACTCAGTTTTTCCCTCCGGGCCTTGTCCTGCTCTCGAGCGAAGTGTCCCGCGCCTTGCCATTCCTTATCAGCCCTTTGTCGCCGTAAGCCGTATTGGTCAGGCAAAGCACCCAGTTGCCCAAGTAGCTCACCGGCTTGAAATACATCTTCGTGGTGATGGGCGGCATGTCGCCTTCGGCCTCGCGGATGACCACGCGGCATAACACCTCATTGGAGTAATATTCGCTAAACTTAATATATTCAATCTTATAATCCACCATGGGGACAGACTCCAGCATGCCGCACACCTTGTCCATTTCCTCGTTATCCAGTTCCACCGGCGTCTGGTCGTCGTCCATATCATTGCGATAGAGCATGGCGGCCGCTTCCGCATATTGTTTGTCCATGACGTAGCCGAAGAAGCGGTCCACCAAGGCTTCCACCGCCGCCGTGTCCTGCCCCGACACTTGCTGTTCGAAAGCAGTCTCCCCGGATGCAGCCTCCGGCTGCTTTTTCTCCCCGCCCTTGCACGAAGCCAGGACAAAAAAGACAGCCACCAGCAAGAATGGAATATTTTGAAGTTTCATTGTCATATCAACTCTCTTTGTCTTAAAGTAAAAGAGGGAGGCAAGAACTTGCCCTGCCTTCCCTCTTTGGTAGAATAATCAGTGTTTCGGGATTAACGAATCTCACACGCTTAAAGCACAGTTCCCGCAGGATATACCGTGAAGTCAATCGTGGTATACAAGTCACCCCACGTGTAGTGAACCTTCACAGGAACACTGACATTGAACTTGGTGGCCATACTCATGTTCTCGCCCTGAGTCAGAGTAACAGAACCCATGTTCTCCAACGAAATGCCACCGGTCGGCGCTGTGAACGTCACTTGGAAGTCCTTCTCGTTAGCGACAGACATGTCCGTACCACTGTAGTCGGTCGTGATGTCACGCTCAGGATCTTGCTCGATGCTCGTGATGCCATAGAAGCCCCAGAATGTGGTGCCCTTAGTATTGGCATTGTCATAGAACGTCGAGGGATCATAGCCGTTGAAGTCCTCGAACTCGAGCGAAACTTTCTGCGTCAGCGTGCTGTAGTTGTTGAGCACCATCGGATTGGCGATAGAACCACCCAACAAGTATACAGGCTTAATCACTTTCACGTCAAGAGTGTTGTTGACCAATTCGATAAGGTCACCCGCCGGAGCACAGGTCTTGTCAACAATCACCACGCTCAGTTTCAGAGCATCGGCCACATCCTGCCAGTTCTCACAGTCACGGTTGTTGATGATATCCTTGGCGATATCATTGTTGCTCAACGTAATCTTACCGTCGGCAGGATTGATTGTAGCCACCTTGTCGTACGAGCCACCGGTAGTAGCCTCAATTTCAGTTTGGCCATTAACCACCCTCAAAGTATAGGTCTTGCCACTGGCACCGGTATACTGACGGTTATTATTGCTCGTATTGAAGAGATACTCTACCGAAGCGGCGTTGGCCAATTCCGGATACTGCTTCAAATCGCGCTTGATTACTTCAATCGGAGTGGTGTTGAACCGGTCGTTGATAATCATGTTGCTGAATTCGCATTCCGCATTCGGTTCGGTTGCATTGCCGACTTGAATGTGCAACTCTGCATAACCCTGCTCACGAGAATCAGCAGCATGCCAGTCTGCGCGCTTCTTGTCGCTATCTTGGATAGTTGCTTCTGGAGTCTTGTTGATGGCAGACGGCGTCCATGTCAGTTCGATATAAATATTGCTGCCATGTCCGCTGATCGGCTCGAATCTTACCCAAGTCGTGACAGAAGTCTTATTCTGCGTCTTGAACAAGTTATAAGCTTCTTGGTTACCCACCGTCCACAACAGGATGCGCGTCTCGTGGTTGGCCGGATCGGTAGTGTTAACAACAGAACCAACACCATCTACCGCAGTGAAGTTGCCATTGCTCTCGCTGAATTGCTGGCAAACGTCGCCGTTCATCGAAGCCTTATAGGATGCTTCAAACTCAGCCTTGCTCATGTCAAGCTGCCCCAAGACCTTGTTTTCGACTTCTTGCCAAGTGATGGCCTTAACCCCGTCAAGGATGAGCTTGTCATCGCATGCCACGGTGTAAGGCGCCGTAACCGCGGTGTTGTCTTCAGCCCTCAAATCCTCAGCAACCTTATCTTTGATCATGACAAGGATATAGCCAACGGCTGCGACTTTACCATCGGAATTGCCATCAACCAAGGACACACGCACCAACGGCGTACGGCCAATGATGTTGCGGTTCCCTTCATGCCCGTCCACTCCGTGCACTGTCAAGATGCTGTCCGTGATGGTGGCATGCTCGCTTTCACTCGTCTTGTCCGTGTCTTCGGCATAGAAACCAATAAGCTCGTACTTCAGGCTGAAGTTCTTTTCATTAATCTCATTCTGTCCGCCCCAAGTGCGCTCTGTATCTTCGCCTACATAGGTGTAGTGGACATTCAACCACTTGTTCAGGTTGATGCCATCGGCATCATCATATTGGATTTCCAAATACGGATACTTGCTACTCGGGTTGGTCAGAGGTTCCAATGCAGCTTGAGCAGTCGTAGCCAAATGATATTCATTCTGGTTCGGTTCCACCTTCACAGCTCCTTCAGCACTCACCTTGTTGATGGCGAAGTCTTTGATGACGAACTGCTTCAAAGCGGCAAAATCAGACGTAATCACCGTGTCGCCGCTTTCGGCAGCATAGTTGTAACGGAGAGCCATCACATCCACCTTACCACTGTTATTGATATCGCTGATGCTGTTGGCGTCCTTCATACTGAAGGTCACGTCAATCTTACCTTCTACCTTGTCCAAATCCACCTTCTCCACTTTGATGTTATTCTTGGAGATTCCACGGACATAAGAAGCATTGTTAAGCAAGATAGAATACTTCGACGGATCAACATCCACAGCCGCGTTAGAAGGATTGAGATAATAAGAAGCCGTCACGTCAGGCACTACACTCACAGAGTTGCTTGTAGCAGTCGGCCTATCGTTCTTCTGATCCGTTGTCTTATCGGCTTTTGACAGGCTCAATTCTGTATAATTGTACGACCAAACGCCGATGGCCTCAATTCCCTGATAGTAGGTTTCCGGATTGAACACGAGGCTTCTCAACTGACTGGTGAAGCCAGTGAGCGCGCCCAACTGGTTGCCATAATTAGTAGCTATTTGCTTAATAGCTTCCGTATGACGCTGCGACTCCAACTGAAGAGCGGCGATATTCTGTTCATTCGTCTTCACCTTATCAGCCAAATCCCCTACATTGTCGGTCAACGCATCAAGATTCGTTTCCAACGTAGTAACACGGCCGGCCACGCCCTGAATCTTCTCATCTATAAGCGTAATAGCCCCCTGGTCACCAGTCATTGCACCAATCTGGTTCTTCAGGGCTGTGTATTTAACCTCAAGGCTGTCCGTCAAGTCATCAATCTGCCCTTGGAAGTCGGAAAGGTTTATGGCGTCGATTTGCTTCTGCAAGTTATCAACATTCTTCGTCAACTCTCCGCGCAAGACATCGTCGGCCGCCTTATAATCGGCAGTCAGGGTTTCTTGCAACTTATTCATTGCCTCAGTCGTGGCATACTTCTTGAATTCCTCCATCACATTGGCGATTGCGGTCTTCAATGCTTCTGCCGCAGCAGCTTCTGTAGCATCCAAATCCTTCTGGAGCTGTGCCACGGTTTCTTGCAGCGCCTCAATCTGATTGGCGTTCGTCAGCACATCTTGTCCGAGCGACTTGATGGCCTCAGTATTGTTGTTCACTTGGTTGCTGATTTCGCCCACCTGAACCGTGATGGAAGCCACGCTACCTTCCACGGCGTCAATCAAGCCCTGCAGTTCCTCGTCCTTCTCCGTCAGTCCGGCAATGCTTTCCTTGATGCCTTCGATGGCCTCTTCAGCAGCGCCCAAGCGTGCGATGGCGGCAGGAAGGTCGATCGACGTGCCGTCGGTCAAGCCCAAAGACGTCTTCACCAAAGCAATCTGGGCATCCGTATACGACTTGGCTGCATTCAGGTTCTGCTCAATCAGCGCCTCGGCAGCGGTCAACCTTTCGCCCAAGGCCGCCAGTTCTTCAGCGTTCTCGAGGATGCTGGCGAGCAATTCCGCATCTTTCGCATCCAAAGCCTCGTCTTTCTCCTGCAAAGCGGCGATGGCATCGGCATTGGTTTTGATGAGAGAGTTCACCATCTCCAATTGTCCTTCCACTTCGGCTTTGTTGGCAGCGATTTGGCTGTAAGCCTCATCCACCCTTTCGCCCAGCACAGAGATTTGGCCGTTCAGGCTCTCGGTAGTCGTAGCCAAGTTTTCGGCCACTTTGGCCAGCTCTTCCTTGTTGGCATCGGCCGTGCCCTGAGCCGTGAGAGCCAGCTCGCGTGCTTCCGCGATGGCGGCATTGGCCTCGCTAATGGCATTCTGCATGGTCTGGTCGGCCGAAAGCAAGCTTTCGATGGTAGCCCCCTGGCTAGCCACTGTGGTGTTCAACTCGTCGATTTTCTCATTGGCGCTCGCCAATGCTGCCTCGAGGGCTTCGCGCGCCGTGGCCACTTCGGCCTTGGCAGCTTCGATGGCGGCCACTTGGGCTGCCTCAGCCTGCACGTCGGCATAGCTCTTGGCCTCCTCGATAGCCGCGTTCAGTTCGGCCTTGGCGGTCTCAAGGGCGGTAGTCAGAGTAGCGTCCTGCGACTTCAGGTTGTTGATTTCCTGAGTCAGGGCGTTGGCTTTCTCCTCAACCAGTCCGCTCAAGTCCGTTGCATTGGCAGTAATCTGCCCTTGTAAGTTCTGGATGTCGTCGTCATAATCAGAGCAACCCACCCAAGCGGGCATGCTCGCAATTACTGCGCAGAACGTCGCAACACTAATAAACTTCTTCTTCATAATAAAACAAAATTAGTTAAAATGTATAAATCTCTACCTTCATTACTACCTTCCATCATGACTACCTCTATGCAAGAGGTGGATAAAAGAAGGCCCGTCCCGCCTATATATAATAAGGTGTAGAAGCGGTAGAGGAGGAATCGCGAGGAGCAGCCCCTGATTTTTTCCACAGTATTTCATAAAAACTAAATAAAAAAAACGCGGATTGTTTTGTTGATATCAGTATTTTATCTACATTTGCAATGAAATTATCCACCTCTTGCATAGAGGAAGACATAATAGATGCATCATACACAATTATCAATCAGATAGATGCACAAAAATCAAGCCCAACACATCGACAAGGCTTGTTTAACAACTTAGAAAATTTCATGTACTCTTTTTTGCTTATCTATCCTTTTGCAGAAGGATGACATCCTGCACGTCTATTTAGCAACATTCCCTCTCCTTGGCTTCGGAAAGTGCAACCCGCCCATCATTTCTCGTCAACCCCAAGGGACATTGACGAAAAAACGGAGCGGAAACATCCGCCAAAAGCCATTCAACAACCACCCCGACAGAAAACAGACACGCCGGACAGCACGAAAAACAGACAGGAAAAACGGGACGCGGCATGCCTCAGAAACAGGGACGCCGTGCAGAGTGCGGAATTGTACTCTCCGCAAAGTACTCGAGTACTTGCCACAGAGTACGCTACGGACAACCGCAAGCCGGACATCTTGTTTGACGAGAATGAAGGGCGGACTGATGCAAAACGGCCTGTCGCCGCACCACCCACGGAGCAGAGCATCAAAGCCTTCCTCCATAAACGCACTTTGGGCCGCAAGCCCACGGGAAAGTAAGGCCTGCGACCCAAAGAAGGGTATCACACTTGGTTCACCGCCATGCGCACGGTGTGCAAATGCCGACATAAACGACGGCCTGCGAACGGCCGGTCAACGGCGGGCCGCTGCGGAGTAATAGGCTTGGATGCGCTGCCGGATGTTCTTGCGCAGGCATTCCTGGTACAACCAAGGTTCACAACTGTGGAAATCGCCCACATTGAGGAAACCGAGAATGGGAGAATATTCACTCCCGCTATAACCTTTCAAGACCAGCACATGATGCTCCGGAGAGACAGCCACCGTGATGGTGTCGTGCAACGTGGCGGGCGTGGCGTCCGTCCGCCAATTCACAGGATTGATGCACATGGCGCAAGGGGCGCAGACAATGGGCTTGATGTAGCGCACGTCCGAGACGGAATTGTAGCATATCGTGACACCCACGTCGGTGGAGTCCTGCGCCGCACGGATGTTGGACGTGGCCAACGTATCGTCCGGTGTCACCTTGTAACCCAAGACGTATGCGGCAACCAGATACTTGTGGAGCTCTTCAGGCATGGCCTTGAGCAATTCCACCACCACTTTCCCACCTTGACTGAAGCCGGCCAACACAAAAGGACGGCCCGGCTTCCGTCGCTCCAGATAAGCGTCGAAGGCACTGCGCACATCTTCCATGGCCAAACGGAAACGGGCATTCACGGTGTCTTCGTTCTGCGTTCCCCAGGCCTCGATGGTGATATGTCGGTAATAAGGCGAATAGAAGTTGTTCCCTTCGCCCATATATCCGGCAATCCGCCCGATTTCCTTATTCATGTTCGCGCGCTGCTGCTCGTCGTAGATGTTTGCATAGTGGCAAACCTTGCCGTCGGCCGTGGTCCAGTCCTTGGCCCAGGTGGACACGAAATAAAGCACGTCCGCCCCCGTACCGTCGGCATCGTCCTCGCGGACATACCACATCGTAGAGTCGCCATAGTCGGGCGCCTCGGGGACATACACTCCCGTTTCCCCGCCGACATCGGCTTTATCCTTTCCATCGCACGAAACAGCCATCCCCCACGAGGGCAACAGGCACAGCAGCACCAAAGCCCAAACGGGGAAACGACGCCCTGCCCTGCGGCCGGGCAGACAAAAAAATGATGTTTTCATAACCTTACAAATATAAAAAGTCAAGTTATCATAAAGGCCGCCCCAGGAAATGTTTCCCAGGAACGGCCTCTATAAACGTATATTCAACAGATGAATTGATTACTCATCCAAATCTATGATCGACTTGCGGTTGGCCACCAGACGCTCATAGTCTTCCTTGCAGCCGACCACAATCTTGCCGAACTCGCGCAATCCCGTACCGGCCGGAATCAAGTGGCCGCAGATGACATTCTCCTTCATGCCTTCGAGCTTGTCGGTCTTGCCGTTGATGGCAGCATCGCAAAGCACCTTGGTGGTCTCCTGGAAAGAAGCCGCCGACATGAAGCTCGACGTCTGCAATGCCGCACGGGTGATGCCCTGCAGAATCTGTGTGGACGTTGCCGGCATGGCATCGCGCACCTGCACCAGCTTCAAGTCCTTACGCTTCAGCGTGGAGTTCTCGTCGCGCAGTTTGCGAGCCGTGACAATCATGCCCTTCTGCATGGTCTCCGAATCTCCGGCATCCACCACGACTTTCTTGCCCCAGATGCGGTCGTTCTCCTCCGAGAAGTCGAGCTTGTCCACAATCTGCTGTTCCAAGAAACGGGTATCGCCCGGCTCGTCGATCTGCACTTTGCGCATCATCTGGCGCACGATGACCTCGAAATGCTTGTCGTTGATCTTCACACCTTGCAGACGGTAGACATCCTGAATCTCGTTCACGATGTACTCCTGCACGGCCGTGGGCCCCTTGATGGCCAAGATATCGGCCGGCGTGATGGCGCCGTCGGACAACGGCGTACCGGCACGCACATAGTCGTTCTCCTGTACCAGAATCTGCTTGGACAACGGCACCAGATACTTCTTCACTTCGCCCAACTTGGAGGTGACGATAATCTCGCGATTGCCTCGCTTGAGCTTGCCCATCGTTATTTCACCATCGATTTCGGCTACCACGGCCGGATTCGACGGATTGCGGGCCTCGAACAGCTCCGTCACACGCGGCAGACCACCCGTGATGTCGCCCGCTTTGCCTACGGCACGCGGAATCTTCACCAAGACATCACCGGCCTTGACCACCTGGTTGTCTTCGATGGCCAAGTGTCCGCCAATGGGGAAGTTATAGGTGCGGAGCGTCTCGCCGTTCTCACCCACGATGTGAGCCGAAGGCACTTTCACACGGTCCTTGGACTCGATGATGATCATCTCGCGCAGACCGGTCGTTTCATCGGCTTCCACACGGTAGGTCACACCCTCTATCACATCCTCGAACTGGATCTTACCCGGAAGCTCTGTCACGATTACGGCGTTGAACGGGTCCCATTTGGCAATCAGCGCACCCTTTTCCACCTTGTCGCCTTCGCCCACATAGAGCGTTGAACCGTAAGGCACGTTCTGAGTGAGGAGCACGATATCCGTGTTGACATCCACGAAGCGGACTTCGGCCAGACGGCCCACCACCATCTTGGCAGCGTTGCCCATCTCATCGGTGATATCCACCGTGCGCAGTTCTTCGAATTCCACCTTGGAGTCATATTTGGCAATGATGGAGGCATTGGCTGCAGCGTTCGAAGCCACACCACCGGCGTGGAACGTACGCAACGTCAACTGCGTACCCGGCTCGCCGATAGACTGCGCGGCAATCACGCCGACCGCCTCGCCTTTCTGCACCATCCGGCTGGTGGCCAAGTTGCGGCCATAGCACTTCATGCAGACACCGCGACGGCTCTCGCACGTCAGCACCGAACGAATCTCCACGCTCTCAATCGGGGAATCCTCTATCTCCTGTGCCTTGGCTTCAGTTATTTCTTCTCCGGCAGCCACAATCAGCTTGCCAGTGGTAGGATTGACAATATCGTGAACTGAAACGCGGCCCAAGATGCGTTCGTAAAGCGAAGAAATCACCTCGTCGCCATTCTTCAGCGCCGTGCAAACCAATCCACGCAGCGTGCCGCAATCTTCCTCCGTAATGATCACGTCGTGTGACACGTCCACCAGACGGCGGGTCAGGTATCCGGCGTCGGCCGTCTTCAAGGCCGTGTCGGCCAAACCCTTACGGGCACCGTGAGTGGAAATGAAGTACTCCAACACGCTCATGCCTTCCTTGAAGTTGGACAAAATCGGGTTCTCGATAATCTGCGCGCCTTCGGCACCAGCCTTCTGGGGCTTGGCCATCAAACCACGCATACCGGAAAGCTGGCTGATCTGGCCGGCAGAACCACGCGCACCGGAATCCAGCATCATGTATACGGCGTTGAAACCTTGGTCGGCCTCCTTCATGGTTTTCATCAAGACCTTGGACAAGTCGTTGTTCACGTGAGTCCACGTATCGATTACCTGATTGTAACGCTCGTTGTCGGTAATGAAACCCATACCATAATCGTTGGCAATGCGCTCCACTTCCTCGTTTCCACGACGCACCAATTCCTCTTTCTCCTTCGGGATGATGATGTCGCCCAAGTTGAACGACAAGCCGCCGACGTATGCCATGCGGTAACCCAGGTTCTTGATGCCGTCCAGGAACTCGCAAGCACGCGCCACACCGACCGTCTTGATGACATCGGTGATGATGCCGCGCAGGGTCTTCTTGGATATGATATCGTTGAAGTATCCGACTTCCTCGGGAATAATCTCGTTGACGATGACACGTCCCACAGACGTTTCCACCATCTTCTGTTCCAATTCTCCGTTCTCGTTCAAGTCCTTCACCAGCACCTTGACCGGAGCATGGATGTCCACCCGCTTCTCATTGTAAGCGATAATGGCTTCTTCCGGCCCATAGAACGTCAGCCCTTCACCCTTTGAACCCGGACGGAGCTTGGTGATGTAGTACAAGCCCAGCACCATGTCCTGCGACGGCACCGTGATAGGCGCACCGTTCGCGGGATTCAAAATGTTGTGAGACTGGAGCATCAGAATCTGCGCCTCCAAAATGGCCTCGTTGCTCAAGGGCAAGTGCACGGCCATCTGGTCGCCGTCGAAGTCGGCATTGAATGCCGTACAAGCCAAAGGATGCAGCTGGATAGCCTTACCCTCGATCATCTTGGGTTGGAAGGCCTGGATACCCAGACGGTGCAACGTCGGGGCACGGTTGAGCAACACGGGATGGCCCTTCATGACATACTCCAAGATGTCCCAAATCACAGGTTCCTTGCGGTCGACAATTTTCTTGGCAGACTTCACGGTCTTCACGATACCGCGCTCAATGAGCTTGCGGATGATGAACGGCTTATACAATTCGGCAGCCATCAACTTCGGCAGACCGCACTCACCCATCTTCAGCTCCGGACCTACGACAATCACCGAACGTGCAGAGTAGTCGACACGCTTACCCAACAAGTTCTGACGGAAACGGCCTTGCTTACCTTTCAAAGAGTCGGAAAGCGACTTCAATGGACGGTTGGAGTCCGTCTTCACGGCACTCGACTTGCGAGAATTGTCGAACAAACTGTCCACAGCCTCCTGCAACATGCGCTTCTCGTTGCGGAGAATCACTTCGGGCGCCTTGATTTCAATCAAACGCTTCAAACGGTTGTTGCGGATAATGACACGACGATAAAGGTCGTTCAAGTCGGACGTGGCAAAACGGCCGCCGTCCAAGGGCACCAAAGGCCGCAGCTCTGGCGGAATGACCGGAAGGATTCTCATGATCATCCATTCGGGCTTGTTGCGGCCGCGGCTGCTGCGGAAAGACTCCACGACTTGCAGGCGCTTCAGGGCCTCGGTCTTGCGCTGCTGTGCCGTATCGGCATTCGCACTGTCGCGCAACTCGTATGAAAGTTTGTCCAAATCCAAACGGACCAAAAGGTCGTAAATGGCTTCGGCACCCATCTTGGCAATGAACTTGTTCGGGTCGGAGTCTTCCAAATATTGGTTTTCCTTAGGCAACTTCTCCATGAAATCCAAATATTCGTCTTCCGTCAACAAATCGTTCTGAGCCAACCCTTCATCTGCCAAAACGCCCGGCTGAATGACGATGTAACGCTCGTAATAGATGACCGCGTCCAGCTTCTTCGTGGGAATGCCCAGCAAATAACCGATTTTGTTCGGAAGAGAACGGAAATACCAGATATGAGCCACCGGAACCACGAGCGAAATGTGACCGGAACGCTCGCGACGCACCTTCTTCTCCGTTACTTCCACACCACAACGGTCGCACACGATGCCTTTGTAACGGATGCGCTTATACTTACCACAATGGCATTCGTAATCCTTCGTCGGACCGAAGATGCGTTCGCAAAACAGTCCGTCACGCTCTGGCTTATACGTACGATAATTAATGGTCTCGGGCTTCAATACCTCGCCATATGAATTTTCCAGGATTTCTTCCGGGGAAGCCAACCCTATGGTAATCTTCGTGAAGTTACTCTTTATCTTAGATTCTTTTCTAAAAGCCATATTTCATTGATTATAAAAAGAGTTCAAATGTTATTCCAGCGTAATGCTCAAGCCCAAGCCTCTCAGCTCGTGGAGCAACACATTAAGGGACTCCGGAATGCCCGGCGTAGGCATCGGCTCGCCTTTGACAATGGCTTCGTAAGCCTTGGAACGTCCGACCACATCGTCCGACTTGATGGTCAGGATCTCTTGGAGCACATGAGATGCACCGAAAGCTTCCAAGGCCCAGACTTCCATCTCTCCGAAACGCTGTCCACCGAACTGGGCCTTACCGCCGAGCGGTTGCTGCGTAATCAAAGAATACGGACCAATGGAACGGGCATGCATCTTGTCTTCCACCATGTGGCCCAACTTCAGCATGTAGGCTATGCCGACCGTGGCCAACTGGTCGAACTTCTCTCCGGTCTCACCGTCGTAAAGCTGTGTGGAACAATAACGGGGCAGGCCTGCCTTGTCCGTCCACTCGCACAAATCGTCCAACGTGGCACCATCGAAAATCGGGGTGGCGAACTTCACGCCCAACTGCTTGCCGGCAGCGCCCAATACCGTCTCAAAGATCTGACCGATGTTCATACGTGAAGGCACACCCAACGGGTTCAACACGATGTCAACCGGCGTTCCGTCGGCCAAGAACGGCATATCCTCCTGACGTACGATCTTAGACACGATACCTTTGTTTCCGTGGCGTCCGGCCATCTTGTCGCCCACACCAATCTTACGCTTCTTGGCAATGTAGACCTTAGCCATTTGAATGATGCCAGAAGGCAACTCGTCACCAATCGTAATGGCAAACTTCTTACGCTTCAATTCGGCATCGAGCAACTTGTACTTCTTCAAGTAATTGATGATCAATTTTGAAATCAACTCATTCAAGTGCTCATCGTCCGTCCAGCCGCTCAATTGTATAGTCGTGAAATCAAGCCCGTCCAGAGCCGATGCAGCAAACTTGGCACCGACAGCTATGACATCACTTCCCATATAGTCTTTTACGCCTTGTGACACCTTGCCGTTGGTCAACTCCAACAGTTTGTCGATAAGAATGGCTTTCAAATCGGCCACCTTGCTATTGAACTCTTCATCTATCTTCGGCAGAATTAACTTGTCCGCCGCCTTGGCCGCACGGGTCTTGATGGCGCGGGAGAACAACTTCTTATCGATGACAACACCGTTCAGCGAAGGAGAAGCCTTCAAGGAAGCATCTTTCACGTCGCCGGCCTTGTCTCCGAATATGGCTCGCAACAATTTCTCTTCCGGCGAAGGATCGCTTTCGCCCTTCGGAGTAATTTTACCAATCATAATGTCACCCGGCTGAATGCGTGCCCCGACACGTACAATGCCGTTCTCATCCAAGTCTTTGGTGGCTTCCTCGCTCACATTCGGAATATCTGCCGTGAGCTCTTCCACTCCACGCTTGGTTTCGCGCACTTCCAAGGAGAATTCTTCAACGTGCACGGACGTCAGGATATCCTCACGCACGACACGTTCATTCAACACGATGGCATCCTCATAGTTATATCCCTTCCAAGGCATGTAGGCCACCAAGAGATTCTTACCCAAAGCCAACTCTCCATTCTGAGTGGAATAACCTTCCGTCAGGATGTCGCCAGCTTTCACACGCTGCCCCTTGTCGCAAATCGGACGCAGGTCAATCGTCATGTTCTGGTTCGTCCGGCGGAACTTAGGAATGCGGTATTCCTTCAATGCCGGCTCGAAACTTACAAACTCCTCTTCTTCCGTGCGGTCGTACAATATGCGGATGGTGGTTGCGTCCACATACTCTATCACGCCGTCACCCTCGGCCGTAATCATCGTACGGGAATCTTCGCACACTTGCTTTTCAATGCCCGTACCGACAATCGGAGATTCGCTGCGCAACAAAGGAACAGCCTGACGCATCATGTTCGATCCCATCAACGCACGGTGGGCGTCATCGTGCTCCAAGAACGGAATCAATGAAGCCGCGATAGATGCAATCTGCTGTGGCGCCACGTCCATCAAATCCACCTCCGTCGGTGGAACAACCGGATAGTCATCATCCTGACGGCATTTCACCTTCTTACGAATAAATGTACCGTCGTCGTTCAACGGCGCATTGCCCTGACCAATAATCTTGCTTTCTTCTTCTTCGGCCGTCAAATATTCAATGCCGGTTTCCAAAGACAAATCCACCACTCCGTCATGTACTTTGCGGTAGGGGGTCTCAATGAAACCGAGATCGTTAATCTTTGCATATACACACAACGAAGATATCAAACCGATGTTCGGGCCTTCAGGCGATTCAATAGGGCACAAACGGCCATAGTGTGTATAGTGCACGTCGCGCACTTCAAAGCCTGCACGCTCACGAGACAAACCGCCAGGACCAAGGGCCGACAAACGGCGCTTATGCGTCACCTCCGCCAACGGATTGGTCTGGTCCATAAACTGCGACAAGGCATTCGTTCCGAAGAATGAATTGATAACGGAAGAAATCGTCTTCGCATTAATCAGGTCTGTCGGAGTAAAGACTTCATTATCGCGCACGTTCATACGTTCACGGATGGTACGGCTCATACGGGCCAAGCCGATAGCAAACTGATTGCTCAACTGCTCGCCCACGGTACGCACGCGACGATTGCTCAAATGGTCGATATCATCCACCATGGCCTTAGAGTTTATAAGCTCTATCAGATACTTGATAATCTCTATAATATCTTCTTTCGTCAGCACGCGGACGTCCTTGTCCGTCGAAAGATTCAGTTTCTTATTGATTCTGTAGCGCCCTACTTCTCCTAAGTCATAGCGTTTCTCGGAGAAGAACAGATTGTTGATAACCTCACGCGCACTGGCATCATCCGCAGGATCAGCATTACGCAACTGCCGATAAATGTACAGGACGGCTTCCTTCTCGGAATTGCTCGGGTCTTTCTGGAGAGTATTGAATATGATGGAGTAATCCGAAGTGTTGCTTTCTTCCTTATGAATAAGGATGCTCGGCACTCCACTCTCTATAATCTCATTGATGTTGTCCTCGTCCAATACCGTCTCGCGATCCAAGATGACCTCGTTGCGCTCGATGGAAACGACCTCACCCGTATCCTCATCAACGAAGTCTTCCACCCAGCTCTTCAAGACACGGGCCGCAAGCCTATTGCCGATGTTCTTTTTCAGGTTAGTCTTAGTCGCCTTGACCTCTTCTGCCAGGTTGAAGATTTCAAGGATATCCTTATCATTCTCAAACCCAATGGCACGCAACAATGTAGTCACCGGCAACTTCTTTTTCCGGTCGATGTAGGCGTACATTACATTATTTATATCCGTGGCGAACTCAATCCAAGAGCCTTTGAACGGAATGATTCGCGCGGAATACAGTTGTGTCCCGTTCGCATGGATGCTGGAACCGAAGAATACGCCCGGAGAACGGTGCAACTGTGAAACGACAACACGCTCCGCACCATTAATAATAAACGTCCCATTGTCCGTCATATAAGGAATAGGACCCAAGAATACATCTTGGATAACCGTATCGAAGTCTTCATGGTCTGGATCCGTACAATAAAGCTTCAACTTTGCCTTCAGAGGTACACTATAAGTAAGGCCACGTTCCAAACACTCCTCTATCGTATAACGGGGAGGGTCGATATAATAATCAAGAAATTCCAAAACGAAGTTATTACGCGTATCGGCAATTGGAAAATTCTCCGAAAAGACCTTGTACAAGCCGTCATTCTTACGCTTCTCCGGGGGAGTATCCAACTGCAGGAAGTCCTTAAATGACTTCAATTGCACATCAAGGAAATCCGGATAGGGCATCGGATTCTTGACCGTGGCAAAATTTACTCTCTGATTTACAAGATTAGAAGACATCAGTTATTATTATTAATTGAACTTGTTGTTGTTTTAGACACAAAAAGGTAAAGAACCCCCTACCAGAGGATTCTTTACCGACACACCTGCACTGCAGGTTTTTAACTTACTTCAGCTCGATTTCAGCACCAGCCTCTTCGAGGGTCTTCTTCAACCCTTCGGCATCAGCCTTCGGCATGCCTTCCTTCAATACGCTGGGAGCACCGTCAACCAAGTCCTTAGCTTCCTTCAAGCCGAGGCCGCAAGCTTCCTTCACAGCCTTAACAACCTGCAACTTAGCAGCGCCTGCGCTCTTCAAAACTACATCGAAGGAATCCTTCTCAGCAGCAGCTTCAGCAGCGCCAGCAGCAGGACCGGCAGCAACAGCAACAGCTGCAGCAGCGGGCTCAATTCCATACTCGTCCTTCAGGATCGTTGCCAATTCATTAACTTCCTTAACTGTCAAATTTACCAATTCTTCAGCAATAGCTTTCAAATCTGCCATTTTTATTCTATTTTTTATTTGTTTATTACTAATTTAATTTATTCAGGTCTTTCCCCAAGGGTCTTTAATACACCATGGATCGTGTTTCCACCTGATTGAAGAGCAGAAAGCACGTTCTTGGCCGGAGACTGCAGCAAAGCAACAATCTCAGCGATAACTTCATTCTTGCTCTTGATAGCCGTAAGAGCATCGAGCTGGTCAGCACCGACATAGAAGCCTTCCTCTGCATACGCAGCCTTCAACGCCGGGATTCCATCTTTCGCAAAATCCTTCAGCAACTTTGCAGGCGCATTCGCCGTGTTTGCGAACAAAACGGCCGTCGTGCCTTTCAAGCAACCATACAACGGAGTGAAGTCCATTTCAGCGGCTTCCAGAGCCTTGTGCAGCAAAGTATTCTTTACCACAACCATCTTGACCTCTGATTGGAAGCACTTTCTTCTCAAGGCGCTTGTCGATGCTGCGTTCATACCCGTCACATCTACCAAGTAGAAATGAGCGTACTCCTTCAGGACTTCGCCAAGCTGGGCGATAATATTACCTTTATCTTCTTTCCTCATGATCCAATCGTTTTTAAACTTCCTCTACAGCCTTAGGATCAACCTTGATGCCCAAGCTCATTGTACTTGAAAGATAAATACTCTTAATATACGTTCCCTTAGCAGCAGCAGGCTTCAGCTTGATAATCGTGGAGATGAACTCCTTCGCATTCTCAGCAATCTTCTCAGCAGAGAAAGAAACCTTACCGATGGAAGTGTGCACGATACCGGCCTTATCCACTTTAAAGTCGATCTTACCTTGCTTAACTTCCTTGACAGCCTTGGCAACATCCATAGTTACAGTGCCACTCTTGGGATTCGGCATCAATCCACGCGGACCGAGGATACGACCCAAGGCACCAATCTTACCCATAATGGAAGGCATGGTGATGATGACATCCACATCCGTCCAGCCTCCTTTTATCTTCTCGATATATTCATCAAGACCAACATAGTCAGCGCCTGCTTCCTTTGCAGCAGCTTCAGCATCGGGAGTACACAAGCAAAGAACCCGAGTAACCTTACCAGTTCCATGGGGAAGCGAAACCACGCCTCTCACCATTTGGTTGGCTTTACGGGGATCAACGCCTAAGCGTACATCTATATCTACAGAAGCGTCAAACTTGGTAGTGGTGATCTCCTTCACCAACTGCGAAGCTTCCTTCAAAGAGTATGCTTTCCCTGCTTCAATTTTGTCAGCGACCAACTTTTGATTTTTTGTCAGTTTACCCATTTTAATTGAAGAATTAAATTATTAACCCGGGAAGTCTCCTTTTACAGTGATACCCATACTTCTTGCTGTTCCTGCAACCAGCTTCATCGCAGCTTCGATAGTAAAGCAATTCAAGTCAGGCATTTTGTCCTGAGCAATCGTACGCACTTGATCCCAAGTGATCTCGGCAACTTTCTTACGGTTCGGCTCGGCAGAACCACCCTTCAACTTCGCAACCTCCATCAACTGCACAGCCACAGGCGGTGTCTTTACGATGAAGTCATACGACTTGTCAGTATAATAGGTGATTACAACCGGGAGCACCTTACCGGCCTTGTCTTGAGTTCTGGCGTTGAATGCTTTACAGAAATCCATGATGTTAATTCCCTTGGAACCCAAAGCAGGTCCCACTGGAGGAGATGGATTTGCAGCGCCTCCCTTAATCTGTAGTTTGATTAATCCAGCAACTTCTTTAGCCATTTCTTTTGTTATTTATTGAATTTGAAGCGAAAGGGCAGACACACGTAACAATGCGTCATTCCTTTTCCACTTGCATAAAACCAAGCTCCAACGGCGTCTTACGGCCGAAGATCTTGACCATCACTTTCAGCTTCTTCTTCTCGTTATTCACTTCTTCGATGACAGCAGAGAAACCGCTGAACGGTCCCTCATTGACTTTCACCGTTTCCCCGACCATGAACGGAATAAATACATCCTCAGGCACATCTTGCATTTCATCAACCGCACCCAGAAGACGATTCACCTCGGCTTGGCGCAGAGGCGTGGGATTGCTGTTAGACTCTCCCAAAAATCCTAATACGTTCGGCGTATTGCGCAACAAGACGGGAATTTCTCCCACCAATGCAGCTTCAACCAGCACATACCCCGGAAGATGGTTGCGCTCCTTCACGATACGTTTACCGTTACGGACTTGCACGACCTTTTCTGTGGGTATCAACACTTGAGAGACGAACTTTCCAAAGTCGCCTTTTTTAATTTCAGCGTCAATGTACTCCTTCACCTTGCTTTCCTTTCCACTCACGGCACGCATGACGTACCATTTCATTTCAGTATCAGCCATTTCCCTCAACCTTAATTAGGATAAATTACCTCCATGATGCTTTGGAACACGAAGTCCATAGCGAAAACAACCAATGCAATAAGTAGGGAAGCAGATAATACTACTACTGCACTGTTAGTAAGTTCTGAACGAGTCGGCCAAGTAGTTTTATGGGCAAGCTCATCATAAGATTCCTTACAATATCTGAAAATCTTCTTAAACATATTCTTTATCTTTAGCACGGGAGGAGAGGCTCGAACTCCCGACACCCGGTTTTGGAGACCGGTGCTCTACCAACTGAGCTACTCCCGTATAATGGGGATCTCCGTGCGGAGACCCCATAGTATGATGTTATTAGTCGAAGACTTCGGTAATCTGGCCGGAACCTACCGTGCGGCCACCTTCGCGGATAGCGAAACGCAGACCTACGTTCAGAGCCACCGGATAAATCAGGTTCACCGTGATTTCCACGTTATCACCCGGCATTACCATTTCTACGCCTTCGGGCAAGTGAATTTCACCCGTGCAGTCCATCGTGCGGAGATAGAACTGAGGACGATATTTATTACCGAACGGAGTATGACGGCCACCTTCTTCTTTCTTCAATACATAGATAGAAGCCTTAAAGCCAGAATGAGGAGTAATTGCACCCGGATGAGTAATTACCATACCACGCTTGATCTCACTCTTCTCTATACCACGAAGCAACAGACCTACGTTATCACCAGCTTCACCTTCGTCCAAAATCTTACGGAACATTTCAACACCGGTAACAACTGATTTCTTATCTTCACCAAGACCCAGAATCTGAACTTCGTCACCAACCTTAACGACACCAGTTTCAATACGTCCGGTGGCAACAGTACCACGACCCGTAATAGAGAACACGTCTTCAACCGGCATCAAGAAAGGTTTCTCGATATCACGTACAGGCTCCTGAATCCAATTGTCACAAGCATCCATCAGCTCCATGACCTTATCTTCCCATTCAGGCACACCATTCAGAGCGCCCAAAGCAGAGCCACGGATAATCGGAGTATCTTCTTCGAAGTCATAAGCAGCCAAAAGCTCGCGCATTTCCATTTCTACAAGCTCCAGCATCTCCTCATCGTCTACCATATCACACTTGTTCAAGAAAACAACCAGACGAGGAACATTCACCTGACGAGCCAACAGAATATGCTCACGAGTCTGAGGCATCGGACCGTCAGTTGCGGCAACAACGATAATAGCACCATCCATCTGAGCAGCACCAGTTACCATGTTCTTCACATAGTCAGCATGTCCCGGACAATCCACGTGTGCATAGTGACGCTTTGCGGTTTCGTACTCAACATGCGCAGTGTTGATAGTAATACCACGTTCCTTCTCTTCAGGAGCATTGTCAATTTGATCGAAAGACTTAACTTCGTCAGCCTTTGTAAAACCCTTCTTTGCCAACACCGTTGTAATAGCGGCAGTCAAAGTAGTCTTACCGTGGTCTACGTGACCGATTGTACCAATGTTCACATGAGGTTTGGTACGCTCAAACTTCTCTTTAGCCATAGCTTTTCCTTTTATTTAATTAATGAATAATCTAAATGCTATCGAGCTGTTACCGAGACTTGAACTCGGGACCTCTTCCTTACCAAGGAAGTGCTCTACCGCTGAGCTATAACAGCAAAATATTAGAGCGGAAAACGGGACTCAAACCCGCGACCCCCAGCTTGGAAGGCTAGTGCTCTATCGACTGAGCTATTTCCGCATATCCTTGACCGGCACTCTTGCCGAGGTTGTCTTTCGACGTGGGCAAAGATGGATTCGAACCACCGAAGGCGTAAGCCAGCAGATTTACAGTCTGCCCCATTTGGCCACTCTGGT
>CALULQ010000073.1 GCA_944321525.1 uncultured Paraprevotella sp.
AGGGCGTGGGCGCGGCCATGGTGATGAGCGTGAATGGTTCGCTGGTGCGCCTCATCTATCCCCGCCGCCACTTGGCCCGTGGCCTGGGCCTGAACGCCACGGTCGTAGCCTTGGCCTCGGTGGCCGGTCCGGCCCTGTCGGGCTTCATCCTTTCCGTGGCCTCGTGGCCTTGGCTGTTTGCCGTGAACATCCCCTTGGGCCTGCTGGCCTTCTTTTTGGGCTACAAGTTCCTGCCGCCCAACGCCACACGGGTGGAAGGCCGCCGGTTCGACGTCCCCTCCGCCGTGCTCAACGCACTGACCTTCGGCCTCTTTTTTGGCTGCTTCGAAGCCTTCTCCCACGAAGTCTCCGGCCGTTGGATAGCCTGCGGGGCTGTCCTGCTGGCCGTGGTGGGCTTCGTGTTCGTCCGTCGCCAACTCCGTCAGCCCTATCCCATTTTGCCTTTCGATTTGCTGCGCATCCCCATCTTTTCCTTGTCCGTGCTCACGAGCGTGCTCTCTTTCTCTTCCCAGATGCTGGCCATGGTGGCCCTGCCCTTCATGTTCCACCTCACCTTCGGCATGAATGCCGCCCAGACGGGGCTGCTCATGATGTCCTGGCCCTTGGTCATCGTGGTGGCCGGTCCGCTGGCCGGCTCGCTGGTCGGCCGCATCCATCCGGGACTTCTGGGCGGCGTGGGACTGCTGATGATGAGCATGGGCTGCTTCCTGCTGTCCGATGTCGATGCCACGGTGGGCTATGGCGGCCTGGTGGCGCGGCTGATGTTGTGCGGTTTCGGCTTCGGCCTTTTCCAGTCGCCCAACAACCACCTGCTGCTCAGTTCGGCCCCGTCCTACCGCAGCGGAGGGGCCAGCGGCATGCAGTCCACGGCGCGGCTCACGGGCCAGACGCTGGGCGCGGCGCTGGTGTCCCTGCTCTTCTACGCCTATGCCGACGGGGCGCCCCATGTGGCCATGATGCTGGCCGGCGCTTTCACCCTTTGCGGCAGCATCGTGTCCTGCTCGCGCCTGCAAGCCCGGCGTCCGGAATAGCGCAAAAGCAATGTATCGTAACTTTTTTCGCATAATTTCAAATAAAAGTTGACAGGATAGCGCGTTTTTATCAGAATTATTCATATCTTTGCACTACATTCTGCGCCGAGAAGGGATTTCATATATTATAGCAATATATATATGGAAAGGTTATCTGGCAGCAATGCCGGGACAGCGGTAGGGATGTGCATATATTGAAAATGGCGTTTGCTTAGGCGCCTTGTCTTGACACTCTGAAATCTCGCAAACTTCAAAGTATCAGTCAGGACCGGGGCAACGGCAGATGCCCATGGGATGTGTACTGAGTGCATTCCCGTATGACCGTTGGTGCGTGTGCCACTATCAACGTGGCACACCACATACGTTGGTGTAGAGGGAAGTGCATGGTCCATATCGGCGTGGGACTGTACGTTGTTCGTTCTACTGGTATGGGCAATGCGAGAGCCTCAGAGTGTGGAACGGCAACGGGCAAGTTTTCCACGCTTTTTTCGTATGTGCGGGACGGTTAATCGGGTTAGGACGAACAGTGTCCGGAGGGAAACACGGGCCGGCCAGCCAGCAGCTGGCGCAGAAGATATACGGATGGAAAGCAAGTTATGTTTCAGTGTGTATGGCGAACTCTTCGTCGTAGACTTGGACCGGGTCATGTATTTTCAGGCGGATGACCATTACACGCATGTCTATTATTCTTCGGGAGCACATTTCATGATACCCTTCGGCTTGTCAAAGGTGGAGGCCGCCGTGGACGAGAAACTCGCCGACGACAAGTATTTCATGCGCCTCGGACGGAAATACATGGTCAACACCCGCCGCGTCTTCCACGTGAACGCCATCAAGCAAATCGCCCTCCTGGTCGACGACCACGGCAACAACTACACCCTCCATCTCCCCAAGCCCGTCCTTCGCCTTTTGATGGACCGTCTGAGCGGCGTCCCCTCGTCCGCCGCCGAAGCCTGACTCCATTCCCCATACTTCATCCCTCCCAAGATACCGAAATGTCGTGCGGCATCCCTCGGCGTACTCTGCGGCAAGTACTCGAGTACTTTCCGCAAAGTACGATCGCGTCTCGCCGGGTTTGCAATCGTTCCGGCGGGTTTGTGTCCCGTTCCGCCTTTGTTCCGGCGGGTTTGCAACCCGCCGCGGCAAAATATAAGGATTTTCAATCCGCTAAAAAAATACCTCTTTAGAGACCCGCCTCCTCCCATCCCCTTATAATATAATAAGGTATAGCCCCCTTCCCTCCGCATGGCGAACAAAAGGGGCGTCTACGCCCCCGCCCCCGCCGCGGCAACGCTATCAGATACCAAAATAGGAACAAATAAGAGTCGGATTGAAAATCCTCATACTTAGCCCCCTCGGGTTACAAACCCGAGGGAACGAAGAGGGAACGTAGGTGTCGTTTCGTATCCCCCGCATGGCTGCTCCTCGTTCCATCACTCCTTGTTCCGTCGTGTCTCGTCCCGTTTCGCCTTTGTTTCGGCGGGTTTGTAACCCGCCGCGGCGAAATATAAGGATTTTCAATCCGCTAAAAAAATACCTCTTTATAGACCCACGTCCTCCCATCCCCTCTTATATATAAAAGGTATAGTTCCCCTTCCCTCCCGCATGGCGAACAAAAGGGGCGTCTACGCCCCCGCCCCCGCCCCTGCCGCGGCAACGCTGTCAGATAACAAAATAGGAACAAGTAAGAGCCGGATTGAAAATCCTCATACTTAGCCCCCTCGGGTTACAAACCCGAGGGAACGAAGAGGGAACGTAGGTGTCGTTTCGTATCCCCCGCATGGCTGCTCCTCGTTCCATCACTCCTTGTTCCGTCGTGTCTCGTTTCACCGTGTCTCGTTTCGGCGGGTTTGCAACCCGCCGCGGCGAAATATAAGGATTTTCAATCCGCCTAAAAAATACCTCTTTAAAGACCCGCCTCCTCCCATCCCCTCCTATATATAACAAGGTATAGCCCCCTTCCCTCCCGCATGGCAAACAAAAGGGGCGTCTACGCCCCCTCCTTCCGCCCGTTCAAATTATTTCACGAAAAGAATGGCGGGGTTCACGAATAACGCCTTACAGAAAGAGCCGTACAATTAAGAATGTATTTAACTTTACCGCGAGAAATAGGCGGGTAATCCTATATATTATAAATAGGTATAAGGAGAGGCCGCCGTAACGATAGAGACTTTAGATTAACAATAGGATTTTAAAACTTTACAAGTATGAAAAAGAAGACACTGGTTTCTATTCTTGCATTGGCATCTGCCCCAATGGCAGGCTATGCCAACGCGAATCTGGATCAGATTAAAACCGACGCAAAGACGGACTGGACCGGGGCAAGCGACCTCGACCTGATTAACGGCGTGCTGATTTCGCCCGCAGGTACGGCCATCCAGCAGAGCATCGGGAATCTGTTGCCGGGTACATACCAATTGACAACCACGACCAACACCAATGCGAAAATCTTGGTGAACGGTGTGGCTTTGGATGCGGAGAACAAGTTTACGTTGACGGGGACATCCGAGACAGCAGTGACCATTCGCGTGGAAAGTGTTGCCGGAGGAGAATTCCAGGTTGGCGGATTTAAACTTGTTTTGGTTTACAACTTTGCGGAGGCCCGTACGGCGTTGGTTACAGCATTGTCTCGCGCTTCGAACCGAATCTACAGCAATCTGAAGTTCGACCAGAGTGTGGCTGCCGGCTCCTCTACATTGAAGGTGGCTGCCAGCGGTATTACCACCAAGATTAATCCTGTGGCTGATGACCTTGGCGAGAACGACTTCAACGCATACCAAGTGTACCGCGACCTCCAGCTCTACTTGGGCGTGGAGAACTCTACGGTGATGAAAGAGATCAATGAGTTCTCAAGCCGCGTTGATGTCCAGGTGGCCAATGCCGAGGCTTACGATGAAGTCCTTACTTTGGTGAAAACATTGCAGGATGCTCTCAATGAGGCTAAGAATACAGACGGCATCACTGACACGGATACCAAGGCGTATGCGGAGGCATTGATTAAGGCAGAGGGCGAGAACGCTCAAGGCAAAATCGATAAATATAGCAATACGGCCAAGGCTGCATACGAGGCATGGGAAAATGTGGGTTCGAATGCAACTGCCGTTTGTACGGAGGCAGCCAACAAGGCGTTCAACGACGAGGTGACGGCCATCGTGAACGGTATCTCTTCTGCATTGAAGACTGCTGTCGAAGACCATGCGGCTTACATCGTGATTGCTCCTTTGGTGGAACAGCAGAAAGCAGCCTACGAAAGTGCATTGCAGGCCGTGTATGCGGCGTTGGTTGATGCCGACGGCAATGCCGAGCTCTTTAAGCCTACTCGTGATGCAGCTTACAAGGAGTTGTATGCACAATATGAAATTGTGTTGGGCGTAGAGCGCAAGAACGGTACGCCGACCAATCACTTGGGTGCTGCTGCTGCTCAACAGGAGAACCAAAAAGCTATTGATGGCGTTACAACACAAATTCCTGCATTGCAGCAGAAGTATATCGACAAGGCTCAGGCTTTGAAGGATGCTATCACCGCTTGGACGGAAAAGGTTGCCGGTTATAACAAGGAATTGAGCAATATCAAGACGTTCGTTGGCGTAGCAGAGAAGTATCCGACGGAGTTGAATGACATCCAGACGAAGATTAACACGTTGGATGGCAAAGTGCAGGAAGCCATTAAGGCCAACACCATTGATGTCGTTGACCTTACTAAAGAAGATGGTGCCGTTCGGACCGCTATCGATGATTTGGTGACGAAGGCTGTGGGTAGCATGGACAATTACAATGCTTACACCCGCATGGTAGATGCCTTGGACAAGGCTGAAGACGCATACGAAAAGGCTTTGGCCGTTATCGATGGATTGAAGTCAAAGGATGGAAAATACCTGCCTTCTGCCAAGTACGATGACGCAGAAGCCGATTTCGTCAAGAGAATAGCCGATTATCGTAAGTCTTTGAGCGCGGCTTTGGCCGACCTCTCTACTACTACCAAGGTTGTGGAATGGGAGACTGCCAATGGAGCTGACATCAATAAGATCACTACGGTTGAGGTTCCTGCTTATCAAAAGAGAGCAGAAGACGGCTTGAAGCTGTATGATGATGCTCAAGCTGCTTGGGCCAAGTACAACACGGCTGTGGAGAAGTTGGCCGCTACGATTGGTGCCGACACGGATGTGAAGATTTACAATGAGGTTGCTGCCGGCCAGTTTGAACAGACGGATGAAACTTACGGCGACAAGTTGGATGAATACGAGGGATATTGCAATGCCATCAAGGCGAAGTTGGATTTGGCTGTAAGCAACAACGACAAGTCTAATCCGAGCCAATACACGGCTTTGGAGAATGCCCGTGATTTGGTGAAGAACTATGCTCCGGTGCTTGACGTGGAAGCTGACGCTGATAATAAGTCATCTTATATCAATAGGTTTGCTGGCGATAAGGCTCGCTACGAGGTTGATGCTGTCAAGGATGCCGTTGATAACCTGACTAATGAGGCCAATGCTCAGATTACAGCTTTGCAAACCGCGTTGGCTGCTTGGAATACCACGGGCATCAATGATAATGCTACTGCCGGTGAGTCCGATGCATTTGCTGATTCTATTAAAGCCTACGGGGAGGAACGTACCAGATTGATGGCTGCCGTTCAGGTTGAGGCCGAGAAGATGAACTCTATTCCTGAAGATGAAGTGGAGGCCATGGGCTTGCTGTATGAAATCAATGCCAATCTGAGTGTCGTTACGACCGACTTCGCAGAACTTAACGGCCGCACGGAAGCCGCCAAGGCTGAATATAAGAAGTGTGCCGAAGAGTTGGCCAAGGCTACGACGGAAGTAAATAAGATTAGTGTCCAGTTGTATGGTAATGGTGCTGACGTAACAGCCTTGCAGGCTATCAATACCGACCCCTTGAGAACGGAAGAGTTCCGGAAGCTCCAAGAGGAAACGCTTGGCGGACGTTTCACCACGTTGCAGAATGACATAGACAAGGCTTTCAATGAGGCTACCATTGATACGCAATATGAGGCAACGATCAAGGCCGCTTTGGCTCAGTTGCTCACGGATGTAGACAATGGCCGCAAGTCTGCTCAGGCTTCAGCCGACAACTACAAGGCTTATGGTGAAATCATTGCTGATGCCAACTATGTTGGTATTCCGGGTTATATCGCTACGGCGAAAACAAAGGTTGACGCGATCGTTGCCGGTGAGACGACTCCGGGCGAAGAGCATTACATAGATTCTATTCTGGGTACTAATTATCAGAAAGAATATGATGCCCTCAAAGCAAATATTGATAATGCCTACAAGAAGTCCTATTCTTGTGTAGCTGACAAGCAGGGCTTCATCAATGACCTCAAGGCGTTGACGGATAAGATCAATGCTGTTGAAGCAACGGCCAAGAAGAACAACGAACAATACAACGCCCAGATCGGTACGACTAACAATGGCTATGCCGATGTGCAAGGCAGATGGGCAGAGGTCTATGGCTATATCAAGGACAACGACCGGACTACGGCTGGTGAGGCGTTCTTGGCTCAACTCGAGGAGATTCAGGCTCAGCTGACCACGTTGAAGACTTCGATTGACAACTACTACGCTATCGGTCAGTCTGACGAGAAGCATGCCGAAGTGACCGGCCAGTTGATTGATATTGTAACTACTGTGAACCATATCAGCACGGAACAGTCTGAAGGGTTTGTATCTGCTGTTGATAAGGACAACGAAAACTATCTGGCCCTTATCCATGAGGCTGTTCTCGAAGGTCAGACGGTATACGCCAACGCGGTGGATACGATTGCCCTTTACAGTAGATTGCAGAATCCTGGCTACGTTGAGGTGGTAACTCCGGCCGTGGACAAGGCAAATGAGGCCATTAGCGGTAAGTTGACTGATTTGCGTAAGGTCGAGAATGAGGCTATTGCAGAAGAAGGCAAACTGGCTAACGGCGTGTTGTTCGATGAAGAGGGTAAGTATTTGGCAGATGTTCAGGCTGTGACTGCATCCATCAGGACTATCATGCAGACCATGAACACTGAGGTGAACGCTCAGGCTCTGCCTTACTTCCTCGGTCAGATTACAACTCAGGAAACGAATCTTGCTGACGCCAAGGCCACAATCGCTCATTATCGCGTTGACGTGCAGAAGACTGCATTCAAGGATGTCGAGGATATCATCAAGGCGGCAAGGGCTATCTATAACGATGTGAATAATAATCCTGCCTTGAAGATTGATGACCAGGTTACTATCCTGAACACCGTGCCGGCTTTGATTCAGGCCGACAATGCTGTCGCTGCAAACAACGAGTGGACGCTTGAAATGGATAGCGTAAACCGTCAGGTGAAGTGGCAGTTGGATTCTCTGAACAAGTGGGTATATGCAGAAGGCGTGGTTATCGGTGGTGTCGAATACACGGCAGCCGCTGCCAAGCAGCACTTCATTGATAAGTACAACCAAGTGGTAACTGAATACTTTGGCGACGAGCAGGATCCCAAGTCCGGTGCAAGGAAGTATTATAAGGACAATGTCACAAATGGCGGGAAGCCGTTGTTTGGTAATGTCATCGACGTCTTGAAGGCTGATTACATCAATCCGGGTCGCAATGAAGCTAAGGCAGTATACGAAGAGGCTTATGTCATCTGGAACAACAAGGAACTCAGCAACAAGCGTTATGAGGTGCTCGCTTTCAAGCTCGATTCTCTCCAGGCCGAGTTGGATAAGGCTACCCGCTTCGTGCAGAATTATGTGGTGACTTCGCCTTACTCGAGCATTGAGAAGGTGCAGAACAACATCGACAACCTCTACGACTTGGCTAATGAATGGTACGTAACCGGTGCTTGTGCAACGACCGCGAACATCGCGAACTCGGACAACCAATTGGCTACGATTGGCTTGCTCATACCGAATGTTTATCAGGAGGCCAACAACCGCGAGCGTGCTCAAATCATCGCCGACCTCAACACGCTGGATGCCGATGGTGTCAAGGCTACCGATGCCGTGAAGGGTACTGAAAACGAAGCCGCAGTTGCCGCTCTGGTTGCTGAGGTAAGCGCCCTGAAAGACAAGTGGAATGCCGAGAACTTGGATATCACCACGAAGCCCAATGACGAGCAGCAGAAGAGGTATCTTGGATATGAAGCTTCTATCGCCGACCTGCGTGCCGACTTGGCTGCCTACTACGATGCCGCTTTGGCAGAGACCACTTATAAGGCTCTCGTTGAGAAGGCCGGTAAGGTTGAAACAGAGTTGAGTAACGTCGGTGCCGCGATTGAAGGCATGCACAAGCCTGTTGTGGATGAATTCCAGCCGAGCGTGGATGCAATGACCGACTCCATCGCCAACCTGAAGGCTTCCATCGAGGCTCACAACACGGCAGGCCGCATCCTGTACTACAATGACAACCTGAACTTCGCCTTGGATGAGATGTCCGAAGACGTGAAAGAGGTTTCCGCTGCTGCCGCTGCTGAGGAAGCTCCGTATGTTGTCAACGACGAGATGTATGCCAAGCTGACGGAAGAAATCGCCGCTCTCCAGAAGTCCTACGACGAAAGCGTCGAGAAGTGGGCAACTTATGAGTATGTAGATGAGTTTCATGGTTATGTTGATGGAAACTACTTTGATTTCAGCGAGGAGCAACTTGAGCAGAATCGTAAAGACCTTCAGAAGTTCATCTCTGATGCCACGGCTGAAGTAGAGAAGGGTAATCCGAGCAAGAACGTGAAGTACTTGACGGCCAACTCGAATATCAATGGCTATCGCAACAGCTTCAACTCTCTGAGGAATAGCTTGGATAAAGACTATACCAATGCAGAGTTGTATTATCAGGGTGTAGCTATCAGCAGTGATATTCAGGATGCAAGGAATGAATTTAATAGAAGGCGTGCCAATGCGACACGGTATACCGATGCTGATGAGAGCACCCTCACTTGGAAGTTGGATAGCCTTGGTAATGTATATAGCTATTTCGATATTTATAGAAGCAATGCTTATCGTTATGGTAAGACTTATCAGGACATCAATGGTGTGGACTATGGCTGGGATTCTGAGAAGAACCAGGATATCTACAAGTCCGTTGATTATCTGAACGAAGGTGTTCCTGCCATGTGGGAGAGAATCAATGAACTGAAAGAGTCTGTTCCGGAAGTCCGCGAATCGGTTGATAACTTGTGGTTCGTTTTGGGCGATACGGATGGCGACTTGTCAGTCCTTGTACCCGACTACATGAACATCATCAGCTATGCTGTCGGCGAGGTTGAAACTCCGGATGTGTTGTCTCGCGACTTTGCCGTGGCAGACGCGAATGAAGATGGCAGAATTGATATCGGTGACGTGACGAAGGTCGTGGATTTCATTATCAATGGAAATTCTGCAGTTCGGAGCGCTCGTATGAGAGGCATGGCCATGTCGAGGGTGGCTACTTCCGAAAGCGTGGCAATGACCATGACGGAGGAGAACGGCCTGCATCGCATCGCCATCCGCTTGAACAACACGGGACTCTATTCCGGTTTGCAGTTGGATGTCAACCTCCCGGACGGCGTAACCGTGATGAGCGAGACTTTGGGTGCACGTGCAGAAGACCACGAGTTGTTCAGCAACACGATGGCCAACGGTACGCACCGCATCTTGATCAGCTCTTTGGAAAACAGTGTATTCAACAATACTGACGACGCAGTAATCTACTTGGAAGTTTCCGGCGACGCCGCTTCTAAGATTACCGTTTCGAACGTGCTGGCATCTGATGCCCGTGGCGTAGTCTACAGCATCGGTGGCCAGGGTGGCGATGGAACGACCGGCATCAACGGTGTACAGGCTACTCAGAACCTGAAGCAGCGGATTTACTCCGTAGGCGGACAGGTAATGCAGAAGCTCACCCGCGGTCTGAACATCATCCAGAACTCCGACGGCACGACGAAGAAGGTGTTGAAGAAGTAAACTAAAGTTTCTATGTGACGAAAGCGTGGCTGCCACGTTGGGTTGGCCGCCACGCTTTCTTTTAAAAAATAAGAAATGTAGAACTAATTAATAACAGAACGTATGACACTGAATACTAAAAGTCTATTGAAACCACTTGTGGCGAGACTATCGCTGATAGTGGTTGCTGCATGCTTCTGCTTGAATGCCATGGCGCAGAACTGGGTCACCATGGACAATTTCAGCATCAAGCTTGGCGAAACAAAGGCTGTGGCCGTCTACTTGAACAACAGTGATCCTGTCGGTTCGTTGCAGATGGATATTGAGATTCCCGATGGTGTGACTGTCGATCCGGCAAGTGTGACCCGTAACGAGAATCGTGTGGGCATGAGCACGCACTCTATTCTCATGAATAAAGTGTCGGGAACGTCGTCGAACACTTACCGTCTGGTAATTGTTCCAAGCAGGCCCGCAAATGAAATCAAGGGCGATAGCGGCCCTGTGGTTTATTTCAATGTGACGAACAAGAATCTTACAAAACGTGAGTACATTTACTTGTTCAACATTGTGGCAAGTAATAATGAGAAGGATCCCGATACGGGGCTTTCCACGAAACTGGATATTACCGGACCGGAAGACGACATTCTGGTCGTGCCTTATGTGGGACACTTCTATTTTGATGCGGAGTCCTTGTCCATAAAGACGGATGGTAGCACCAAGACGGTGAACGTGGGATTGCGTAACCATATTGCTGTGCGTGGATTCCAAGGCAGTGTGACTTTGCCCGAGGGCATGTCTTTTGTTTTGGATGGAGACGGTTATCCCACGGTAAGTCCGAACTATGAGCGTCTGCAACTGCAGGCTGCTATTACTACTACTTTGAGCAACAATGGCCAGACAATGAACTTTGTGGCTTCTTCCTTGACGCAAGAGACCATCAAGGGCGATTCCGGCGTGGTGTTCTCTTTTCCGGTGATGGCTGCTGAAGGCTTGGCCGAGTCTTCCAATATTTCTTTGAATAAGGCCGTCGTATCCGATGAACAGAGTGTTTCCTTTGACGTGGTTGAAGAAGCCGGCATGAAGGTCATCAACTCCTACCTTGCTTACTTCACTCCGGCCAACGACTCCGTGCAGGGCTTGCGCGACCGTTATGCTGCCGCAGTGGAGAAAATCGACACCGAGGCGGCTGCCGTGAAGGACAGCGCCCTCGTGGTAGACGGTAAGGCTGCCATTGAGAAGGACATCGAGGCTTTGGCCGGTGCTGTGGAAACGACTTACAACGACGAGACTTTGGCCGCCAACTTCGACGCCATCCTGGCTCCGGTGGTTGAAATCGACGAAGCTATCGTGGCTTTGGTAGATACGGCCTTGGCTTACCAGCAGACGCTGTCGGCCAACGATGCCGCTTACGGTCGCTTGCAGGCCGACATCGAGGCTTTGCAGACGCAGTTGGAAGAGGCACAGGCGCAACTGGAGGCTGAATGCCCGGATGTAGCTGCATGGTTCACCGATTCCATCGCCGACATCCAAGCCGACATCGATTCTGTCAGCAACGAAGTGAAGGCGCTGTACGACGCCATGAAGCTGACGGAAGAGAGCGCCATCGACGGCACGCAGATTGTTGCTGCCATCGAGACGTTGGTGGCCGACGCCATCAAGGCTCAAACAGAGAGCACGCTCAACGCTTATTATGCTACGGCCAATGACTCCATCACCGGTCTCCGCGGTCGTTATGATGCAGCCGTAGAGAAGATCGCCGCCGAAGCCGCCGCCGTGAAGGACAGCGCTATCGTGACGGAGGCCATGGCTGCCATCGTGGCCGACATGGACGCGTTGCAGAAGTCCGTTGACGAGGCTTACAACGAAGCTACCCTCGTGGAGAACTTCGCCGCCCTTTTGGCACCGGTGGTTGACATCGACACCGCCATCGTGGCTATGGTAGACGAAGCTCTGGCCTTCGGCAAGAAGGTGGTAGCCAATAACGAGGCTTACACTCGCCTGACGGCCGACATCGCTGCCCTGCAGGCTAAGCTGGATGCTGCCGAGGCACAGATTAATAAGGAGTGTGCTGCCGTAGCCGGTCAGTACACCGAAACCATCGCTGCCCTCCTGGCTGATGTTGACTCCATCACTGCCGCCGTGAAGGCCCAGTATGAAGCCATCGAGCTGACGGCCGAAAGCAAGATTGACGGCACAGCCATCGAATCCGGCATCACTGCCATGGTAGAAGCTGCCGTTGCCGGTCAACAGAAGGTGGTAGCCAACAACGAGGCTTACACCCGTCTGACCGCCGACATCGCTGCCCTGCAAACGAAGTTGGATGTAGCAGGGGAGCGCATCGAAACCGAATGCGCCGCTGTGGCCGGACAATATACTGAAACCATTGCCGCCCTCCAAGCCGACATCGACTCCATCACTGCCGAAGTGAAGGCTCAGTACGAAGCCATCGAGTTGACGGCCGAAAGCAAGATCGACGGCACGGCTATCGAAACCGCTATTACGGCCATGGTCAATGCAGCCGTAGCCGGACAGCAGGCTGTCGTGGCCAACAACGAGGCTTACACTCGCCTGACGGCCGACATCGCCGCCCTGCAGGCCAAGTTGGATGCCGCCGAGGCCAAGATTATGGAGGAATGCTTCAACGTAAGTGCATTGTTCACCGATTCTATCGAAGCTATCCAAGCTGAGATCGACACCATCAGTGCCAACGTGAAGGCTCAGTACGAAGCCATCGAGTTGACGGCTGAAACCAAGATTGACGGTACGGCTATTGAAGCCGCCATCACGGAAGTGGTTGAAGCTGCTATTTACGCTCAGCAGACCATGTCTGCCAACGAAGCCGCTTACCAGAGATTGATGAATGAAATCGAAGACTTGTGGATTCAGTTGGACAACGCCCAGGAGAAGCTGGCAACGGAGTGCAAGGATGTAGCGGCTAACTATGCTGAAACCATCAACGGCTTCCAGGCTGAACTTGATTCCATCTCTGATGCAGTGGAAGCTCAATACGAAGCTACCGAACTGACGGCTGAAAGCACCATCAACGGTGAGGCTATCGAAGCTGCCATCGCTGAAATGGTAGAAGATGCCGTTGCTGCCCAGAAGGTGATTACGGACAACAACGAGGCTTACACTCGCCTGACGGCCAGCATCGCTGCCCTGCAGACGAAGTTGGATGCAGCCGAGACGCAGATCACGACAGAATGTGCCGACGTGGCTGCCAACTACACTGCAACGATCGAAGCCATCCAGGCCGACATCGATTCTATCAGTGCCGACGTGAAGGCTCAATACGAAGCTGTTGAGCTGACTGCAGAAAGCGCTATTGACAGCACGGCCATCGAAACGGCCATCACTGCAATGGTTGAAGCTGCCGTAGCCGGTCAGCAGGTTGTCGGAGTGAACAACGAGGCTTACACTCGCTTGACGGCTGACATCGCCGCCCTGCAGGCTAAGTTGGATTCTGCCGAGACGCAGATTTCCGATGAGTGCGCCGACGTGGCCGGCAACTATGCCGAGACCATCGAAGGCCTCCAGGCTGATATCGACTCTATCACAGCCGAAGTGAAGGCTCAGTATGAAGCCCTCGAACTGACGGCTGAGAGCGCTATCGACGGTGCCGCCATCGAAGCTGCCATCAGTGAAATGGTTGAAACGGCCGTTGCCGGTCAGGAAGCTTACGAGGCTAACGAAGAGGCTTACGCCCGTCTGACCGAAGACATCGCCGAATTGCAGGCGAAGTTGGATGCCGCAGAAGAGCAGATTGCAGAAGAATGTCCCGATGTGGCCGACCGCTTCACCGAGACGCTCGAAGCTCTGCAGGCCGACATCGACTCCATCAGCGAGGAAGTGGAAGCCCAGTATGAGGCCATCGAACTGACTGCAGAAAGCGCCATCGACGGTACTGAAATCGAGGCTGCCATCGAGAAGGCCATCGAAGATGCCATCGAAGCCCAGAAGGAATTCAGCGGCATTGACAGCGTCCTGATGGATGTGGAGAATGGAAAGGCTAAGATCTACTCCATCTCCGGCCAGCTCCTGGATGCTCCGGTTAAGGGACAAGTGAACATCTTCAAATATACAGATGGAAGAGTAGTAAAGTTTTATATGAAATGATAGGTTGGGTGTCGTGTGCGCTGTGAAGCGCGCACGAAACATTTGGGACGCATGGCAGGAAAAGTTTCTGCCATGCGTTTTTTTAGTCTCCATCTATAAAACTTTGGGCCTTCTGCTATCTTTTTCACTTGGAAATTTGGAATAGTGCCGTTAAAGCAGTACCTTTGCATCGCTTTTCAGGAAGGGTGCTTCCGGGTGAGCATGGAGAGATGGTAGAGTGGTCGATTACAACGGTCTTGAAAACCGTCGTGCTGAGAGGCACCGGGGGTTCGAATCCCTCTCTCTCCGCAATAAACATTGAAAATCAATGCTTTATAAAATAAACACCCGATTTTACACCCAAGAATGTAAAGTCGGGTGTTTTCTTATTTAAAGGGTTATGGGCTAATCCCCCTGC
>CALULQ010000074.1 GCA_944321525.1 uncultured Paraprevotella sp.
AGAGTACTCGAGTACTTGCCGCAAAGTACAATCACGGACTCCGCAAAGCGTTCGTCCGCTTTCCGCGGAACAACGGTCGGAAACGCCGCCTTCGCCCCGGCGCGCGGGGGCGTCGCTGCCCATTATTTTGGTCATAAAAAAGCGCGCTTTCTGTTTGCTTCTGAGAAAAAGTCGTTAACTTTGCACAAAATACACATTATTAATCAATACCAATCAGAAAATGGGAAAAGTTTTAATTATCGGTGCCGGCGGCGTGGCTACGGTCGCGGCGCACAAAGTGGCCCAGCATCCGGAAGTGTTTGACGAGATTATGATTGCCAGCCGGACCAAGGCCAAGTGCGATGCCATCGTGAAGGCCATCGGGAATCCGGCCATCCGGACAGCACAGGTGGATGCCGACAACGTGGACGAACTGGTGAAACTCTTCGAAGGCTTCAAGCCCGACATGGTGATGAACCTGGCCTTGCCTTATCAGGACCTGACCATCATGGAAGCTTGCCTGCAGACGGGGTGCAACTATCTGGACACGGCCAACTACGAACCGAAAGACGTGGCCCATTTTGAATACAGCTGGCAGTGGGCCTACAAGAAGCGTTTCGAGGACGCCGGCCTGACCGCCATCCTCGGCTGCGGATTCGACCCGGGCGTCTCCGGCGTGTACACGGCATACGCCGCCAAGCATCATTTCGACGAAATCCAGTATCTGGACATCGTGGACTGCAACGCGGGCGACCATCATAAGGCCTTCGCCACCAACTTCAACCCGGAAATCAACATCCGTGAGATTACCCAAAACGGGCGCTACTATGAGGATGGAAAGTGGGTGGAGACGAAGCCCATGGAAATCCACAAGGACCTGACGTACCCCAACATCGGGCCGCGCGACTCCTACCTGCTTTACCACGAGGAGCTGGAATCGCTGGTGAAGAACTTCCCCACCATCAGGCGCGCCCGCTTCTGGATGACCTTCGGGCAGGAATACCTGACCCACCTGCGCGTGATCCAGAACATCGGCATGGCCCGCATCGACGAGGTGGACTACAACGGCGTGAAAATCGTGCCGCTCCAGTTCCTGAAGGCCGTGCTCCCCAATCCGCAGGACCTGGGCGAGAACTACGAGGGCGAGACAAGCATCGGCTGCCGCATCCGCGGACTGAAGGACGGCCAGGAGCACACCTATTATATATATAACAACTGCAGCCACCACGCCGCCTACCTGGAGACGGGCATGCAGGGCGTGAGCTACACCACGGGCGTGCCGGCCATGATCGGCGCCATGATGTTCATGAAGGGCATCTGGAAGAAGCCCGGCGTGTGGAACGTGGAGGAGTTCGACCCAGACCCCTTCATGGAAGAGCTGAACAAGGACGGACTGCCCTGGCACGAGGTGTTCGACGGCGACTTGGAACTCTAAGGCGCGATGGGCGACATCTACAGGCTGTTCAGACTTTTCGGCAAGTTGCCCGGCACGCGCCTGAAACTGGCGGCCCTCTACGGGTTGCACGTGACGGGGCGGCGCTATCTGGGCGTGTTCCTCGACCCCGTGCTGGCCTGCAACTTCAGGTGCCGCATGTGCTATTTCAGCGATGAGGCCTACCGCAGGGAGGCGCGCGGGGTGATGTCGATGGACGACTACCGGCGGGTGGCCGGGGCCTTGTTCCGCCGGACGCTCAAGCTGCAGCTCGGCTGCGGGGCGGAGCCCACGCTCTACAAGGAACTGGGCGAGCTGGTGCGGCTGGCCAAGCAGGCCGGAGTGCCCTATGTGTCGATGACCACCAACGGGGCGTTGCTCAGCGAGAAGCGCCTGACGGAATATGTGGAGGCCGGGTTGGACGAAATCACGCTGTCGGTGCACGGCACGCAGAAGTCCACCTACGAGTTCTTCATGGTGAACGGCAGCTTTGAGCGCTTCACCGCCCTGCTGGCCGACCTGGCACGGGTGAAGGCGCGCCATCCGGGATTCAAAGTCCGCATCAACTACACGATGAACGCGGACAACGTGGAGGAACTGAAACGCCTGCCCGAGCTGCTGGAAACGGTGCGCATAGACGTGTTGCAACTCCGCCCCATCCAGAAGATAGGGGAGCACACGGCCTACGAGAACTTCGACCTGACAAGGATTCTGGAGCTCTACGACGAGGTGTTGCTGCCCGTGCAGCGCTATTGCGCCGAGCGGGGCATCGCCTGCCTGATTCCGGAAAAGGAGAACCTCGTGGCGCTGGAGGAGGACAAGCCCGACGGGAAGTGGATGATTCAGGACGTGACCTACTGCTACGTGAGTCCCAACTTCTGTTGGAAGGGCGACTTCGACCTGCGCACGGACACTTTCGAGAGCTATTGCCGCAGGGTGGGGTGGGGCCATAAAATCTGGCGCTGCATCTTCCATGGCAAGGAGAAGCGGAAGAGGGACATGGACCGGACGAAAAGCTTGAACTACAAATTGAAGTAACATAAAAAAACGAAACGAGATTATGGCAAAAAAGGAAGAAGAGGCAGCACTGTTTGCCGGGCCGAACACGGAGAAGCTCAAGGCCCTGCAGGCTGCCATGGACAAGATAGAGAAGAACTTTGGCAAAGGCTCCATCATGAAGCTGGGAGACGACCACGTGGAGCAGGTCGACGTCATCCCCACGGGCTCCATCGCCCTGAACGCCGCCTTGGGCGTGGGGGGCTATCCCCGCGGGCGCATCATCGAAATCTATGGTCCGGAAAGTTCCGGTAAGACCACCCTGGCCATCCACGCCATTGCCGAGGCACAGAAGATGGGCGGCATAGCGGCCTTCATCGACGCCGAGCACGCCTTCGACCGCTTCTATGCGGCCAAGCTGGGCGTGGACGTGGACAACCTCTGGATTTCGCAGCCCGACAACGGGGAGCAGGCCTTGGAAATCGCCGACCAGTTGATCCGCTCGTCGGCCATCGACATCATCGTCATCGACTCCGTGGCGGCCCTCACGCCGAAGGCGGAAATCGAAGGCGACATGGGCGACAACAAGGTGGGCCTGCAGGCCCGCCTGATGAGCCAGGCCCTGCGCAAGCTGACCTCCACCATCAGCAAGACCAACACCACGTGCATCTTCATCAACCAGCTGCGCGAGAAAATCGGCGTGATGTTCGGTAATCCCGAGACCACGACGGGCGGCAATGCCCTGAAGTTTTATGCCAGCGTGCGGCTGGACATCCGCCGCGTGACGAGCATCAAGGACGGCGACGAGGTGATCGGCAACCAAGTGCGCGTGAAGGTGGTGAAGAACAAGGTGGCTCCCCCCTTCCGCAAGGCGGAGTTTGAAATCACCTTTGGCGAAGGCATTTCGAAAATCGGGGAAATCGTGGACTTGGGCACCGAACTGGGCATCCTGAAGAAGAGTGGTTCGTGGTATAGCTACAACGACACGAAAATCGGCCAGGGCCGCGACGCGGTGAAGAACATGCTGAAGGACAATCCCGAGCTGGCCGAGGAGATAGAAGCGCAGATAGCGACAGCCCTGCAAGACGCCCATTCCAACTGAGGCGCGTCGCAGGAGGCAGGCATAGCCCGCTCCGGACCATCCGACGGATGACCCGAAGCGGGCTATCGGGGAATATGTTGTAGAAAAGCAGATGGTTTCCGGCGTCTTTTGTTTTGGATGATATGATTCAAATAATGCGATGTTTGTGTTATTTCTTTACACTTATGTTTACTGGTTCTTTAGCTCGTAAATAACTTCTAGGGCGTGACCGTGAATAAAAAATGGGAGGGTAAATTAAAAAAGTTCCGAAAGAAGAGATTTATTTTAGGAAAAGGAGTATATTTGCTAGATGAAGTTAAAACTTATATAAATTAGTCTTTTTAATCTTAATTATCCATGGAGAAAATCAAAAACTTGATGAAGTTCTTGTGGCCAATTCATGGTTCATGCACGAAGCAAAGGCTTGGGTATGGGCATTCTCGAAATGCTATTCGGGGAATGATGGCCGTTTGTGTTTGTATCTTATCCTTGACTTTATCGGTGTCTGTTTTGTTGTCGGGATGTTACGATGAGTTGGAAATGTTTGACGGAACACCTGAGAGCGAAAAATACGCTCCAGATATTGTGAAAAGAACCAAGGCCATGCTTGAAAACAAGCCAGATTTTAGTTTACCTGATATGGAGAAACATGTTGTCGATTTTCAGAAGAAAATAAAAAGCCAATCCGTTGGTCTTGAAGTGGATTGGGACGATTTTCATTTGTGGGTCGAAGGAAATATGGAAATGGCTATTTTCCCGATTAAGACTAAAAAGCGCCAAGTCGCTTTTACTGTGCTCAGCATGGGTGGACAAACTCGGAAGTGTATGAATATGGTGACCAGTAAGCTCCTTTCTCGGCAGAACGAGGACAATACTCTTACGGGGGTAGTGTTGACATATGTTTATGATCAGAATTATTATAATGAATACGGGAAAGAACTTGATGCGTTAAATTATGATTTGGAGAATTCACATTTTACCGGTTATTTTATCACGTCCAAGTTGGATGGTACCATATTGATGGGACGTAGGGTGGAGAACGGGCGTGATGTCTTTGCCTTTAGAGTGAAGTCTTCAGTTTCGTCTATGGACAAGGATTCGCATGGAGATTGTGATGTTCACTTGTATTTAAGTTTGAATCCGATAGTCGTCGCCACCCGCACATCTTCGTTGAATTCCGAATACGATCCGTTTGAGAAGTGCATGTTTTGTGGTAATAATTGGGATGACTGTACGTGTTTGGAAATAGTGGCGTGTGAGAAGTGCGGCCAAAAAATAATCAATGGGAAATGTGGTTGTCCTGACGGTGAGCCGGAAACGGGGGGTGACAACGGACAAACAGGAACGGCATGTCCGCTTTGCGGAGCGTATCCGTGCAGGTGTGGTTCAGGAGGGACAGGCTCAACCGGTGGTGGAGGCACAACCGGCGGTGGGGGTACAACCGGAGGAGGTACTTCCATTGGAGGAGGAAATAATACGGGCACGACCCAAGCGGCCATACCGGGTGTGGCGGCCGTTGAGCAGGCCGTTAAAGATGCAGTGGCAGAAATGACCCGATTGTATGGATCGTCAAAATCAGTTTGTAATTATGGTGTGCAGGCTGCATTTAAAAACATTTTTGGCAGTTCTAACCTTCCGCCGGGAATGAAAGGTTTGGCCAATACGATGACACAAGCTTGGAAGTCCAATCCTAAATATTGGCAACCAATTTCTCTGTCTCAAACGCAGGATTACGCCAATAGAGGATATTTTGTAGTAGCGGGGTATATCGGACCTGACAATGGGCATGTGGTAGTGATAGTACCCGGAACTGAAAAGTATAGCTCATCATGGGGGGGCTATGTTCCGACTACAATGGATACAGGAGCTGGAAAGAGGTGGTACAATAGGCATTTGAATGAAAGCTTCGGTGCCGGAAAGAAAGATTATATTACGTATTATTATTATAAATATTGATGATTATGAAACAATTTTTGTTATTTTTTGTTTTGTTTGGAGCGACTTGCTCCATAGTGGCTCAAACAGAAGAAAATCTTTTTGATTGGCAGGATAATGCCACAGTCGTTGCAAAGGAAAGATTTATGGGGCTGTATAGGGGAAAGTATTCGAATGATCCGACACATGTATATAAAAGCTTTGACGTGTCGATAGATGGGAAAAACTCGTATGTCCTGAAGATAAAAGGTTTTGATAAAACCATGGGTGGAAACTTTGATGCTTTTGAGATATATTATAATGGTAAACGAATCTTAGAATATTTCTCGTCAGACCTCTTATATGATGTCCGATATATTACGCGGGGAAAATCGAATGATTATTTTATTAAGGTTCCGCTTTCGGATGATAGTTTTGCTTTGCTTTTTGGAGGGTGGCTTTTTGGAAGCGGTGATGAAACTACAGAGATGATTATAGTAGTCGTCTCTAAAGGTCATGCCAACGTGATATTTGATGATTATGCTTATGCTTATAAATATACTCCGGGGGAGAATTTTTCTATAGAATTTGTGGATGATATTAATGGATTGCAGGATCTTTTTTCCTTCTCTGAAAGTTTCCTGAGAACCAGAACGAAACATAAAATATGGCGCGAAGGCAATATGTTGAAGTACAAAAGTTGGAAATAGACAGATGGCTTGAGTCGTCAGAATCGTGAACATGGCTCAAACAGCATACAAGGGAACTGTATATCTTAGGATTTTATTCTGTTTCCTGTTATTTGTTGCGCCGTTCGTGGAATTTCTTATTCCCGGTGGTGACGTATATCTGGCAGGCGCTGCGGGCATCGTGGCGCTTGCTGGTATTGCATTTGGCAGGACGCGTCGGCAACGCACTCTTTTTCTCTCAAGAGTGGATGTCCTCTTTGTGATTTGTTGGATTTATGTGGCGTTCAATATGCCTTTGCCGTTGGATGGGGGAATGGGCATTGAGCTTATTGCCATGGGCGCAATCTGGGGATATGCCCGCTTGCATGACACGCCGCAGTTCCGGCGTGCTGTAGGAAGGTGGATGATAATGGTTGGTTTGGGACAGGCTGCCGTTGGACTGTTGCAAGGTTGTGGCTTTTTGGACAGCTTCCATTCGGAGTTTGCTGTCACCGGTACTTTCGGGAATCCCGGCCCTTGGGGAGGCTATTTGGCTGTGGTGGCGGCCTTTTTACTGCCTTATGCGATGCAGGAGGGTTTGACACCTGTGAAGCGTGGAGCGTTGCTCGGGGGGATGGTGATGATTACTGTGGCTATGGTGTGGTCTGATTCCCGTGCTGCTTGGTGTTCTTTGGGTGTGGCAGTCTTTTTGTTTTTTTATCTGAAATATCCCGTGAGAAAGCGTATGTTCAAAATTGTTGGCAGCGCATTGCTTGCGGCTGTGGTGACGGTGGCGGTTACTGTTCTGTATGGCTATCGTCCTGCATCGGCTGATGCAAGGATATTGATTTGGCAGGTTGTTGGAAAAATTGTGTCACAGGCCCCATTGACGGGTGTCGGGACGGGGCGGTTTGCGGCACATTACATGCCGGCACAAGCCGAATATTTGGTGACAGCCACGGATGAGGAGCGTCACATTGCTGGCGACAATACATTAGCCTATAATGAGACATTGACGGTATTGTGCGAGCAAGGGGTAGTTGGCTTGTGCCTTGGCGGGACTCTCATGGTCTTCGTAATGCGCGGGTTGAGACTTCTCTTTCGTTTGGATGGCAGTTCTGTTTTCTTTTTCCCTTTTGTGTCTTGGTTGGTTTTCTCGCAATTTTCTTATCCATTGAATGTGTGGAGTCTTGCTTGCTTGTTCCCTCTCATGGTAGCCATGGGCTCGGGACAGAAGTCGGTGGTGCGTTTGCGGGAAACACACTGGTCGAGATTTTGTTGCTTGCGGTTGTTCTGTCGTGTTCTTCTTGGGGTCGGTAGCGTGTTGTTGATGGTGTATTGTGCAGGGCGTTGGAAGGCGCAAGTTTGGATTCATGATTATAGCGTGTTCGCGTCATCATCCGACTGGCCTGGAGTGACGGTTGATTGTTTCATACGTCATGACCCCTTCCTTCTGGCTTGTTGTGCAGATGCGGCATTTTTGCGCGCTGATTTTTGTATGGCATTAAGCTACATGGAACAACTTTCACAATACGTACAATTATCTCAATTGAACTTCAGGCAAGGTATATGTTATGAAGAAATAGGAGATACGTTGAATGCACTGGACAGCTACAACAGGGCCTCCCGAATGATGCCAAGCTTGATGTCCCCTGTGTTTGCGGAATTTAATTTGTATCGTGCGGAGAACAAAAGGGACAAAGCTTTGTTCTTGGCACGGGAAATAGTGGATTTCCGTCCCAAGGTGGAGAACCGGAAGACCAGGGCGATGAGGCAAGAAGCGCACCACTACCTTCAGCATGCAAGCGATTGAGGACATGGGCTTGGCCGGAACCGTATGCGGCGGGAGGGAGTGCCGTTCCCGCCGGCCTCTCAGAAATTGAATCCGGCCCGGAAGTATCCGGAGAACTTGGAACGGTCGCTGTAGCTGAAGGTGATTCCCACGGGGCCGATGAAGGTTCGGATGTCGTATCTGATGGCGCCGCCGAACACGTGGTAGCCCATCCGTTCGTTGTTGCCAAAGCTGTTCTTGAAGAAGTGCATCCAGTCGTCCGACGTGGCGGCCACGTTGAACGCGCCGCTCACATAGTGTTTCCCTCCGATGCGCTGGCGCGCTTCAATGCCCACGATGGCCAGCGAGCGGCGGGCCATCTCGAAATAGTTGATGCCATAGAGGGGAATTTGCTGTGCGAAGTATTTCCCGCGTTCCTGTCCGCCGATGGTGTTGATTTCCGCCACGGTATTCTCCGTGGTCAGGTAGCGGCTGTCGACCCAAGGCATGAGCGTGAAGCGCGAGTTGAACGAGAACGCGGCGTTCCAGTGTATGCCCGCGATGTGGAAGGCCTTGTTGCCGTTCAGCGGGATGGCATAGTAGTAGGACAAGGCGAACTCGCTGCCCTTGGTGGGGAAGTAGGCGTCGTTGGTCGTGCTCACGGCATATTCGGTGCCGAACTTCATGTAGCTTTCTTTGTTGATGTCGCGCGGGGAACTTCCCGAGAAGCGGTAGAGGAAGGAGCCGTAGTTGTATAACTGGTAGATGGCGCCCAGCTTCAGCCGCACGTATTTCCAACTTCTCATGAACCCCACTTCGCCAAAGTGGTGGTTGAAGTTGAGCCCGTATTCCCTTTCGCCCTTTTCGTAGATGTTGAAGTCGTTGTACGTGTAGCGGTATCCGGTGGTGAAGAGCCATTGGCGGCCCATGTGGAGGGCGTAGTGCGCGTCGCCGGAGGTCTGCTTGCCCAAGCGGAGGGTCAGGCTGACGTTGTGGTTCCTCTTGCGGCCCAGTTGCATCTGCCCGTTGAAGAGCAGGGCCGCCAGTTCCTCGTTGTCGAAGCGCAACCCCAAGTTGATGGAATTGGTCGGCGCGTCGCCCACCAAGGTCTTGATGGTGGCGGCATAGCGGGCTTCCACGCCTCCGGGGCGGTGCATATAATAATAAGGTGGAACGGGGCGGTGGGCGGCCGGATTGTCGGTGGCGGGAGCCAGCCGCCGGGCGATGGCGCGCAGGGTGTCCATCTGGAGGCGGGCCGCCTGTTCGCCGCGGCCGATGAGGGAGTCGATGGCCGTGATGTTGAAGCTGGCCGTGCTGTAGCCCTTCACGTTCACCTTGATGTACACGTCCGAACTGTCGATGCTTTGTTGCCAGCGGTCTTTCCGTTGCAGGTCGATGAGCTGGTTCAGTTGCGAGAATAGGTTGTTCTTGAGCTCGTCGGCGTTTTTCAATGGGTCTTGCACGTCCACGCCGATGATGATGTCGGCCCCCATGTCGAGTGCCACGTCAACGGGGTAATTGTTGGTGATGCCGCCGTCGATGAGCAACTGCCCGTCGGTGTCCACAGGGGCAAACACGCCGGGGATGGACATGCTGGCCCGGATGGCGATGGGCAGCACGCCGTTGCGGAACACGACCTCCTTCCCCGTGACAAGGTCTTGCGACACGCAGGCAAAGGGGATGGGCATCTTGCGGAAATCAATGGAGTCGTGGTAGCCTTCGGTCAGTTGCCAGAGCATCCGGCCGATGTTGCGCCCCTTGATGAGGCCTCCGCTGATGAGGTCCTGCGGCTTTTCGAAAAAGGGGACGGAGAGAATGTATTGCGAGCCTTGTTCGCGGGCTTGCAGGTCGATGGCGGAACGGTGGGACTTGTCGCCCAGCAGGGCGGGCCAGTCTTGCGCCATGAAGATGCTGTCCATCTGGTCGGGCGTGTAGCCGATGGAGTAGAGGCCGCCGATGATGCTGCCCATGCTGGTGCCCACGATGATGTCGATGGGGACGCCGGCCTCTTCCATAACCCTCAGTGCGCCGATGTGCGCCGTGCCTTTGGCGCCCCCGCCGCTCAGCACTACGCCCACTTTGGGACGGGCCGCAAGCGGCGGCAGGAAGCAACATGCGATGAATAGCAAGGCCAGAAGGCGTGGTATTTTAGTCATAAGCTTTATTTGTTTTCGGCCATTTTGGCAGTTCGTGAGCCTGAATGTCACATATTCCCGTTCACGTATGCAAAGATAAGCCAAAAACTTCATCAATATATTGAAAAACTCTTTTTTATCACTTTTTCCACTCGTCGGGACACTTTGGCATGCGGTTTGTTTTTGATAAAGTGCGCACGGCTCGCAAGGGCAGAACGCGAGACTTAAAACAATTCATTTGATTAATAACAAAAAAAGATACGATTATGGGAAAGATTATTGGTATTGACTTGGGAACCACGAACTCGTGCGTTTCCGTATTTGAAGGTAACGAACCGGTGGTGATTGCCAACAACGAAGGCAAGCGCACTACACCTTCTATCGTGGCGTTTAAGAACGGTGAGCGGTTGGTGGGTGATCCTGCCAAGCGTCAGGCCATCACGAATCCGAAGAACACGGTGTTCTCCATCAAGCGTTTCATGGGTGAGACTTACGACCAGGTGCAGAAGGAAATCGCCCGCGTACCTTATTCTGTGGTAAAGGGCGACAACAACACCCCGCGCGTGGACATAGAAGGACGTCTGTACACCCCGCAGGAAATCTCGGCCATGATTCTGCAGAAGATGAAGAAGACGGCCGAGGATTATCTGGGCCAGGAAGTGACGGAAGCCGTCATCACCGTGCCTGCCTACTTCTCTGACTCTCAGCGTCAGGCTACGAAAGAAGCCGGACAGATTGCCGGTCTGGACGTGAAGCGTATCGTGAACGAGCCTACGGCTGCCGCCTTGGCTTACGGTGTGGACAAGTCTAACAAGGACATGAAGATTGCGGTCTTCGACTTGGGTGGCGGTACGTTTGATATCTCCATCCTGGAGTTCGGTAGCGGCGTGTTCGAAGTGCTTTCCACCAACGGTGACACGCATCTGGGCGGTGATGACTTCGACCAGGTAATCATCGACTGGTTGGCCGCAGACTTCAAGAGCGAGGAAGGCGTCGACCTGAAGCAGGACCCGATGGCTTTGCAGCGTCTGAAGGAAGCAGCCGAGAAGGCAAAGATAGAGTTGTCTTCTTCTACGACCACTGAAATCAACTTGCCGTACATTACGGCTGTAGGCGGTGTGCCTAAACACTTGGTCAAGACGTTGACCCGTGCAAAATTCGAGCAGTTGGCCGACCACTTGATTCAGGCTTGTAAGGTTCCGTGCCAGAAAGCCATGCAGGATGCCGGCTTGAGCAATTCGGATATCGATGAGGTGATTTTGGTGGGTGGTTCCAGCCGTATCCCTGCCATCCAGAAGTTGGTGGAAGACTTCTTCGGCAAGGCGCCGTCGAAGGGTGTGAACCCCGATGAGGTGGTGGCCGTAGGTGCTTCTATCCAAGGTGCCATCCTGAACAAGGAAGCCGGTGTGGGCGACATCGTGTTGCTGGACGTAACGCCGTTGTCCATGGGTATCGAGACCATGGGTGGTGTGATGACCAAACTGATTGATGCCAATACCACCATTCCGTGCAACAAGAGCGAAGTGTTCAGTACGGCTGCCGACAACCAAACGGAAGTGACTATCCGCGTCTTGCAGGGTGAGCGTCCAATGGCCAACCAGAACAAGCAGATTGGTCTGTTCAACCTGACAGGTATTACTCCGGCTCCGCGTGGTGTGCCTCAGATTGAGGTGACCTTCGACATCGATGCCAACGGTATCTTGAAGGTATCTGCCAAGGATAAGGCAACGGGCAAGGAACAGGCCATCCGAATCGAGGCTTCTTCCGGTTTGAGCAAGGATGAAATCGAACGCATGAAGGCTGAAGCCGAAGCCAATGCCGAGGCCGACAAGAAAGAGCGCGAGCGCGTGGACAAGATGAACCAGGCTGACTCCATGATATTCCAGACCGAGAATCAGTTGAAGGAACTGGGCGATAAGTTGCCGGCCGACAAGAAACCCGCAATAGAGTCTGCCCTGCAGAAACTGAAAGACGCCCACAAGGCAGGAGACATCACCGCGATCGACGCCGCCATTGCCGAATTGAACAATGCATGGCATGTCGCCAGCCAGCAGATGTACCAAGGCGGTGCACAAGCTGGCGCCGGTCAGCAGCAGAATGCAGGCGCTCAGAACAACAACGCCAATGCAGGTTCGTCTTCGGATGACAATATTCAGGATGCGGACTTTGAGGAAGTGAAGTAAGTATTGGTAAACAACGATAACTAACGATAGAAAAGTAGGGTGTAGCTCAATGAGTTACGCCCTATTTTGTTTTTAACTCTTTCTGATGGATTTGCTTGTTTCTCGGATTTTTATTGTATATTTGTACCATATTTGTGCCGCGATAAAAAAGTAGGAAATCTGCGACAAAATATAAACGGGTTGAATACAAACAAGTAAAAATCAGCATTATGCCAGCAGCAAAGTTCGAGATAAAGCGCAAATGCCAAGTGTGCGGTCAGGAGTTCATCGCCAAGACCATAGAATCGTGGTATTGTTCCAAACGCTGTTCCAACATTGCCTATAAGCGCAGGAAAGACGAGGAGAAGCGGAACCAACGATTGGATGAAATAGTGAAAAGCATCCCAAAGCACCAAGATTACATTAAGGTGTCAGAAGCCTATGCCCTGTTTGGCATAAGCAAAGATACGCTGTATCGTCTGATACATAAAGGTACTATCTCGCACATAAATCTTGGAACTAACCAAATCCGAGTGAGTAAAGAAGAATTGTTGAAACTTTACCCGTTGCGCAAGAAAGCACTGACTAAATCAAAGCCTGTTGCCAAACTTTACAGTCTGGAGCCAAAGGACTGTTACACCATTGGTGAAATAGCTAAGAAATATCATTTGGACGACAGCACGGTGTATCTCCATATCCGTAAATACTCTATCCCCACTCGACAGATTGGGAATTTTGTTTATGCCCCCAAGAAAGAAATTGATAACCTATATAAAGGAGCGAAGCAATGAAGAAAGCGTTGGCCAATACACGAGTTTCGGTAAAACTCCGCAAGTCGGAATGCCGCGAGGAATGGTATCTGTACGTTGAAGCCTATCCGGTTTTTCAAGCAGACAAGCCCACTCCTCAAAGGGTGCGTGAATATCTGAATCGTACCATCACCACTCCCATTTGGGATAAGTCACGGAACGCTCGAACAGACAAGGATGGCAAAACCACTTATAAGCCTAAGCGTGATTTGAACGGCATTATCCAATGCAAATCCCAGTTAGACCAAGAATCATGTATTTATGCCGACAAGGTGAGGAGCCTGCGCCAAAAGGAATACGATAACGCTTCGCTTTATTCTGAAACGGATGCGGAACAGGCAGAGCAGCTGGAGCGTTCCCGTTGCAACTTCATTGAATACTTCGACCACGTACAGCGGTTGCGTCACGCCCATAGTTCCGATTCCATTATCATCAACTGGAAACGGGTGCATGAGCTGTTGAAAATCTTTGCAAAAGGCGACACCATCATTTTCTCACAGATTGATTTGAAGCTGATAGAATCATTCCGCATGTTTCTGTTGAACGCTCCACAAGGAGGCGGTAAAAGTGGTACGATCTCGCAAAATACGGCTTCCACTTATTTCTCCATATTCAAAGCCGCATTGAAACAGGCTTTTATTGACGGCTATCTGACGGTTGATATTGGGGCGAAGGTCAAAGGCATTCAAGGTCAAGAAAGCCGCAGGGAATACTTGACCATTGACGAACTGAACCGTTTGGCTCAAACTCCATGTGACCCGTTGTTGAAGCGTGCCGCACTCTTTTCTGCATTGACCGGGCTTCGTCATTGTGATATTCAAAAGTTGAAGTGGTCAGAGATAGAGTTGTTCAACGGCAGTTACCGCTTGAACTTCACCCAGCAAAAGACCAAAGGCGTTGAGTATATGCCCATATCCGAACAGGCATTCCAATTATGTGGTGAAAGAAAAGAGGGGGAGCAATTAGTTTTTGCCGGATTGCCCGACCCGTCATGGATTAACCGTCCGATAAAGAAATGGGTTGCAGAAGCCGGAATAACGAAGCACATCACCTACCATTGTTTTAGGCATTCGTATGCGACCCTGCAACTTGCTGGAGGTACAGATATTTATACGGTCAGCAAAATGCTCGGTCATACGAATGTGCGAACTACGCAGGTGTATGCAAAGGTCGTTGATGCCAAAAAGGAGGAGGCGACAAAGACAATTAAGCTGGATTTGCCAATATAGTAACTTAATAAATGAAAATCATATCCTATATGAAAAATAGATTTTTTAAGCCTTACAAAAAAGATAATTATTATAATGAGGGACTTATAAATGGTAAGAAAGTTTTAATTCTTGGTGCAAGTTTCTATTGTCCTTATAATGAAAGTTCAAATGATTTTAATTGTCCCAAATGGAATGAATGTACTTCTATGGAAATTAGAGATAGTTCTAATTTTAATGAATCTTGTTATTATTTCAAACATAAGGGTTATTATAAAAGTAAATTAGAAAATGCACCAGAAGATGAAATTACGAATTATTTAGAAGGTTGTGATTATCCTTCATATGATAATTTCACACAGTTTATGATTGAATATGTATCTAATAAAATCGGTAGGCAGAAGATGAAGAATGAAGATTGGAAAATGTATATATGGGAAAGACTTGCATTTACCAATTATGTCCAATATTTTTTGCCTACTGTATCAACTCCTACTCAAACCAAAAGGGATATACGAAATTTTGAAGCATTTTTGGAAATACTTGATGAATTACAACCTGATGTAATAATTATATGGGGAACAAAAATTACAGACCATTTTATGAAAAAATATATTCAAGTATTTACTGATAAATTAGAAAAGCAGGATAATCCTTATTTATGGAATCTTTCATATCATGGAAAAAGTTATATTTTAATTAATCCATATCATCCATGTAATTTTCATAATCAGTGGCAAAATAATTTGGAAGGGTTCAAACAAGCATTAGATACCGTCTTTCAAAAAAATCAAGACATGTGATAGCTGTATAATTATTTAACGCTCATTAACTTATGCTATAGTGTTATATGTTAGCCATCTGCATCTTCATGTGGATGGCTTTCTGCTTCTGTGCATTTTTATCTTCATAACCTTATGATTCGATGATGATTCCCTTATGTCGAGAGGCATAAGCGAAAAAATCTAATGATGGAATTTGCCATTATAGATATTGATAATCAGTACATATCGTTTATGATTCTTATGCCCTGCCGATGTTTCTTTATGTGATATTTGTCACCCGTAAATCAGTATTGGAATTTGCCATTACTTTGCGGCAAAATTAACTGATAATGATATGGAAGACAAGAACATTACATTTGAAGATTTGCCTAAGGCAATGTCATGGATGATGGACAAGCTCAATAAACTTGACTCCAAGATTGACGGTCTGAACAACATTCCATTAGTACGGCCTGCCGACCAGTGGATGAACCTGAAAGAACTGTGTGAATACCTGCCCAGCCATCCGGCGGAACAGACCGTTTACGGATGGACGAGTTGTCACCAGATTCCGTTTCATAAGAGAGGCAAGCGTATCATGTTCCTTAAATCAGAGATTGACGTATGGCTTCATGACGGTAAACGTAAATCGCAGAAGGAACTGGCGGAAGAAGCCGCACAATTCATCAATGCCAAACGAAACAGACCGTTTTAATGGATTCACTTGACTTGTGCAACAGCATCAGAATGGAGTTCGAGGGTGCCATTGAAAACAAGATACCTTTGGACGTGTTTCCTGCCAAGTTGCAGGACATGGTTCTGGCATTGGCACGGCAAGAGAACTATTCCATTGAGTACACGATGGCATCCCTTATTGCAGCAGCATCAACGGCTATCGGCAATGCGGTCAACATCCGCATCCGTGGCGGTTGGGTTAGCAGTCCAATCCTTTATATGATACTGGTCGGACGGCCAGGCATGGGTAAGACACCTCCGCTTGACTTCGCTTTCCGCCCCATTCGTAAACGTGATGCTAAAGTCATTAAGCAATTCAAGATAGATATGGAAAACTACAATTCCATACTGGAAAGTCAGAAAGGCAAGAAAGATGAAAGACCATCATTGCCGCCCAAGCCGATTTTGAAGCGGACAATCATTTCGGACTTCACCCCTGAAGCTCTTATTCGTGCGCTTAACGACAATCCAAGAGGGGTAGCCGTGTATGTGGATGAAATAATGGGAATGTTCAATGCCGTGAACCAATACAACAAGGGGCAACTGATAGAACAGCTTTTGACGGCTTTCAGCGGTAAGCCTCTTGATGTGTCAAGATGCAGTATGCCGATACCCATTCACATTGAGCGTCCTTTTATAAACATAGTCGGCACGATGCAGACAACCCGTGTGCATGAACTGGTGGATAAAGGGTACAAGGACAATGGCTTGCTGGATAGGATAATCTTCGTTTATCCCTCATCCCAAGAAATATCAGACTGGCAGATTGACGAAGATTCTACCTCTTCATCGTTTGAGAAATATTCTGCCTTGTGGGAAGATGTAATTAACCGTATTTGCGAGATTTGTTTCATAACAGATGAAAACAATGACTGCGCATTACAAAACGTACTGAACTTTTCTCTAGAGGCTGGTGCCTATTTTACCAACTGGCGCAATGGCCTAATCCACAAAGTAAACCAAATCAAAGATGACAATATGGTTGATAGCCGTGTAATGAAGACACCTATAATTGCGGCACGGCTGGCTTTAGTATTCCAGATACTCCGATGGGCTTGTGGCGAAGTACACAAGGATTTTGTGGATATAGACTCCATTAAATCGGCCATTAGACTAAGTTCTTATTTTGAAGATTGCTATTCCAATATTCAGAAATTCATGTTGATGGAAAGTATAGACCCACAGAAGAAAGGAATGCTTGACAATGTACCTACCGTGTTTTCCACCGCAGAAGCCATCCAAGCAGGAAAAGAAGTCGGTATGTCGCAAAGGACTGTAATGTATGTATTGAACAAGCTGGAAGCAAGTAAAATACTCAGAAGAATCAAGAGAGGTGAATATGAGAAACTGCAATAATCCACACTATTTGCAGCTTGCAGTATTTGCAGTTTGCAGTTCAGAGGATATGCGTAACCTGCAAAACTGCAACAACTGCAAACTGCACGAACTGCATTTATAGAATAAGGAGGAACTATGACTGAATACCGATTTACACTTCAAAAATACAAGAGAGGCTCCAAACTGACTTGCCCTAAATGCGGAAGAAAGCAATGTTTCGTCAAGTATGTTGATACGGAAGGGCAGATTGTGTTTCCCGATTATGTGGGCAGGTGCGACCATGAACATTCGTGCCAATACCATTATAAGCCATCTGATTATTTCAAAGATAATCCCGTTGCATTGGAAAAACAGAGGTCGTGGAAGCCACAGGCGAAAATAGCACAGCCAAAGTCGGTAGATTATATTGACCGTGACATTATGCGCCGCTCGCTTGCCAACTACGAACGTAATCCGTTATTCATCTTTCTTTCGTGTGTATTTGGAGAAGAAGAAACATCCCGGCTGTTCCAATTATACAGTGTCGGGACATCCAAGAAATGGGGAGGTTCCACTGTGTTCTGACAGATTGACCGACAAGGAAGAGTGCGGGCAGGAAAGATTATGCTGTATAATCCGGCGACAGGGCATCGGGTGAAAGAACCGAGAAGCTATGTGAGTTGGGTGCATACGGAATTATGGCTTGAACACTTCAACATGAAGCAATGCTTGTTTGGCGAACATCTGTTGGCCGACTATCCGACAAAAGCTGTAGCTATTGTGGAGAGTGAGAAATCTGCTTTAGTGGCCAGCCACTTCATGCCTGATTTCGTATGGCTGGCAACCGGAGGAATACACGGCTGTTTCAAGGCAGACACCGTTGGCGTATTAAAGAACCGTGCCGTAATCCTTTGTCCCGATTTAGGTGCAAAGGAGGCTTGGCTGGAGAAAACTCAATTACTTTCTTCCATTTGCTCAAAGGTGGTTTTCAGCGACAAACTGGAGCAGTGTGCAACGGATGAACAAAGGGAAAAAGGATTAGACATAGCCGACTTTCTGCTGATGGCGGACACTCCCATGATGACGCTTCAAAAGGTGATAAAGCGATGTCCGAGTTTGCAAACGCTCGTTGACCAATTTCAGTTAGAGTTAGTTGAATAATAAATAGAAATGAAGATGAAGAAAGACATTTATTATTGTATAGTGCTTTCTGACAGCCAGCTAGATTTTCTGGCAGGAAGCAAGTACGGTATCGACCGCATGAAGATTTTGAAATGCCTCATTGACGCTGCAACTATCAAGGAAACGAAGTACGAAAAGAAAGGCTTTGCCATTACCCTGCATATCGGGCAAGCCGCCCTTTCGGAAGTGGAATTGGCCACCCGTTTAGGATATGATAAGAAGACCGTTTCGAGGCTGCTTGACAAAATGGCCGTGTTGGGGATTGTCACATCCGAACAGACCAATCGCACGAGCATACACACCATACATTGTGTTTCGGTATGGTATGCGGACAATCAAAAGATACTCAACCCACATTATGTGAGTGTGAAAGAACGGCACAATCATTTCTGTGAGATTGGTGAAGATGGTAATGGTGAAAACTGCATTGCCGCCGATGTGCCAAATGTTGAAAATGTAAAGTCGGACACCGCCACCTGTTGTGACGATGGGCAACCATCTTTATCCCTTATTTCAGATAGTAATGTTCATAACGGAGACGGAGCGTAAACCTAATGAAACCAAGACCGTTGCGATATGCCGTGTATTGGTTTTCAAAAGATGGCTTTTTACAATGAGAAACATGGCCTGTCACGCTGCATTTCGTGACCTTTTGGAAAAGCGTTTGTTTATGGCGGGATTGGGGTTTAGCCTTACAACACTATTGGAGGCAGTTTTTTTTTGGGGGGGGGGAATGAATGTGGCTGAGTAATTTTGTTTTAGACGTCTATAAAGGCTTCGGACAAACTGTCCACTTTACGGGTTATGGTATATCCAAAGTTCGTGTCAGGACTGTTACAAGAATTGCCTATGTCACACAAAACCGCTCCGCGCTTCCATGCAACATAAGCCGTTACAGCCGCTCGCAAGCTCGCACCGTGCTGACTAGTTTTATTTTATCGTATCACCTTATTATAAATTATTAGATATGACAACAACGGAAGAAAACAAGGACGAAAAGAAAAAGGCTATAAAGCGCACAAAGCGGCTGGAAGCCAGAGTGACCGAAAAGGAATACGCAAAAGTCGTGGAACTTGCCAATACCTGCGGCTTGACTTTGAGCGACTACATCCGTAAATGCGCCTTGGGTCAGCATCCGAGGCGACGGCTTACCGACAAAGAGGTGGAAGCCCTTTGCAGTCTTTCCGATGCACGAGGTGAGCTAATGCGAATAGCGGCAGCCGTCAAATCCATACAGGGCAACCATCGGGCGCAATACTTCGCAGACACCCGTTTCGTGGAACAGTGGATGCGTGCCGCCGTTCCACTTATAGCCCGTTGGAATGAAATTCAGGAATACATCACTCAATAAATACCCAACCGAATGATAGCAAAAGCGGCCACCATCAGCCACGGCGGAAACGCCGTCCGTTATTCGGTCAACAAGGACAAGGCCGAGATAGTGAAAGTGAACTTCTTGCCCGATGATATATCGGCTGAAGCCATGTATCAGCGTATGGTACTCAAACAAAAAGAATTTGCCAGTACAATTAACAAGGGCAGACCGCTCAAACGGAATGTGATAAGGATGGAAATATCCCCAACTAAGGAAGAATCCGTAGGCTGGGCACTGGACGATTGGGTAAGATTGGCAAACGAGTACATCCAAGTGTTAGACTCCATCAACCTCTCTAAAAAGGTCAAGCGTGCCAGTGCGAAGTCCACCAACGTGAAGAACAGTCAGTATGTGGTCGCACTCCACCATGATGCGAAAAGTGGCATACTTCATCTGCACATAGACGTGAACCGTGTGGACATGGACGGAAAGGTCAACGACGACCACTTGATAGCGGAACGGGCTATGTCGGCTGCGTACATTATCAATGAGCGGCGGGGATGGGTACAGCCGGAAGAGATCTACGAGAAGCGTAGGCAGGAGATAACTGACACTTGCATGGATGTACTCCGTTCCTTGTCGAATTTCAGTTGGTCAGGCTACGAAGCCGGACTGAAAGCGCATGGCTACGGCATACACTTGCAAGAGGATGACAAGGGGTATGTACGAGGTTATTCTGTCCTTTCGGGCAACTCCAGTTATAAATCCTCCATTCTCGGTAAAGGACGACACCTCATGCCGTCAAAGATAGAAGCAACATGGGCTATGCTTCATGGAGAGCGGAAATCTTCGGTAATTCTAAATGCCGAGCAGAAAATACGGTCAGCTACCGTTTCGACTGAAATGCCACAAACAAACCGTCCGACTCCAGTTATCAAGCACTACGACATTTCCACGGATGAATACCACCATTACCATGTAGCCATATCGGAAAAAGCGAATGACATCATCCGCAAGGAGTGTTCCGTGCCGGACGATAATCCCTTTGCGACTATAGAAGCTGTACTGAAAACCGCCTTGCTCCTTTTTGCCGAATACCTTAACGGTGCAACGAGCATGGCGGCATCCAGTGGCGGCGGAGGTTCTGACATAAGTGGTTGGAGAAAAGATAAAGATGAGGACGAACGTGAATGGGCAAGGCGTTGCGCTCAAATGGCCAACCGACTTTGCAGACGCAGACGAGGTTTACACAGATAATTGTTCCACTCAAAATCAATGAACATGGGAATAGGAAAAGGAAAATCAGACAAGATTGACATTGACGGCCTTATAGGGTTTACTGACAATGAAAACGAGGCATTGCAGGTAGAACGCAGCCTTACTGAAAAGATAGCGGAACTGAAACAGACGACCGCCGTATTCAATGCCGCTATTGACCATTTGGAAAGTATTGTTTCAAATTTCAACTCCTCTGTTCAAAATATGCAGACGAAGAAAATCGGAGCACAAGTACATCCTCAAACCCTAAAATCTTTGAATAACATTTGCACGAACTTTGTAGTGGAAGTCGGTCGGCAACTTATGGCTCATCGTGACAAACAACTTGAACTGCAAAAGGAACACGAGACACGTATAGCTTATATGCTTGAAAAAAGTAAAGGAATATGGCTTTCGGACAAATGGGTGAAAATCCTGTTTGTCTGCTTCCTTTTGTACAATGCCCTTGTCATATTCTATGTGCATATCAAGGCATAAAAATCCAATACTCCATTCCGATAAATGATAATTTAGAGATGCTTGACCGTTCATTAAAAGAGGTAGAAGTTCGTCACGCTGCTTAGTCAATCTTGCTATTTCTTTATTGTTTTGATGTATTTGTCTATACATAGGGGAAACTTTCGCAGAGAAAGATTGCATTATTTTGCTAGGTATCTTTACATATTGCAGAGAACATAAAGAGTCCATCACTAAACATCTCAATGTGCTGCCCATTGCCGCTTTGTCCGCCTTTCTCTGTATTTCGTTTGAGCGTAACATTCCATAAAAGAAATCAGTTGGAACATTCTCTTTTGCTCTGAGAGTAAATGACGTTTCGCTAATGTTCCAATTTGTAGGTTCTTCAAGGATATAAAATGTGCGTCCAATGGTTCCGATAGCACTGAATATAATATCACCAACTTGTAATTGTGAGCGTGAGTTGATTTTTGACAAAGCTTCATCATCGCATCTGTCACAATTATTCCACTCAATAGTCGTACCGACCAAACTGCGAATTGTTACGTAATAATTGTTCCCACTACCAAGAATAAAGTTTTTTCGTGGATTTAAGCCGTTTGTTATTCGCCCGATATAGTCACCAAGTACACAATTGTTCCATCCTTGTGGTATTTCTCGCTTCAACTTCTCATTCCAAACCATCTCACCACCACTTGACTTATAAGGCCGTCCGTTCTCATCGGGAAAGTCGAACTGTACAAACCAGTAGTCGTAGAGTTGCTTCGCCATCTTCTCTAAATTATCATTTATCGTATTCGTTTGCAGCCATTTCTATATTATATAGGCATAAACTTTATAATATAGAAAATGAAAAGAGCAGTTATACACACCGTAGTGGATGGAATGGCACCTGTTTTATCCAAAGAGCAGCTTAATTTGCTGGAAACAATGCTTGCGCAGACATTAGATAACTATGAAGTTATACCTTCTGTCAGTGAAGAAGAACAACAAGCAAAAGCCAATGCAGAACTATTGCAGGCGTATCTCTCGGCAAAGAAAATAGAGGGTTGCTCCGAAAAGACAATCAGCTACTACCAATCTACCATTGACACACTCTTTGCGGCTGTTCACAAGCCCGTGTGCGATGTCACAACCAATGACATTCGCAATTATCTATCTGATTATCAAGAACGACGGAAAGTCAGCCGAGTAACCATCGACAATATGCGACGTATCTTTTCATCGTTTTTTGCCTGGCTCGAAGATGAAGATTTCATTGTGAAAAGCCCTGTCAGGCGTATTCATAGGGTGCGCACGGAAAGCCTCGTGAAAGAAGTGCTGACAGATGAGAATATGGAGGTGTTGCGCGACAGTTGCCAAGAAATCCGTGACATCGCCATGATTGATTTGCTTGCCAGCACGGGCATGCGTGTGGGCGAATTGGTCAACCTCAATCGCGAAGATATTGATTTCCATGAACGGCAATGTGTGGTGTTTGGAAAGGGAAATAAGGAACGTGAAGTATATTTCAATGCTCGAACCAAAATACACCTACAGAACTATTTGAATAGTCGCACAGATGATAATCCTGCGTTGTTCGTATCGCTTTCTAATCCCCATTCTCGACTTTCGATTAGTGGTGTGGAAGTGCGTTTGAGAACACTTGGACGCAAAGTAAATATCGCCAAAGTGCATCCTCACAAGTTCCGGCGCACATTGGCTACAATGGCCATTGACAAAGGTATGCCTATAGAACAGGTGCAGCGATTGCTCGGTCACGTCAAGATTGACACGACCTTGCACTATGCGATGGTCAATCAGAACAATGTAAAGATGGCTCACAGAAAGTATATTGGATAGCATTATACACGCCTTTCTCTTGGCTTTATCACATATTTTCAAGCAAAAAGAGTATCTTTGCAACAAAATTGTTGCTAATGGAACTCACAAAGTATAAGTTAAGAGATTTGGTTGATGTAACTCGTGGCATGAGTTTGTCCGGCCAGTTTTATGCGGAAGAAGGAGAGTTTATCCGCTTGACACTTGGTAACTTCAATATGAATGGAGGTGGTTTCAAAGAAAACACTTCCAAGACTGACTTATACTTTACGGGAGCGGTAAAAGATGAATTTATCTTGAAGAAAGGCGACATCATTACACCTCTTACAGAACAATCTTTAGGATTGCTTGGTACTACAGCTCGCATTCCTGAAAGTGGAAAATACATTCAAAGTCAAGACATTGCATTGGTTCATTGCAAGAGAAATCGTATTGACCCAAACTTTTGCTATTATCTTATATCTTCAAACCTTGTCAGACAACAACTTAGTGCTGCGGCGCAACAAACAAAGATACGGCACACCTCACCTGATAAGATTATGGATTGCACCGTGTGGATTCCCAATCTTGAAAATCAGATAAAGATCGGCCGTATCTTAACCGATATAGACCATAAAATCACTCTTAACCGTGCGATAAATGATAATTTAGAGAAGATGGCGAAGCAGCTTTACGACTATTGGTTTGTGCAGTTCGACTTCCCTGATGAGAACGGACGGCCTTATAAATCAAGTGGTGGTGAGATGGTATGGAATGAGAAGTTGAAACGAAAGATTCCGCAAGGATGGAAAGACTGTACTTTAGGAGATTTTTGTGAGATGTATCAGCCGAAAGCTCTTGGACTGAATAACTTATCAGATGGCGGAAAGTATAAAGTGTATGGTGCAAATGGTATAATAGGTTACTACTCGTCATACAATCATGAAAATAGTGAAATTGCGATGGCTTGTCGTGGAAACAGCTGTGGCGTTATCAATAGAACCTTACCGAAATCCTGGATAACAGGCAATGCTATGGTTATAAAAATTCGTAATTCACAAGTACACAATGAATACATTAAACAAGCACTAAACTATGCAAATGTTAAAGGTGCAATATCAGGCTCAGGGCAACCGCAAATAACTCGTGAAAATCTAAGCTTAATAAAATTGATGCAACCAAATTCTGCAACATTAAAAGATTTTTCTGAAAAAATAGAAGCACTTATTACCATGGAGTTAGAAATAGAAAAGCAAAATGATAAACTCATTAAACAGCGCAACGAACTTCTGCCCTTGCTGATGAACGGCCAAGTATCGCTAAATTATCATTTATTTGACGATTGAGTTCTATCTTGCGGTCGATGTTAGATAATAAATTTCCAATAGCTTTTTGCACTCTCAATGATGGAAGCAGAATGGGAATCTGAAATATAGTTTCGTTAGAAAGGGTGTATCTTTGTCCGCTTCCAGAAGCATTGTTCTCAAAATACTTTTGGATATAACTTGTGTGCATAAAAGCATTCAGATATTTCCCATCTAAAATATCTTCATTGGGTGTAATCAAGGCACAGTGGTAGCCAAGAAGCACATCGTCAAAGTCGTTAGCGATATAAGCTGAAATGCCAATGTCGTCTCTTGTTTCGCTATCTTTCGTTATAGCGACCTGCCCTTTGTGAATAGAACATTTGGCAATTTCTGTTTCTTTCGCAGATGCAATCATAAAACTTTTTAATAGATTCTGTGTAATTGCCCAGTTTCGATACACGTCAACAAAATTGCATAACCTTACAGGGGTTTCACCATCAACGGATTTCTTATCTACTCCGCTAATCTCTATATTGGCTATATCACTTAATCTACACAAATTCATTTTCGCTCGTTTTTATATATAGTTATAATTAAATCAACTGTAGATTCCTTATATATGGAAGGTACACCATTAGGAATAACTCCATCCATATCATATTGTTCTTCTTGCTTCTTATTTCTAAAATTAAAGATTGAATAATCCGGATTGTTTTTTATGCCGTTCTGATTTATAATTCTCCATATATCGTTTGTGTTAATATGTATTTTGTTCTTAATTTTTTCAGCTAATTCTTTTGCAGACAAGGGATACTCTCTCAATCTGTTAATCCGTTCTGTTCTTATCACTTCCACGGTATCAATAGGCTGAACTTCACCAACCAATTTTAGTGTTGGTTCCCCACTTTTTTCGTCAAAAGAACCTTCTTTTATCCAATTTATGCCTTTCAATAATTTTTCATCAACAACAAGTATTTGGGAATTATCTTTTGCTATTGAGCCATTATTTAAATCCAATATTGCGGCATTCTGTGGACCTGATTTTCCTATCTTTGAAACCAAATCCATCCACTGCCTGTTTTGTTTTTCTATCCTATGATTAATAATATTTTCCAATTCTGCATACTGAATTTTCTGAGTTCGTCCTCCATATCTAAAATATATTTCACCATTTCTGATTTCTCCTTCGTCTTTTTTGCAGATAATAGGCTTTACTTTAGCTTCTTCTATAAAGAAAACACCAAAATTCATACTGTTGATTTCAACAATATCATGTTCCCACACAATATCTCCTGAAAATAAATTCAATAAGAAGCCAGAGATTTTTTCAGGGTCAATTTTGTCAAATTGCTCTACAGATTTATCACTTAATCCAATAAGTTCACGTTTGGGTCTATCTTTTACTCCAAAAATAAGCCATCCACCCTTATTGTTTGCGAATGCTGCAAAATCACGAAAATATTCAGATAATCCAGCAAAATTAAAGGATTCCTTAAATTCTAAAGTTTGACTTTCTCTATGGCGTAGATTTCCATCACTTCTTAATCGAAGTAACTCTTTTATTTCGTCAATCTGTATCATACATTTCACAATAATTTCTTTAATTCTTCGCTATCAGGCAAAGCTTTACGCAACTTTTCAGGCATATCTGCCGATGTTGTGTAGGTCGCCACACCCATTGGTTTATTGTAATCTTGGATAACATATTCTACATACTCTCTGTCTGCTTCTTTGCACAGCACTATCCCTATGGTCGGGTTTTCATGTGGCTTTTTCACATGGTCATCCAAAATACGTAGATAAGCCATAAGTTGCCCAAGATACCCGGGCTTGAAAGATCCTGTCTTTAGTTCTATACACACCATCGCATTTAATTCACGATTGAAGAAGAGCAAATCGGGGAAATGCTCCACACCATAAACTTCAAGATGATATTGATTGCCAATGAAAGCAAAATCGCGTCCAAAGGTCATAATGAACCGTTTGATATTTTGAACAATCTGCTGTTCTACCACTCGCTCGTCTATATCCTCATTGTCACGTTCTCCGATTTCTTCTACATTGATAAAATCGAGTGCGTATTCATCCTTGAACATCATTACAGCCTTGCGAGCTTCCTTTGCATCAAGCATTGTCTTTGAAAAGTTGTTGGGAAGCATCTGCTGGTTGGCAAAAGCGTTGTTATCAATGAGCTTTACAAGAGCTTCTACGGATAGGTGCTCTTGCGCACACCTCCGTATGTAATAGTATCGCTCTTGCAGTTCCTTCACTTTACTTATAATTCTTGAATGGTGCGTAAACGGTACGGCCAAGAACTCCATCGCGGGGAAGTCTGCGGTATTTGGGATAGCCATTGTGTGATATATGTCAATCTGACCTGTTTCGGTAATCGTAATTACCGATTGTGGTGTTTCTTCTAATTCGGTAATCGCAATTACCGAATTATTGGATTTGTGCAGACTGTTATCCAGCATATCCCATGCCTCATAGAATAATCTCATCTTTTTAAGGCTTTCTGCCGAAAAACCACGTAAGCCCGGAAGTATCTTTCTGAGGTGATTGCTGATGCTTGCGAGCGCACCAGTTCCCCATTTTCCCTTTCGTGAGTTTTGTGACACATACCTGCCCACGCTGTAATATACAGCTAATTGTATGCGATTCTCTCCTTTCAGAGCTTCATATTGGCCTTGCAGTATGGCGGTTTTAATGGTTTCCGCAGCTTCTGTATATATTGCTGGTATGTTATTAGTCTGTTGTATCATGTTGCTCTGGACTATTTATGTTATTGAATTGCAAGCTGTCAAGTTGTCTCATGATCTCTGCCTCCAATCGATGGCTTTCAGCAAATTGTTCGGTAAGTGTCCGTTTATATTCTTCCATTCGGGCATTAAATTCCTCCTCTGTTATATCCACATAGTCAATCTTGATGTCGAAATACTGACCTGCCGAAAGGCTGTAACCTTTTTCTTTGATTTCATCGTAGGTCACGGCCACTGAGAAATCATCTACTGCCTCTTTGTTTTGGAACGTGTTGACTATCTGGTCTATCTCAAAGTCGCGAAGACGACGTTTTTGGTTATTCCCCTCTTTATACTCCTCGCCTAATTTGCTTGCATCAATCAGGATTACCTTGTCGTGATTGGCTGACTTATCGAAGAAGATTACCGATACGTTGGTTCCAGTTGTAGCGAATACATTGCTTGGCATGGAAACAACGCCATACACCCATCGCTCGTCCACAACTCGTTGTAAGATACGCTTCTCTACACCGCTCTTGGCTGTGATGAAACCAGTGGGAATGACAACGGCAGCCTTGCCTGTTGGCTTCAATGAGTTAAGCACATGCTGTATGAAGCAGGTGTAGATAGCCATCTTTGGCTTCATCGGGTCAACCTTTTTCACAGCATTTGGCACTCCCGCCCAAAAGCGGATGGTATCGGATGCCAATGTATCACGATATTCAGGAAAATCAAGTTTGAACGGAGGATTGGAAACTATGAAATCAAACTTACGCAACACTCCGTCATTCTCCTTATGGGATGGTTCAGTGAGCGTATTGCCTTGCACTACATTTGGCAATGAGGCTGCAAAGTTATTGAGAATAAGATTTAGGCGAAGCATTTCCGTAGACTTTTCTGAAATGTCTTGCGAGAAAATTGTGCAGCGTTCTTCGCCTATTTGATGTGCCAGTGCCATAAGCAATGTACCGGTTCCTGCCGAAGGGTCATAACAGGTCACGCCGCGCAAATCAGTATTATCTCCTACCAACAGGCGAGCCATCACTTGTGCTATGGCCCGTGGCGTGTAATATTCGGCATATTTTCCGCCTCCTGCATTATTGAAACCTTTAAGCAGATGCTCGAAAATGCGTGAGAAGAAATCGTATTTTTCATCAAAAACATCCTCAAAATTGAATGAAGCCACATTGCGCATCAGCGACTTAGCAAACTCGTCACGTTTCTGCGTGTCGGTGACATAGGTTGTCAGCGGAAAGAAGATATTGACTTTGCTCTTGCCTGATGTAGTGACTGAAAATGTTTCGGCATTGAGAGAAGCAATATCTACCAATGTAGCATCGAGTAAAGTGGAAAAATCGCCCTTCGTGGCAGAATTATAAAGATGCGACAACGTATGTTCAGGTTTCAATCGTGGCACGGAATGTGGCAGATAGCTAAACAAATCTTCCACTTCTTCCTCTGTAAAAGTATCGTATTCAGCATCCCATTTTTCAGCTTTCGACAATCGTTCTCCATACATAGGGTCACGTTTGGCTTCGTAGCCGAACTTGTCGTTGAAAAATTTGTAAAGGAACATTTCCGTTACAATTTTATACTCGCTCCCCGTACCAGCCAATCCAAAGGCACTGGTGGTACTTTTCAAGGAATCAATAAGGGCTATGGTGGCCTCTGATATGTTGATGTTACTCATATACTAATAAGCGTAGTTTCGTTGTTGTAAATATTCTGTTGTAATCAAGTTGCTCAAATACTTACGGTCTTTAATGTCTGTCCGTATTTTCATTGCTAAAAGTTCCTTGCCTATGATAGACAACACATCCTGGCCAAACGCTGGTTCGTTGTCAAGAATGTTAATGTCAAGGAACAGCCGTCTGTCGATTTCATCTTTCATCTTCGCCAAATTCTCGGCAATCTCATATTCATGTGCAGATATGATAGGACGTTCACGCTTCTGGTTTTGTTCCTCAATGCGCTTGTGGATGCGGACAAACCGTTCATCCCCTTTATACTTACGTTTAAGGATGTTGTTGCGACGGTTGATTTCGCGTATTTTCTTCATCACTTCGTCCATATATTGAATGCTTGCCTTGGCATCCTCGGTGCTTTGTGGCACAAATCCTTTTTTGCGGAAATACTCACGGAACTCATCGGCAAGGATGACATACCGTTCTTCTTTGGTGTCGAAGTTTGCTTCAAATTCTGCTTGTACCCGCTCGCAACGTTCCCGAATGTCATTGACAACAATCCGCAACTCTTCGGGCATTCCTTTTTTAAACTCAAACTCCAGTTCAGACAGAGCTACATTGATAATGCCGGAAACATCAGCCTTGTGTGCTGTGCTTTCAAAAAGATTGATGCGCTCAATGCGGTGGGTAACCTCTGTTATAAGGGAGGGTATTCTTCCCATAGGGAGCGAAGCAAGTTTCTCCTTAGTTTCTTCATCGCCAAAAGAACGTACTTGATTGATGATGGCTTTGGCATCAGAAAGCGTATTGCGCAGCTCATACAGACTGTCTTTATTCTCAATTTCGTCTATTTGTTTGCGAAACTCCTCCACGTTATCAATAGTGAAATTGAAAAGTACGCTTTTTATCGCTTTGATCTTGGCTTCTACATCTTCTTTGCTGACCAATATGTCGTTGGCAATATTTTCGGTATGCGTATTGTCCGATTCGTCCGAAGTGCGGTTAAGTTCTCGCAAATAACGGTCATTGGTTGCATCAAAGTTTTCTTTGATGTCTACAAAGTCAACCACATAACCATACTTAAAATCATGATAAGGGCGGTTTACCCTTGTAAGGGCTTGCAGCAAGTCATGCCCATCGAGAGAACGACCCAAATATAATTTCTTCAAACGAGGTGCGTCAAAACCCGTGAGGAGCATCTTATTGACAATGAGAACATCAATCTCCTGCTGTTTCTTGAAGCCCTCAATATACGCCTTGCGTTCCTGTTTGTCACCCTCGTCATGCAGTATGAGCGATGCGGTCAATGGCTTGTAGTTCCCGTATTGGAGCATCGGTTCTGCTGCCATAAACACTTGTTGCTCTTTGTATTTACTAATCTTGTTTGCTATGTTGAAGCGTTCCTGCCAAAGGCGATATAATTCCCTTGCCTGTGGGTTTGTACGGCATACTATCATTGCCCCCACTGTTTCATCATTTTGCTCTTTTCGGAAACGGCGGAAGTCGGATATGATATAATCTAACAAAGCATTCAGGTAGCTTTCATGCTCCATAATTTGATTACGGTCAATGTCCGATTTCTTGACTTCCACATTGCCAACCAACTGGTCGAGGATGTTTTCAATCTTCTCTTTATAGATTGTTTCGACAGGCTCGCGCATCAGTTTGCAGGTGTAGCCATCGGCAATGGATTTGTCGTAATAGTATGTATGAATGTAGTCGCCAAATACTCGCCACGATTCGCGTTCCTCTTTCAATAGCGGTGTTCCTGTCAATGCAATTTTAACTGCGTTTTTGTCTGCCTCCAAAAGGTTTGCTAAGAAACTGCCCTGCGGATTATAGCCACGGTGCGCTTCATCAACGAAGAAAATCCGTTGTAAATGAGTGCTGTAACTATCTTCCACTGTTACTTTGGCTTTGTCCTCCTTGAATTTTTGGATGTTGACGACCATGATTTCAGGCTTTCCCTCATCATTGCTTGTTACTTCCCTACTTGCAATATCATCCATCAACTCTTTGCGGCTCTTAGCATTGTGGACTACAAGACCACGGGCAGCGAATTCATCGGTAGCTTGCTCCATCAAGTCAATGCGGTCAACTATGAAATAGAACTTTGCCACCACATTACGCTGTGCAAAATAGTCAGTTAGACTTTTCACGCTGTAATATGCGAGTGCAGTCTTCCCGCTTCCTTGCGTATGCCAAATGATACCACTTTTCACACCTCTTGATAAAGCGTTGCGGATAGCATACGAAGCGAACAACTGCTGATAACGCATCACATGCTTTTGTAATTGAGTTCCCTGTGTGCCATCATCCAGTTCTATTTTGCGTTCCACGTATGCAAATCCATAACGTAGCAGGAATAAAAATCTCTCCTTACTCAGCATAGAGGTGATAATGCGGTTTGTCGGTGTGGTTACAGCTTTATTGGTCTGGTATTCTTGCAAGTTTTTAATGACCACACAGTTGCGGTGCTTCAATACCTTGTTCTCTATTTCATCGGTTATAACTCGATAAGGATAATCTGGCACATACCGTTTATCCTCCTCACGGAACACGTTGAAAAATGCCTTCTCCTTAGCCGTACAGCAATAAAAAGCCCCTTGTATAGGCACACGGTTGTCGGTGTCATACTCTTGGTTGTTGGAGAAAATCATCAGTTGGGTGATGTTGAAGAAACGGCGGAAGCAGGACTTGCTCATCCGTTTGTTGATGCGTTCCCTCTCCGCCAAAATACCCTCACGGTTGTTCGGCTTCTTAACCTCAATGAATGCAAGCGGAAGACCATTTACGAAACAAGTGATATCGGGGCGAAACTCATCTTCGGTATCTTCGTTTTCACATGTAAATTCCGTAGTCACATGCCAATCGTTGTTTTCGGGATTTTCAAAATCAATAAGTTTTGTACCGCTGTTCGTTGAAAGCAACTGGTAAAATTCACGTCCCAAATCATCGTTATTGGCGATATTCACAATTTTTGCATATAACAGTGATGCCTCCGAGCTTGACAATCCGGGGTTAAGGCGTTTTACTGCATCCAAGAAAACGTCAATCAAGATGTTTGTCTTAGTATCGTAGGCACAGATGTCATCCAAATAAGTATAACCCAGCTTGCACAAATGGAGTGCCGCCGGAACTTGTACTCTGGTGTTCTCATTAAATTTGGTATTGCCCATAATCGTACATCTTATTCAAAATTGATAATCTCACTCACACTAACCTCCAACAACTCCGATATACGTTTCAGCGTTGCCAAATCTGGCTGAGTCGTATTGGTGCACCACTTGGAAACAGTTGTCTGATTCACGCCCAACTGTTCTGCCAACCATTTGTTGGTTCTTTTCTTCTTTACCAACACCAATTTTAACTGGTTCAAATCTTCCACTGCGTTCAATTTATTGCTTTGGATGCAAATTTAATGATTTTCTTTGAACAGGCTACAATTCAAAATCAATTATTTTATTGGGATATGTGGATAGTTGGGGATAAAACGTCTAAAGTTGGGAGTCGATAAATCATCGCCCCCTTGTCCATGCAGCAAACTATGTGTGATGGGTAATAGAGACGATGTGTTCATCTATTTTAATCTTATGCCTTCCTGTTGTTGTGCGCAAATTCTTCCTGATGGTATCAATGGTGGAATTGGCAAACCATTCATGGAATGTCTGCATAACAAATTGTGCCGTGACATCTCGGCTGATGTTATATTGGAAAGCAATGTTCCAAGCAAAGTTCTTTAGTGAGATTTGTGTAACTGTTGTACGTCGTTTGATGTGGATGTTTACGCTAAGAGCTTTCCGATTGGTGACAAAGTATCGGACGCATTCGCAGATTTGGAAGATTTCTTCTTCGCTAAAATCAAATTGCCTGAATGTGTTTCGGGTGTATTGCAATACGGCTTGTAGTTTTTCGTCTTCTTCCCTTTCTTTTTGCTGAAGATATTGTCGTTCCTCATGCAGGTACTCATAATGGAATAACTCTATCCGTTTCATTTGAATATCGTCATTGCCAACCATAGATATAGCAGTTGCTAAAGTGCTATCATCTTTAGTTTGTCGGTTAGATTTCGTAGGCTTATGGAAGAATAAAGAAGCAAGAGATATTATATGTGCCGACAGAGAGAGGCATAAATGGTAAATGAGTTTTAGAGCAACATAACAAGCTACCATGATAAAAGGGAGAATGCTTAGCTGCATGCCCAAAGCATCACTCACAGGAAATGATATTGTGGACGCCAGAAGCACCGTTACTACTTCTATCGCCCAGGATTGGAATATATGTTGCCTTTGCTTCATAACTATTTTTATCTACGATTATTTTGCAAAAGTATAACGTATTTCCATAAAAAACGAAAGTCAAAAATAAGCGAAAAAGATACAATGTCTTCGTTTTATGCGTTTTGTGAAAAGAAGAGCAAAACAAGTGCAAATATCCAACATCAAATGAAAACATCTGCAAATACAAAATACATAGTTAAATAATCATAAATCTTTCTTTTGCCGTGGAAATATCTCTTTTTACTCTTGCTTTTCAATATATGACCACTAAAATAATTCATATTTGTACCATGAAATTATAAACAGCTGATATTCATAGCATATTATATTTGAGGAAGTGAAGTAATTCCGATAAGTAAAGACATACAAAATCGCAAGCAAAAGCGTGCAGCTCAATGAGTTGCACGCTTTTTGCGTTTATGGGGTTCATGGTTGCTATGTGTTTTCTATGGGCTTTTTTATCTCTTATTTGCGACATATTTGCGACAAGACAAAAAAGTAGATAATGTGGAACGAAATCCCACTTATCCACACTTATACATACTTAAAAGTAGATAATATGCCAACAATCGGATTTGAAATCAAAAGGAAGTGTAAAGTCTGCGGCAAAGTC
>CALULQ010000075.1 GCA_944321525.1 uncultured Paraprevotella sp.
GAAGAACTGCACGGCATACACGGCAGCCTAAAGCACACCGTCCAACGGGAACGGGCGGCTTTCAAGGCTCTGGAAGCGGCCAAGGAGAGTGCCGACAACATAGTGGACGGTATTAGCAATACCATTGTCAAGGCAGAGAAGAATACAGTCATCCAAGCGAAAGTCAGCACTGACGAACTAGCAAAGGTAGAGCAATGTTCCGCCAAACACATCGAGGCTGAAAAAGAGCTGTTGGAGGAACACCGAAATAAACTGGCCAAACACCTTCACAACTGCGAAGGCATATGGCTGTCCAACCGTTGGTTCATATTTATGATAGTCGTGTTCTTATTTTGCTATATAGTCGTATTCTTATGGGCATTCCTTAAGGACTAAAGGAGGTTTGTTATTCTCTTCTATCATTTGTACTTGTACAGATATCTACCATCTTCTAAATACATAACGGGAGAAACATCATGCAAATCAATATTTAGTGAATATCGCTCTTTTAAGTAGTTCAAATCCGACAACAATAGATAATAATCAGTTTGATTATTTTTATCCAACTTATCATAAAGGCGAATATCGCATACATTAAAGTTATCACCGCATATATTCTGGTATAAAAGAATATTCTCGCAGATAAGTACACTGTTAGAGGAATTTGCTTGTATATATGTACTAACTGTTTTGGCCACCTTAAAACGCTCTTGATATTCGGTTTCTGACATCTTAAATCTGAGCGAATACGTATTATATAATGAAAAAGCCAATGCTATACACACTATGAATTTAATAGGTTTAACGAGTTTACTTCTTAAAGGAAGGAACATAATCGGAAGTAAGTAAAAGAAGTTGTTGATGTATCTGTAAGTTTCAAATGAGGAAACATGTCCTTCTTTAATAAAGAAATAGCCCCTATAATGGGATGTATATAGCAGAAGATATGCAAAAAATAAGGTAAGAGGAAATACAATGTCTAATGACATTTTCTTATTATGGAAAAAGAAGTAAATAAGCCATGCAATAGTAGCTGTAAGCACTAAGGAAAATGCTTTAAAACTGAACATCGCTTTAATAAAAGCTGGGAATAGTATCGACAAATAGCGAATTGAGAAAGTTGAATTTTCTATATCTTGGGATTCTATTTTTTCTATGTCAAAAACATTTTGAACGGATAGAAAATAGATACAGACGATAAGTAAAAGGGATGTATATTTCAATATTTCTCCAGTGTATTTTTTTATCTCACATCTATATTTCCACAAAACCAAATAAATAATTTCAATTGTAGGTAAAGTAAGCAATGCCAAATTTTCTCTTTTACACATAATCGCCACAAGAAAAGAAATAAGACATAGGACATAGTTATATATACTCTTTCTTCTAAAATAAGTATATACGAATACCAAACAAATGAAACTTGAAAATATTTCTGATAAGAAACAGGTTGTAAACAAGTTTATTATAGGTGCACAACAATAGAGAACAGGAAGGATAAACCAATTCTCTTGATTCTTTGGAAGGATTGACAGTATGAGTAGAATAAAAAAAGCTATGCTTGTATTTGCTATGCTCAAAATGGTTGGAGACCATCCAAAAATGTTCGTAAAAAGAGACAGAAAGGTAGGATACATGATAAAATGCCCACCATAAGTAGAAGTAAGCATCGGTTCCGTAAGACTTCCAACAGAAACGGCATCAATTAAAAAAGAAGTTGGAAATATGTCATACAAGAATTGCCTAGCACAAAAACTAAAAACATAAGCATCCTCATACTCCAATCCATAAAAATGAGTACCATAATTGTATTTGAACAAAAGAGTTAGAACCAGACAAAGCAATATGCGCTTATATGGTCTTCGTATGGACTTATAATCATATATAAGTTCATGAATAAGCAGAATGAATAAAAATATGATTAGAACTACACACAGATAATATTGCCCCATTTTTCACTACCCTTTCAAAATTTGCTTTATTGTATAATATATTACTTGGCATCCATATTTCACTGAACGTAATAATCTTATAGATGATGAAAGATTGTCGTATCTCGCAGGGCAATATATTTCTTGTATTTCATACCCTTTTGAGAACGCTGCAATAATAATCTGATTGTCAAATATGAAATCATTTGAAAAACATGATACATTATAGACTTAAGCACATCCTTTCTATAAGCCCTATACCCTGTATGATATTCTGATAAATGTTTCTTGAAGCAGAAATTTTGGAATTTTGTAAGTACTCTATTACATAAATACTTGTATAGCGGCATACCATTTTTTACCGCTTCTAATCCTTTCATCATACGTGAGGCAAGAACAATATCTGCCCCTTGGAGAATCTTTTCTATAATAGCCGTTATCAATTTAGGGTCATATTGGTAATCAGGATGAAGCATTACTATTATATCAGCGTCCAATATTAATGCTGTATCATAACATGTTTTTTGATTAGCACCATATCCAAGATTTCTATCGTGTTTAATAATATGCCTGATGCAACATTCTTTGGCAACTTCTATGGTATCATCAGAACTAAAATCATCTACCAGCACAATTTCATTGACAACATCTTGAGGTATTTCAGATATTGTCTTTTTTAGAGATTTCGCACAATTATAAGCAGGCAGAACTACAACAATTTTCATATTTCAATGCAGATGTCTTTAAGTTTAAAAAGTGCGCCCGATAAAATCAGGCGCACCGGAAAATCATTTAGCTCTACAACTCATCTGCTCGAATAATGAGAACTATGCGAACGATGCGAACTGTGAGAGCTATGTGAGCTATGGGAACTGTGGCTAGCGAGTAGATTGAACTCGGCAGAGGACTGTTCCAGCACCAACGTCTGTTCTTGCTGCTGTTCGATTTGAGTGTCGCTGTTTGTCACTTTAGCGACAATCTTCTCTCCAACAGAAGTACAGTAGCTCGCTCCTGCAAGAATTGCAGAGACCGCAAAGAACAAGAGTTTCTTCATTGATACCTCCTTCTTTTAATGTTAGACAATCAGTTAATTAACACGATATATCAGATGATATATGTTCCACTTTCTTTATATGAGAACTATGGGTGTTCCTATTGGATTCAAAGAATCCTGCACATTGCCCTCTCAACACACATCCATCACATTCATGAATGTATATGTCTTTCCAATCTGAAATAGACTGTTGGGCATAACATCTTATGTCTTCAGGCAATATACATAACTGTGCATTGTAGATATAAGGTTTCATTCCTCTGTCCGCAAGCAATAAGACTGCCTCCCTTAATTCTGTGTTATAGTCATAGGGGTCTATCCAAAGTTGGTCTAAATTTTCTTTTGCTAATCCAGTCGTTTCCATTTGCATAAAAGCGACCTGTGCAACAAAAGGAAAGTTATGGTAAATATAATCTGCAAATTGAGGTAATCGCCTATAGGTTTGCTTATGGACTACAATTCTAATACCTATCCGTTGATGGAACAGTGCAAGATTGTATAAGCCTTGCACGGTCTTATAAAAAGTTTTTGCACCCACAATTCGATTATGTTCTTCTGCAATGTCTGAAAAAAGCGGAATGTCTATCTGCAAATCATGATGCCTGCATTTTGCCAGTTTCATTGCATACTCCTTATCCGAAAACTTAACTCCGTTTGATAGAATACTGATTGCCGTTTTAGGGAGTTCTTTCTTGATATGATTTATCAAGACAAACAAATTGTAACCGATAAGTGTAGGTTCACCTCCAGTTATACCAATTTCTTGAGTGTTCTTGTCAAACAAAGAAATCAATTTTAAGTTGAATGGCGTTTTGTCCTTTTCTTGCAGTATCGGCGGTTGTGGGCACATAATGCAACGATGGTTACACCGTTCCGTCGCCATTATTGCATTATGGTTGGATTTAACCTCATACACAAAAATTATTTCTCCTTGCTGATTGATGACTACAACATCGCCTTCATGAAATTCGTCCACATTGTCAACAACACAATAAGGTTTCCCATTATCTGAAATAGTGTCCTTTGTCGTAATTGTTGCAGCATATCCAAACGCCGGACTTGATGCGTCTTTACTTACCCATATTTCATTGGAACGGTGAAACATTTTCTTTCCAAAAGTTATCCGCCCAACGATATCTTCTTCTATATTGAATGACTTACCTTGAAGCTGTTTCATAATCGTCAATTTAACCAAGACCAAAAAATTCTGTTTATCTCTGGGTCATGCTTGTGCAATAACTCAAACAAATAATGTATGATTGATTTTGTCTTTTTACACATTTCATTTGTCGGTCTGAAACCAATCATATCTCCTTGTTCGGACATATTACGCACGGGGTCTGCACCGCAATAAGGCTGGAATACGCATTCTGAACATACTGGCAGACATTCTGTGCAAGCAGAGGAAATGATATGGTGTAGAAGTTCACCATTGAACATTTCCTGATAACTGTTCTCATTCACATTGCCCAACCTGAAATAATAGTTCTTGAAGCGTGCCATCATTCGGGCTTCATCCGATACATATACGCTACCGTCATAATCATAGATAACTCCTGCAATACCAACGCCTGCGGGAGATTGCAAATCAACAAATCCAGTTGCAAAAGGTGTAAGCATTCTTCTTAGAAGGAGCGCGGCAAACCCTTCAACAAAGAATGTCCCCTTTTTATTTAATTCTATGATATAGTCAAGCCCCTCTTTATAATTCTCGATGAAATCTTCTATGGGATAAGCAATCTTTTCCTTGTACTGTTTTGCAAAACCGTATGGATTAAGAGACCGTAAAAATATGCTGTTGAATCCCAAGCGTATATATTCGTCGATTATATCTTTGAAGCGCCCCAAACTATATTTTGATGTTGTCATAAGAGCGGAAGCGCAATCATTATTTCCCCATATTTTTCGTATCATGGAGAGATGCTTTTCAAAAATTGCATGATGATCTAATTCTTTGTCTTGCAACGGACGGTTCGTGTCATGCAAATCTTTAGGTCCATCCAATGATGTTGAAATCATACAGTTGTGCTTCTTAAGGTATTGCACCATCTTTTCATTCAACAGGGTCAGATTGGTACAAATGACGAAATCCAACTCTTTCTTTTTGAAAAGATTTTGCCACTCTGCTTCCTCAATAATATATTTCACCATCTCAAAATCAGTCGAGGGGTCGCCTCCCTGAAATTCTATCTTGATACACGGTGAAGGTGATTGGAAGATTGTTTTGACAATATTCTTAGCCGTCTGTTTGGTCATATCGGCAGAGTGGTCGTCCCGATTTTTGCGTGCTACTTGACAATATATGCAACTTGAGTTACAACGCAAGGTTGGTACAACCATATGTAAAGAAGTGAAGTCACGAAGTATGCTTTTCTTTGTGCGGAATTTTGTTGCAAGCATAGAAACCACATCTTCGACCTTATCTGTCGTGGCAATTTGTTTCGATTCAATGTCATAAAACAAATCACTGTGTATGTCCATTTCGCCATTTACAAAACGATGGAAGTCCTCGTTCTGCAAAAAGATATATTCCCCGACTTCGTTTGTGAGGAGATATTCTGTATCATTGAACCGCTCAAAACGGAATGGCAATAACTGATAGTCCATATTCTTATTTTGAATTTACAGGTTTGAACGCTTCTTCAACTATCATATCACGAATGTGCCCAAACTGGGCATTAACATCATGCCGCAGCTGTTGGTCTATCAATTCATTGCAAAATTGCTTTGGAATGTCTACAGTAATAGTATTGCCATCTTTTGATTCAAAAATGACAAGTACCATATTCGGATTGGATTTATCCGTCTGCTGGTGGATGTAGAACAAATGCGAGAACTTATAGATTGATGCCGTAATTACATCTCTAGAATACAGAGCTAAATCTACACTTACTTGAAACTTGTTATCATCAAGTTCTACGACTGGAAATTGAATCTTTGCCATACCATTTTCAGCGTCCTCCAGTCCCTCGAAGACCTCTTATTATTATGCGCAGAAGCGTGGAACTGCAATGCTACCACATTCTGATTTGGAGGTCGTAGGAAAAACCTTTAGCACGGATATGGTAATAGCAGCCCACGCTATAGCGTGAGAACCACTATGCCTTCCTTGTGCTAAATTTGAAAGTTTCCTACGTTTCCAAATCACAAGATAAGCATAACGCTTCTTCATTTTCTCGTATGTCTTGGAAAGAGTTGCCTCAATCCAGTTACAAAAGTAGCTAAATTCTATGATAAACTCTTGCCTTTGAATGATTTTCTTTCCGATTAAACAAGAATTTATATAAATGCATAGCTAATATCTATGAATAAATACAACTCCATTGTCTTATATTGGTAAATTGAATAACTAAATTCATTCTTTTTAGTTCTAACAAATCACCATCATTAATAGATTAATATATACTTATCTTGAAGAGGAAAAGAAAAGGCAGGAAGCAGCCCACCGGCTGAATCCTTGCCTTTCCGTTTTCCCTTATCCTGTCTAATACCTATTGCGGAATACCTTTTTAAGCAATCCGCTTCTTTGACGTGCCATAACAACTATCCGCTTCCACGCGCTAATTGGATAGTAAAATATTTAGTACTATTTTGTTACTTAACGCTTTGTAGAATACATTTATATTATTGATTATAAATCAAATACAATTAGTATTAGATATAAGAGCCTAATACCCCACTCGCCTTTCGGCGACGGGATGAGTGCCACTTAAACCAGCAAGCTGGGCACGGGAAAATCACTGTAGGGATTGGACAGTGGACGAAAAATCCTATCTATCTTGTAGCCAACTATAATATCTGCTTTATGCATATAGTTCCCGCAGAAGAATCAGATAGGACTTTAACCAAGTTATGATTTGAGACAATAGCTATGGCTGGCACAAAAACACATCATGTGAAACTAGGGTAAGCCTACGATTCCTAAATGCGAGGTCTAGAACCAAAACTCTTGAATCCTTTCGGTCAGAATATCGGACAGTCCCATGCTTTGGCTATTGGACATGTCGTTGATATTTTATTCCCTATTTTTGAGTCTGATTCGTCATGCCCATAGCCAAACTTTCTATCAGAATCAAGTTACAAATGTCCAACGAGCATACCACATACTCACTTACAAAAATTGGTTCATATTTTGGCAAACTTCTATCATGGACTCTGACAAGCATGATTTCCTTGACTGGATAATCGCAGCTACAATCTATCTTGGAAATCCGGCAAACACTGGCTTACCTCTCTGGCAACATCAATTATCGCATATCGTTTAATATGTCCAATCCAATAATGCCGCCGACCAGTTTAAGCAATCTATGCTTGGCTTGTAGCACACTGAGGGCAGATGAAAAGTCAGATTAAATCTGGTAAATTCAATCATACATCAAACAAGGCATTAAAGTCTGACATCATAAAAATTGGGAAGATATTTATAACATTTCTTGTACCTCATAATTTCTTCATTTGTCACAATATCGTTATCCACCAAAGACTGCTCTTTATCTAAAAAATTTAATATTTGATTTAACGTCATTACTTCTCTATATGTAAGATTAGGGATTTCAATCTTATACGGATCTGCCGTACCAATAAAGTTAAATTCATCAAAATGTAATAGCGTATCATCAAAATCGTCATTCAAAACAACTCCTCCGTAAGTAAACATTCTCGCACCTATATATTCTTCGTATGTAAGATTAAAAATAGGTTTAAATCTTAACTTTTTTGACAATAATCTATTCCTATCACGAATAGTATTATTGCAATCGAGCTCCAACATTTGGCGAATTGTATATGGCGCATTAGGTTCAGCACAACAATTCCTTTCTAAGCCCAGAGGAACCAGAGAGCCAAAATTTTCTTGAAGTTCTTCTGGAGTATATGGATTGCCCTCGCTGTTTTTCATTTGCCTATTACAGGACATTAAATATACACTTCCATGGGGAACTCGACTCAAAATAAGTTCCAACTCAGCAAAAACATCTCGATTTAAACAACCATCATAGTCAAGCCATATTATACTTGGTTGGCTTAAATCAATTTTACTTAACTCATCAATACTTCTTCCTACACGAATATCTATACATGAATATGGTTTATTAAATTCCAATTTATTCATTGAATAACCACACTCTATACTGAACATTCGATTAATATGAAGTTCACGATGAAATATCTTAAAATCAGTAAACGACAAGCCTCCGAAGCCAATATACTGGTATTCCGAATGGAACAATGGTATCATGCGCGAAAATACTGATTGCAACATTCGCCTCTCAACGAATTTGCAAGGTCTTATTTCATAATTTATGACTGTTGGACTTTGCATACTATATTCCCTCCATCCGTAAATAATAATCAAATGTTATATTCCCTAAATCTTTATAACTGCTAGCTTCTGCATGTTTTTTTGCACTATCTGCTTTTATCTTATTTGCATCATATGCAATTCTTACGGTACTTTTCTTTTGCGCAATCACATCTTCATCCAGAGGTGGTGCGACAAACACATTCTTTGCATGAGGTGTTCCGTTTATTTGGAAGGACATAGATTTCAACTCCACGGCAGAGGCTTTACTCATTGTCTCGCACAACATTTGACGATAACTATTAGCCTGATCTCCCATTTGGGTTATCTTCTTTAGATAATCCAGTATATTTATCATGGCATCTTTCATCTTTGGCAAGATTGCCTTATATACCTCAGAGGTAGTATCAATTCCTTTTTTCGTTGTCGTTAAGGGTAGATTCAATGTTTCTTTAGAGTCTAAATACAAAACTCCTCTAAACATCACGTAGTTTACATGCCATTTGGGGATAGATGATATTCCCCAGCCAGTCATGGTAGTCTCATCAGCCTCTACAACCAATCTATCATTACAGTAGATATACCACCCAGACTTTTTAGGTTCTCCGACTTCTCCTAATCCTGCAACAATCCTATATTTTACATCACCAATCGTTCCTTCATCATAGTATGGAAGGCTCACATCAGATATTAGTAATTCTATTCGTTTACCTTCCAATTCTTTTTCATTTAGATATATTTTAAGACCACGTAACAAGCTGAAATTTAATAGGCGTTGTATGTCTTGCGCTAACTCACTAATAAAACGACTATCTGAAAAAAGATCCTGGACTTCTGGATTCAGACCTGTTACCTTAATAAAAGTACCATCATTCTGCAAAACGCCATCGTCTTCTATCTGTTGGTAATTGAAGCTCCAATCATCAATAGTAGAAATCGTACTATCTGCCAATGTTACATCTTTAGTTTTTTTACTCCATTGTTCAACATCAACATTGACACAAAAATGGTCATTACTACATCGGGATTCAACAGAAAAGAATTTTCCTATTTTAAATAAGGATCGCTTCATTCCTATTCCAAAACGGCCAACCGTGTTATTAAGAGTTTTAGGAGCCGTTTCAGGACGTCCAAACCTAAATGCATACTTTTTAGCAGTTTCAAGAGTAAAACCGCCACAATTATCTTCTATAATGAATTGGCGATCATTAATTGTTAATCTAACCCACAAGCCTTCATATGTTTCTGAGTTAATACGATTCGCTCCATCTATTGAATTATCTAACAAATCAATAATCGCATCTTCTATTGATATATCTCGAGTTATCATTTCGACAAAGAACTTCTTCGTCGGATTTCCTTCAATGATATTAGTTTCCATATTTTTCTATTTAAGATAATACTTGATCTAATGCATTAATATATATCGGTAAGTTTTCATACTCTATCCCAAATTGTTTTTCAATCATAAAATCAACAATCATTTTTCCATCAATCAAAATTATAGGAACAGCACCATGTTTAATAGAACATGACATAGCTTCTTTTGTAAAAGACGAAGTAGTGAAAAATATACCTTGCTCATATTCTCCTTGAATAGCTCCTCTAAACGCATCTATTTCCTTTCTTCCAACAGAACCGACATTCCATCTTTTACATTGGAATGCAACACTCATATGCGCTAAACCTATTTTCAATTTACCAAATCCATCAATTCCTCCATCTTTACTCTTTTGAGTGACAGATAAGTTCGAAAAACCATAAACGACCAAAAGATTCATGCAGAACTTCTCAAACTCATATGGATTGAGGTTTTTCAGCTGACGAAGAATCTTTTGCCGGAAAGCTTCCACATACTCATGATGTAGCTTCCTAACGGTTCGTAGAGAGGACTGTTCATTAGCAGCACTTTTTATATGCTCTTTGCATTCCTCGAAGACTCGAAATTTTCTGCAAGATTCATCGTATACAAAATATTTCTTGGAAGAGGCAGTTGGAAAATCTATGCCTAATGAATGACTTCTTAGTTCTCCTCTTAGGACTGATACGGGGTCTTGAGCTCGAAACGTATATAAAGCTCGTTCTTTAATCATCGCATAAATTTCAGCGACAGACATGGGATAATTATCAGAAGATAATAACACCTCTCTTGCTGCTTCCAGTATAGTATATTTCTTGCTCATAATTACCTCCCAAATATCTCCTGTTTAACCCATTCAAGATCATTAGTAATATTCTTATCCTGCATCATCTTTATAATATAATAAAATCCTCCATTTGCATATTCATTGATTAAATCAATAGCTTTTGAGGGTTCCTTCATTATATCAAGAGAGCCAGCCTTTGCTATACACATACACAATAAGGCTTCTGCATCTTTCTCCCCACCACCATGATACATCGTATTCAAATTAAACGGACGATCTGCAATTGGAGATTGCAAAGGTCTCCGCTCATTGTGTAAGAATCCGACTACAGCGGCCCATACGAAACACTGCCAATGATATGAGAAGACATTGTATGCTCCACCCTGTTTATTTGAGAACTTAAGAATAACATTATCCTTAACATATTGCTCAAATGAAAACTTTATTTCGAATATATTATCCATATCAACCTTATTTTAATATCGTTACTCTTGTCGATACTTCGTGCTGTCCTCGGTTTGCATCCCCACTGTATATTTCACTCTCCAGATTGAATATGCGAGAGACATTACTTTGGTTATAGAGGTCGGCATACTGCTCACTATTCAAGTCCACATCTTTTGTCAAGATAATAGACTGGGCGAAAATGTCCTTAATGCCGAGCAGGTATTTATGTGTCGTTTCAAGGTCAAAGCTCGATGTCGGAGCATCACTAATGAATGGATAATAAATACCCATGGCCTCCTGATTTAGAGACAACAAAGCGTTAATAATACTCATCTTCTTTCGGTCTTCATGGCTCGTATTAAGTCCTGCGTCAAATTCAATCGAGTAATCATCCCCAATTTTCACATCGCCCTTATATCCATTATCGTGCTCTGTAAATTTGGCATAGAAAATATTCGCACGCTCTTCAATCTTGCGAAGCAGCTCTTTTCTTGCAGACTCTTGAACTCTTTTACAAATATCCTCAAGGAATGTTGAGATATGTTTCCACTCCGTTTCCGGAACCTTGGCAATTGTGGTATCTTTTGCCCCCAATTTCTCAAGCTCCTTCTCCGTTGCTCGTAGTTCACTTTTATAATTTCCAAGCGTTTGCTTTGATATATCCAGATTACGTTGTAATCTTTCCAAATTACTTCGACTGGCTCGTATCTTAGAATCAATTACGCCGGCTGTCTCAGCTTGAGTTACAGGATTAACGCCATGCTTCTTCTTGATATCTTCAATCTGCTCATCAAGTTTTCGCTTTTCCTCTAACTTTTTACGCCGCAATGCCATATATTTTTCCAGTTCATTTTCGCTATCTTTCCATTGTTTATCTATTCCGGATAGCGAAACAAGCAATGAATCAGGATAATCTTGAATCTTACCTACGAACATGTTAAACTGCTTCGAGAATTGCATGTTATTCGTAAACTCCTCCATCTCCTTTAGATACTCTTCTTGCAGTCTCAAGCGTTCAACAATATACTGATACTGAACATCCTCTTCCGAGAACTCAGTTCCACACACAAAACATTTTTTTTCTCGAAGGATCTCTTCCAACTTTGCACGACTAGGATTATCCAGATACTTCCTTTCCGGAACTGTATACTCCTCGGCTTTATGTTTTTCGATGATTTCTTTGCACTGCTCAATCAGAGGGTCAATTCTGCGTAATATCCATAATGAAGGAAGTTGAGTTCGTTGAAAATTATCTATGTTTGTTGTTTTATCCAACAGCCTTCCAATCTCAGCCTCACAGTCTTTGTATTTCTTGACAAGCGTAGTATAGCTCGCAAGACCGGTTATTTTAGTCTCGCTATCAGCAAGTGCAATCTTAACGGTATCAATCTCAGCCTCTAGCTTCTTCTTATTATCTTCCTCTTTGCTAATCTTATAATTTAAGGTATCAATAATCGAAACCAATCCCTTTACATTGGCATTATGCTTATTTACCTCTTTTAATTTACGACTCTCTATTCCGGTAATCTTTACTTTTGATTTGCTGATTATCTCTGAAAGTTTTTCATAATAAGGGAAATAGGAAATATGCTTTACGGCATCTTTTAATGTCTCTCTATCCCTAAAATTAATCAAGCTCTCCAACGACTCGCCTTGAAACCAGATATAGTTTCTGATACCATCAGGAAATAGCTCATTGATCTTGTCTTCAGCCATTATATCATTGAGGACACGGGTTCCTGTTGGAGAGTCAAAAGACACTTTTAAGATATTAGGACGAACTTGCCAAGCATCTTTGGAGTCCCACTCTTCTGAATCTAGCCTCAATGCACTGACAGAACGGTCAATAATATAATTTACGCCTTTATCATCTTCCAATTCAATCTGCACGGAAGATGTTACCTCGTCATTAACACTAGCATTGTACAACGCTCGCTTATTAATAAACTCATAGCGTCGCATCGAGAACTTTGCTGATTGTGGCAGGCTGTCTGTTGTGCACCACCCAACACCTGTGACATATATTCTCCCGAATAACACCCAATAAAAGGCGTTAAAGAGTTTTGACTTTCCCTTTCCACCATTGCCAATAATGAGATTCAATCCATCGGAGAACTCCAATGTCTGAATCTCATAGTAAGACTGGAAATTTTCAATCTTTATTTTTCTTATTCTCATAGCCTTACCTTAATTAATCGTTACATATATTTTTAATGTTGGCAATATACTGATTGGTTAAAGAATCAGCATCTCCAGAATGGGTAGAGAGATCGGTAAGCATTTGCGCAACAGCTTTTGCTTTCTCCAGATTTACAGACACTTTTTCAGCCCCTGCCTCTAATGTTTGATCAATCTCTTTTTCTATTGCTTTGAACATTTCGTCTTGAATAGCCATAGTATCTTAATTATAATTATTATTTTCCATTTCAATCATTGCAAATACATCGATTCGTAAAGCCTCACAATAGGTTTGCAACTCTCCATATAGGATATCAATTTGATTATCTGCAAGAGCTGCAAAGTTCACTATTCGTCGAACCTCCCCAATAAACATATTTCGCTCAACCCCAGTAGATTCATCCATTATATTGGGAGGTGTAACTATCAAATCCCATATTGTTGCTTTTTCTTTCCCTTTGCTTTTTCGGAGAACACGACCTCTCCGTTGAATAAATTGACGAGGATTGCCTGTACTTGAACAGAATATTGTATGTTCTGCACGAGGGATATCAACACCTTCATCCAAGCATTTCATGGACAAGAGTATTTGTATATCCCCATCTGCAA
>CALULQ010000076.1 GCA_944321525.1 uncultured Paraprevotella sp.
GACAATCCAATAGTGTGGAGTACAGACCATGAAGTGTTTTTTACAGAGGTTACTAACGAAGGAACATTGGAAGATTTCCTAAATAAGTTCATGACTAAAGATGAATTTGTTGATATTGTAAAACGGAAAATGGAACAATAAAGAACGTAGCTAACAAGCACCTATACCGCCTAACGGCGGCAAGCTGCATCCCATTAGTAGCAATTGAACGACCAATAAATTATAAAAGATATGAGTAAAGTTTATATTTGGATTGGACAGTTTCATTCAAATGCTGAATTTGAAACTTATATAGATCAATCAAAATTCCGCCAATGGTGGGCAGAACATGACGAAGATAATTTAGAGTTAAGTTGTCAATTCTGCAAAGAACTTAATATATCAAGTTATGATGAAGATTTTTTGGTAACGAAATTTTCAGCATGTGGTATAGATGAATTGGTTAAAATGATACCAGCTAAAACAGAAAAAGTAATGCAACTTTGTAAAGAGCAAAACATACAAAAAGCAAATGCCGCTATCTGTTATAATACTGGAGAAAATATAACACGTACTCAGGCAAAAAAGGCTAAAAGTATGTTTTTCTTAGGAACATTTGATTTTCAAGCAGACGAAATAGAAGGTGTATCAACGTCCTTAGCTGGGTTGCGCAATTTAACTTGGGTTGGAATAACGCATAAAAGTAAAGATGAATTTATGCAATACTTCAATCAAGATGAATATCTTGAAGAATTGCGTAAATTCAATAATGGAGAAATAAAAAAACGTCCAAGTCCAATGTTAAGATGCCAGTTTTGTAAGGATTTAGGGATAAATTTTTACTATCCAGAATTTTTGCACATAGAATTTGCAGATAACATAATTGAAGCCAAAGAATTAGTACGGAACGTTATTAAGGATGAATTTTTATATGATGCAGTAGATTTTACTTTGGAAAAGCAAAAAATTAGAATGGCAAATTGTGCGTTCTGCTATATCCCTAATGGCTTTCGTGATAAGAAAAAAGACCAAAAAATATTCATTTTCAAAAAAGAATTATTCCGTAACGGGAATAAACCCAAAAACTATATTGAAGAATTGGATAATTATAACGGTCTTACTTTTTTAGGGGGATTTATGTGGGATTAATGAAGCTACTAACAAGCCAAGTCAGCTGTTAAACGCAGCTCCTTGTCAAACCATTAGTGATAACAGCATAATTTACAAATTCAAAATATATAGGTATATGATTGTATGTGCAATAACTATTATACTCATAGCGATTTTACTCTCGCTATTCTTGTTTAGGAAAAAAAAGTACAGTATCGGAAAGAAAATAATATTGATAGTATGCTTTTCGATAGGCATGTATATTTTGTTCAGTATCATTATGCTGCTATATTTCTTCTTAGGTGATTTCTCCGCAGAAGAATTATGGTAAAAATATCACTAACAACGCAGGGTAACGGCAAGCCGTTCCCTGCTGAACCATTAGTCGCAATTAATTAAAAACAAAAGAATATGAGCAAGAAGAATATTACTTATTTCGGTGAAGTAGATAATAAGGAAGAGGACTATTTTGAAGGTCATGTAATGATTTGTAACAAGGATGCCGAATTGGATTTGGACTTCTGCAATTATGAAGGCAACCCCAAGGATTGGTCGGCAGAACTGGAAGGCTATCTTTCCAACCTTCTTAAATACAAGACAGAAATAGATAAATCCATATTAAAGGATTATGAAGATGGTGGCACAACGAATGAATATGTCCGTTGGCATCTTGACGAATGGGGTGATAATGTTGATGATTTATTGCCAAATGCTGATTCCACAAAAACAAGGGAAGAACAGTTTCTATCCTTGTTGCTACAGAGGGTGGAGAGAATTAGTTTTTATCCCGGCGATAATCACTATGCTGTTTGGGATTACATGATTGATAGTGAAAATTCCGATGAAATAGTCGTAGTACATACAGACAATAAAGGAAAAATATTAGATATTACTTGGGAAAGTTAAATATGCGACTAACATGCACCTGTGCCGCCTATAACGGCGGCAAGCTGCATCCCATTAGATATAAAGACATGAGAATATTTGTATTATATAGTTTGCTCCTTTTCCCACTTTGCTGTGTTATAGCGAAAAACGGCTATGTGGAACAAAATCCAGCCAAGTATAGTTCTTTGACTGAACAAGATACACTTTATATAGAAACAGAAGAAACAGAATTTGAAATTCTATATAGGCTGTGTTTTAATCAACAAGGTAAAAAGCGTGTTGTTTTTGAGTTAGAAGCGGTAGATGATAGCAGTATTGACTTCATGCAAAGCTATACAATCAATGGAGTGGGAAAGTTTGCTTGCTTTGCCGTGTATGATAATGTAGCGGATGGGAATCGTTTTTTATTCTTTGATTATGAAAGCCAAATTGTTTACATAACGCCTACTTGCTTTTCCGGTTTCTATCCGATATACAGTTCTGTGGACTTTTCAAAAGCGGAAGTCTTGTTGCGAAATGAGCATTCCCATTTGAAGCAGCTAAGTGATACGTTAAGTATTGATAGCAAGGTGAATTATGTGCCATTTAACTGTAATAATCAGATTATAAAGGCAACTTTTGTTCCATGCTCCCAAGTGGGAAAGGACAATAAATATCTAACAACGAAAGATAGCATCTGACGATGCTCCTTTCTAACCATTAGTTGCAATATGAGAATGATAATAATACTTCATATTTTATTCTTGCTTTCACCTTATACTTTTGCACAAAACTATAAGGAAACTATTCAAGCAGAGATTGATGCAATAAACGAGATGTCTTTGTGGATTGCATACCTTGTTCCTTTGGATAGTCTGGGGAAAGTGATAGAGGATGAATATATGGATTTTAATCAAGTTCATTCATACAAAATCTTGGATGATGGTCAAATCAAGAATGCCAATATATTGTTCACTATGTATTTCGATAGCGATAACAAAATCAGGAAAGTATTTAAGCGATGGGCTGACGGGGGTGCATTGCATAGTATCGCATATTATGATTCCAATGGGCGATTGATATATGGAGTATATAGTAGAGGAGATGAAATTCACGGAAAGTTGTATGCTGACGCTTCGGGTTTTCATATAGAGCATTTTCCTGAAGCGAATGAATGCAATGACTGTTTTGAAGCGTACCTATTCTTGTCTACAAAATGTATAGAAACTCAATATAGTATAATATTACAAAGCCCCCCGAATGCTAAAAGGACGAACTTTATGCCACAAGTTGGAGATAGTGCCATACTATGCAGTGCTTACATTTATTCTTTACCTGATGGAGAAAAAACTACCGAAGGGGAGGATGGCACAGCAGTTAGTTTTGGAATGCCTGTTGTTATAAGTGCATTAACCAATGGCTGGTGCAGGGTAAATTCCATTTTTAATGCTCATATAGGTTATATACCTATTCAAGACATTGAAATCATTAAGTAAATGTAGTAAGCAACTAATCGGGTTGAGATAACAGCTTAACGCTGTCCCTCACCAACTCATTAGCGAAAATTTCAGCAAAGATGAGATACAGAAAAGAGACAATAAGTCATTTCGCACGAAACAATTTGATGCGA
>CALULQ010000077.1 GCA_944321525.1 uncultured Paraprevotella sp.
AACCTCGCTGTACGCAGTGCTCAGCCTACGTTTCTCATCTATCGATTTCACTTCGGCTATATTGACAATCTTCTCTGCATCGAAAAAGAAGAACTTTGCAATGTCTTTGGATAAAATAAAATCATTGATGAATATATCATATCCAACCTCCTTCGCCAATTCATTGACTTGACCATCAATCAAGACATCAACCGATTCAACATCCAGAAAATAGTCATACGTTCTCCTAATCGTTATTATACTACAAGGTATGGAGGGTATAAATACATCGGAGAGTACTATTTCCACATAATATTGAGCATCTTCTTTGATATACTCATTTTCTACAGAATACCCATGCCTAGCAATCTGTTTACGCTCTTCTGGTGTAATTTCATATAAATCCACGGCATGGACTAATGTCTTATGCAGGCTTTGACGTGCATAATTCTTATAGCCTTGGGCATCATTAATATCTCGTCTAAATTTCTCATCAACATCAGCCATCAACTTGCCATAAAGACACCAAACAAGAGAGGTGAGAAAAGTCGTCTTGCCAAAACCGTTATTTCCGGCAATCAAAAAGATGTTTTTCGAGTCTGGCTGAAACGAGACTTTGTTATGACCCCTATAGGCTCTATAATTGTGTAATATGATCGATTTTATAAACATTACTGACGCGGGTTAAGATAGTTATCCAATCGCTTTTCAATATCGCCTTGCAGCCCATTGTTATTCATCAAAATAGTCTTGCTTCGCTGCAATGAAACCAAATCATTGATCAGCTGATAGTCTTCCGGATGTTCAGCACACACACTCTCAAGAATTAAACGTTCTTGATATTGCATATTCTCTAAAGGCATATTCCGTTGATAGACCTCATTATAGATATCAGTAACTTTTGGAGAAAAGTAACCGTCTCTATACCAATTTATTTGTATAGCAACTAGTTCCTGGTTGGATATCAGTTCCATATGCGGTTTTACCCGCTGCATGTTACGCTGCAATTCCAATAATTTGCGCAACATTATGCAGCGATACTCAAAAGTATAATTACCCAAATTATGACCATCTGCATCTACGGCTAATTGCCCATTTCTGCGCGTAGCATAGCGGTTCTCCGAGATATTGCGACCTTCAACCATTTCATCCCGAAATTTAAGTAAAGGACTCATCCACTCATTGCCGTTATTAATTAGAGCTTTCATGGATTTATCCTCCTTAACAACTGTACATACCCAACACCCGAAGCGACTTTGTCCACAAGAGGGTTGAGTTTTATCTGTTATTACAGTAGGGCATTCATAGTCGTCTGCAGTAGCATTGGCATAAATCTGCTGTATTTTTTGATTGTCGTATCCCCATGGAGAGGGAATCTCTCTTAAGATATACCACACTTCCTCCAGATACAAATCTTTAATCGGAGGGTAAGTGTATGTATTGGGATTCAATGGGTGCTTGGTTAGTCGTTTTCCTTTTATCTCGTGCCGCCGAATGGATTTTGCTCGGGTTGCACTTTCCGTCAGGCGCGTACCAATAAGCACAATAGCCTCTCCCATTGTATCGACTTTATCCAAAATAAATTGGGTCGTAGGTTTAATCTTCAAACGATCAGTGCACCAGCGGAATGTATTGTTGGGAACAGGATACCCTTTACCAAGGAAGCTGATCCAGAAACTATCCTCCAACTTGGGCACTGTAGTTTGTACCGTAATGGGAAGCTTCTGCTCAGAGGCGGCTGTACGAATACAATCTAGCACTTCCACTATATAATCTGTAATAATTGGGTTTTCGACAAGCGTATCGTTATTAACCACATATACCTGTCTAGCCAGTGCTGCATCTCCAAACTCCTCTCGAATAGATAATAGAGCCTTCCAAACTAAAGTTAGGACAACAGTGCTATCCTTCCCTCCACTAAATCCGATAATCCAAGGTATATTATTATCATTTTCAAGATACTGTTCCTTGATATCATCTATTATATAATCAATACGTTTTGACATTACAAATTACTCTTTCTGTGATTTTAATAATACACGAACATCAACATCTAACAAGTTTGCAATCTCTTGTAATTGCACAATAGATGGTTGCGATTTATTTGAACACCATCTTGAAATTGTATTCTCAGATTTGCACATTTGCTCTGCCAACCACCTATTGGTTCTTCGCTCTTCCGCAAGTACCGCCTTTATTCTATTCACCACGATTTGTTGATTATTCGACATAAGCATTTGAACTATACTCATTAAATTGCAAACAAAAATACACCTAATTTCTAATATAGCCAAGTACACAAGCAACAAAACATCATTTATAAAGGAATTGCTACTATTGCACAAAACTATGTAAAAGCTATACTTTATTTTGCCTCAATATCAACTGTATGTATTGATAATCATCATTCATGTTCATTTTTTAATTATTCATTCGTCTTCCTCAAATCCTTCCGAGGCATTTGCCACTAACGCCTTTCCTATTTCCAACTGCAAAAATTTAGGCAACCGAAGCAGCTTTGTCATAAGTTGACTGTAAGTGAACTCAACTCTAGTATCCAGTATCGGTTCTTCTTCAATGTCCATATCAATCCTTTCTACAGACTCGGATCCTTCGATAAAATCGGAATAGTCTGGATTCTCAGGCCAATTTTCTATCGTACCGTCACTATTGATCCTCAAACGGATATAGTCTCCACAGTCATCCGAATCCGGAACCAGACCGTTTGGCACATAACCGGCTATCTTGCATATCACCTTTTTATCTTTATCGAGCAGGAAATATGTTCCGCTGTCGCATATCTTGGCCTGCAGGTACAGATCCCCATATTCAGGCTTCCAATTCAGCAGTTTATGTGTTTTCAAATCGATTATTCCCGACCACATACCCTTAGCAACTAGCGGATATTTGTTCTCATAAAGTTCCCCCATCCATGCATCCGTATAGCTGCACATTTCCTCGTTATATGGGAAATATATCATAAGATAATGCGCAATCTCACTCAATTCCTGCTCCGTAATGCCTATCAAAATCTGTTTTGCCATAATCAGTAATATTAATAGTAACTATTCAAACTTCATCATATCCGCCAACTGGACAAAATAATCGTTTGACCAGATGTCGAGTTCCTTGGGGTTCCTGACAAACGGAAGGACATCGTTCTTTACCTGATTGATATTAGTCGAAGCCAATCTGTCTTTCAATTGAGCCATGAACGCTGCCTGCCCGATTTCTTCATTGTTAAACTGGCGGATACGCTCTGCGAGATGGGCAAAATCAAGAGGAACATTGTGGCGGACATACCATTCAAAATCATACCAGTCACGACCTTTCACCCTGTTTTTCCAACCCCTATACACCAATGCGTGCATCTTCCCGGCAAACAAATCCGGCAAAGTGAAACAGCGTGTCATGAAGGAGTGAGGCTGTAG
>CALULQ010000078.1 GCA_944321525.1 uncultured Paraprevotella sp.
TTTTTCTTGGGAGTGTACGACCATTGGTATCTTAGAGTGGCCAGGACATAGGCGGGGACGTAGCGTTTGGCGACCGTTTCCGTGTGGCCCTCCGCGTCCATGACGAAGCGCACGTGTTGCCGTTGGTGGAAAATGTCTACGGCGGAAAGGGTCAGTTCCAGCTTTCCCTTGCAGACCGACTTGGACACTTGCGCGTCGGTGAGCACGAGCGTCTTGTTCAGCGACGCCATGGAATATCCGAAGCGCGAGACGACGTTGCAGTTGGCGGAGACGTTGATGTCGGCGGGCAGGCGGAAGGTCATGGCCAGGTGGTTGCCCAGGTCCTGCACCTTGTCGTCGGGGGCGGTCGCGGACAGGATGCCGTTGCCGCCGTAGGTGACGGTGTAGGACACTTCCGCCTTCCGGTTGGCCGTGTTCCACCGCAGGTTGGCCCGGGCGCGGTAGTCGTAGAGCCGCATGTAGGCGGTTCCCATGTCGCCGCCTCCCTCCACCGTCAGGTTGGCACAGCGTGTGTGGCTTGATCTGGCCGACAGGTTGAGCCAGCAGGTCTGGGCGGCGGTGAGGGGCAGGTTGTATCCGCATTCCACGGAGACCTTGTGTCCCCCGTCCGTGTTGACGGGCATGAAGGTCCTCAGTCCGCTCTGGGCGTCGTAGGCCGAGCGCACGCCGATGGCGTCCCGGGTCTTTGTGCCGCCCAGCGTGGCATAGGCGCTGTGCTTGCGGCGTTCGAAGTAGTGGCGCAATCCCAGCGTGAGCCCCATGTCGGTCTGTTTCCGCAACGCGGGATTTCCCACATACGTGTCCAGCGGGTCGGAGGTGTCGGTCTGGTTCAGCAGGTGTATGGCGTCGGGGGGCGTCTGGCTGCACCATCCTTTCAGGCTCAGTTCTGTCTTGTTTCCCCTCCTGTCGTCCGCCGCCGGATGCCATTTCACCTCTATCGCGGGCGAGAAGAGCAGGTAGCGCTTGCGCTGCCGGTCGGGCGCCGTCCCGTGTTCGAGTCGCGCGTCCACCCCTTGTGCCTTGACGGGCAGCTGGGCGTTGAAGGCCAGCCAGCCCTTGTTGCGCAGCTGCATTTCATGCGACCAGTCCACTCCCCATGTGTGCGTGTCCAGTTGCTTCCTGATGTCCCTGCTGTTGGCCACGTCCACGAGGCGGGTTTCCCCGCCCCCGTCGCTGGGCTCGAGCAGGAAGAGCGCGCGGTCGTCGTGCCCGTCTTCGTGCATGAAGGAGTAGTAGGGCCGGAGTATGCCCAGCCTTTGGTCGTTCTCCACATAGTTGATGGGGTATTCGGCCACCACCGTCGTGCGGGCTTCCTCCATCCGCGTGTCCTGGAGGTCCTTGCGCTCGGTCGTCGTGCCTTCGTCGAACACGCGGCCGGCATATTGGCGGCGGTTCTCTCCGTCGTCGCGCCGCAGGGCGTAGCCGGCTTTCAGCTTCAGCAGGTTGCCGCCCAGGGCAACGTGCCATTCCGTCCCGGCGTTGTGGGTGTAGGCATGTCGGGACGAGGCATTCCCCTCAAGGTTGACGTTGGTGATTCCTTCGGGATGGCGGGCCGCTTCCATCAGTCCGTCCGGTTGCAGCCATGCCGGGTCGGCCATGTCGATGTCGTGCGAGGCGGTCATGGTGCGCTCTTCGCCGTTGTCCGTGTCCTTGCCGTATTGGAAGGAATACGCGAGGCTGCCGTACCATCCCTTCCGCGGACGCAGGGAGAACGACATGTTGCCCCCGTATGAGCGGGAGGTCCTGTCGCCCGTCCGGCCGTGCAGCCTGTACATGTCCGTTCCGCCGGAGAGGGCCAGCTTCTGCTTTTCTTCCACCTCCTGGCCGTCATCCTGACTTTTGGCGAAGCCGCCCGCCTTGAACTGCAGTTTCTCGGTGGCGTGGTAAGAGTAGTTGAAGTTCACTTGCCGGTTGGTCAGTTCCCGGTCGTCATACGGGGTTACTATGGTGCAAATGTCCGTACTCTCGCGCTCGCGGCTGATGTTGTTGGCGTCGGCACTGACGCTGAAATACTGCCGGTCGTCGAAGCGCATGAGAAAGCCCATTCCTTCCCACCGCTTCTCGGTGCCTCCCCCGGCCTGCACGTTGCCGAGCCATGCGGCATGATAGTCCCGCTTGAGGCACACGTCCATCACGTAGCTGGCGTCGAGCATGTCCTTTCCCATCGTCTTGCTCTCTTCTCCCTGCCGGTCGTAGAACTTCAGCTTGTCTACGATGTAGGCGGGGAGCATCTTCATGAGTGCCGCAGGGTTGCCCGGCATGACGTCCTTCCCGCTGATGATGATGCTCTCGACGAACCTGCCGTTGGCGAACACCCTTCCGTCGCGCAGTTCCACTCCCGGCAGCATCTTGACGAGGTCCTCCAGCACGTTCCGTTGGTCCAGCACAAAGGCGTCGGCGTTGTAGACGAGCGTGTCCCCGTTGTAGTACATCTTCAGTTTGGTAGCCGTCACCGTCACTTCGTCAAGGCGCGACGGTTGCGGAATCAGGTAGATGTCCCCGATGTCCAGCCTCTTCCTGTATCTCTGCGGCACGTGGAACGGCGTCCGCCTGGTTTCATACCCCACCATGCTGGCCACCACGGTGTAATCCCCTCCCTTCGGCACCGTACACTCGAAGACGGCGCCCCGGGAGGGATCTTTATAGCGATGGGCAGTGTTTCCGGACCGCACGGTGGTATAAGGGACGGTGGCGGCGGTGCGCGCCACGACGTTGCTGTCGCCGTCCAGGATGTGCACGTGCGCGCCTTCGAGTGCCGTGTCGTCAAAGGC
>CALULQ010000079.1 GCA_944321525.1 uncultured Paraprevotella sp.
CGGAAGAAGCCGTATCCCGTCAGTTTGTAGTTTCCCGCGGGCAAGGTGATTTCCTGCGTGGCGCTTCCGGCGGTCCGATCCAATGAACTCCAGCCGGAGTAGAAGCCATAGATGTTGTATCCGTCTCTTGGACCATTGTCCGTCAGACCCGTCGTGGTCCATGCGGTTTGCGTGTTCGCATTCTCGGTCATTCCGGCATTCTTGACGTAGGTAGCTGTTACGTCCTGCCAGGCTTGTGCCCACCCGGCCACGGCAAACAAGAATGCACCCAAGCTAAGTAGTACTTTTTTCATAGAGTGGTTTTGTTTAATTAGTAGTTAAGTTAGAAAACACAGTGTAAGCTACCCCCAAGCTTGCATGGCAAAGATAGGTTATAAATCCAAGACAGCCAAAGAAAAAGCCGTATTTCTTGCTTGAAAGTTCATATCCCGTTTCTCAATAACTTGAAGTCAACGGGTGTGGTTGGGGCTTTTGTTTCATGTTTCTGTCCAGCCGTTGTTACCGAAGGGAGTGTTCTTCCGGCTGCGAGCAGGCCGAAGGTTTCCACTTTGAGGGTGGGTATTTGTTGGAGTGACGTCGTTGCGCCGGGATACATTTTTATCCGGCAAACCGCAGAAATCCGGAATATTTTCATAACTTTGCCCTTGACATACAACGAGAAAGGAGAATAGACATGGACGCAACGGTTTCAATGGAGAGTCTGTGGAAAATGATACAGTCACGATCCACGGAAAACAAGCAATGGTTGTTGGACAAGCTGGTGGAGGACTTGCAGGAAGAAGAGGAGTACATCAGCAAGGAAGAAATACTCGCCGGCATCGACGCAGGACTCAAGGACCTGAAGGCGGGAAGGACAAGGGACTTTAAGGATTTTATGAAAGAATGGGAGAATGAACTATAAACTTAAAGTCCAGAAGTCTTTTGAAAAAGAAGCCAAACGGTTGGGGAAACGATATCCTTCGCTAAAGGATGATATCAGGAAGCTGGGTGAAGACATTCTTGCCCATCCGCGTCTTGGCACTGACTTGGGCGGCGGCCTGCGCAAAATCCGTATGGCCATCACTTCGAAAGGCCGTGGAAAGAGTGGCGGGGCGAGGGTCATCACGTTCACCGTGGTGGTGGCCGTGGAGGAAATGGACATCAATTTGCTCTTCATCTACGACAAGGCGGAACGTGAATCCGTTACGCTTGCCGAACTGCTTGACCTTCTGAAGAAAAACGGCCTGAAATAGAGATGGTTTGGACGGGCGGGCCGTTTGGCGTGTCTGTCTTGCCATGTTTGCTGGCTTGTGCGTAAGTTTGTGGTTTCCGATGGTCTTCAATGGGTGGCGATTGGCCCTTGGGTTGGAGACGGAGAGAGCGGAACGCAAGGACGGGACAAGCGGGAAAGAATTAGGGCGCGCCATTGGCGCGCCCTAATTGTAATGGTAGCATGATGGTCTTTTCCGGACCTCATTTCTTGATGAACTTCTTGCCGTTGACGATATAAATGCCTTTCTTCAGGGCCTTCACGTCGTTGGCCGTGGCATTCTTCTTCACGAGCAAGCCCGTCACGGAGTAGATGTCTGCCGTGCCTCCCTGTGCCAAGATGGCTTGGATGCCGTCGCCTTCTTCTTTCTCGATGGTGTAGTCGATGCGGATTTCGGGCGAGTAGTCCACGACGCGGGAGTTCTCCTTGTCGTTGCCTTCCGCGATGGCTTTGGCCGGGATGACCAGCGTGTAGGAACCGGCTTCGGTCACGTCTTCGGCCACTACCGCGAGAATCTTGTTCAGGTCGGTCTCAGCGTCTTTCGAAGCGGACTCCAAAGTCACTTCAATTTGCTCTTCGGTGTCGATGTTCAGCAAATAAGCCTTTCCTTCAGCTTCCGTGTTGACGAAGGCGAAAGTGCCTTCGGCGAAGGTGAGGGTGATGTCCTTCAGGCTTTCCACCTTGCCAGCGGCCGGATCCACGCTTTCATATTCGTAGGTTTCCGTGGTGACGGGCTTTTCAGGAATGACGTAAGCCTGTGTCGTGGCGGCATTGTAGTTGCCTCCGGCATCGAGCACGAGCATTTCGGGGATGTTCAGCGTATAAGTGCCGGCTTCCGTCACGGCTTCGGCCGGGGTGAGCTTGATTTGGTTGGCTGCACCTTCCACTGCGGTGGCGGTCAGGGCAATCTGTACATCGCTGCTGCTTGTCAGCGTGGCGGCCGGAGCGTCTTCGCCCGCATTGAGGGTTACATCCTTGTCGAAGGTCAGGGTGAATTCGGAGATGCCTTCTTCGAGCGTTTCATCTTCCGGAGCCGGGGTGATTTCGGTGATGGCCACGCTGGCCGTTGCCATGCCCACTCGGTTCAGACGGAAGTTGTCCACCTTGTACCAGTCGTTGGAGGCCACCTTGACCAGGAGCTGTCCGTCTTCTCCGACAGTCACGTTCTCCACGGAGAAGTCTTCTCCGTTGGCCTTGTCTTTGCTCAACGTGAACGTGTTCGTCACGGAGCCTGCGGTGACATTGACGCTGATGCCGGCATCGGAAGCCAGCAACACGGTGAGCGAATAAACGCCGGCGGGCAGTCCCGTCACGGTCTGCTGCACGTCCTTTTCCGCTGTGCCGCCCCAGGTGTTGAATACATAGTCCCCGTCGGCATTGTTGATGGTGTACGTGCCGTTGGAGTTGGGCTTCACGCCGGTGTCATTGGCCGTGGTGGCGGTCCATCCGGTGAGGTCTCCCGTTTCAAACGAGGGGTTCACGATCTTGAACGTGTAGTCCAGCGTGCAGCCGACGTTCGGCCGGGCGTTGACGACATAGGCCTGCCGGGCCGTCTCCACGGCTTCGGCCACGGCGTTCAGTTCCTCGGCCGTGGTGGCGGCATCCAGGGCCGCCGCCTGGGCTTCCAGTGCGGCTTCGAAGGTGGCTTTTGCGCCTTCGGCGGTCTCTGTGGAGTTTCCGGCCTCGGCCTTGGCGGCCTCATAGGCAGCTTTCACGTCGGCATACAGCCCCGAGAGGGTCTGGAGCTCCTTGGCCTTGGCCGTCAGGGCTATGTAGGCCATTTCCATGGCCGTTACGTCTGTCTGGTCCATGTTGGCATAGCTG